>JABAQT010000055.1 GCA_019187195.1 Bryobacteraceae bacterium
ATGCTTCCGAGCGGAGCGCGAAAACTGGCGGGCGCGGAGCCCTGCCGCCCGCGCAGCACCGGCAGCGCTCCGCATGTCGTGGCGTAAATGAACAGCCGCGCGATGGTGCTCACCGTCACCGCGTAGAGAAACGTTCCCGACAACGTGACGGCGGCCATGACCGCGGCCGTCAGCACGATCGAGATGTAAGGGGTGTGGAAGCGCTTGTGGACTGTTCCGAGAAACGACGGAAGTTCGCCGCGCACGGCCATGGCGAAGGGAAGCCGCGAAGCCGAGAGCACCACGATGTTCAGATTCCCGGCAATCGACAACGCCGCGCCGAGTGAGATGATCCCCGCTCCCCAGGTTCCCAGGAACCGGTTGGCCGCGTCCGCCAGCGGGCGGTTGGAAGCCGCCAACTCCGGCAGCGTGCCGATGCACACCACCTGAATCAGAATGTAGATCACCGCCACCATCGCGATGGCGGTGAAGACGGCCGCGGGCAGGTCTTTCTTCGGGTCGCGCATCTCTCCGCCGGGTATGAACGCCATCTCGAACCCCGTATAGGCATACACCAGCAGCATCATGGCGCTCGAGAAATTTGACGCGGCGGGCACCGCGCCAAAGGCGAAGTTCGCGGGTTCAATGAAGAAGCATCCCACGATGATCAGGAGAACCAGGGGTGTCATCTTGGCGAAGGTCAATATGTTCGTGGTGAACGTCACATCGCGCACCCCGATTACATTGACGCTGGCCACCGCGAGCGTGATGGCGCAGACCGCCGCCGGCCGTGCCGGACCGGCCGCCAGCGACGGCCAGAAGAGGCTCAGGTATCCGAGCAGGATGCTGGTGTTGGCCGCAAACGCCGTAACGCGGGCAATCCACATCAGCCATCCCATCGTGAATCCCACGGCGGGACCGAACGCATCGCGCGCATACAGGTAGGGGCCGCCCGTTTCGCTGTACCGGCTTCCCACCTCCGCAAAGCACAGCACGATCATTCCGGCGAAGACGCCGCACAGCAGAAAGGCGGGCAGGCTGTAAGTGCCCGCGAGTTCGTACACCTTCGACGGCAGGCCGAAGATTCCCGCGCCGATTACTGAATTGATCGCCACCGCGACCAGGTCCCATTTGCGGATTGAACGGACAAGAGCTGGCTTTGTTGAGGAAGGCAAGAGATGACCATATCACAACCGCCCCGGCCGGCGGCCGCGGCCTGGTTGTTTCATTGCAGTCTCAGCTTCAGGATCGTCAGCGAGTGTCTGGGAAAGGTGTAAGGGAACCCGCCGCCGCGCAGCGATACCCGCGCCGTCCGCGTCGCGGGGCGCACCTTGTGATCGTCGCCGAACGTATGCGCCGTCTTGAGATCCGCATGGTTCATCTCCCACACCTCGATCCGTGGGTCCGGCACTCCCTCGACGTTATCGACGCGCGCGCTGATATCCATGCTCTCGCTCCGGTTCAGCACATTCAGGTAGACCGTTTTTCTCCCGGTGTCGTAGCTCGAGGAAACATCGAGGCACTTCAGCTTCCCCTTGCCCGGCACTTCGTATTCAGGAGAAGTCACGAGCGCGTCCAATGCCAGGTTCCCCCTCTGTTTGCCGTACTCCGCGATGGGGAAGTAGATGGGCTGCAGAAACAGCCCCTTCGAGTTGGTGAAGATGGGGGCGATGACGTTCACCAGTTGCGCCAGGTTCGCCATGGTGACAATGTTCGCGTGGCGGAAGAACGAGTTGAAGAACAGGCCCATCGCCAGGGCGTCCTCGTAGTTGTAGATCTCCTCGAGTCGCGTCCGGCCGGTGGCGAACTCGCCGCCGCCCCGCGCGCGGTACCAGACGTTCCATTCATCGAAGGCAATGTGGATGGGCCGCGGATTCGCCACGCCGGCCTGCGCCGCGCGGATGAGTCCCTCGACCACTTCGATGCGCTCATCGAGATCCGCCGAAGCGGCCATGTACTTCTCAAAGTTATTCCCAGCGTTCCCGATGTAGGTGTGCAGGGAGATATAGTCTATCTCCGATTTGAGCCGCTCGAGCACGACGCGGTTCCACGTCACCCAGTCCCCACGAAAGTCAGACGAGCCGCTGGCGATCAACGAAATGGACGCATCCGCCCTCCGCATGGCCTTTGCCGCCTCGAGGGCGAATTTCGTGTAATCCTCGGCATTCTTGTGTCCCAACTGCCAGGGCCCGTCGATCTCATTGCCCAGTCCCCAGTACTTCACGCCATAGGGCCGGTCGCGGCCGTTCTTGCGCCGCTGATCCGCCCAGTAGGTATGCCGTGATTCGTTGACATACTCCACCCACTCCCGCGCTTCCTCGATGGTCCCGAGACCGGCATTGATGCAGATATAGGGCTGCACTCCCAGCCGTTCGCAGTACCGCAGAAATTCATCGCTGCCGAAGCGGTTCGGCTCGACTCCGCCCCACGCCCCTTCCGGCCTCGCCGGGCGCTTATCCCGCGGGCCGATGCCGTCCTTCCAGTTGTATCCGGAGGCGAAATTCCCGCCCGGCCATCGCAGCAGGGAAACGCCCAGGCCACGCACCGCTTCCATGACATCCTTGCGGTAGCCGTCGGAATCGGAAAGCGGGCTGCCTTCGTCAAAGATGCCGCCGTAGATACACCGGCCCAGGTGTTCAGCGAAGTTTCCAAACAGCCGCGGATCGACCACTCCGATCACGCGGTCCGTATCCACTTTGATGCGCGCCGTTTGCTGCCCCATCAGCAGCCCGAGCGCCGTGAAGAAAGCCGGGAGGACGCGAGTTTTCACACCATCAGCATACTTTACCGGCCGCTTCGCTAAACTAACGGGCGGCGTACCAGGACCGGGCCTCGCCGCCCCGCACCCCTTCATGCCGCTCTCCGCCGGTCATACCGATCCTCCACACTCCCCGAAGGGGCTTATGGCTATCCCCAGGGGGATCTGGGCGCTTGGTTTCGTGAGCATGTTCATGGACATCTCCTCGGAGATGATTCTGGGGCTGCTGCCTTTGTTCCTCGTGCAGGTTCTCGGGGCGAGCGCGACGGCGGTGGGAGTGCTCGAAGGCGTCGCCGAAAGCGTTGTCCATCTGTTCAGGCTCCTCTCCGGAGTCCTGAGCGACCGGCTTGGGAGGCGGAAGACTCTCCTCTTGATTGGTTATGGAATAGCGGCTCTTGCCAAGCCGCTATTCCCCATTGCCGAATCGTTCGGCACGGTCTTTGCCGCGCGTTTCGTCGACAGGATCGGGAAGGGGATTCGGGGCGCGCCAAGAGACGCCCTGGTGGCCGATCTCGCGCCCCCGGGCATGCGCGGATCGAGCTACGGTCTTCGTCAAAGCCTGGACACAATCGGCGCTTTCCTCGGCCCGCTCGGGGCGATTGTCTGCATGCTGGCTCTGGGCGGAGATTTCCGCTCCGTGTTCTGGATCGCTTCGCTGCCCGCCTTTGTCTCCGTCCTCCTGCTGGCTCTTCTTGTGAGCGATGCGCCGGGGCCGGGGAGCATGCGGCCCGGGCAAGCGGTCCGCTGGAGTGATCTCGGGGACCTCCCGCGCGCGTTCTGGTACGTGATGGCCATCGCCGCGGTGTTCACTCTGGCCCGCTTCAGCGAGGCGTTTCTCGTGCTCCGGGCGGGTAACGTGGGCCTGAGGGCGGATTTCGTGCCCGCGGTGCTCGTGCTGATGAACCTATCGTATGCAGTTTCGTCGTACCCGGCGGGCCGGTATTCGGATACCTTGGACAGGCGGTGGATCCTGCTGATTGGGGGAGCCGCACTGGCCGCCGCCGATCTGTTTCTGGCCGGCGCGGCCGGATTGACGGGATTGGCGGCCGGAATCTTTCTGTGGGGCCTTCACATGGGACTCAGCCAGGGATTGCTCGCCGCCCTGGTGGCGGATGTGGCCCCCGTTGAGAAACGTGGCAGCGCGTTCGGCCTGTTCAGCCTTCTCAGCGGATTGATGATGCTTTCCGCGAGCGCCGCGGCGGGCGCGGTGTGGGACCGCTTTGGCCCGGCGATTGTTTTTCACGCCGGCGCGGGCGTTGCGGCTCTCGGAATGATGGGGCTCTATATCGATATGCGGCTCCGCCCGCCGCGAAGCAACCCGCTCCTGTGATATCTTTGAGCAACCCGACGTATGATATCCACACTGTTTCTTGCCGCTGTCTCATTCGCGGCCGCGGCCACGCCGCCGGCCGAACAACAGATTGCCGCCGCCGTGCTCGCCGCGCCAGCCGAACGACGGGCCGGCGCTACCGTTCTCGGCTACTCGGCGGATGACAAACTGGTCACCCTCCGCAAAGGCTCGAACGACATGATCTGTCTCGCCAGCGACCCGCATGCCAAAACCTTCAGCGCCGCCTGTTATCACAAGGACCTCGAGCCGTTCATGGCGCGTGGCCGGGAGCTCACCGCCCAGGGAATGAAAGGCGCGGAACGCCACAAATTCCGCTGGAAAGAGGTGGACGACGGAAAACTCAGGATGCCGAAAGAGCCGCGCATGCTCTATGTGCTCACCGGCAGCGGCTATGACCCATCGAGCGGACAGGTGACTGACTCCTATCTCCGCTGGGTGATCTATGTTCCCTACGCCACCGCCGAATCCACGGGCCTTTCGACCAAGTCCGGCCCCTATCCGTGGCTGATGTACCCGGGAACCGCGGGCGCCCATATCATGATCAGCCCGCCCAGGAAGTAGCGGCGCGGACGCGCGGAGGCTCCCCTACCGCCGCTGTCCCCGCAACCATAACCAGCATAATCCGCCCGCGATAACGGCCACCGCCACGTCGAACCAGATCACCACCGGCAGTGGATCGACCCACTTGTCCATGTTCACGGAACGTCCGTAGTATGGCGGTCCGCTGCCGTAGGCCTCCTTCAGCAGCGTGTAGTCCACGAAAAGCATCAGCCCCAGCAGTCCGAGAATCAGGCTTAGGATCAGGTGTTGTCGCATATCTAGGTGTACCGCGACGTGCCGGAAGGCGTCGGGAAGTCCCCCAGAATCGGATACACCACATATACGTGAATCTGGCAGGTGGTAGTCGCTCCCACTTCTTTTTTAAGATCAGCGGCGAACGCATCAATATGTGTGGTCAGGTCGATGCACCCCGCGCTTCCGGCCACCGTGCCTCCGTGTATGAAGAATCCCCCGCGCCCATAGGTTTCCGTGGTCGTGAATGGATGAATCGTGATGCGATAGCGCCCCCACGATCTCTCGAAGCCGGGCACGAACGTGTTCCAATAGTTATCGTCCAGCTCATCAGGCCGGATCCAATAGGTTCCCGCCGGAATCGGTCCCACATTAGAGATCTTCTGCCGGGCCACACTGTAGTCGAACTGCCCCGAGGCGTCGGGTTTTCCGGATACCGCGGGGTAGCTGTAACTCTTCGATCCGCCCGTCATGCGTAGGTACTTGCCGTCGAACATCAGTTGAAGCACTCCGCAGTGGGCCAGAGTAGGGTTGTAGCGCTCGGTCGAATAGTCGCCCATTATGGTCCTCCCTTCAAGAAGGCGGAAAACTCCAGCCGATTCCATCACCCCAAGCGGCGGTGGATAGCCCCTTATTCGATCCGTCTCTCGCTGACCGGCGGCTTGTTCTGGCAGGCGATGCTGTCGCCAACGCCGGAGGCGATCGTGGCGCAGGCGTTGTCGATGGCCGCTCTGCGGGCGCGGTCGACGGTTTCGCCGGCGGCCGTGCGGCAGGAGGTCTGCCCGTTGAACTCCATGCAGACTTCCACGCGATGTTTGCGCATGCCGAGGGTGGAATAGACGACCAGACCGATGAAGAGGATGACGGCGGCGGCAATCCAGAGACGGGCGCTCTTCATGCCCCGCTCTCCTCGAAGAAGCTTCCCATGTCACGGAACTTCGTGTAGCGTTCATCGATGAGCTGCGCGGGAGACATGTGCTTCATCTCCTCGAGCGCGGCCCGGATTTGGATTCTCATCAGTTCGGCCGTCTGCTCCGGGTGTTCATGGGCCCCGCCGGGCGGCTCGGGGATGATGGCGTCGATGAGACCGAGACGGAGCAGATCGGGAGCCGTGAGTTTGAGTGCGTCGGCGGCCATTTCGGCCTTCCCCGCGTCGCGGTAGATGATGGCGGCGCAGCTTTCCGGGGAAATCACGCTGTAGATGCTGTTCTCGAGCATGTAAACGCGGTTGCCGACGCCGAGCCCGAGGGCGCCGCCGCTGCCGCCTTCGCCGATGACGATGACGATGATGGGGACGCCGAGGCGCGACATTTCACGAAGATTATAGGCGATGGCCTGGGCCTGGCCGCGCTCTTCGGCGTCTATGCCCGGGTAGGCGCCGGGGGTGTCGAGAAGGGTCACGATCGGCCGCGAAAACTTCGCCGCGAGGTTCATGGCGCGCATCGCTTTGCGATACCCCTCGGGCTTGGGCATGCCGAAGTTGCGGATGAGCTTCTGCTTCGTGTCCCGGCCTTTCTGATGGCCGGCGAGCATCAGGGGCTGGCCCTCGAACATGCCCATCCCGCAGACTATCGCGGCATCCTCGCCAAAGGCGCGGTCGCCGTGGAGCTCCTGGAAATCGGTGAGCAGATACCTGACGTAATCAAGAGTATGAGGGCGCTTGGGATGCCGCGCAAGCTGCACCCGTTGCCAGACAGGGCCGACGGTTGTCTGGGTGGCCGGCTGTGAAGAAGATTCCACTCCTGTTTATTCTAGCTGGCCAGGACTTCGACTGCTTCCCGGCCGCAGATCTTTTCGACTTCGGAGAAGAACTCCTTGTCGGGTCTCACCTTGGTGGCAAGCAGGTCGAGGATGACGGAGAACTCGCGCGGTTTTTCAAGGCGCAGGCGGACTTCGGTATCGCCGGGCTTGCGGCCGATGAGGTCCTTCAGCGCCTGGGCGCGTTCGGGGTTTCCCAGGGAGACGCGGATGGAAATGAGCGAAGGGTAGTTCACGCGGGCGATTTCGAGAGGGATGATCTCCTGGATGTTGAGGCGTGGGGCGGCGTTCTCCTCCGGGAGCACGGCGGCGCGCACCATCACGGCTTTGTCCTCGACAAGGAAGGGTGTGAGCGCCTCGAAGCTCGAGTTGAACACCATGGCCTCGAGGCCGCCGAACCAATCCTCGAGCTGCATGACGGCGAAAAGCTTGCCCTCTTTGTTGCGCCGTCGCTGGATGCCGGTGAGGATGCCGCAGAGTTTGACCTCCGTCCCGCGGCCGAGCCCCTCGAGTGTCTCCGTCGAGTGCGGGGTGAGTTCGCCGATCTTGTCGCGGAATGGATCGAGGGGGTGACCGGTGACGTAGATGCCGAGCATCTCCTTCTCGCCGGAAAGCATCTCCTGGGGCGTCCAATCGGGCACGTTGGGGAGGGGCGGGTCGGCCGTCTCGGACATTTCGAAGCCGAAGAGCCCGGCCTGCCCGCTCACGCGGTCTTTCCACACGCGGGCGCCGGCATCCATGGCGGCTTCGACGGCGGCGAAGAGGCGGCTGCGCGGGGAGCGCAGGGAATCCATCGCGCCGGCCCGGATGAGACTCTCGAGCATGCGGCGGTTGATGGCGGCGAGATCGACTTCCTCGCAAAGTTGATAGAGGGACCGGAAGGTTCCAAGTTTCTCGCGGGCGGCGAGGAGGGCGTCGACGGCGGAGGCGCCCACGTTCTTGACCGCTCCCAGGCCGAAGCGGATCGCTTCCCCGTCGGGTGTGAAATTGAGCCCGCTGAAGTTGATGTCCGGCGGCAGCACCTTGATGCCCATTTCGCGGCATTCGTTGATGTACCTCACAACCTTCGAGGTGTTGCCGGTTTCCGAGGTCAGCAGGGCGCTCATGAACTCCCGCGGATAATGCGCCTTCAGATAGGCGGTGACGTAGGCGAGGTAGGCGTAGGCGGCCGAGTGCGACTTGTTGAAGCCGTATCCGGCGAACTGCTCCATGAGATCGAAGATCTTTTCGATTTTCTTCTGCGGAAAGCCGCGTTCGAGAGCGCCGTTGATAAACCGCTGGCGCTGCTTGGCCATCTCTTCGGCTTTCTTTTTTCCCATGGCCCGGCGGAGCAGATCGGCGTCGCCAAGCGAATAGCCCGCGAGAACGTTCGAGATCTGCATCACCTGTTCCTGGTAGACGATGACGCCGTAGGTCTCCTCGAGCAGGTCTTTGAGCGGGGGCAGATCGTAGGTGACTTCCTTGCGGCCGTGCTTGCGGTCGATGAAGTCATCGACCATCCCCCCCTGGATGGGGCCGGGCCGGTAGAGGGCGTTCAGCGCGCAGAGATCCTCGATGCGCGTGGGTTCGTAGCGCCGGAGGATGTCGCGCATACCCTGCGATTCGAACTGGAAGACGCCGCTCGTATAGCCCTTCGAAAAGATTTCGTAGGTCTTGGGGTCGTCGAGAGGAATCTCCTCGAGCGCCACTTCGATGCCGTGATGTTTCCTGATGAGATCGATGGCGTCATGGACGATGGTGAGCGTTGTGAGGCCGAGAAAGTCCATCTTCAGGAGGGAGAGTTTCTCGAGACCGGTCATGTCGAACTGGGTGACGACTTCGTCGCGGTTGGTGCGGTAGAGCGGAACCAGTTCCTTGAGTGGAACGGGGGAGATGACGACGCCGGCGGCATGAACCCCGGCATTGCGGGCGAGACCCTCGAGACGCTGGGCGACGCTGAGGACATCCTTGACGCGGCTGTCTTTCTGGGCCGCGTCCTGCAAACCGGGTTCCTGCTCGATGGCCTCCCTTAGCTTGATGTTGAGCGTGGGAGGAACCAGTTTGGTGAGCTTTTCGACATCGGCGAACGTCATGTCGAGGGCGCGCCCGACGTCCTTGATGGCGGCTTTGGCCCCCAGCGTCCCAAATGTGATGATCTGCGCCACCTGCTCGCGGCCGTACTTCTCGGTGACGTACTGAATGACTTCGCCGCGGCGGTGGGTGCAGAAGTCGATGTCGATATCCGGCATGCTGACGCGTTCGGGGTTCAGAAAGCGCTCGAAGAGCAGGCCGTACTGGAGCGGGTCGACGTCGGTGATCTCCATGGCGTAGCTGACCAGGCTGCCCGCGGCGGAACCGCGCCCCGGGCCGACGGGAATGCCCTTGGACTTGGCGAAGCGGATGAAATCCCAGACGATGAGGAAGTAGCCGGCAAACTTCATCTTCTGGATCATGCGGATTTCCGAATCCAGACGGTCGAGGTAGGCGCCCAGTTCGTGCTTCAGGTGGCCGCGGGCCCGCATGGCTTCCAGGCGCGGGCGGCGTTTTTCAAAACCGTGGCGGGCGACCCATTCGAAGTAGGTGCCGGTGGTGTGGCCTTCGGGGATTTCGAACCGGGGGAACGGATCGGATACCTTCTCGAGCTTGACGTGGCAGCGCTGCGCAATCTCCCAGGTGCGGTCGAGGGCGTCTTCGTGATCGGAGAAGAGCTTCGCCATCTCGGCGCGCGTCTTCAAATAGAACTCGTTGGTGGTGAACCGCATCCGGTTGGGATCGGACATGGTCTTTCCGGTCTGGATGCAGAGGAGGATCTCATGCATGCGCGAATCGTCATGCGTGAGGTAGTGCGCATCGTTGGTGACGACCAGCGGGATGCTTGTGTCGCGGGCAAGCTTTTCGACCAGGGGGATGACGCGGCGGTCTTCATCGAGGCCGTGGTCCTGGAGTTCGAGAAAGAAGTTGCCCTTGCCAAGCATGTCTTCATAGGTGTGGGCCATGCGGCGCGCTTCGGCGTACTCCCCGGCGAGCAGGGTCTCATTGATGTCGCCCTGAAGGCAGGCGGAGAGGCCGATGAGGCCCTTCGAGTGCCGCGCGAGGAGGTCCTTGTCGATGCGGGGCTTGTAATAGAAACCGTCGAGAAAGCCGGTCGAGACGAGTTTGATCAGGTTGCGGTAGCCTTCCTGGTTCTCGCACAGCAGAACGAGGTGGTTATAGCGGGTGTCGGACTTGTCCCGGTGGTCCTTCTTCGAAACATAGACTTCGCAGCCGATGACGGGTTGAATGCCGTGTTCTTTCGCTTTGTTGTAAAACTCGACCGCCCCGAAGAGGTTGCCGTGATCGGTCATCGCGATGGCCGGCATCTCCTGCCGTGCCGCGATCTGCATCATCTGCCCGATTTCGCAGGCTCCGTCTAGAAGCGAGTAATCGGTGTGGTTGTGAAGGTGGACGAAAGGCCTTTCCGGCATTACTCCTGTATCCTCGAATGCCCGTGAGCGGGCGTGTGGGGAAGGTTCCGTCCTATTATCGCGCGATGGCGGCCTAAACGCCGCGGCTCAATCCGCCCACTCCGCACAGCGCGGCCAGGATGAGCACGGAAACCACAACCCCAAGGGCGAATACACCCGCGTTCACGCGGTTGGCAAGCGGCGAGCGCTTGCGCAGCAGATTCCTCCGCATCGCTCCGCCCACGTGAGTAAAGAAAGCGACCGAGGCGAGGAAGTAGTAGGGAATCAGCGTTACCGCGCCTCGTGAATGCAGCAATCCGGCGGGACCTCCCGAAGCAAACAGGAAATCTGTTTCCGTGTGGGAGAGCGCGCGGCCGTTCACCAGCGCGGCGGTGACGTGCGAGCAGAGAAACACGGTGAGGAACAGGCCGGACGCGGCCTGGACATGATTGAGAAAGCCCTGCCGGTAGCGGTTCCGCCACACCAGCGCCACTCCCGAGAGAGCCTGCGCGATGAGCGCCGCGATCAGCAGTGGCTCAATGACCGGGTTCCTGTAAACCACCCGCAGCGCGTCCTGAACCGCTTTGTGAGCGGCCAGGCTGTGGAGCGCGAACAGGTGATTCGTCAGGTGCGCGAGGACAAAGATCCCCAGCGCCAGGGCGGTTGCCCGGTGCGCCTTCACCAGCGCTTTGCCGGGACTCAGGCTGAGCGCGGCTCCGCCCCCGAAAACCACGGTGGGAACGGAAACCGCCAGAGCCGTCCAGTAACCCCCGTGCTCCCCAACGCGGAGCAGGCCGCCGGTGGCGGTGATGAGCGGAGGGATGACAATGGTCAGATAGCCCGCGAAAGCGGCGGGAAGAGATCGCTGCACGATCGCCAGGCCGGTCAGCGGCAGGCCGATCGCGGCCGCCATCGCCAGCACGACCAGCAGTCCGCCTTCGTTGGCGGCGGTGAAGGAAATTGCGTGGAGAGCCTGTTTATAGATGAGAAATACGCACAGCGGATACAGAAACCACAGCACCCCGCGGATGCCGGTTTCCACTTTGGTTCGATTTAGATGAGAAGTAGCGGTAAGAGTAGCGCCCATCCTTCTAAGATTCCTCCTTCCGGGTGGATGAGATTACATATGAGGGCAAGGCTTTTGGGGGCCTTTCAACTCCGATTATAGGCTCATCGGATTTCGCGCGGATAAGCGGGAACTAACGCTGATTTCGCCGGAGAGCCGCGGATGAGGGAACAAGGTTACCATGCAAGAAAGCATGAACCTACGAGAAAAACTCCTGCGGGGAATGGTGATTCCCGCGCATCCCCTGGCTTTGAACGCGGAACGGAAGCTAGACGAGCGGCGGCAGCGCGCGCTAACGCGATATTACGTGGCGGCCGGCGCGGGCGGGGTGGCCGTTGGGGTGCACACCACGCAGTTCGCCATCAGGGATTGCGGCTTGCTCGCGCCGGTCCTCGAGATGGCCGCCGAAGAAGCGCCGGACGTGGTCCGGATCGCCGGGGTTTGCGGCGCAACGGCGCAGGCTGTGAAGGAAGCCGAACTGGCGTCGCGGCTGGGGTATGACGCGGTGTTGCTGAGCCTGGCGGCCTTGAAGACAGCGACCGTGGAGGAGATGATTGCTCACTCGGAGGCCGTGGCTTCCGTGTTGCCGGTGTTCGGCTTTTATCTCCAACCGGCGGTGGGTGGACGCGTGCTGCCGTATGCGTTCTGGCGGCGGTTCGTCGAGATCGAAAACGTTGTGGCGGTGAAGATGGCTCCCTTCAACCGCTACCAGACGATCGATGTCGTGCGGGCGGTGGCGGCTTCGGGACGGGCGGCCGAAGTGGCGCTATACACGGGCAACGACGATAACATTCTGGCCGACCTGATCACGCCGTTCGCCGTGGAAGGAACGGCGGTGCGGATTTGCGGCGGGCTGCTGGGGCAGTGGGCGGTGTGGACGAAGCGCGCGGTGGAGTTGCTCGAACGAACGCGCGAGGGCGCGGCCGAAGAGATTCTCGCGCTCAACGCCCAGTTGACGGATGCAAACGCGGCGTTGTTCGACGTGGCGAACGCCTTTCACGGGTGCATCGCCGGGATCCATGAGATTCTGCGGCGTCAGGGGCTGCTCGAGGGGTTATGGTGTCTCGATCCGGATGAGGGGTTGTCCCGCGGGCAGATGGAGGAGATCGATCGCGTGGTGAAGGCGTACCCGCATCTTACGGACGATGATTTCGTGCGCGAGCATCTGGACCAGTGGTTGAAGCCGTGAGCGGAACGGTGGATCACCGTCGCCGAATGCGCCGCGTTTGTCGAAGCGCTCCCTTGCGGGCTGGAGCGCTTGCTTTTCATCCGGACAAATGGCTAAAGCCGTGAGAGGCGTTCGGTTGTCCAGGCCTCGTCAGGCAGAACGGTGGCCTTCGGGTAGAGCCTGGTGGCTTCGGCGGCTTCGAGGCGCTTACCCGCTCCATCCACGCATCCACCCACGGTGACGTTGCGCAGAGAGGCGGCGATTTGCGGCAGATCGGTGTGAAGGAGAACGCCCGGGAGGAAGTTCGCGAACGGATGCGGATATTCCTCGACTTCGAGCAGGTGGCGATAAGAGGCGAGCCCCCCGGCGAGGTAGAGTTTCTCGACGGGTTCAAGGGCGGCGGCGAACAAGGCGGGGACGGCCATCTTCCCAAGAGCGGCGACGGTTATCTTTTCGCCGCGGAACGTGCGGATGAGAGTGATGAGATCGGTGACCCGCTGGGCGAGGAGACTCTGCCCGAGAATGACGCCGGCCCACGCGTAGTTATGCTCGCTCGCGTGCGGAAGCGTATAGCGGAGCGCGCCGCGGCCGGCTTCGGCGGTGAGGTCGCCGATGCCGCGCACGTCGGGGGCGCAGACAGTGATGCCGGCCTGGGCGAGTTGATGGCAGAGACCCCCTTCACCCCAGCTTGCGTTGCGGCCTGAAGGGTGAAGGAGAATGGTGACGCCATCGGACTTCGGGGGATGGAAGACCCACCCCGGAACCCAGACATGGGTAGCGGTGGCGACTTCCATGGCTTCGATCGTGCAACCTTCCGAGGGCGCTTCGGCGATCTTTACCCGACGTGGCCGGACGGGGATCTCCTCGAGATGGAGCAACTGTTTGAGGTCCGCCGGGGTTTGCGGCCGCGCGCGGGCAAGATCGAGAGGACGGGCGCTGCCGAGCGAGCGGACAGTGTTGCCCTTTTCAGTGACCCACAGCGTCTCGTCCCGTTCGGGGTTGACGGGAGGCTCGGCCTTGAGCGGCGTTCGGTCGTCCTTCAGCCAGCGGCGGAACCAATGGTAGATCCGCATGCGGGCGGAATAGTTGAGTCCGTGGGGAAGCGGGGATTCCCACCAGGCGATCTGTTCCGCTTTCCCAAGCGTCCGGTAAACGGCCGCGAGTTTGGCGAACTCCGCGCGGCCGTTTTGCATGTAGCGCGGCGAGTAGGTGCCGAAGAAATCCTTCGCGCTGACCAGGACGAGAAGAGGCTTGGGGGCGAAGGGATAGAGGAGATCCCAGCGATCGAAGCCGAGCGCTCCCGAGCCGGCGAAATCCTGTTCGGCGTCGTCGGTCGAACCCGGCGGGTTGAAATCCTCGCAGGCGAAGTTCTCGGTGTTGGGACAGGATGGCGCGGCGGCGGCGAGCCGGTCATCGGCCGCGGCGAGGAACATGGTGGTGGTGCCGCCTCCGGAGTTGCCGGTGGATGCGAGGCGCTTGGGGTCCACAAGGGGATGGGAGGCGAGAACATCGAGGCTGCGGACGGAATCCCAGGCCTGTAGCCAGGTGGCGGAGAGGCCCAGCAGTAGCAGTTGCTGGCCCGGGACGGTGTGCTCATCGTCGGCGGAGCGGAGGCGTGTAAGCGTGCTGTCCGGGCGAGGGTAGTAGGTGCGCTCACCCTGTCCCATCGGATCGAAGCCGAGTACAACGAAGCCGAGTTGCGCAAGGCCTTGGCAGCACTTCTGGTAGACAACCGCGGCTTTGCCATTGAGCGAATGGCCCATCTGGAAGAGCACGCCGGGATAGGGGGCCGTTCCGCTGGTGGGGATGTAGAGGTTGGCGGGAACAAAAAGTTCAGGCTGGGTTTCGTAGACGATTTTTTCGACGCGATAACCGGAGCGGGTGAAACCGCCGGTGGTGCGCACGTTGAGCGGAGTGCGCTCGGGGGGCTTGCCGCTGATCTCCCAGAAGGTGCGGCGCACCCACTGCCGCCGGGCGGCGATCGCCTCCGCGGTAGTGAGTTGGCCGATGGCCTCGTTCCTTTTCTTGACGGATTCCGAGGCAAGGTGCCGGAGAAAATCCGGAAGGCAACGGGAGTAGTCGCGGTAGGGAATCTGTTGTTGCGCCCAGGCGGCGGAGGCGAGCATCGACAACGCCGCGCGGCGGCTAATGGTACCATCGCGCATATTCGCCGATGATACCTCCGTTTGATGGGAATGAGGCCCTCGCCCTCTCGAATGAAGCCGCGTGGAACCAGACGGTCCGTGACTGGGAGCGGCTGCTGGAACTGGCGCCGCAAGGCTGCTTTGGGAAGCGCGTGGATGGCCGCCTGGTGTCGACGGCGGCGGCGATTGTGTATGACCGGAGCCTGGCGTGGATCGGGATGGTCCTCACGGCCGAAGCGCAGCGCGGAAAGGGATTCGCCCGGGAACTCGTGGCGAAGGCCCTGGCGTTCTGCGACGCGAGCGGAGTGCGCTGCGTGAAGTTGGACGCCACCAGTCTGGGGCGTCCCGTCTACGCAAAACTGGGGTTCGTGGAAGAGCGTCCGGTGGGACGATGGACGCGGGCGGCGGGTCCGTTCAACGGCGTGGCGGAGAATTTGGACGGTGAGGTGGATTTCGAGTTGGACAGGGAGGCGTTTGGGGTGGACCGCTCGGCGCTGCTGCGAAGTCTGGCCGGAGAGGAAGTCTATGCCGTCCCGGGGCGCGGCTACGCGATGTCACGGCCAGGCCGGCTGGCACGATTTTTCGGACCGTGCGTCGCGCGGGACGAGGAGACGGCGCGGCGATTGGCCGGCGCATTTCTCGCGCGGCACGCGGGCGAGACCGCCGCGTGGGATTTGTGCGATGAGCACGAAGCCGCCGTGCGGGTGGCGCGCGAGATGGGATTTGCTCCCGTGCGTCGATTGACGCGGATGTACCGTGGCGATGCCGCGGGCACGGCGCTGGCGGGCGGTGACATGATCTATGGGCTGGCGGGCTTCGAGTTCGGTTAGTTCCCGCGGATAAGGCAGAGGGTCATCAACCGCCCCCTGATCCGCGCCGGCCACGCGCCTCGAACTTCGTGTGCGCGGCAAGACCCAATAACGTCTCCACTTGGCCGGCCGCTCGCATCACCTGGTACACGTCGATGTCGTCAACGGTCGTGTTTTCCTGAACATAATGTTCCAGGTACGTTTCGGACGCCGATGCGACGCCGTTTCGCGCGCAGACCAGGTAAGCAACGGATTCTGCTTCCAACTCTTCCTGGCTGTGGTCTAGAGGCGGACGTTTCGGAACGTTCAGCTTCTTGTCCGGCCCGAGATGACCGAGAAAAAGGTGCCCCAGTTCATGCGCCACTGTCACGAACTGTACTGGCGGCTGGTGGTTCCGGTTTACGTCTATCCGGTATTGCGTGGCTTCCTTGTCATCCGTCGCCCTCTTGATAACCCGGATAGACCCCGCATTCTGGTCGCCGGCGTCGACAAAGAGCCAGTCGATGTTTTTCTTTCGCAGCGCTCTCGCGAAAGATGCGATCCTGGCGGCGTCAACGGATCCCTGGGCGTGGAAGGAAAAGGCGTCTCGCGGAAGCGGTGCTCCCGCCGTATCGAGAACATCGTAAACCAGCGCAACCGGTGCAAAAGGCCACAGGATCAGCAGGGGGCGAGCCCCCTCCAAAGGCCTCCTGTCAAATCGAACCTTCCAATCCAGCGCCGAAGCGGCGAACCGCAAACCCGGCTTCTGTATCTGGAGAAGCATCGCATTGAATGGCGCGAAGTTGCGCATCCTGGCGACGAAATCGAGCAGATTCTTGTAGTCCGGACTTCGGGTGTAAAGCCGCGAGTCCGTCAGCAATTGGTCCAGCAAGGATCGCGCGGCCTCTGTTTCCAGTTGATCCTGTTGATCCTGGTTGTCCGTCATGTGTGTGTCCTGGCGCCAGTCCTTTCGCATTTCAGCCCTAGTGGTCGGCCACGCCCCCGTCCTCGAAGACGAACCGCGGGCGGTTGACGGGCTTATAGGGATGTTGAGCCGCTACCCTCTCGTCGAGTTCCACCCCGAGCCCGGGACGGTCCGGAAGAGCGGCGAATCCGTCCTTGACCGGAAGCACGTAGCCCTGGAACAAATCCTGGACCCACTGCTGGCGGTTGGGGTTGTACTCCTGAATGGTGCTCGCGGGAGTCGTCGCGTCGACGTGGAGTGAGGCAAGCGTGCTGACCATGCTCTGCGGGTTGTGCGGAGCCATTTCGACGCGGTATGTCTCCGCAAGCGCGCCGATTTTCTTCAGCTCGAGGATGCCGCCGGCGTGGCAGACATCCGGCTGGACATAGTTGACAAGGTGCCGCGAGCAGAAATCCGCGAAGCCGTACTTGGTGAAGGAACGCTCGCCGGTCGCAAGCGGAACTTTGGTCTTCCGGCGTAGAAGTTCGAGTTCGCCCAGGTCCTCGAGCTGCGTGGCCTCTTCAACGAAGAAAGGACGGAACTCTTCTATGCGCGTACAGAAATCGACCGCCATGGCCGTGGTCAGTTGGCCGTGAGCGTCGATGCAGATATCGAAGTCGTCGCCAACGGCTTTACGCACCGCCTCCACCTTGCGGGCGGCTTCGCGGACGGCGAACGCCGGGCGGACAAGTTCGTTCTGAATGGTGATGAAGCCGGATTTGGCGGCGGTGAATCCCTCAGCCTTGGCCTGCTCGAAGGAGGCGGCCAGTTGCTCGGCGCTCGATCCGCCGACGTCCTTGTAGAGGCGGATGCGCCGCCGGGCGGCGCCTCCGAGAAGTTTGTAGACAGGCACCCCGAGAGCCTTGCCGAGAATATCCCAGAGGGCGATTTCGACGGCGCTGATGGCGCTGTTGAGAATGGGTCCGCCGCGCCAGCGCGGGTAGCGGAACATCGCTTGCCAGAGGAGTTCGATATCGGTGGGATCCTTGCCAAGAAGATACCGCTCGTGCTCCATGATGGCCTGGCCGAGCGTGGCTTCCTTGCTCGTGATGGAGCCTTCACCAAGTCCGGTGATGCCCTGGTTGGTGGCGACTTTGCAGAACACCCAGTTGACGCTGCCGGCGTTGACTGTGATCGTGCGCAGACCCGTGATCTTGAGGTTGAGCGATTTCGCCTGGGCGGCCAGGGGCCTGTTGAACAGCGCCGTCCCAGGGAGCCCGGCGGCGAGAGCGGCAAAGAAGTTCCTTCGGTTCATGCGCGTTCCATCTTATCGAAACGACGCGCTGTCTCAGCGGCCCGCCAGCCACTCGACGGCCTGCCGCATCAGTCTCTGAAACTCCGCGTTGCCCAGCGCCTCCCGCGTGTGTCCGCTGGCCAGGTGGCACACCCGCCCGCGCCCCGGTTCGTACGCCCATCCCGCCGCGGCCGTCTTCCCTTCATCGCTCCGGTTGCGCAACAACAGCCGCACCTTCGTGTCGTCGTATGGCGGCGTGTGCTGTTCATCAGCGGCAAAGAAATCCTGCACCCCCCTCGTGATCGGATGAGTATGATCCACCACCTCCACGCGAAACCGCTCGAGCGGCCCATGCCCGATGTACTTGCCGCCCACCAGCTTCAGGTAGGGGCCGTTCTCCGGATACAGGCCCATCGAGTTGTGCAGGTTCAGAAATCCGCCGCCCCGGTTTACGAAATCCACCACCGCCTTCTCCTGTTCGGGCGTCATCCAGATGCGGTATTTCCCCGCCGGCCCGTCCGGCCACATCATCCCGTCGCGCAGGATCACCAGCAGTTTCACCTTCGCCAGGTTCTCCGCGTTCAACGCGCGCACGTCCACTGTGAAATGAGGCACGACGCCGGTGGCGTCGAAGACGGGCTGCAACCCGTCCCTCACATGCCCCGGCTCGTGATAGCGGTCGCCGATCAACACCAGCGCGTGCGGCTTCGAGCCGCTCAGCGGCTTCCCCTGGAACGGGGCCGCCGGAACCGTCAACTCCGCATAGACATGCCGGATGTCCTCCGCCACGGGATCATCGTAGGGCATCCACACGAAATCAGCGGCCGGCAGTTTCACTTCCTTCTCGATCGTCTCGAGAGGACGCTCCATCGAAATCATGTGCCCCACCTGGCGCCGCAATTCACGCAGAAACCGCCTCTGCCGCTCGAGCAGCGAACCATCGCCCCACGATCCGTAGCCCGGCGCTACCTTCTCCGCGCCCAGCTTCCCCATCATCTCCACCGCCGCCAGCCACTCCGCCGTATCCTTGCCCGCCAGCTTCATCCGCGGTCCATTCACGCCCGCCGGGCCGGTGAACAGCACTTTCGCGTTGCGGATGAATACGGCGCGCCCCCCGGAGTAGGGGAACAATTCGATTCCCCCGCTGGTCCGGTCGATCCGTTTGACTCCCCGCGCCTCGAGCGCCGCCATCTCCGGACTGCTCCGTGCCTCCGGGTCCGTCAACAGCACCCAACGGACAGGCTTCCCGGTGATCTTTTCCACTCCATCGATGTATTCCTGCGCATCGATCCCTTTCGGCGTATCAATCAACAACGTGGATTCATCAAGCGCCACCCATCCGCTGTTCGCCGATCCATACTTCGCGGCAAACCCCGCCGCGTAGACGCCCTCGCCCAACTGCTGGTAATGAGGAAATCCGAACAAAGCCGTAGAGATAAACAAAATTGCGTATCGCATCTACCGCTATGATAGATTGCCTTCGCCTCTCCGGCCTCTGCCGCGTCACTTCTCCCGCCGGCTGGCCGGTGCGGCCGCGCTTGTGTGGTCGTGAATGATCCGCCACGCTCCCCCCGCGCCGCGCCGCAATACCAGCGTGAAACGTCCGGAAGCCTCCCCGCCGGCGCGGGCCTCACGCCTCAGATGGAACTCCCCCGTGGCGATCGCCACGTCCGCCGAAACCTGGCGCACTTCAATGCCATCGAACGCAAGCTGCCCCATGGCGGTCCTGTCCGCGAAGCGCTTCCGGTAGTTGTCGAGAATCGCCTGATACCCCTTCACCACCGCGCTCCCGATGTAGGTGGTCTCCGCCGAGTTCTCGTAGCCGCGCATGAATCCCCGGATATCGCCGCGGTTCCATGCGTCCGCCTGCGCGCGCAATACCGCCCGCACCTGCTCCGGCGCGCCCGCCGCAAGAAAGATAAGCGCCAGCGGGAGAACGTTCATGCGCTCACTCCGGCAGCAGAATAATCAGCTCCAACTGCGGCGTGGGGAAGTCGCCGGGAACATACGCCGCCAGGTTCCGCGCCCGCAGGATCGCCTCCCAGTACACTCCGCTCATGTTCAGGCTGAAGTACTGATGATTCAGCTTCACCGGAATGGCGCTCGGCGGCCGCGGGTTGTGCGTCAGCAGGACCCCAGGCAATGCCTGCCTCACCAGGTGCTCGATGTGATTCGCCGAGCATACCTTGATGAGCGACGGCGTCTTGGCAATCAACTCACCCTCGTTCATGTCGGCGTTGATCGCCAGGTACATGCGCGTATCGCGGAAGTACTTATCGTCGGCCAGCGCTGTCGCGTAGATATGCGGCGACACCAGTTTCAGCGGCAGCGAGATGAAGTTGCTCGGCACCACCGTCTCGAGCAGCGTTCGCACCTTCTCGTCCAGGTCCGTGAACGGCGGTTCCAATTCATCGTGATTGTACTTGGGCAGATCCCGCGGATGAATCGTGGTGGAAAACGTCGTCAGGCAACCCGCGAGCGAGAGCATCACCGCGAACAGGTCCGACGGGTGCCCGCGCTTCACCTCGAAGATATGCTGGATCAGCGGGAAGTGCGAGTTGATGGTGTATAACAGCCAGAAATTCGCGATGTCCGACGATCCGAAATCGGCCAGCGTGAGGTTCTTCTGCCTTCGCAGTCCGGACAGAATGCTGCTTTTCGCCGACAGGATCTCCACCAGGCGGCGCGCGATCGACATCAGATAGTCGCTGGTCTCGATGTTCAGCAGTGGAGGCTGAAACCGCGCATCGAACTGCAGCGTCCCCGCCGGCGTCCTTTTCACACGCGCCACGCGAAGCGATGAGTATCCCTTCAGATTCTCTCCCTCGAACAGGAACCGGAAGTTCTTTCGCGCCACCTGCACCGGGCGCTCCATGGTGCCCGTGTTCTCATCCCGCAACATCAGCACATCGGCGAGATAGCGCGTATCCGAACCACGCGACGCCATGGCCACGTTCAACCCCCGCTCGCGGTAGGCCGGTATCGCCAGATACACGTCGCACGTGGTCTGGTCCTTCTCGAAATACTCCGCAATCGGCCGCATCGGCGGCTCCGGGTCCGATTCCGGTATGTCGAACAGCATCCCGTCCGGAAAGATCCCCGAAGCCTTCGAAATCGAGACGTTCCCCCCCGCCAGCGCCTCCTGATCGAGCCTCAACTCGCGAAATCCCCAGGGATAGGAGCTGAGCGCCTCCATCTGGAACTGCAGTGTATTGTCGAGGTACCGGTCCTGGCTTTGCAGATACTGCGAATTGAGGAACGTACCCTTCATCCAGATGACGGGTTGCAAACGTTTCATTCGAAACTAACGTAGCACAGACTCGTGATACGCCAGCAGCCGTTCCTTTTTTCTGCTAGAAGCTATGTAATGAGTTCTGATTTCCCTCTCCGCCTGGGGCTTCCGGAGCCATTCCCTATCATCCGGAACTTTCTCGAGTCATCCGGTTACACCGAGGAGTTTCTCCGCTCTCACTTCCATCTCCCCAGCATTCACTTTCTGCTTTACCCCTACGGTCTCCAGGCCGAGTACCTCAATAAGAAATATGAGGAAGGCGACAGCCTGCCCCTCTTTCTCGCCCGTCTCTTTATCGCGGGGCGTACTTACGATCGCCCGGCTCTCGAAGAGCGGCTCACCTCGCCCGTGGTGGCCGCTTTGGAGCAGTTGGGATTACTCATTCCCGGAGATACGGCCGGATTGCGCTGTCCCGTCATCGTATACCCCGCCCTGGGCGTATTCGTCGCCTCCGATCGCGGCTTCCGGCCCGAGGGCCCCGGCTACCGGGGTAAGGATTACGTCATGAGCGGCACCGAACACATCTGCCGCCAGTTCATCGCCCACATCTCGCGCGCGCCTTGCAAGACCTTTCTGGACATGGGTACGGGTTCCGGCCTCGCCGCCTTGCTCGCCACTAAGTTCAGCGAACAGGTTTGGGCGGTCGACATCACACCCCGCGCCGCCTCCTACGCCGGCTTCAACCGTCTCCTCAACGGCGCTCAAAACCTCACGGTCCTCGAAGGCGACCTCTTCACCCCCGTCCGCGGGCTGAGCTTCGACCGCATCGCCTCGAACCCGCCGTTTGAACCGCCTCTCAAGGATGGCATGATCTTCTCCGTGGGAGGAGAGGATGGCGAGGCCATCATCAAACGCCTGGTTACCGAAATTCCTCCCTACCTCAACCCCGGCGGCCGCCTCTACTGCCAGGTCTGCGGCACCGACCGCGAAAACGAGTCCTTCGACGAGCGTATCCTCTCCTGGCTCGGCGAAGCCCGCTCCGAATTCGATGCCGTCCTCTTCGTCCGTCTCACCCTGCCGCCAAATGAATACGCCATTCAACAGATGCTCGGCGAGAACCAGGACTCCTGGAAACTCCAGGAGTGGAACATGTTTTACCACAAGCTGAAGGCCACTCAGGTGGTCATTGGCCATCTCATCCTCCAGAAGCGAGCCTCGGTGCGTCCCACCTTCACCGCCCGCCGGAACTTCGGTCCCGTCACCACGCAAAAGGAGATCGAATGGCTGCTTGATTGGGAAACGCAGTGCGCCGGGCCGGATTTCGCGGACAGGCTCCTGGAATCCCGTCCCAGACCCGGATTGGGCTGGGAACTTCACGTCCGCCACGGTCTCCAGGAAGGAAAACTCACGCCGCTCGGCTATACGTTCTTTACGACGTATCCGTTTGAAACCAACCTCCACGTGGCCAGTTGGATGGCGATGCTTGTTTCCCGCTGCGACGGCAAGGCTACCGCGGCCGGCCATTACCAGTTCTTCGCTTCTCGCATGACGCTTTCCAAGGAGGAGTATCTCCGCGCGCTGGGCGCGCTCATCGGAGCCGATTTTCTCCGCATCGATGGTTTTGAACCTCCCGCCTCTCCGGAGGCCGCGGCTCAATGAACATCCTTTTCCCCCTGCGCGCCGCCGCGCCCCAAACCTTCACCCTGCTGCGTGAGTTTCTTGCTCAATCCGGATATACGGAGCAATTTCTCCTCGATCATTTCTCCCTGCCCGGACTCCATCTGCTCCTCACGCCCTTCGGGCTCGCCGGAGAATACCTGCGCCAGCGCTACCGCGGCGACAGCCTCCCGCTCTTCCTGGCGCGTACCTTCATCGCGGGCTACCCCGCCATTCCGGCCCACGTGGACCGGTTCCTCCCACCTTCCGTCACCGCGGCGCTGCGCGCGCTTGGTATCCTCGAACCGGTTCCCGCCGAACCCGCCAACCTGCGTGCAACCGTTCTCCTTATCCCCTCCCAGGGCTTCTTCATTGCGGCCGACCGCGGCTTCTGGGTGGACGGAATCGCCCATGACGACAGCGATTTTGTGATGTGCGGCCTCGAGAATCTATCCCGCCGCTTCGTCGATCATTTCGCCAAGTCCCCGTGCGGCCGCTTCCTGGAAATCGGTTGCGGCTCCGGTTATGCCGCTCTGGTCGCCTCCACGTTTGCCGGAGAGGTCACCGCCATCGACATCACGGACCGCGCGGTGCGCTACGCCGAATTCAACTGCCTGCTCAACGGAGCCCACAACGTCCGCATTCTTCAGGGCGATCTCTTCACGCCGGTTGCCGGGATGAAATTCGACCGCATCGCTTCGCACCCGCCCTTCGAGCCATCCCTCAAAGGCGACTACGTGTTCTCCGCCGGGGGAGAAGATGGCGAAGCGCTCATCGCCAGAATTGTCTCGGAAGTGCCCGCTTACCTCGAACCCGGCGGACGTGTGTATATCCAGGTCACCGGCACGGATCGCGAAGGCGAGCCGTTTGAAGACCGCATCCGGAAATGGCTCGGACCTGCCGCGGAGGAGTGCGACGTGGCCCTCTTCGTCCGCATCGCCACCAAACCCATGGACTACGCGACCGAGCAGATCCTTTCCCAGAACGCCGACGCCTGGAAACTTCAGGAATGGAGCGAACTCTATCACAAACTGAAAGCCGGACTGGTGGTGTTGGGCCACCTCGTCATTCAAAAGCGCCTTACCCCGCGCCCGGTCTTTTTCATGCGCCGCTCCTTCGGCCCCAAGACAACCATCGGCGAGATGGAGCGGCTTCTCGATTGGGAAACCCGCGCCGCCGAACCCGGCTTCCAGGCCAGCCTGCTCTCCTGCAGGCCGGCCCACGGTACAGGATGGGAACTCTACACGCGCCACCATATGAAGGAGGGCAAACTCGAGCAGTTCAGTAGTACCTTCTTCACCACCTATCCCTTCGAAACCAGTCTCCACTGCGCCGCCTGGATGCCCCTGTTCGTCTCCCGCTGCGATGGCGCCGCCACCGCCGCCGATCACCTCGAGTGGCTCCGGGCCCGCTTCCCCATTACACGGGA
>JABAQT010000071.1 GCA_019187195.1 Bryobacteraceae bacterium
AAGTTTTTGATGAAACGAAATCGGGTTTCGCCTCACTAGTAATTGGAACAACCCCATGGACCATTTGGGAAGCGGTGGCAGGTGAGGTATTATTTGTCACTGCTTCTCATTTTTTTCGCTTGTGGTTAAATCAGCGGAAAAAAACATAGCTGAAGAGCGCTCCTACTATCGACATCGATAACCCCCAGATCAATAGCTTGTAGAAGAGTAACCGGCTTTCTTCATAACTTGTCACTCCCGCAATACAAAGCGCTCCGATGGTTGATAGCGGCGAAACATCCACCAAGTGTCCGCCGACGTTCATCGACGATGCCAGCGCCAGAGCGTCACCGCCGCCAAGTTTCTGGATAAGTGCCGGAATTGTAGGAAGAAACGCCGGCAGAACCACCCCCGATGTGCTGCTGTAGACTGAAACCAACCCGGTGACAAAAGCAACCACGGCGGTTGCCGATTCGCGCGTCGAGATGCGGGCGATCAGGCCGGCGAACAACTCGACCCCTTCTGTTTTTTCCAGTATTCCGATGAGTACCGTAACTCCCGAAACCATCAATAAAGTGCTCCATGGCATTTTCCGGATCGCCTCGCCGTCGTCGGAAGCGCGCAGAAGGGCGAGGGCGGCGGCGCCGGCGAAGGCGGCCATGCCAATGTTTATCCGGAAAAAAAGCGCTCCTATCACCAGGCCGGCGATTGTGGCCAGCGTGATCCATTGCCGCTTATCCAGCGGCGGCGCCTCCGTATCCGCGATGCTGTCCACGGAATGGCGTCGAAAGAGAGAAAGACCTCCAAATAGCAGATAGCCCAGCAAGGCTACCGCGGCATGGGCCGCGAAGTTATTCCACCAGTTAGTCAACTCGAAGTCCCGCAACCCGATGCGCTCCATCAACCCGTTCACGATAATCCCCGTCGGAGCGATCGGAGAAAGCGATCCCGAGTTCGCTCCGTTTCCCACCATGATCGCCATCAGAAAGGAAGGAATCCGCGTCCGGCCGGCGGCCGCCATCGCCGCGGGAGCGAGCAGCGCGGCCGTCGCTATGTTTCCCGGGCCCATCGATGCCAGCGCAGCGGCCAACAGAAAGAACATCAGCGGGAGCAGCGCCGCATTCCCCCTGCACAGCCGGACCGCGTGCAGCGAGATTTTCTCCAATGTCCCGTTCACCTGAGCCTGCGCAAACAGCAGCGTCACTCCGGCGAGCGTCAGGAACAGATCCACCGGAAAGCCGGCGGCCACCTGTTTCACTGTCATGCCGCCGAGGTACACGCCGATGATCCATGCGAGAGCGATGGAGAGCACCCCCACATTGATCGGGCTGAAACAACTGAGCGCAATGGCGGCCGCGAGCGCTCCCACTGAGATCCAGGCAAGATTCATAACCTACTCTTCCATCAGACCGGAGATCAGGATGGCGGGATGTACAGCCTGCCGGCCGGCAAGCTCCTGCACCTGATGCCGGCAGGATATCCCGGCGGCAACCAGCACATCGCCAGGTTCCATCCGGCGCGCCGCCGGAAGCAGTTTTCTCTCTCCAATTGCCATCGATACCTCGTAATGATCCTTTGCGTATCCAAATGAGCCGGCCATCCCGCAGCATCCCGCGTCAAGGTCCACGACGGAGGCGCCGGGAATCCTCTCGAGCAGCGCCTTCGCCGGGGCCACCAGCCCAAGCGACTTCTGGTGACAGTGGCCGTGCAGCAGGATCCGCGCCGGGCCGCGTTTCAGCCGCAACCCCCGGCAATGCGATTCGACGTATTCTTCCCATAGAAAACAGTGTTCCGCCACGACATTCGCCCGTTCCCGCGCCTCGCCCCGCAACAGAGCGGGGACATCCTCCTTGAGAGCCGAAAGACAACTCGGCTCGCAAAACAGGAACGGCTTGCCCTGTCTTGCCGCCGGGAACAACAACTCCGTGTTTCGCGCCGCCTGCCGCCGGGCCTCAGCGAGCAATCCCTGCGAAATCAAGGGGCGTCCACAGCAAACGTTGGGCGCGAGCGCGGCGCTGGTTCCCGCTGCCTTCAAGACCTTCAGAGCGGCTTCTCCGGTTTCCGGATTGTAGTAATTGGTGAACGTATCGCAGAACAGAAATGCGCCGGCCGATTCAGTCGCCCGGACCCTGCGGCGAAGCGGCCTGCCCGTCCATTTCGGCGGTATGCGGCGGGCGTCGATTCCGGCGATCCTTTCGTTCAGCCAGCGCACCGGCGCGCTGCGCGCGACGGCATTCGACAGTGGAGCCAGCCGGCTCCCCCAAACCGCCAGATCCGCCGCGTGGCCAAAGATCCAAGACCGCGGTGAAACACCGTGCCGCGCGTGATAGCCGGCGAGAAACTCACTTTTCAAGCGCGCCACGTCCACA
Organism: Bryobacteraceae bacterium; assembly: GCA_019187195.1. Classification (GTDB taxonomy): domain Bacteria; phylum Acidobacteriota; class Terriglobia; order Bryobacterales; family Bryobacteraceae; genus CADEFT01. The sequence continues at coordinate 2,349 of JABAQT010000071.1, forward strand.
CCCACGGGGCATTCCGCCTTGCACGCCCGGCACTCGAGGCACAGATCCAGCACCTGCTTCACTCCCTCGTCTCCGAGTCCCGCTTCTCCCAACCGCCCGGAGATGGCCATCCGCAGCACGTTTGCCCTACCGCGCGTCGTGTGCTGCTCATCCCGCGTCGCCATGTAGGACGGACACATCGTCCCTTCCATCGTTTTCCGGCACACCCCGAGGCCGCTGCACATCTCGATGGCGCCGGCGACCCCGCTCTCGTAAGCTGAATAGTCGAAAAACGTGAACGGGTTCGAGGTCTGGTACCGGGGCCCGTAGCGGAGATTCGCGGTCAGGGAAGGCGCATCCACAATCTTTCCGGGGTTCAGCAGGTTTTCAGGATCAAACGCCTTCTTGATGGCGCGGAACGCCTGGTACAGTTCCGGACCGAACATCTTTTCCATGAACGGACTCCGCACCAGCCCGTCCCCGTGCTCGCCCGAAAGCGCGCCGCCGAACTCGAGGACCAGGTCCGCGATATCCGTCGCGATGGCCTCGAACTTCTTCACGCCTTCGGCGGTCTTCATGTTCACCACCGGGCGCACGTGCAGGCACCCCACCGATGCGTGCGCGTAGACGCCCGCCGCCGTTCCGTGCCGGCGCACAATCCCCAGGAAGCGGTCTATGAAGTCGCGCAGCTTCTCCGGAGCCACCGCCGTATCCTCGACAAACGACAGAGACTTGGCGTCTTCCTTCATGGCCATCGATAACCCGAGTCCGGCCTCGCGAAGGCTCCAGATCCGCGCCTGCGCGGGAAGGTCGAGCGCATGGAAGAAATGCGTTCCGTACCCCGCCGCGCGGACCTCCCGTTCCACCGCCTCCATCCCTGGTTGCAGTTCCTCCGCCGCATCCGCGTAGAACTCGACGCACAGCAGCGCCCCGGGATCACCTTGAATAAAGGTGCGCCGGATGCGGTCCAGGTTCGCGTTCTGCCTGGTGTGGTCGAGGATGAACTTGTCCATCACTTCCACGGCGGAGGGTTTGTGCTGAAGAATCAGCGGAGTCGCCGCCAGGGCATCCAGCAGGGTGGCAAACTCGATGGCGAGCACCGATTTGTGCCTGGGTAGCGGGACCAGATTCAGCCTGGCTTCGAGGATGATGCCCAGTGTCCCTTCCGAACCCACCATCAACTTAGCCAGGTTAAATGGCTTGTCCGGTTGGGTAAACTCATCGAGGTTGTACCCCCCCACGCGACGTAGAACTTTCGGAAACCGCCGCTCGACCTCGCTGGCATGGGTTCGGGCAATGCCGCGCACGGCGCGATAGCAGCCCGCCTCGAACGTCTCGCCCGCGCAGGCCGCCTCCAACTCTTCCTCATTCAAAGGACGAAAGCGCGCCACCGACCCGTCGGAGAGCAGCACCTTCTGCTCCAGCACGTGGTCGATCGTCTTGCCGTACAACACGCTCCGCGCTCCAGCCGAGTTGTTCGCCATCATTCCGCCGACGGTTGCCCGGCTGGCGGTGGAAATGTCGGGAGCGAACCGCAAGCCGTGGGGCTTCAGCAACGCGTTCAGCTCATCCAGCACGATGCCCGGCTCGACGCGCGCCCAGCGCTCCTCCACGTTGACCTCGAGCAGCCGGTTCACGTACTTCGATACGTCGATCTGCAACCCCTCCCCGATTGCCTGGCCCGCCTGCGAGGTTCCGCCCCCGCGCATCGTGATGGGACAGCGATAGCGACGGCAAATCTCGAGCGCCTTTATAATGTCGTCCTGCGTCCGTGGAATCAGAACTCCCAACGGCTCGATCTGGTAAACACTCGCGTCGGTCGAGTACAGCGCCCGCGACACCTTATCAAAGCGGACCTCCCCGCCGGTTCCGGAGGCGAGGGCATGCTGAATCGGGATACGGTCCATCATCGGATCACTTCAAAAGCGGTGCGCAGACGTTCCAGGCCCCGGGCCAGCGTCTCGCCGCCGCTCGCAAAGGAGAGGCGCAGCGTGTTTTCCCCCGCGGCGCCATAGGCGGAGCCATGGATCACCACCACTCCATGTTCGTTGAGCAGCCGCCGGCGAACCTCGTTCGAGGGCTGCCCCAAGGGGGTGATGTCGAGCATCGCAAAGAAGCCGCCTTCCGGCGCCAGGACGCGGCAGCCGGCAAGACCCGTCAGCCGTTCGCAAACCAGGCTCCGGCGCCGCGCATATTCCTCGCGCATCTCCACGACACAATCCCGCGGCCCCCGTAACGCCTCCACCCCGGCATCCTGCACGAACGTCGCCGGACCGCGGCTTGATTGCTGCAGCGCCAGAAACATCGCCTCTATCAGTTCCGCCGGCGCCGCGCAGTAGCCAATCCGCCATCCGGTCATCGCATAGGTTTTCGAAAAACTGTTCAGCAACACCGTGCGGGCCCGCAACTCCGGCGAAAGAGCGGCGGGTGAAATGTGCGGCGCTCCGTAGGTGATGGCTTCATAGATCTCATCCGCCACCAGCACCAGGTTCCGCCGCGTCACGATCTCCCCGATGGCCGCCAGTTCCGGGGCTGTGAACACGGCGCCCGTGGGGTTCCACGGCGTATTCAGCAGAAGCACCCGGGTCCGCTCGGTGCATGCGGCGTCGATTGCCGCCGCATCGAGCGTGAAGCGTCCTTTGTGAATGCGCGCCGCCACGGTGCGGACCGCTCCCCCGGCGAGCAGCGCCGGCGAATGATAGGCATCATAGAGCGGCTCCGGCAGAATCACCTCGTCTCCCGGATTGAGCAGCGCGGTGAAGGCCGCGTGAATCCCGAACGTGGCGCCGGATGTGATCAGTATTTCGCGCCCGGGGTCGTAGCGAAGCCCGTTGTCCCGCAGCAACTTCTCGGCCACCGCCTCCCGCAAGGCCGGTTCGCCCCGGTTGTCCGGATATGCCGTCCGCCCGTTCCGCAGGGCGCGCTGGGCGGCTTCCACGATATGCGGCGGCGTGCGAAAATCGGGCTCGCCGCGCATCAGGGAGATCAGCTTCTCACCTCGCGCCTGAAGCTGCCTCACCTCGGCCAGAATCGAGTTCACCGCCGTCGGACGCAGCAGTTGAATGCGTTGCGCTGTAACGATCGCCGCCATTGTGAACGACTTATCGTATCATCGGCTAGATGAAACTTGTTGTCCTCGACGGATACTGTCTGAACCCCGGCGACCTTTCCTGGGACGCGCTGCGCCAACTCGCGGAGGTGGAGGTGCACGACCGCACTTCCGCCGCCGAAGCCGTCTCCCGGGTGGGGGAAGCGGAACTGGTGATGACCAACAAGACTCCCCTCGACGCCGGCGCCCTCGCGCGGCTTCCCCGGTTGCGCTATATCGGAGTGCTCGCCACGGGATATAACATCGTCGATGTAGCGGCGGCGAAAGCAAACGGGGTTGTGGTGACCAACGTTCCCACCTACGGCACGGCATCCGTCGCCCAGCACGCCTTCGCCCTGCTCCTCGAACTTTGCCATCATGTGGGGGTTCACGGGGAGTCTGTGCGTGGTGGCGAATGGTCGAGAAGCGCGGACTGGTGTTACTGGAAGGCGCCGCTGATGGAACTGGCGGGGAAGACGATGGGCATCATCGGATTCGGGCGCATTGGGCGGCAGACGGCGAAGATTGCCGATGCGATGGGCATGCGCGTCATCGCTAACGATACCTTCGAGGGCAACCTGCCTGCTTATGAGGGCTTCCGCTTCGCCTCCGTCGGGGAGGTGTTGCGCGAGTCCGATGTGATCAGTCTCCACTGCCCGCTGACGCCGGAAAACAAGGGACTCATCAACGCGGAACGCCTGCGGCTGATGAAGCCCTCCGCTTTCCTGCTGAACACTTCCCGCGGTCCGTTGGTGGTGGACGAGGATCTCGCGGCAGCGCTCAACACCGGCGTCATCGCCGGCGCCGGACTCGACGTGCTCTCCGTCGAACCGCCCGTTGCCGGCAACCCGCTGTTTACGGCGAGGAACTGCATCGTCACCCCGCATATCGCCTGGGCCACCAGGGAAGCGCGCGCCCGGTTGATGGAGGTTGCGGTGAGCAATTTAGCCGCCTTCCTTCAAGGCGCGGCTGTAAACGTGGTGGGTTGATGTCCAGTGGGATGAAGTGGATGCCCCATCCTCATCCAGTTCTGTTCGTTCTTCCCTCCACTGCCTGCCTTGCTGTTTTCTGCCTCCTCCACCGCCCAGCGGACGGGGCCGCCGGAAGACGCCCGCACTTCACCGACGTCGCGCCCAAGTCCCGTATCCGCTATGTCTCCAATAACGATTTCCGTAAGCGCAAGTATTTCCCGCAGCCGATGTCCGGAGGAGTCGCCATTCTCGACTACGACAGAGACGGATGGATGGATATCTTCTTCACCAATGGGGCTACCCTTCCTGGGCTTCAAAGGCCCGATCCATCCTTCTATAATTGCCTGCTGCGCAATAAGCGGGACGGGACCTTCGAAGACGTCACGAAGGCCGCGGGACTGACGGGGGAAAATCTCGAGTTCAGTTTCGGGGCCGCCTCCGCCGACTACGATAACGATGGCTTCCCCGATCTGTTTGTGACCAGCAACGGCCGCGATACCCTGTATCACAACGACGGCCACGGCGCCTTCAGCGACGTCACCATGCAATCGGGCATCGAGAAACCGCCGGGTACGCTGAGCGTCCATGCCGCCTGGTTCGACTACGACAATGACGGCCGTCTCGACCTTGCCGTGGCCAATTACACGCTGTGGACTCCTCAGACCGACCTTCGCTGCCAGCGCGGCGACACGGAGGTGTTTTGCAGCCCGAAGACCTACCCCAGCGTCCCGCAACGGCTCTATCACAACCTGGGCGGGGGGAAATTCGCTGATGTCACCGCGTCCTCCGGCTTCGGGAAGATGCCTGGCAAAGGCATGGGAATCTGTACCGCCGACTTCAACAAGGACAAGTGGATGGATGTGTTTCTCGCCAACGATACGGAACGCAACTTCCTTTTTCTCAACCGGGGTAACGGAACCTTCGAGGAGGCAGGCCTTCGTTACGGCGTCGCGTACAACGAAAACGGCGCCGCCGTGTCCGCCATGGGATGCGATGCCAGGGATTTCGACAATGACGGATGGGTGGATCTTTTTTACAACGACCTGATGGGCCAGATCTGGGGGCTGTTCGTCAACCATGATGGCCGCCGTTTCGCCTATGTGTCGCCACGGACGAAGATCCTAAAGCTTAGCGCTCCGTATTCGGGCTGGTCAGCCGGTTTCATTGATTTTGACAACAACGGCTGGAAAGATCTCTATTCGGCGAACGGGGACGTCGACAATCTCACCGCGCAATCTCCCCAGCACGACACGCTGTTTGAGAACCAGGAAGGCAAGGAATTCCTTGACGTCTCGGCGGAGATGGGAACGGATTTTCTTCGAATCGGCTACCAGCGCGGGTCCGCGTTCACCGACGTCAACAACGACGGCTTTCCGGATATCGTGGTCACTTCTCTCGAGCAACGGCCGCGAATTCTCGTCAATTCAGCCGGCAACGGGAATCACTGGCTGCTCATCGAAGCCACGGGCGGCAAGAGCAATCGCGACGCGATTGGCGCCTGGTTCCAACTGGTCACCCCTTCCGGCCGCGCCCTGTACAATCACGTGGCAGCCAGCGTGGGATTCCTCTCCTCCTCCGATCACCGCGTGCATTTTGGCCTTGGCCCTGAAAAATCGGCCTCCTCGTTGGAGATACACTGGCCCTCGGGGGATGTGCAAGTCCTGCGGGATGTGCCCGCGGACCAGATTCTCCGGGTAGCCGAACCCCGCTAAAACCGGCACGCATTCCCTCCCGGGAATGCATGAAAATCCGCTGGAATCCGCCCGCTGGAACCAGCCTTCCCTTCCACGCCAGGGTGTGATAGACTTCCGCGCCAGATGAGGTCTACGCAATGTTTTATTCGCGAATCTCTGCGCACGCGATTCTTTTGCTCACCACGGGGAGGTGGCATGGAAGCGTGCCGATGGAAAGTGAGACCTGAATGCGATCTTCTATCATTCGAAATATTCGTTGGTTCGTGCCACTTCTTGGTCTGGCCCTGATCGTCCAAACGGCTATTGCCCAGGATTATCGCGGCAGAATCCAAGGGACCGTGACGGACACCACCCACGCCGCCGTGCCAGGGGCTACCGTCACGCTCACCAACGTGAACACCGGCGTTCCCGCCACCCGCCAGACAAATGAAGCCGGCCACTACCTGTTCGATCTCGTGGAACCCGGCACCTACACCATCACCGTCGAGTTCACCGGATTCACCAAGTTCGTCCAGGAAAACATCAACCTGCTTCAACGCGCCGACGTGAGTGTCGACGCGACTCTTCGCGCCGGGGATATCCGGGAAACCGTGACGGTCACCTCCGAAGCGGCTGTCGTTCAATTCAATACCGGGAAACTCGAGACCACGGTTGACAACAAGCTCACCTCGTCCGTCCCGCAGATCTACCGCACGCCGTTCCTGCTTGCCACTCTCGATCCATCCGTCGAAAGAAACGACTACGGTTCGGAGTATATGCCGTACCATAGCTGGGGGCCCAACCAACAGCGCGTCGGCGGCGGTCAGAATTACACTAACGATCTTCAGGTGGATGGCGCCTCCGTCACCATCGGATACAAGACCGGATACGTTCCATCGCCCGACATGGTGCAGGAAGTCAACGTCCAGCAGAACGCCGTGGATGCCGAATATGGCCACTCCGCCGGTTCCGCCATCAGCCTGACGCTCAAGTCCGGCACCAATGAATTCCATGGGACGGCTTTCTATCAGGGACAGTATCCCTGGGCGAATGCACTCGAAAACCGTGTCTTTCGCACCGTCAACCTCGGCCGCAACCATATGTATGGAGGGACTCTGGGCCATCCCATCAAGAAGAACAAACTGTTCAATTTCGTCGCCTATGAAGGATGGCGTCAAACCGATCCACAAACCCTCGTCCAGACGCTCCCCACGGACCTCGAACGCCAGGGCAATTTTTCGCAGTCGCTCAACACGAACGGAGGCCTTCGCGCCATCTACGATCCCTGGAGCACGCAAACCTCGCCGGATGGCCACACCATCACCCGCTCGCCGTTCCCCGGCAACATTATCCCCGCATCCAACATCGACCCCGTCGCGGCGGGCTATACGACTCATCTATGGAAGCCGAACTCTGCCGGAATCGGCCCTTATCATGTGAACAACTATTCCGTCGCGCTGCCGATTCAGTTTCCCTTCAAAAACTTCTCTGACCGGGTCGACTATAACATGACGGACAAGATCCGTATTTCGGGCCGTTTCAGCATTTTTCGAACTCCGATCACCACCTCGAACCCCACCGGCTCGGATTACTTTGTTTCCGACCGCGGCAGCGAACGCGATTCCAAGTCCGTGTCCGCCGACCTTACCTATACGCTTAGCGCGAGCACAGTCCTCAACGTGCGCGGCGAATACCATGACTTCATCGACGCCGCCAAGCCGGGCGCTACGTTCACCAAGGACGGCTGGGCGAAGATTTTTCCTAACTCAAACTTCTACGAACAGATCTTCAAGGACCCCGCCGTCCCCATCCTCCTTCCTCGCATGTCGATCACCGGCAACGACGGCGGCACCCGGAACTTCAACATGGGACCCGGAGGCGGGTATTGGGACCAGCGTCCCACGGCGGACGGCCTCGACGTCAAACTCGCTCAGCAGCACGGCGCGCATTACCTGAAGTTCGGCTTCGAAACCCGCGGGAACCGGTCTCCGCAAGGCCTCATTCTTAGCAATCCGGGCTTTGGCTTCTTCGCCAACCCCACCGCTGATACTTACGTCAATCCGAACACGCGCCTCTCGGGCGATGGTTTCGCCACCTTCCTCATCGGAGCCGTAGCGCCCACCAATGGCGGGCCTAGCGATTGGGATTCCAGTTCCACTTCGATGCCGGCCATCAACTTCCTCACCCCGTCTTCACGCTTCTATTCAGGGTTTGTGAACGACGATTGGAAGATCAGCCGCAAGCTGACCTTGAATCTCGGCCTGCGCTATGAGTTCGAACAAGCGTGGCGCGAATCGGAGGACCGCTCCGTTCGCGCGCTCGACCTCACCAGCCCGATTCCCGAATTCCAAGGCGCCAATGCGCCCCAAATGCCCGATGCGGTGAAGCAATACTACAAGGGGACATGGGCCTTCAATGGGGCTTTCCAGTTTGCCGACAGCAGCAATCGCGGCCAGTGGAATTCCGGAAAAGGCGCCTGGTCGCCTCGAATCGGCGCCGCCTACCGGCTCAACGATAAAACCTCGCTGCGCGCGGCTTACGGCCGATACATCACGCCCTGGATCCAGGGGACCACGGACTTCAACAACCTCACCACCCCCGGCTACACAAGTTACACCGGCGCTCCCCCGCTCGTGCTAGGTGTTCCGCAGATGCGTCTCTCCAACCCTTTCCCGGCGTCGAACCCGCTGATTCCGGCCTATCAGAAGACACTTGGCCGCTACACGGCACTTGGAGACAGCACCACGTTTTACCTTCCCGATCGGCCGCGACAAACCAGTGACCGCATCAACTTCTCCGTGCAGCGTCAACTGCCGCAGAACCTGGTTCTGGATGTGACCTATTACATCAACCTCTCCCACTTTGTGTTCGACACAGCGCGCAACCTGAACCTGGTTGACCCCGGTATCGCCTACCAGTACAAAGACGCGGTGAACCAGTCCGTCAGGAACCCTTTCTACAACATCCTGACCGTGGATAAGTTTCCCGGTCCGCTGCGCTATCAGCAGAATGTGAGTATTCTGTCCCTGATGAAGCCTTACCCCCAGTATGGCGACATCATCGAAATCGATGGCCAACCCGGCGGCGATATGAAGTATCAATCCCTCCAGATCAAGCTCCAGCGCAGCTTTGGGAAAGGCTACACGCTGCTGTTCGGCTACAACTACCACTACGAGGAAGACCAGCGCTTCTATGACGACCGGGCTACCTACGCCCAGCAGTATTCGTGGATCAGTTCCAACGCCGCCCGGCACCGTCTCTCTCTTGCCGGATCGTGGGATCTCCCCTTCGGTAAAGGCCGGCAGTACATGACACGCGCGCCGATGCTTCTCGACGCGGTCGTCGGCGGGTGGACTCTGACTCCGGTAGCCACGTGGCGTTCCGGCCGTTTCATGCAATTCGGCGGAATGGTGGCGAACGGTGATCCCCGCATCTCAGACCCGGGGCCAGCCCGGTGGTTCGACACGTCGGTCTTTTCGCCGCTTCCGGCCTATACGCCGCGCTCGAATCCCTGGCTCTATTCCGGCCTAACCGGGCCCGGCCAACTCATCGTCAATGCCTCTCTCGTGAAGGGTTTCCATATCACGGAAAAATTCCGCTTCGAGTTGCGCATGGACACGTTCAATGCGTTGAATAGCATCACATGGGCCGATCCCGATACGAACGTCTATTCGAGCACTTTCGGCCAGTCGACCGACCAGTTGGCGAACACCTACGGGCGCCGGACTCAACTGGGTCTCCGCCTGGAGTTTTGATCGGGCTGATTGTTCTGGTCCTGGCTGCCGGCGCGCAGAACCAGGACCAGAGCTTGCGCGAGGCCGCCCGTCTCGATGCCGAACATCGCTGCGAAGAAGCGGAGCGGTTGTATCAGACCGCGCTTGCGCGGCAACCGCGAACAATCGCTCTTCTGAACAATCTCGGAAACCACTACCTCATCTGTGGAGACCGCGCGAAGGCGCGTCTCTGGTTCGAGCGTCTCGTTCAGGCCAACCCCGCCCATCCGAATGCGAACCTGCAACTGGCGCGTATCGAAACCGAGGACAGGCACGCGGCCAAGGCGCTCCAGTATCTGGCCCGGGTCAGGGAAACCGGGCCAGCGGTTGATCTCCTGCGGGCCGAGGCTTCCTACTACGCCGGGAAGTCCGAAGCCGCGGCATCCTTATTTACTGATATCGAGAGGAAGGCTGGCGGCGACCCCCGCGTCCTGTTCCCTCTGGGAGTCGCCTGCGCGCGCGCCGGTCTCTACGATCGCGCTGAACGCGCCTTCCAGGCTGTACTCGAGAAGTACCCCGGCGAATTCGATGTGCTGTTCAACCTCGGCCGCGCCGCGGCACGGGCCGGACACTATGACCGTGCAAAAAGCGTTCTCGAAGCCGCCCTCAAGTTCCGGCCGGGAGACGCCGGCGCCCTTTTCGAACTCGGTCTTCTGCACGCCGTCAAGCAGGATTATGCGCAGTCGGTGTTCCTTCTTGCGCAAGCCGGAGAGCGCCTGCCCAGGAGGGCAGACATTCAACTTGCGCTTGCCCGGTCCGCCGAGGGCGCCGGATATTATGGCGATGCCGTGCTGGCCTATGACCGCTATCTCGAACTTCGGCCGGAGGACGACAAGGTCCGCCGGGATCGGGCGGTGGTGCTCGGCCTTACCGAAACAAGGCTTCCCGAGGCTCTGCGGGAACTCTCTTTGTACATGGCCCGGCATCCTCGAGATCCTGTCGCACCTTACGATCTTGCTCGTCTTACGTGGCGGGATCATCCCGCCGAGGCAATGACACACCTGAATGCCGCCATCCGCGCGAAGCCGGATTTCGCTCCCGCGCTGCTCGGACGCGCCTGGCTTCTGTACCGGATGGGCCGTATCCCGGAGTCGCTGCCGGATCTCCTCGCCGCGAACAAGGCGGTTCCCGGCAATGGGCGGGTTCTCGAGCAGTTAGGTCTCGTCTATCTCTCACTCGACCGGCCCGCGGAAGCGGAGAAAGTCCTGCGCCAGGCACTGGCCTCAAGCCCAGAGGGTTCCGAGGCGCTTCTGCATCTGGGCCGGGCTTTGATGGCGCTCGGCAGGGAAGAGGAGGGTGAAGCAGTGCTCTCGAAGTTCCAAAAGGCGCGAAATTCTTCGGTCCGTGGGCCGCGGCGCGAAGCGGGAATGATCGAACTCGCCTCGCTTCCGGCCGCCGAGCGCACCCGGCGCGAGATCGAGCGCCTCCGCAACGACGTCAGGGCTCACCCGGGAGATTCGGATCTTCAATTCCACTTTGCGGCCCTGCTGCTCATGGACGGGAAGACCGCCGAAGCTATTCTCCAGTTCCGCGAACTGCTCGGCAAGGCGGAGGATGCAAAGCTCTGGCATAAAGCGGGAGTGATCTTGCTGACGTATCAGCAATATCGATTGGCGGTCGAATTTCTGAGCGGGGCAGCGAGGGAATTTCCGCGGTCCCGCCTCGATCTGGCTATCGCCCTCTTCCATACCACCGGACCAGAACCCGCGCTCAAAATGTTGGACGGAATCGCGGAAGAGGACCGGGATGGCGACTACCTCCTTCTGAAAGCGCAACTCCTGGACAGCGCGGGAAAGGGGCCGGATGCCTTGCGAGTGCTCCGGCAGGGACTCGGCTCCATTCCGTCGCGGCCTGAAGTGGCCGAACAGACCGCAATCCTCCTCGTGCGGCTCGGACAGAACAAGGACGCCCTAGGGTTCCTCGAACGGGCTGCCGTTGTCCACGCGAACGACCCCGAATTACAACTCATCCACGCGGCGGCCCTCTTTTCGACGGGCCGGATGGCCGAGGCGGAAAAGAGGATTCGGGAAGTCGAGGGCCGTTGGCCGGAATGGGAGCGCGCCTATCTGGCGCATGGTTTGATGCTCGAACAGGACGGAAGGCGAGCCGAGGCAAAGAGGCGACTGCAAACGGCGTCGGTCCTTGGCGCCACGGGATTACCTATCGAATGCGCCATCTCCCGGGTGAGCGGCGTGGCAGCCCCAAGGGCGGCATGCGGCTGTGCCGTGGGCCTATGGGCCAGCCTTTTCGGGAACTGCTGATGGCATCCTGCCAGAACTATGATTTTCAGTAATCGAAATTCCAATATTTGTGGGGATCGTGGACTCGGGCAAGCGGCGGAATTCCCTGTCTTTTCATGAACTAAGATCGACCTATGATCGAATGTTGACAATCTCCTGCCTGCGGTCGTAAAATTCAGCCATTGTTCATCAATCGCTTCCGCGCGCGCAAGCATTTTTTGCGCGCGCCAGGCTGGGTCTTGAAAGGAGTTTCCCATGAAATGGACGCAGAATCTAGTCATTCTATTGATTCTGTTATGCTTAGTTCCGATTTCCGGGATGGCGCAGTTGGCCTCCGGATCGATGTCTGGCACGGTAACTGACCCCAATGGAGCCGTTGTTCCGGGGGCCAAGGTAGCCGCCGTCCACGGGCCGACCGCACGCGAGTATGCCACGGTCACCACGGATGCGGGTGTGTATGTGTTCCCGAATCTGCCCACGGGGCCGTATACAGTCTCCGTCGAACAGCCTGGATTCAAAAAACTCGTCCGGACCGGTATTGAGATCCGCATCGGGCAGAGACAGGATCTCAACCTGCAACTCGAAGTCGGCGACGTCCAGCAACAGGTGGAGGTCACCGGAGTAGCGCCGCTTCTCGAGACCACTACGGCGGAACGGGGACAGGTGCTGAGCCAGCAGATGCTCTACAACCTTCCCATCTACACCGGTGGATTGAGGAACGCGGAGTCCTTTGTCGGATATATGCCCGGGGTAAATAGCGGAGCCGAGTTGAGCATCAATGGCTCGAACGGCCGCGCCAAGGAGATCGAGATCGATGGAGCGAGCCTGACGCTTCCCGAATCCGGCGGCGTGAATTTTTACTTTCCGGGATTTGAAGCCTACAGCGAGATGAAGCTGGTGACTTCGACGTACGGCGCGGAATTTGGAAGGTTCGGCGGCGGACTGGAAGCCTACACAAGCAGATCGGGCACGAACGACATCCATGGCGCAGCCTTCCTCAACATGCGGCGCGACATTTGGGAAGCGGCCGGATGGAGCAGCAACCAGGTCTTCGGCCGCACCCCCGGTTTCCGCCAGAAGGTCCGTTTTAATGAAGAGGGCGGCACCGCCGGCGGTCCGGTCTACATTCCGAAGGTCTACAACGGCCGCAACCGGACCTTCTTCTTTTTCACTATCGCCAAGGACGTGCGGCCCGCGAGCCCGATCGTGACGAACGGGGAAACCCTGCCGACCACATTGATGAAGACGGGCAATTTCAGCCAGTTGACGGTTCCGATCTTTGACCCGGCGACCACCACGAGCGCGGGCGGGGTTTCCTCCCGGCTGCCGTTTGGGGGCAATCTGATTCCCTCGAACCGCTTCAGCACGGTTTCGAAGAACATCCTGCCGTTCATTCCGGATCCGACACGCTCGGGGATCACCAACAACTACGACTTCCTGGGCAGCAGCGTTCACGACGATACGATCTGGACTCTGAAGTTCGACCACTCGATCACGCAGAATCACCGCATTGCGTACTTCATGACGCGGCGCAACTACCTGGATGACGCCATCCAATACTTCCCGGGGCCGATCAGCTACGGCCTGACCAATATTCAACGGCCGGAAGATTATCGCGTGAACCATGACTGGACCATCAGCCCGAACAAACTGCTGCACACCACGTTTGGTTTCAGCCGCAGCCAGCAGTTGTGGAACAACCCGCTGCAAAACGGCTATGGCTCGAAGATCGGTCTGCCTTTGACTGGTCTCGCCGATGCGTTTCCCACGATCGGTTTCATGACGGACTTTCCATCGCCCGGCCTTCCCGCGGCCGGTCCCGTTCCGGGCGGCAATACCGTTTTCGGGATGAGCCAGGGGAAGGTTAACAACGGCGGCCAGTGGAACTGGACGACACACATCAACCAGCAGTTGAGCTGGATTCGCGGAAAGCATGAAATGAAGATCGGCTGGGATGTGCGCCGCTTGCGCACGATCGGCAACGATTGGGCCGGATCGAACGGAGCCTACTTCTTCAGCCGGGCCCAGACAGCGGATCCGGCTTTGCTGACCTCGACCGGCCACTCCTTCGCGAGCTTTCTGCTTGGCGCCGTCGACCAGGCCAGAGCCACGGCAACACCGGTGACCGCCTTGCAGATCCGCTACGGATACCATGCCGGATACTTTTCCGATAACTACCGCATCACCCCGCGGTTCACGCTGAACTACGGCATTCGTTACGAGATACCTGTTGGATGGCACGAGGTGAACGGCAACTACTCCAGTTTTGACGCGACGGTGCCTAATCCTGGAGCAAACAACCTGCCGGGAGCATTGGTGTTTGCGGGAACGGGTCCGAACCGGACCGGCAAGAAGCGGCTCTACCCGATGGACTTCAGCGACATTGGCCCGCGCGCCGGATTCGCTTACCAGGCGGCCAAGAGCACGACGATCCGCGGAGGCTTCGGCATCTACTACCAGACGCTCGGCAACGGCGGATGCGGCTGCACCGACGGAGTGAACGGAAGCTTCTCGCAGAACTCGGACGGTGTGAACCCGGCGTTCAACTGGGACCAGGGCGGCGTGCGTCCGCCTCCCGGATACAAGGCTCCGCCGCAGATCGATCCGAGCTTCGACAACTTTGTCAACGGCGTCTACCGGATGGGCCCGAATTACGGAAAAGCTCCGAGGATTTACAACTGGAGCTTCACCATCCAACACGAGGTCAAGAACTATCTGCTCGAGATGGGTTATGTAGGCAATCGCGGACGCGGCCTCGCCTCGTCGGTGTTCATCAACCAGCTTCCCTCCAGCTATCTGTCTCTCGGTTCGCTGCTTGCGAAGAACATAAATGATCCGGCAGTGGTGGCGGCGGGATATAGGGAACCATTCCCGGGATTCGCGAAAGGTTGGGGCGGCGGCGCCACGCTGGCCCAGGCTCTCCGTCCCTTCCCGCAGTACGGCAACATCTACGACGGCAATTCAGCCCAGGGAAAGACCTGGTACGACGCCCTGCAGACGAAGGTGGAACGGCGCTTCGGCGACTTCCAGTTGATCGGCTCGTGGGTGTGGTCGAAGAGCCTTTCCCTGATGACGTACCGCCAGATTTTCACACAAACGCAGGTGAACACGCAGGATGCTTATAACATTCCCGATGGCAAATCCTATCAGCCATGGGATTATCCGCACGTGGTCAACATTCTTACCACCTACCAGTTGCCGTTCGGCAAAGGGAAGAGATTCATGGGCAGTGTGAACCGCTACGTGAACCTCGCCGTGGGCGGATGGATCATCTCGGCGGCTCAGCAATACCGCAGCGGCAGCCTGATTCAGATCAGCACGCCGGGGAATCCGCTCGGCGCCGGATCGCTGTTTAGCGCGGTCACGAAAGCGAACGCCACCGGGAATCCGATCCGTACCGGCGTTTCGAGCGGAGATCTGGACCCGAATAACCCCAATGTCCGCTGGATCAACAGCGGCTCGAATGCTCCTTACGTTATCGCGCCGGGTTACACGATGGGCACCTCTGCATTCTATGACAGCCGGTACCGGAACCCCTGGTACCGCAGCGAGAACATTTCGATTCAGAAGAACTTCAACTTTACCGAATCGATACGGCTGCAATACCGGGCCGATGCGATCAACGCCTTCAACCGCACGGATTTCGGCGGGGTGAACGGAATTATCGGCACGTTATCGCCAAGCGGTGTGTACTCGAACCCGAATTTTGGGCGCGTTTCCGCTCCGCAGATCGGACCGCGCATTATTTCGATGGGATTGCGGCTGGAATTCTAGCCGCCGTCACACCCGGTTATCGCCGCATGCCTCGCTTCGCGCCGGGCATGCGGCTTTTCTATTTTAGGCGAGGAGCGGTTTGATAACGTTGCCCTGAGTGTCGGTGAGGCGGAAGTGGCGGCCCTGGAACTTGAAGGTGAGGCGGGTGTGTTCGATGCCGAGGGCGTGGAGCATGGTGGCGTGGAGGTCGTGGACGTGGACGGGGTTTTCGGTGATGTTGTAGCTGAAGTCGTCCGTGGCTCCGAACGTGAGCCCGGGTTTCATGCCGCCTCCGGCCATCCAGACGGTGAAGCAACGGGGGTGATGATCGCGGCCGTAATCCTTGGGCGTGAGCTTGCCCTGGCAATAGACGGTGCGGCCGAACTCGCCTCCCCAGACGACCAGGGTATCGTCGAGGAGACCACGCTGTGCGAGGTCCTGAACGAGGGCGGCGGCGGGCTGGTCTGTCTCTCGCGTAACGTTAGTGATTCCCTCTGGTAGGTTGGTGTGGTGGTCCCATCCGCGGTGGAAGAGCTGGATGAAGCGGACACCGCGCTCGGCAAGGCGGCGGGCGAGAAGGCAGTTGCGGGCAAAGGTGCCGGGCTTTTTCGCGTCAGGGCCGTAGAGTTCAAAGGTTTTTTCGGATTCCTTCGAGAGGTCGGCCAGCTCGGGAACCGACGTCTGCATTTTGTAAGCCATCTCGTATTGGGCGATGCGGGTCGAGATTTCGGGGTCATTGGTGTCCTCGAGCTGCATCTCATTGAGCCGGGCCAGATCATCGAGATAGCGGCGGCGGGTATTCGAGGTCATGCCGCCCGGGTTCGACAGGTAAAGGACGGGGTCGCCTCCGGAACGGAACTTGACGCCCTGGTAGCGCGTGGGAAGGAAGCCGCTGCCCCAGAGGCGGTCATAGAGCGGCTGATCGCCCTTACCCGTCGAGGAGATCATGACGACAAAGGCGGGCAGGTCTTTGTTCTCGCTGCCTAGCCCATAGGAGAGCCACGCTCCGATGCTGGGGCGGCCGGCGAGTTGGAAGCCGGTCTGGAAGAAGGTGACCGCCGGGTCGTGGTTGATGGCTTCGGTGTGCATGGACTTGACGAAGCAGAGGCGGTCGGCGATGTTCGCGGTGTGGGGAACGAGTTCGCTGGCCCAGGCGCCGCACTGTCCGTGTTGAGAGAACTTGAAAAGGGATTCGACGACGGGGAAGCGGGTCTGGGTGGCGGTCATGCCGGTGAGACGCTGGCCCTGGCGAACGGAGTCGGGGAGGTCGGTGCCGCGGAGTTTGGCGAGCATCGGTTTGTAGTCGAAGGTCTCCATCTGGGAGGGCCCGCCGGACATGAACAGGTAGATGACCCGCTTAGCCCTGGGGGGAAAGTGGGGGATGCCGGGGAGCGCGGAGGCTCCCGCGGTTTCGGCATCGAGGTCATCGCCCAGGAGGTGGGCGAGAGCGGCAATCCCGATTCCGGCCGAGGCCCGGCTGAAGAAGTAGCGGCGGGTGAGGTTCATGACGCCTCCTTCAATGTTTGGTGATGGTTTCATCGAGGTTGAGGATGAGACTGGCCACGGTGGAGTAGGCGGCGAGTTCCCTGGGATCGAGTTGTCTGTCGGCGGGCGAATCGCCCTCGGATAACATCTTGAGGGCGGCGTCCGGGTTCGTCTGGTAATAGTCGAGCTGGCTGCGGTAGTTGTCGAGCAGGATGGCGGCTTCCTTACCGCGGGGGACGCGGGAGGTGGCGAGTTCGAAGCCATAGGAGATGCGCGCGGCCGGTGTGGCGCCGCCTTCGCGCATCATGCGTTCCGCCATCTTGCGGGAGGCCTCGAGGTAGGTAACATCGTTCATCAAGTTGAGTGCCTGAAGAGGCGTGTTGGTGCGCGTCTCGCGGACGATGCAGGTTTCGCGTCCGGCGGCGTCGAAGTTCATCATCGCCGGTGGCGGGGAGGTACGTTTCCAGAACGTGTAGAGGCTGCGGCGGTAGAGACCTTCGCCCTTGTCGCGCTCGTAGTCCGCTCCGCCGCTGAGTTCCTTCCATAGGCCGGCGGGCTGATAGGGCTTGACGGAAGGGCCGCCGACGCGTTCGACAAGAAGCCCGGCAACGGCGAGCGCCTGGTCACGGACGGTTTCCGCGGGAAGGCGGACCCGGGGTCCGCGGGCGAGGAGCCGGTTTTCCGGGTCGCGCTGAAGAAGGTCCGGCGAGACGCGAGAGTCCTGGCGATAAGTAGCGCTCATGACGATGAGCTTCTGCATGTGTTTGACGTCCCAGCCGGAGCCGGCGAACTCCGTGGCGAGCCAATCGAGCAGGGCGGGGTGGCTGGGCCATTCGCCCTGGGCGCCGAAGTCCTCGACGGTCTTGACGATGCCCGTGCCGAAGTAAGACTGCCAATAGCGGTTCATAATGACGCGCGCCATGAGAGGGTTGGAGGGGCTGACAAGCCATCTGGCAAGGCCGAGGCGGTTCCTGGGAGCGTCAGGGGGAAGCTGAGGGAGGACGGCGGGGACGTTGCGGGAGACGAGTTCGCCGGGCTTGTCATAGGCTCCACGAATGAGAACATGGGTTTCGCGCGGCGTTTCGCGCTCCCTCATGATCATGACGGTGGGGAAGGAGGCGATGAGGGCTTCGCGCTGTTCGGCGAGGGAGAGACGCTCGCGGTAGGCGCGGCGGATTTCGGGTGAGGCCTGTCCTTCGAGGAAAGCCTCACGGAGCTTGGAATCAGCGGCCGCCGGGCGTGAGGCGCGGGCGGCGAGCTGGTTGAGGTTTTCGCGAAGAGCGAGCATCGCGGCTTCGTTCACGGAGAGTGGACGGCCGTAGATGCGAACCTCATCGATGAGGCCGCTGTAGAGGGATTCCTTACCGGCGCCTCCGCCGATGCGCCACGGCTCGTTGGTCTTGAAGTCCTGGTTGAGTTCGTCGACGAGGATATGAAGCGGCGCTTCGCGGCCATCGATGTAGACATGAACTCCCGTGGCAAGGCGGGTGCCGTCGTAAGTAGCGAGGATGTGCCGCCATTGATGGAGCGGGATGGCCTCTTTCGTCTCGACGCGAATAGCGTCATCGAGCCAGCGGAGAACAAGGTTGAACCGGACCTTTCCATCGTGGAGAGCGAGGCCGATGCCGGTTTCCTCAACGATGTCCTTGCCCTTGGTGATGATGGCTCCATTGGGGCTGGAGGGATTGACCCAGGCCGAAAGCGAGAAGGAGTTGTAGTAGCCGAAGTTGGCAAAGCCTCCGGCGTTGTCGAAGGCCGTACCATTGAAACGGGCGGCCGGTCCGTAGAGGCCGGGGACGTATTGGATGCCCTCGGGAACGCGGACATGATCGGAGGGATCGAGGGGGATGTGGGCGATCTGGCCTCGGGAGACAAACCAGTCCGCGGGCTTGGCGGAGGGCAGCGACCTGATCCAGGCGGCGAGGGCGGAATCGATGGCGGGCTGGAAGGACTGAAAGCGTTTTTGGGCGGCGGCGAGCCTGGTCTCCAGTTGGCGCAACTGGGCCTGTTCATCGGGAGTGGGAGCGGAGATGAAAGGCGGAGTGTTGCCGTATTTGAAGTAGTGGCCGCGATCAGGGACGTTGTCGAAGAAGGCGAAGAGCGAGTAGTAATCTTTTTGGGTGAAGGGATCGTACTTGTGGTTATGGCAGCGCGCGCAGCCGATGGTGGAGCCCAGCCAGACGGTGGACATGGTCTCGAGGCGGTCGGCGGCATACTCGACCATGTACTCCTCGGGTACGATGCCGCCTTCTCCGTTGCCGCGGTGGTTGCGATTGAAGCCGGTGGCGATCAGTTGATCGAGGCTGGGGTTGGGGAGCAGATCGCCGGCGATCTGCTCGATGGTGAACTGATCGAAGGGCTTGTTGCTGTTGAACGCCTGGATGACCCAGTCGCGCCAGCGCCACATGATGCGCTCGCCGTCGGTCTGATAACCGTTGGTGTCGGCGTAGCGGGCGACATCGAGCCAGCGGGAGGCCATGTGCTCGCCGTAACGCGGTGAAGAGAGGAGACGATCGACGGCCTTTTCATAGGCGTTCGAGGAGTGGTCATCGAGGAAGGCGGCGAGTTCGGAGGGCGTGGGCGGAATTCCGGTGAGATCGAGGGATAGACGGCGGAGGAGGACGGCGCGGGGAGCTTGCGGAGAAGGTTTCAGTCCTTCGCGCTCGAGGCGCGCGAGGACGAAAGTGTCGATGGGGTTGATGGGCCAGGCGGCGTTCCCGACGGGTGGGAGCGCGGGACGCGTGGGCGGAATCAGAGACCAGTGCTTTTGCCATTTGGCCCCCTGCTCGATCCAGGCCTTGAGGAGGCCGATCTCCTGGGGCGTGAGTTTGAGGCCGGAATAGACGGGCGGCATGCGGAGGGCGGCTTTTTCGGCGGTGATGCGATGAATGATCTCGCTCCTGGCGATGTCGCCGGGGACGGCGGCGAAGCGGCCGCTGGCGAGTTTGGCGAACATGGCCGCTTCCGAATCGAGCCGGAAGGGGATCTTTTTCGAGGCGGAGTCAGGGCCGTGGCAGACAAAGCACCGGTCCGAGAGGATGGGGCGGATGTCACGGTTGAATTCGACCGGGGCGGCGGCGAACGAAGAGAGAGTGCAAAAGAAAAGAGCGCCTCTCACGATACGGCGAGAGTTGAACATGGTTGCAAACCCAGTGGCTAACATGATATCGCAGAGTGGGAAAAGGGTGGGCCGTGGCGGGCGCTCTGTCATCCCGCGCAAGTTGCCGCTATAATAGGGGCAGATTGCCAAGGAGGCGCGGGCATGGCGGAAACAGAGTTGAATCAGGGAATCCATACGGCTCCAGCGGGTGGTCTCTATTCCCGCCTGGGCGGCAAGCTGGGCGTATCGCGAGTGCGCTCCGACCGCGACCTGGCTTCACTGGTCGAAAAGCGGTTGCCTGTAACCGCCATCAAGTCGTTGGTGCGCGGCGGACTCTCCGACGCCGAGGTTTATCAACTGATCGTCCCGCGCCGGACACTGGCGCACCGCACCGCCAGACACGAACCGCTGACCAAAGACGAATCGGACAGGGCCGTGCGCGTTGCCAGGGTCACCGCACTCGCCGAGCAGGCATTCGGTGAACCCGACCGCGCGTGGCGCTGGCTGCGGAAGCCGAAGCGGCGGTTCGATGGCAGGACGCCTCTCGAGATGCTGAAAACCGAGGCCGGCGCCCGCCTTGTCGAGGAGATGGTGGCGCAAATCGAACACGGCATGGCCGCTTGACCCTCTGGCGCGTCAGTAAGCATGCGAGCCTCGATGGCGGCGGGGGCCTCCGCGCGCCGGGCCGGTGGCATACACGCGGCCATCGTATTGTCTATTGCGCTCCGAATCCGGCGGCGGCGCTGCTCGAGGTGCTGGTTCATGCCGAGATCGACATCGAGGACATTCCCGTCAGCCTCCGCTACCTTGAAGTCGACGCGCCTGACTCGATCACCATGGAGACGGCCGGCGCCGAGGCGCTTCCCGATAACTGGCGGCTGGACCAGGAGATTGCACGCGCAACCGGAGATGAGTGGCTGCGGTCGGGGCGTACAGCGTTGCTTCGCGTGCCGTCGGTGATTGTGCCGGCGACTTGGAACATACTGATCAACCCCCGCCACCCGGAAAGCGCTCAAATCCGGATTATCCGCCGGCACGAGCATCGTGTCGACCCTCGGCTGCTGTGACGCGCCGGTTGTAGCCTCGGGGTGTTTTCGGCCGGCCCCACGGATTCAGAGGGCTCGCCGTTGTCCAAAGACTCGATCGCGTCTGCTGGTGTGAATCGCGGAGCAGGTCATGCGGCCAGGTGCGCCGCGCGTCCGCGGATCAGGAGTTGACGAGAATGCCGCACGATGGGTTTGGCCG
>JABAQT010000056.1 GCA_019187195.1 Bryobacteraceae bacterium
GGATGATCACTGTCCAGCATGAACGCTTGCCCCGCCTTCAGGCTCATCTTGTCTTGCAAACAGCTCAGGCTCATCTTGTATTAGAAATGCGCCTCCGCTTCAGGCTCATCTTGTATTAGACAAGACTCCCATTGGACCCGCGCCAAAGCCCGGATGTATCATACAGTGGATTTCAAATTTACCCGTTTCCTCGAAGAATAGGAGTGCCCATGGAAAACTCTACCCGCCGCGGTTGGTTACAGAAAACCGCATCAGCCGCCGCCACCCTCGCCGCCGTCAACACCCCGCCCCTCTCCGCCGCCCCTCCCCTTGCCCCCGCCATCGCCACCCCGCTCAATCTCACCGTCACGAAAATCGACGCCACCTGGGTCAACGTCCCCTTCCGCCCCGTCCCCGCCCGCAACCTCGTCCGCGAACTCCCCCATTGGAACGTATTCGTCATCTACAAAGTCACCCTCGCCTGCGGAGTCACCGGGTTCGGCGAAACCATGCAGTACTACACCTGGAGAACCGTCTCGGACGAAGCCATTGCCCGTGTCCTCAACCGCAACGCCGCTGACTTCCTCTGGGACGATTCCCTCGGAGCCGGCCTCCAGCAGGCGCTCTTCGACGCCGTCGGCAAGGCCATGGGCGTCCCCGTCCACCGCCTCCTCGGACAGAAGGTGCGCGACCGCGCTTTCATCAGTTGGTGGGCCATCGACATGCCCGGCGACGATTGGGTCCTCGAATGCCGCGACGCCGCCGCCGAAGGCTATACCTTCTTCAAGACCAAAGCCCGACCCTGGTTCGACCTCATCGACCAGTGCGACAAGCTCATGCCCACCCTGCCTCCCTATCTCAAAGTCAACTTCGATTTCAACGCCACCCTCATGGATGCCGGCCTCGCCGCCCGCTACTGCCGGGAGATCGAAAAGTACTCCAACATCGCCATGTTCGAATCCCCCATGCCCCAGGAGGACGTGGAAGGCAACGTCAAGTTGCGCCGCCAGACCAGCGTCGCCATCGCCATGCACTACGGCTCTCCCCCGCCCATGACCGCCTTGAAGGAAGACGTCTGCGACGGCTTCGTCATCGGCGGAGGCTCCAACCGCGTAAAAGCCGATGCCTCCGTCGCCGCCATGGCCAACAAGCCCTTCTTCCTCGAATTGGTCGGCAGCGGCATCACCGCCATGTTCTCCATGCACTTCGCCGGAGTCCTCACCCACGCCCTCTGGCCCCAGGTCGATTGCCACCGCATCTATACCCACCAGATGATCAAGCCCGCCATCAAGGTCGAAAACGGCAGCGCCCTCATTCCCGACGCTCCCGGCCTCGGCGTCGAACTCGACGAGGACGCCGTCGCACGGTTCCGCGTCGAACCCGCCCCCAAACAGTACCCTGCTCCCGGTCTGCTCCTCTCCGTGCGCTGGCCTTCCGGTTCCACCAGTTACTATGCCCACGCCGGACAGTATTGGGATGACGTGCGCGCCCGCCGCTTCCCCCTCTACCTCCGCCACGTCTACCTCGAACAAATCCCCAACAACGGCTCCCGCGAATGGAAAGACCTCCAAACCCGCGCCCGGAAGGGCGGCTTCATGGTGTCCGGCAGGCCCCTCTAATCAACAGGGCTCAAAGCTGACCGCCGGCGGCTCCATCCGGTAACCATTCCTCCGCAAATATTTCCTATTTACCAACAACTACTTACAAGCTCGCCTCGCATGTTTCCAACACCCCCTGTGATACAACCGGGCCAGAGTTGAAACCTATGTCCTCCATCAGTCAAGCCCATAGCGATGCCGCTCGCCTCAACGGCGCCAAGTCCCACGGCCCCATTACTCCCGAAGGGAAAGCCCGCTCTTCCTCGAACGCCCGCACCCATGGCCTTACAGCCTCCCGCATCGTCTTCCTCACTCCCATGGAACAGGAGGAGTACGCCACCCTCCTCCATGACTACACCTCGCGCCATCAACCCCAAAACCCCGAGGAACTCGACGTCTTCAACATGCTTATCCACGCCGCCTGGCGCCTCCGCAACCTCACCGTCGCCGAAGCCCAACTCTACGCCCAGGCCGGCGGCGACCCTCTCCTCTCCGAAGACCCCCTTATCGAAAAACGCGCCGCCCTCCTCCACCGCTACCGCGCCGAGGCCGAACGCTCCTACCACCGCCATCTCAACCAGTTGAAATCCCTACAGAACAACCGCCTCTACCAGGAGCAGTTCTCTAAGCTTCTCCCCTCAGGAGCCCCTCCCCTGGCCAACGCAGCCGCCTTCACGAAGAGAACCCAGGACATCCTCAGACGCGACCTCGACGACACCATCAAACAGGCCGCGCACGAGGCAAAATCCTTCAACTCCCAGCTCAAGGACGTCTTCTCCCTGTTCGCCAATGCGAATAAAGGAGCATAATGTCCTCTGAAATCCTTGCACCTGCCGCCTCTCCCGCCACGCGTGTCTCTCCGCGGGCAAGGCCTCGATCCGCTGCGGGCTACTTGTCCTTCTTTGGAGCCGGCCCGTAGGTCGAATCCCAGCGCGCGTCCCGCATCCTGCCGTACTTGCCCAGCTTGCGCCAGTCCTCGCGGGTCAGTCCGTTCAGGTCCCACACCACCTGGCCGTCATGAATCGTCAGTTCGCAGACCAGGCGTTTGTTGCCGCTCATCCGCGCCCCATACGAATCGACAAACCCGAAGTTCCCCTCCTCCAGCCGCAATACCGCGATGTCAGCCACCGCGCCGTCGCCGAGGTGGCCCAAATCCGTCCGCTGGATCTCTCGCGCCGGATTCCACGTCACGCGCGCGATCACATCCTCGAGCGGCATCCCCAGATTCAGGATCTTCGACGCCACGTTCAACATGTCTTTCATCCCCGCGTTCATGCTCTCCGTATGCAGATCCGTCGAGATCGAATCCGGAGGAAACCCCTGCTCGATGGCGGGAGCCGCCTGCCGGAAAAGAAAACTGCCGCCGCCGTGGCCCACGTCGAAGATCACCCCGCGCCGCCGCGCTTCCCTCAGGTACGCGCGCACCTTCCCGTTCTCATCGAGCATCGGAACACTGCCCAGGTACATATGTGTCGAAATGTCGCCCGGTCTGAGCTTTTTCGTCACCAGTTCTTCGTACGGACGCTCCGGCCGGAAGTCGCCGAAATCGACCATGACCGGAATGTTCGCCAGCCGCCCGGCTTCGACCGCGCGCTCGACCGCTGTCCACTCCGGCCCGCGGTAATGCGCCGTCTTGACGCCCACCACGAGGCCGGGATAACGCTTCGCCATGGCCGCCGTAGCCTTCGGGTCCATGTCATTCGTGTCCTGCTCCGCCGCGCCCCCGGCCTGCCCCGCGCCCACGATGTTCAGCATCGCCAGAATGCGCGTCCTCGAATGGTCGATGATCCGCCGCTTCTGTTCCTCGAACGTGCGCCATCCGGAACTCCCCGCGTCCACCACCGTAGTCACCCCCGCGCGGAACGTATGGCTGTCCGCCCACACGTTCTGATCCTCCGCCAGCGACCCTCGCAGTCCGCTCATGGTCATCACGTGAGTATGGATATCCACCAGCCCGGGCGTTACATAGAGCGAGCGCGCGTCCACCACCTTCGCCGGTCCGGCGGGAATGTCCGCCGCGATGGCCGCGATACGGCCGTTCGCAATGGCGACGTCTCTCACCGCGCTGAGCCCGCTCTTGGCGTCGATCACGTGCCCGTGCTTCAGCACGAGATCGTAGCGCGTTTGCGCATGGGTCAGCCCGGCGATCAGAATCGCCGCCAGACGAAGAACAGTAGCCATGATGCGTCCATTATGACAGCACTGCCCGATGCGGATTCGCTAGGAAACCCCCGTTGCCCGCGCTCGTTCCAGATCACGGGGCAGCACCGTGAAGTACGCCGCCAGCAGCACTCCGGCAATTCCAAACACCACCACCGAAAGGCTCGAAAACGAATGCGCCAGCCCGTAGTCGCTCTTCAGCCACCCGGCCGCCAGAATTCCCGCACCCCCGGCGAAACAGGCGCTCATGTTCATGATCCCCACCGCCGTCGACCGCAACCGCACCGGCAGCAATTCACAAAGCAGCGGCTGCGCGTTCACATAGCCGAATCCCACCAGCAGATTGTAGACGAAGATCGCGCTCGCGATCAGGACAAAGTTCCTCGAGTGGGAAAAGGTCAACAGAACCGGAGCCGCCAGCACGTATGTGATCACCATGATCAGCATCCGGTGGCGCGAATGCCTCCGCGCCGCCGCGTCCGAGGGCCCCCCGCCCACTAGGAATCCCAACACCCGCCCGCCCTGGATCCACAGCGTCCCGTAAAGTCCCGCCATCGCCAGCGACAGCGTGAACGTTTCCTTGAAAAACAGCGGCAGCCAGTTGATGAAGATCCAGTTCACCGTGCCCGAGCAGACCAGTTCAAACGTCAGGATGAGAAATGTCGGGATGCGCGCCAGGCTCCGTATCGCCGCGCCCATGGACTGCTTTTCCACCACATCCGCTCCGGATGCCTCCGCCGGCGCGTCGCGCAGAAACAGCGCGCAAACGCCCGTCAACACCAGCCCGCAAGCGCCCAGAATGAAAAAGGACGGACGCCACCCGAGCGAATCCCCCAGATAACCCGCCAGCCACCCGCCGCCCACCATCCCGAAACTGAACCCCGCAAGGTGTATCCCGATGGCCTTGGCCCGCGTCGCCGGTCCATGATGATCGGCGATGAGCGCCGTTGCCGCGGGAATGTACCCCGCTTCCGCCAGCCCCAACGCCACCCGCAGCCACAGCAGTTGCGCGGCGGAGGCGGCAAACCCGCTGAGGGTCATCACCAGGCTCCAGGAGCCGAGACTGATGGTCAGCAAACGCGTGCGCGATATCCGGTCCCCCAGAAACCCGGCAAACGGGGACACGATCGCGTAGCTCCAGAGAAACACCGTGCCCGTCGCCCCAAGCAGCAGGTCGGACATGCCGAGGTCGCGCTTCAGCAGCGGAAACACCGCCGTCATCGCGGTGCGGTCGCCATAGTTCAGCGCCGCCGCTGAAAACAACATCGCCGCCACGAACCACTTGTAGTTCGCGGAGGCGCGCCCCGTCGCTTCGGTCGAAGCAGCCGCGGGCGTCACCAGTAAAACTTCAGCCCGAACTGAATGGTCCGCGGTCCCACGGATGTCGAGAACGTCCGGCCGAAGTTCGGATTCTCCACCGACGTGTTCGGCGAGGCGAAATTCGTATGGTTGAATGCGTTGAACATCTCCGTCCGGAATTCAAACCGGTAACGCTCCCTGAGCAGGAACGACTTGAAAATTCCCAGGTCCGTCGTGTTCGTCGCGTTCCCCCTCAGTATGTTCATCGCCGAGTTGCCGAACCGCGGAGCCTGCGCCGGATGTTTCGCCGTATTCAAAGGCCAGTCGAATGCGTTGCGGTCCCATCGCGGCGTCACCAGTCCGTTCCCCCCGAGCAGGAAAGGACCGATTACATCCGGCCGGCAGAGGTTCGTCGGCGAGGAATTGCAGTTGGCCGCGGCTACCGTCGGAGAGGTCAGGTGATAACCGTTGTTGAGAGTCACAATGCCCGATACCTGCCACCCCCCGATCAGAGCGTCCACCGCCTTGCTCATGTTCGAGCCCAGCTTTCTTCCGCGCCCCACCGGCAGTTCATACAGGAAGTTGCCTGTAAACCGCTGCGGCACGTCATCAACGGAGTAACCGTTGTTCAGGCGCAGATTGAAGGGGTTTTGCACCTGCCCGACATTGCCGGTCGAACGGGCGCCGTTCTTCGCCAGCGTCTTGCTGAACGTATAGGCCCCCTTGAACATCAGCCCCTTCCCCATCCTTTTCTCGGCCGAAACCAGAAGCGCGTTATAGTTGGATGCCCCGCTGCTGTTGAATCCGAAGACACGGTTCCACTTCGGCCACGGAATACGAGTCTGAACGCTGCCCGGTCCCGGTTGCGTGGCATTGTAATCGAGAGAGTTCTCGAGGTGTGTGCTCTTCGAACCCAAATACTGCACCTCGAGCACCGTACTGCCCGTGACTTCATGCGCCGCGCTCAGGCTCCACTGCTGCGTGTACCCGTCCGTCCAATGATTCTCGGGGCCGGTGAGCACGCCGAAGATCGCCGTCGCCAGCGACCCGTTCGGATTGTTCACATCACCCGCCCATGTCAGCGTGGGACGCGTCGCGTCCGACGTATAGCCCGCCCACAACTGCGCCGGCGGCCCCGTCACCGAGTTCTGAATCAGGTTCATCAGTTGGGGCGACGAGTAGAAAATTCCATAACCGCCGCGAATGACCGACCGGTTCCCCGTGAATGGCCGGTACGCAAACCCGAACCGCGGCGCGATGTCGTTCTTGTCCGGCGTGAACAGCGTCTCCCGGTCCAGATAGCCGAAACCCAGGTCCGGGCGCACGTTCTTGTAAAACGCCTCGGCATTCGTGTTCTGTTTCGGGAATCGCAGTCCGCCCTGCCCGTTGGCGAGCGTGGGATCGAAATTCGGCGTCAAGCCGCTGAGCTCCCTCGGAATCTGCGCGTATTCATAGCGCAGCCCGATATTCAATGTCAGCTTCGGTGTGACCTTCCAGTCGTCCAGCACATACGCCGCCAGCATCGTGCGGCGGAATCGCCCCGTCTCGTTCGGAGCCAGCGCGATCGACGAGGAAGCCATGTTTCCCAGAAGAAAGTCGGAGAACCCATCCCCGGAAAACTGGCCCGAAAACGTGTACTGGTTGTTCAGGCGCGTGCCGAGGAATGCGTCCGCGCGATGCCGCCGGATGTCCGCTCCCGCCTTGATGTTGTGCTTGCCGCGCGTCCACGTGATCCCGTCATACCACTGGAATGTGTTCACCGTGAGAAACCAGGGCTGCTGCTCGGAAAGGCTCGTGAAGATCGTGTTGCCGAGCGAAAGACTCTCCACGAATCCGGCGCCGCTCCCCTCCTTGGGGGCGAACGGCACCCCGGCGTTCGCCGCGATCGGGTTCCCCGAGTTCTGTCCCCTCTGGCGGTGAATCTGCCGCCCGTAGCTCGCGCGAAACTCATTGAGCAGCCGCGGTGTGAGCGTCGACGTCAGGTTGATCGCCAGGTTCTGAGGCTTCTGCGGGACAATCAATCCCCCAACCGTCGGAAAGGTCCCCGGCGTGTATTGATAGATGTCCTGTATCCCGTAACGCACCATCAGGTCGTTGCCGCTCGTCACGCGCCAGTCGTATCGGAACAGTCCCGAATCATAGTCGTTGATGCTCGATACGTTCGTCGTGAAGTTCTGCGCCGGATTCGGATTGTTCGCCGCCGCGTAATACTTCGACAGCGCCTGGCTGATGGGATCGAGCCGGCTGGCGGGAATGATATTGCCCGCGAACGGCTGCCCCGTCCGCGGGTCGCGAATGTTCTTGCTGTAACCGCTGAAATCGCCCCCGATCTGCGCCGCCGACGGCACCACGCCCGTCCGGAAGAGCCCCTGCCGGATCCGCGATCCGTCATAGTTGCCGAAAAGAAACATCTTGTTCTTGATGATGGGACCGCCCACCGCCGCGCCGAACTGGTTGCGCCGCAGGGGCGCGATCGTCTGGCTCGGCGTCAGAAAGAAATTCCGGGCATCGAACTGGTTGTTGCGCAGAAACTCCCACAACGTGCCGTGGATCTCGTTCGTTCCCGACTTCGTCACCACGTTGATGACCGCCCCGCCGCCCGATCCGAACTCGGCGGAATACTGGCCCACCTGGATGCTGAACTCCTGAATGGCGTCCACCGACGGACCGAGATTCCAACTGTTGAAGAACGCCTCCTTGTTATCGGCGCCGTCGAGTTGATAGTTGTTGTCCTGGTGAGGCATGCCCGCCGCCGTCGGCGCGCGCTTGTTCACAATCGCCGCCGAACCCGTGCCTTCCGCGATGCCCGCCGTCAAGGTCGTCAACTCCATGAAGTTGCGCCCGTTCAACGGAAGGCTCGTCACCCGCGACTGGTTGATCACCCCGCCGATCAGGTTGCTCTCCGTGTTGAGCACCGTGGCCTGCCCGGCCACTTCTATCGATTGCGTGATCTCGCCAACCTGAAGGTCCACGTCCACGCGCGCCTGCTGGCCCACCTCGAGCACGATCCCGGTGACCGTCGCTTTCTTGAAGCCCGTCACCTCCGCGTCCAGACGATATGGCCCGGGGTTCAATGCGGCGATTCGATAGTTGCCCGACTCGTCCGTCACCGCGTCCCTCGTGAGGTTCGTGTCCGTGTTCGTGGCCGTCACCTTCACGCCCGGCACCGCCGCGCCTGTCGAGTCCTTCACCACACCCGTCAGCACGGCCGTCGGCACCTGCCCGAATCCCGGCATGCCGGAGAAGCACAGGATCGAGATCAGTGCGATTGCCGCCTGAAAACAGCACCTTTTCATCGGAAACTCCCGCTCAGCGAATCAATAACCGTGGCGGAAAGTATAACACAACACGTTGGAGCCGCACTTTTGCCCCGGCCGAAACGATATACTCGGACGGTGATTTTTCGCATCCCGTCCCTACCCCTCATCGCGCTTGCCGCGCTCTGCGCTCCCGCCGCGCATTACCAGCACCACATCCTGACCCGCGGCCTCGGCTATTTCCCGGTTGCGATCGGCCTGAAAAATGGTGACGTCCTCGCCGTCCTTCGCGGAGGTGCCGCGCACGTCGGCGTCAAAGGCAGGCTCGACCTCATCCGTTCCACGGACCGCGGAAAGACATGGTCCGCGCCCTGGACAGCCGTCGATGAGCAGTTCGACGATCGCAACCCCGCCATGGGACAGTTGCGCGATGGAACCATCGTCCTCGCCTACGTGATCACCTCCGGTTATGACGAAACCGGGCTTCGCTTCAAGGACGGAAGAACCGAGAGAGTTTTCGACGGCGTCTACCTGATTTATTCGAAGGATAACGGACGCACGTGGTCCAAACCGGTGCGCGATGCCGGCATTCACAAATTCTACGCCGGCAAGGGAGCCGTCTCTCCCTACGGCAAGATCATCCAACTCCCGGACGGCACGGTCCTCATGGCTGTCTACTTCGAGTTCTTCGATGATCGCGGAAATCAGAGCTATCTCTTCCGGTCCGGGGATGGAGGAAAGACCTGGGGCGAACCCGTGCTGTTGGGTGCGCATTACAACGAAACCGGGATCGCCCGTCTCCGCGACGGGCGCCTTCTCGCCGCCATGCGTTCGGAAAAGGGTGGACACATCGCCATCACCGAATCCGCCGATCAGGGACGGACCTGGTCGAGCCCCATACAGGTGACGGGAGACAACGAACACCCCGCCGACCTCATCCAGCTCCGCGACGGGCGCGTGCTGATGGTCTTCGGCGAGCGCAACGCGCCGCGGGGCGTTCACGCCATCATCAGCCCGGACGGCCGCAAGTGGGATAACTCGAAGGCTATCGTGCTCGCCGATGACGCGCCCAATGTCGATTGCGGCTACCCGAGTTCCGTTGAAACCGCCACGGGCCAGGTGGTCACGCTCTATTACCAGGTGGATGATGCGAAGAACGCGCCGGCCAGCGCTTCCGCCCGCGCCATCCTCTGGAAGCCATGAACCGCGGCCCAACGCGAGCCGTAACCCGGCGTTTCCTTCCCCTGACCGGGGTCGGATAAACTGGGTGGCTATGTACAAACGGCCGGGATTTACTCGCCGCGCTTTCGCGGCCGCGCTGGCGGGCGCGCCTCTGATCGCCGCGGACGCCGCGAAGCCCTCCCTTCGAATCGAACTCGGACCCGAACAACTGGTGGCCCCGGGAGTGCGCTGGCCCTATCTGTTCCAGGCCCGCGAGGGAGCTACCCTTCTCCTCGGCCACGTAAACTGGCCTCCCGGCGGGAAGTACCCCATTCCGTACACCGCCCGTTCTTTCGATGGGCGCAAGACGTGGCAGGAATGGAAACTGAGTCCGGAATACGGCAAAGGACCCATCACCGAAGGCTCGTCCGTGCAACTGCGCGACGGCCGCATCCTCCTCTTCGATGTCCACGCCGAACACATGGGAAACAAACGCTTCGAGGCCGGCTACTGGATTTCGAAGGACGGCTTGCGCACCCTCGAAGGCCCGCGGCGCTACAGCTTCGTGCTGCCTCAGGCCGAGATCCACAGCTACGACGACCGGGGCGAACCGGTCTCCCGTATCTACGTCCGGCGTTCCATCCTCGAACTGCCGGACGGCAGCCTGCTGGCAACCGCGTACGGCCACTTTGAAAAGGATACGATGGCGACCGAGTACGCGCCCAAGATGATGAAGACGCGCTCGTTCCTGCTGCGCTCCTCCGATGGCGGCGATCACTGGGACTATGTGTCCACCATTGCCTCGGATCCCGTCGAGCAGGAGGGATTCGGCGAACCGGTCATGGCCCGGTTGCAGCATGGCCCGCACGCCGGCAGGCTGATCTGCCAGATGCGCACGGGGCGCGAGAATCCCGTCTATCAATGTGAATCCGATGACGAAGGCCGGACGTGGACCCGTGCCTACCCCCTCGTCTGGACATACAGCCGCTTTGGACGATCCCGCCCCATTGTGGGCGCCGACCCGGACCTGATCGAGATGGGGGACGGCACCCTGGCCATGTCGTTCGGCCACAAGCCCGATTACCAGGAACACGGCAACTACCTGGCTTTCAGCACGGACCACGGACAATCGTGGAGCGCGGTGACGCCCCTGTCGCATACCATGACGGTGGCGTATACCGGAGTCCGCGAAGTAGCGCCAGGCGAGTTGTTCGTGGTGTACACCACTACGGACTCCCCCGGCAACTACTACAGCACTAAGTTCAACACCATGGGGCGCTCGGTCTTTGTTCGCCGCGCATAGATCATGCTGATAGCCATCTTTTGCATCCTCGCCGCGCTGCCTGTGCGGGCGCAATCTCCGCAAGTGGAGGGCTTTGCCTCCATCCTCGAGGCCCCCGCCGCGAACGGCCGGCCGGGCGCCGCTCCGCTCGACTTCCGTGGTCCGGCGCGCGGCCACATGACCAAGCCCTGGTGGACCACCGGACACGGCGGCCGCCTCAAGTGGAAGACCGCGCCCGCGCCGGCGAAACGGGAGACCGTATTCGCCTTCATCGGGGCGAGTTCCGTGCCGCCGGCCGAACTCTCCCGGGCGCCGGGAGCGCGTCTTTATGTCAACGGGGTTTCCGCCGTGGAATTCGAGACCGGCCAGACTCGCGACCGTGTTTGGCGCAACGGCGATTTCGAACTTCGCTACGAGGCGCGGCGCTCGGAATGGCCGTATTCCGCTTCCCAGCGCCAGTTCTATCTCAACGGCGACAGCGGCATCTACCGGTTGCGCGTGCCCGCTTCCGCCGTGACGGCGGGACAGCCGGCGATACTCGAGGTCGAGTTGTTGCCCTTTCCCCAATGGCCAAACGGCTGGTTCATGGTCAAGGAACGCACGGACGCGCTGGCGGAGAGCCCGCAATCCCTGGCCGAACAGGTCCGCCAGTTGCAGCGTGACGTGACGCGTCTGGGCGAACTCACCGAGGTGCTCGCCGCCAACCAGTACAACTCGATGTTGGAATCGCGCGAGATGCGGCACAGCATCATCTACACGGATGGCTGGAAACATCTCCATCCCGCTGACCTGATCCGGCTGAAGAACGGCGATCTTCTGGTGACCGCGCGCGAGGCCACCGAACACATCGCCCGCGATGGCGATGTCATCATGCTGCGTTCCCGCGACGAGGGAAAGACCTGGGGAGAGAAGCAGGTCATCGGGGCCATTCCGAATCTCGACGAACGCGAAGGCTGCGGCATTCAACTCCGCGACGGCACGATCCTGGTGGCTGTCTATTACAACGGCCTGTACCGCGAGGACGGCGAATACGAATGGGAGTGGGCGAAAAAGGTCCGGTTCGGACAAGGCAGGCAACACCTGGGCACTTACATCATCACTTCGCGCGATAACGGCCATACCTGGTCCAAGCCGGACTTCATCAGCGCCGCGGGAATGCCCTTCACCGACATGGAAGGCCCCGCCGACGCGCCCATCGAGATGCCGGATGGCTCCGTGCTGATGCCTGTCATGGGATACAACGTCCGGGGCGACATCCACAATGAGGCCGCGGTCATTTTGCGATCAACGGACCAGGGAAAGAGCTGGAGCTACCTCTCGACGATGGCGGAAGATCCGGGCGGCAAACTGGGTCACTTCCAGGAGCCCGCGATCGTCCGCACCAGGAGCGGACGCATCGTCGCCGCCATCCGCAATCAGGGTCCCGCCCAGGCTATCTGGACGACATGGTCGGACGATGACGGCAGGACATGGCAACCCGTGCGTCAATCGCCGATGACCGGCCACCCCGCGGACCTCACGCAGTTGGCCGGCGGGCGTCTGCTCTGCACATATGGTTTACGCTCAGGCGTACATTCCGACCCCGGCGGCATCCGCGCCTCCTTTAGCGACGACAACGGGGAAACCTGGAAGATCGACGGCGAAGTGCGCATCCGCAAGGATTTTCTCAACATGGATATTGGATATCCGGAGTCGATGCAGCTTGCCGATGGGCGCGTTCTGACGGTGTATTACTTCAATTTGTTCGGGCGGTATTTTCTGGGACAGACGATCTGGAAGCCGTAAACGGCGCTCAGCCGCCCGCCAACTGCTCCGGCGTCAGCAGGTTCGTCAGCCGCTCTCCGCCCAGGAAGCGCCGCAAATTCACGGCGAAGATATCCCACAGCCTGCCGGCGAAGTGCTGGCTCAAGGACGAGCCCGAGATGTGCGGGGTGAGGATCACGTTGGGATAGCGCCAGAGCGGGTGCTCGGGCGGCAGGGGATACGCATAATGCGTGTCGAGCGCGGCTCCCGCGATCCAGCCTTCGTCCAACGCCCGCAGCAGCGCCGTCTGCCGGATTATGGGGCCGCGCGCGGGGTTGAGTACGTACGCGGCGGGCGGCAGGGCGCGCAGTTCGCGCTCTCCGATGAGCCCTTCCGTCGCCCGTGTCAGCGGCATCGCGACGATGAGGAAATCGAGTTCCCGCAGGAAGTCCATCTCCTCGCCGGAGCGGAACGTGCGATGCGGCAGGATGCCGTCCGGGTCGCCGGTTCCGGGAACGCAATACACGTCATGGCGGGGCTTCACTCCGCCGCGCGTCAGCACGTGCACGCGCATGCCGAGCGCGCGGGCAAGTCGCGCCGTCTCGCGGCCGATGCCTCCGTATCCCCAAATGCCCACCGTCATGCCGCGAATCTCGGTCTGGAACCCGGCCCGCCGGTCCCAAACCGCGCCTTCCTGGTTGCGAATCATCCGCCGCAGATCGCGCGCCAGGTTCACCATCATGGCGAGATTCCACTCGGCGATGGGAACGTCGAAGCAGCCTCGGGCATTCGACGCCACAATGCCCCGGGCGACCAGTTCGAGGCCGAACAGTTGCGAATAGCCGGCCGAAGCCAACTGGATCCAGCGCACCTTCTTCATGGCGTCGAAATTCGACGGCGGATAGGTGCAGAAAAGAACATCGGCATCCTGAATGCGTTCTCGGGGCAACTCGCGGGAACGCTCCTCCGGCTGTTCGCAGGCATCCACCACAATACCGGGAAGGGCGGCGACGGCGGCGAGGCCGGGAGCGTGAACGGGAACATCGGCAAAGATACGGTGCATGATAAGGTTCAATCGCGCAGGATTTTTCCGGGAACGCTGTTGAATTCACCCGACCGCGGCTGGAACGGGTAGCGCGCCCTGATCTCGTCCGTCAGAACGATCCCCAGGCCGGGACGATCGGGGGGTAGAACGAAACCGTCGCGCATCACAAACGAGCCGTCGAGCAGATCGGCGTGAAGCCCGGCGAAGTCCGGAGCCACCTCGAGGATGCGCGTGTTGGGGGCGGCGAAGCCGCAATGGATATTCTGCATCAGGGAACCGGCGGCCCCCCAGGAGTGAGTCGCGACGCCCCGGCCGCGCGCCTCGAGCATGGCCGCGACGCGAAGAAACTCGCCGAGCCCTCCCGTGAAGGAAGCGTCCGGCTGGCCGATGTCGAAGCAATCCTGCTCGACGAAGATGCGCCATTCGTAGGCCGCCGTCAGGCACTCTCCGCCGGCGATGGGGGCCGAAGTGAGACGGCACAGTTCGGCGTAGCCCCAGGGATCCGTATAGTGGAGCGGCTCCTCGATGAAGAAGAGATCATAGGGTTCAAGCGCGCGGCAGACCGCCGCGGCCACCTCGAGCGTCCACGTGGCTCCGGAACTGTTTCCCATGTGGGCGTCCAACATGATGCGGACTTCCGGGCCGCAATGGCGGCGCAGGAAGTCAACTTTGGCTCCTTCAAAATCGGCGGCTTCGGCGGGGGTCGCGGGCGCATACCAGCCATGGGACGGTGAATACGAACCGGTGGCCACCTTGAAACCGCGAAAGCCGAGTGAGAGATAGTAATCCGCCTTTTCCGCGAGCCGGTCGAGGGGGTAGTTCGAAGGGCCGCCGGTCGCGTAGGCGGGCAGGCGGTCGTGCTTGCGGCCGCCGAGCAGTTCGTGGACGGGAACGCCGCGCATCCTGCCTTGCAGGTCCCAGAGGGCGGCTTCGATGCCGTTGAGCACCGACACGCCGAGACCCACGCGGCACCAGAAGTTGCCGCAGTGATACATGCGCCGCCACAACTCGTCAATGGGCGTGTCGGCGGCGGCCCCAATGAGAACCGGCGCGAAGAAATCGACGATCGAGGGAACCGCTTCGGGGCAGAAGTAGCCCGCGTAGGTCTCGCCAACGCCGGTGATGCCGGCGTCAGTGTGGATCTCGATGAAGGCCGCCGACCGCAAGCGTCTGGCCTCGCGAAGGAAACGGTCATTCGTGGAAGGACCGGTGAGGAGTGTAGTGTGGACGCCGGTGATTTTCATGTTCAGGGCCGTAGATATTGATCGAGCCAGCGCCACGAGAGGCAATAAAACAGCGCCGGCGTGGTGTGCGGAAGATCCGGTTCATGCAGCAGGGGCTTCGTGGATGGAAAACGGTCGAAGACCGCGCGGATGGTTGCGGCGGGACATATCGTGTCACGGCCGCCGGAACTCACAAGCGCGGGCGCGCGCAGCGAGGGCGCAAGGGAAAGGGGAGCGAGCGAAGCCATGGCAAGAGCGATGCCGCCCCCCTTGCTCGTGCCGGCAATGCCGATGCGGTTGGGATCAATGCCGGCGCGCGCGGCGAGGTAATCCACGCCGCGGATCACATCGGCGTACGCCAGTTGATAGTACGCGCCCTCGGGTTTCGAGAGATTCCAGGTCAGCTTTTCCCCGCTGTCAATCTTCCACAACTCCGCGGACGGTCCCTGCGAACGCGGAGAAACCTGAGGGATAGCGTAGCCACGCTGGCATTCGGCGAGCATGATGCCCTGCTGCGCGCTGCCGTAGCCCGGCGCCGTGACGATGGCGGGCAGAAGGTGGTCCGGTTGGCCTCCCTGAATGGGGAGAGCGAGCCGCGCGCGCACGCGAACGCCGCCGAGAGAACGGTACTCCACGCTGTAGGTTTTGTTGGGGAGGCTTTCGCGCAACTCCTTCCCGACGGCATCCAGGGGTTCGGCCGCGAGACGAGCCAGCGTGGAGCGCCAGAACGCGGCCACGTCCCGAGCCTCCGCGCCGCCGGCCGTCAACAACGCCGCGAGTCCGATGGCCGCGCTATTCAGTCCAATGCGCATACTTCTCCTGGAGAATCGCACGGCACTCTTCGAAGACGGCTTCGGAAAAGCCTTCATAGGGGGAGAGGAGCCGCAGCGGCATGGGAACTCCGGCAAGGCGCACCAGCGCCTTATCGTAAGCGCCGTCAATCAGGCTCTGGCGGCGCAGGGGCGCGATCACGTCCTCGACCACGCGGAGGTATTCGGCCTGAAAGGCGAACAGCTTGTCCCACTGGCGCGCCCGCCCGTATTCGAACAACCGATGAGTCTGTTTCGGAAAAAGAGGGCCGAAGGACGCCAACAGCGAGCACTCCCCGTGCAGGCAGCCGGTGGGAAACATCGCCTCGCCGAGAAAGTGCTGCAGGTCCGGCGCGTGGCGCAGCAGTTCCATCGTCGTGTAGACCGTTGTCCCGGTGTTCTTCGTAGCCACGAGGTTGGGCGCCGCGTCGGCGATGCGGCGGTACTCGGGCCCGGTGAGCACACGCCTGGCCCGCGGGAGGTTGTAGTGCAGAAATCGGGCGTCGGGAAACGACGAACAGACCTCGACGAAGAAGCGCATCACCTCGGTGTCGTTCAACGCGCCCCAGGAGGGCAGCGAAATCTGGAACTCGCGAAAGCCGGCTGAATAGGCTATGCGGAGGCGCTCGCGGAACTGCGCCGTCGAAAGGGCGATGACGCCGATCTGCGCGTGCACTCCACCACCGCTCGTCTCTTCGCGAAAGATTTCGACGATGCGTTCGAAGCGGGCCAGATCGACGGCATAGCCTTCACCGGCCGTTCCGAATGTGTATATGTGCCGGAAGCCCGCCGCGAGCACGTGGCGAATCTCACGCCGGAAAATATCCTCGATCAGATTTTCCTGCTCATCCCAGGGGATCTCACAACTGATGAGGATGGCTTGTGGATAGCGTGGCGTCAAGGTGTCTTCCTTTGGATGGATTCGGTAATGTCGTGATAGCGGCCGGCTGCGAGCCCGGTGATTCGCTGCGCAGTTCCGGAAGGCCAATGGATTTCGAGTTCAGTTGGAACTCCGTCGCGCCCCAGTCCGAAGACGACGCGATGGTCGTGCGAGGCGAGAAAGCTTCCTCCACCGGTGATCCAGCGTGTCAACGCGCCGCCGGACGTCTTCAGAACCAGCCGCGCGCCGATGGCGTCGCGGTTCGAAACCGTACCCCGGAGGCGCACCCCCAGCCAGCGATCGC
Organism: Bryobacteraceae bacterium; assembly: GCA_019187195.1. Taxonomy (GTDB): domain Bacteria; phylum Acidobacteriota; class Terriglobia; order Bryobacterales; family Bryobacteraceae; genus CADEFT01. The sequence continues at coordinate 16,741 of JABAQT010000056.1, forward strand.
CGGCGGCGCCTTCATTGCGCAGCAGGACCGGGGCTTCGTTGAGGGACACGAAGGCTACGTCCACCGCGCCGTCGTTATCGAAATCGCCGGCGGCCAGGCCCCGGCCCAGATAGGTCTTCTGAAATACGGGTCCGGCGTCGGCGCGAGAAAAATGCCCCTGCCCGTCATTGGCGAGCAACAACGGCGGCTCGCGATAGGAGACCGCGCGATTCGACTGGGAGATCATTTCATGCAAGTGGCCGTTGACAATAAAGAGATCGAGGTCTCCGTCGTTATCGAAGTCCAGCAGGCGCACCCCCCAACCGACGTAGGGGCGTGTATACCTGGCGAGCCGCGACGTTACGGTGGCCTCGCGAAACGGCAACCGCCCGGTGTTCAGATAGAGCGCGTGGTATTCGGAATCGAAGTTGGTGACGGCGAAATCCGGCCTTCCGTCGCCATCCACATCACCCGCGTCCACGCCCATGCCCGCGCGCGCCACGCCATCGGGATTGTAGGCCACTTCCGCCTCGAGCGCGAGGTTCTCGAAGACGCCGCCGCGGTTGCGCAGCAGGAGATTGGGAGAAGCATCGCGGGCAACGAACAGATCCTGCCATCCGTCGCCATCGTAATCGATGGCGGTGACGCCCAGAGCCCGTCCGGGGAGCGCCGCGATGCCGCTTGCCGCGCTCACATCCCTGAACGTGCCGTCGCCGTTGTTGTGATAAAGGCGGGAGGGGCGTCCACGGTACGCCGTCTGCGCGCAGTAGGCCGGTTTGCCGGCGAATTCGCAATGGCGGCGGTCGGAAAAGGAGAACTCCGCGTAGTTGGCGATGAACAGGTCGAGGCGGCCGTCATTGTCGTAGTCGAACCATGCGGCGGAGGCTCCCCACTCACCCTGATTCGCCACGCCGGCGCGGGCCGTGACGTCGGTGAAGGTTCCGTCGCCGTTGTTGTAATAGAGGACGCCGGACGGATATCCCGTAATGTAGATTCCTGTGTGCCCCTCATTGGTGTAGTCCGCGGCGGCAATGCCCATCCCGTAGGAATTACCCCGCCCGATGCCGGCTCTGGCTGTGACGTCCACGAAGCGTCCGTTGCCGAGGTTGTGATAGAGGGCGTGACGAACCGGCGCCGGCGAACGCCCGCCCGGTGTTTCGCCGCCGTTGACGAACAGGAGATCCAGAAGGCCGTCGTTGTCGTAATCGAGGAAAGCGACGCCGCCGGTGGTGGATTCCACGAGAAAGCGGTCCGCCGATTGCCCGTTGAAATGCCTCCAGGTGATCCCTGCCGCGGCGGTCACATCGCGAAACAAGGGCGCCCCGGCGACAAGCGCCAGAAGCAAGGGAAACAAGACCAGCTTCATGGCGAACTTCCCGCCTCCTCGGCTTTCTTGCGCTCGCGAAAGAGTTGCAGGCGCTGTTCAGCCTCCCGATCTTTTCCGAGCCGGCGCAGGGCGCGCGCATACGCATAATGCAGGCGCGAATCGCCCAGTCCGTTGGCGGCGGCGAGGGCGAACTCCCGCGCGGCGGTTGCGGCATCGTCATCGGCGAGCGCGAGGCTGCCAAGTTGGTAGCGCGCCTCGGCGAGGGAGGGATCCATTTTCAACGCCGATTCGAGCATTTCGACGGCGCTGCTACGCTTCGCGGCTCCGGTTTCGGCCATCTTGACCAGCAGGACTCCGTAGGCCTGGCGGTGCATGGCATCCCGCGGAAATCGCTTCAAGCCGGCTTGAAACGTCTTTTCGGCATCCTGTATCAATCCGGCGCTTGATTGGGCCATTCCGAGGCCGACGCTCGCGTCCGCGGATTCGGGATTCAGTTCCAGGGCGCGGCGATAGGCGGAGACGGCGGCGAGGTTTTCCCGATTACGGGTTTCAAACAAGCCGAGCATCAGATAGGCGGGGGAAGATTGGGAAAACAACGCCACCGTCTGGCGGGCCAGGGCGAGTCCCGCGCGGTAGCGGCGTTCGCGCGCCAGCACAGCGCCGTAGTCGAGCGAAACCGATTCGAGATGCTCGCGCAGTTTGACATTGGCGCCGTCAAGCCGCACGGCTTGTTCGAATGCCGCGACGGCTTCCTCGAGTTTTCCCTGCCGCTCGTAGACGCCTCCCAGGGCGGCGCGGTACAAGGCGTTGCGCGGCGCGAGGCGGGCGGCTTCGCGCAGGCTGGAGGCGGCTTCGGCGGCGTTTCCGGAGCGGGCGAGTTCATAGGCGCGGCGGGCGAGCGCCATCGCCTCGGGCGGCTCTGGGGCGCGGGAAGGAGTCTGACTCCAGACCAGCCCGGCGGACAGGAGGGCGGCGAATCGCTTCATTGCTCCCTCGCCGGGATAGTGGCTGAGAACGTGCGCGCCGAACGGGCTCGCATGCGATCTTCGCCGCCAGCTCCCCAGAAAGCGCCATGGTAGGGAAAGAACTCGATGGACGTCATCGGGACGGGCATGGGTGATTCAGCGGTGTAGGCGTCGCGGCCGGGATCATAGGAGAGCACTTCGCCGGTGAAGCCGGAGGCTGTGTATCCCCCGAAAAGGAAAACTCTGTCCGCGGCGCTCGACGCCGTGTGTCCGCGCCGCGCGGAGGGGAGATCGCGCAGTCTGCTCCAGGTAAAGTCCCGCGGGTTGAATGCCCATGACTGGGCGTGGTTGATCAGTTCGCCCGGCCGCGGCATGGAGCAGCCGCCGAACAAGAAGACACGCCCATGTAGAGCGGCCACAGCGGGCAGGGCAACCGGTCCGGCGGGCAAGCGCGCCACCCGTTTCCAGGCGCCGTCATCTTCCCGCATCCAGACGGCATCCGAGCAGCCGGTGAGATCGGCCACATCCGGGCATCCGCCGAAAAGAAACACGCGTCCTCCCAAACGCACGGCGCGGCCCAACAGGAGCGGGGCCGGCGTCCGGCCCTCGATTCGCCAGTGCATCCGTGAGGTATCGAGGGTCCAAACGCGGCGGGAAACAGCGCCATCGCCCGACCCGCCGTAGATCTCGAGTTTGCCGTCCACCTGCGTAAACGGGCCATAAGCAAGCGGTTGGGGAAGCGCGGGGCCTTGGCGCCACTGATCGGCGCGCGCGTCGTAAATCTGAACATCCCGCAGCCATTGCTTCACGCCGTCCTTCCAGGCAGTGCCCCCGGCGATGACCAGGGTATCGCCGAACATGCCCGCCGCGCCTCCCGCCTGCGCGTGCGGAAGAGGCGCTTTCGCGGACCATTGCAGGCTACCGCTCAAGGCGAACAGAGCGGTAGCTGAAAGCAGCCGGACGAGCATTCGTCCATCATGCCACGGACAGCACCCCCCACGATCCGTCACAATGGGAGTTCACCAATGACTACGCTATACGGGGCCGGCGAACGCGGGGCGAGGTGGCTGCTCGCCATGCTCGAGGAGGACGGCTCGCTGAGAGGGGCGACGGCGCTTGACGCGTATTACAAAGGCCCGTGCGCGCTGTGGTTTTCGGGCCATCGAGCGGAGGCGGAGCGGGTTCTCGATTTCACGGCGAGGCGGTTTCTGAAACCGGATGGCGATCTCGACGGCTCCGGCGTGGCGTGGTATGAACGCTTCCGCACCTATCCGCATTCGTGGCTCGCGTGGGCGGCGGCCGAAATGGGGCGGCGCGACATAGCGGAGCCGCTTGTCCGGTTTCTGCTGACGCGGTGGAACGCCGAAAGCGGCGGATTCCTCGCCGATGCGGAGGGTAGCGAGGAGATCATGACCACGAGCATGGCGGGCCTTGCGTGCCTGCGGGCCGGCCACGCTGAAGCGGCGCGCGGCACGGCCGGGTGGCTGGATCGCATGATGCGCGAACAGCCGGATCTTCGCCGCGGGCTGATTCACGTCCGCAAACCCGGCGTGGGGCTGACGGAAGGCGACGGCTCGGTATGGTTCGTGATCGACGCCGCCAAGCCGCGGCAGTGGTATTTCCAGTACGGGATCAGCGCGGCGTTTCTGGCGGACTATTCGAAGCAGAGCGGCGAGGCCCGGTGGCTCGAACTGGCGCGCGCCTACCTCGAGGCGAGCGCGTATTGCCACGAAGACCGGTACCGTACGCCGCAGAGCGGGAAGATCGGCTGGGGCGCGGCCTGGACCTACGCTTTGAGCGGACGCGAGGAGGACCGGGCGCTGGTGAAGGCGGTGGCGGATGGACTGCGCGCGCTGCAGTGCGGCGACGGGTCGTGGAACTCCGAAGGGGTCTACGAAGCCCAACCGTCGCAGGACCCGGTGGCGAGGATTGACGTGACTTCGGAGTTCGTGGCGCTGCTCTCACTGATGGCAGAAAAGGAGACTAATGTTTGAGAATCCGGTAAAGACCAAGCTCGCACGCGGGGAGACGGTTTGGGGCGCATCGCCGCTCGTGGCCGATCCGTTCGCCAACCAGTTAGTGATTTCGACGGGCGTCGATTTTCTTTGGATCGACACCGAGCACAGCACGTTCTCGCCCGATGACGTGGGGCAGGTTCCCGTGCTGGCGCGCCAGCACGGCTGCATGCCGATGATTCGCGTGGCGGGGCTCGATTCCAATCTCATCAAGAAGTCGCTCGATGCCGGGGCGATGGCGGTAATGGTGCCGCAGGTAAACAACGCCGAAGAGGCGCGGATGGCTGTACGGGCGGCGAAATATCCGCCTCAAGGGACGCGCGGGGTATCGCCGGTCTGGACGTTTTATGCCAACATATCGTGGGCCGACTATCTACCACGCGCCAATGACGAGGTATGCGTGGTGCTGCAGGTGGAGTCGCTTGAAGGGGCGGAAAACATCGAGGCCATCGCGGCGGTGGAGGGCGCCGATGTCCTGTTCGCCGGGCCGGCCGACCTTTCAGCGTCATTGGACGTCATCGGCCAGATGGATCATCCGAAATTGAAGAAGTTCCTGGAGGAGTTTCCGCGGCGTGTCGCAAAGACCGGCAAGGCGGCGGGGATCTCCGTCGGCACTTTAGAGGCGGCCAAACTGGCGCACGCGCAGGGCTACCGGTTCATCGCTTTCGGCAACCTGCTCTGGCATGGCGTTTATGGGCTTACCAGCAATCTGAAAGAACTCCGGGCCTGCTGCCCGTAGGATATGTCCGGACCGATGGCGCGGATCGCGTACATGCTGCTGTTAGCCGCGGCGGCGGGATCAGGGGGGCAGTCCGTCCCGTCCGAAGATGAGATGCGGCGCGCGATTGCGGCCCATCCGCGCGATCCGCGCCCACAGACTGAATACGGCATATTCCTGATGCGGCAGAATCGCGCCGGGGAGGCGATTCCGCGGTTTCAGGCGGCGCTCGATCTGGATCCCCGCTCCGCTGATGCCGTTTACAACCTCGGACTGGCTCTTCTCCATAACAATCAGGCGCAGGCGGCCCTGGACGCGCTCGATAAACACCCGGCGGAGACGGCCGACTATTTCGCGCTGCGAGGCATCGTCCTGAACGCGCTCAACCGGGAACCGGAGGCGGTGAAGCCGTTGCGGCGCGCCGTGGCGCTCGATCCGAACAATCCGGACTCGCTGTACGACCTGGCGGTCACGCTGGCGAAAACGGGAGCCGATGCCGAGGCGTCGGCGCTGTTGAATCAGGGCCGGCGGCGCTTTCCCAAGGTGGCCAAGATTCACGCCGCGTCCGGAATGATGCTCTACGCGGCCGGCCAGAATGACCAGGCGGTGCAAGCCTATGAAGAAGCGGTGCGGCTCGAGCCGGACGCGGCGGATCTTTTCGCCGCTCTCGGCGACGCTTATGACGCCACCGGGAAGCTAGCGAAAGCCGAAGGGGCCTATGCGCGGTCGCTGCGCATCGACCCCGCGAACGTGGAATGCCAGGTAAAGTACGGGCGCAACCAGATCAAGTTGCAGAATGCGGGGAAGGCGGAAGCCGCGTTCCGCCGGGCGCTGGCGCTTGACGCTCATAACGCGGACGCACACTTCGAACTGGGGAAACTGGCCAACGCGTCCGCGAACACCGCGGAGGCGATCTCGCACTTCGAGCAGGCCGTGGTGGCGAATCCGTCCTTGAAGGCGGCGTGGTACCAGTTGAGCCTGAGCTACCGCCGCGCCGGGCAGGAGGAAAAATCCCGCGCGGCGAAGGAGAAGTTTCAGAAGCTTCCCTGACGGATCCTCGCCACAAGGTCCGGATGGTCCGTCTCGATCAGTTCCGCTCCTTGCGCAATGACGCGGCGAATGCCCTCTTCGCTGTCCTGGTTGCCGAGGATTGTGACGGAGACGCGCGCGCCGCACCGGTGAACAGCGGCTACGGCTTGGGGTTGGGCCAGTTGCGCAAGGGAGAGCCGGATGACGGTTGTACGAAGCGCCGCGCAGACAGCGGGAATGCCGGCGGCGGATTCGACCTTGGGCATGGTGTCCACGCCGGGCAGGAGGCGTGAAAAATGCTTGAGGTTTTCAAGCGAGCCTTCGATCACCACGCGGTCCGTCATCTCCGTTTCGCGGATGAGGCGCGCGATCTCTTCGACGGGGCCGTCTTTGTGGTCAATATCGATGCGGACCCCCTTCGCCCTGGCCCAGAGCAGGGCCTCCCGCAAGGTTGGAATCCGCTGTCCCCCGGCGTCGAGACCGCGGATGGTTGCGAGCGTGAGATCGCGCACGGCTCCGTGGCCGGTGGTGGTGCGGTCGACCGTGCGATCGTGCATCAGGATGAGTTCCCCATCACTGGTGCGGCGAACATCTATTTCCATGTAGTCCGCGCCGGCGGCGGCCGCCGCTTCCAAAGCGACGATCGTATTTTCCGGCGCCACCCTCTTGAAACCTCGATGGGCCACGATCCACACGCCGTTCGGGGGCAGCGCCTGGAGAGCCACGGCGAGGAGCAGAAGACAGGATGGACTTCGCATTGGGATGATTCTACCGCCGGCGGGAGGTGGGCGAACTGTTTAG
>JABAQT010000110.1 GCA_019187195.1 Bryobacteraceae bacterium
CAAAGCCAAATCGGCGGAAAGCGCAACCCTTCGCCGCCTTTCGTGTTCCCAGAGTCATGAAGCCCGTTGCGCGAACGTTAATCCCCCTCCTCGGATTAGGCGCTGCCCTGTTATCCCTACCCCCTAAGCCGGAGTTCCGGAAGCCGCTTCCGGAAAACGAGAAAATCCACCATGCGCTCGCGCGGCTCACGTTCGGGGAGCGGGCGGGCGATTTCGAGGCGGTGAAGAAGATCGGACTCAAGCGCTGGATCGAGCAGCAACTGCACCCGGAGAGCATCGCGGAAAATCCCATTCTCGCGGAGAAACTGAAGCCCTTCGATTCGCTCGCCTTGAGCGACGCGGAACTGATCGCGAAGTACCCGCCGCCCCAGGTATTGAAGAAGAGTCAGAAAACAACACGGCCACAAGTGCGGGTTCCGGAGGATCCGGCGGCGCGGCGGGCGCTGCTCGAGGCGCGGCGGAGGGCCGGCTCATCACCACTCGAGCGCGGCCAGGCCATGCTCGCGGCGGCGCCCACCGCCTTGCGCCGCCAGATACTCGCCAACAGGCGTCCCGTGGCGGTCATCGCCAATGACCTGACGGAAGCCAAGATCTATCGCGCCATTTACAGCAACCGCCAGTTGGAAGAGGTGCTGGCCGACTTCTGGTTCAACCACTTCAATGTGTTCCTCGATAAAGGCATGGATCGCTTCCTCATCGTCAACTACGAAAAGGAGGCCATCCGGCCGCGCGTGCTCGGCAAATTCAAGGACCTGCTGCTCGCGACGGCGCAATCGCCGGCCATGCTGTTCTATCTCGATAACTGGCAATCCGTGGATCCGAAGGCGATGGAGCGGGTGGGGCGGCGGTTTCCAAACGCGGCCAAACGGACGCGCGGGTTGAATGAGAACTACGGCCGGGAGCTGCTCGAACTGCACACTCTCGGCGTGGATGGCGGCTACACGCAGCAGGATGTCATCGAAGTGGCGCGATGCTTCACGGGATGGACCATCCGCAATCCGCGATCGGGGGGCGGATTCTTCTTCAACGCGCGTGTCCATGACCGCGGCGCGAAGACCGTGCTCGGAGTCAACATCCCGGCGGGCGGCGGCATCGAAGACGGTCTGAAGGTGCTCGACATCGTCTCGCGGCATCCCTCGACGGCGCGCTTCCTTTCCTACAAGCTGGCGCAGCGCTTCGTGGCCGATGAGCCGCCGGAAGAGCTGGTGCGGCGCATGGCAGCGGTGTTCGAGCGCACGGATGGAGATATCCGCGAAACGCTGCGGGCCATGTTCGCAAGCCGCGAGTTCTGGTCGCGCGGGGCATACCTGGCGAAGGTGAAATCGCCTCTCGAAATGGTGGTGAGCGCCGTGCGCGCCCTCGACGCGAATGTGGACAACGCCTATGTTCTGGCGCGTGTGATGGGGCAGATGGGCGAGCCGCTATATCGCAAGCGTGAGCCCACGGGCTATTCGAACTCCGGGGAGGAATGGTTGAATTCCGCCTCCCTGGTGGCGCGGATGAACTTTGCGATGGACCTCGCCGCGAACAAACTGTACGGGATCGAGGCGAACCCGGAAAAGCTTTCGTTCGATCCCGGCGCCGGGACGCGAGCCGTCATCGCCAAACAGATGGAAAAGGGCGGCGGGACGCGGATGCTCTATGCGGGCCTGGCGCTGGGCTCGCCGGATTTCCAGAAGCGGTAAGGAACGAGGGTATGCGGATGCTGAATCGACGATATTTCCTGCGCGGGACGGCGCTGGCGATGATGGGGGTGGGCGCGGCGCCTCAATGGCTGGCGCGGGCCGCGGCCGGGGCGCGGAAGAAGGTGCTGGTCACCATCTTCCAACGTGGGGCCATGGATGGGCTGAGCGCGGTTGTCCCTCATGGGGAAAAAGAATACTACGCTCTACGGCCGGGACTCGCCATTGCCGCGAAGGACTGCGTGGACCTGGACGGATTCTTCGGATTTCACCCTTCGCTCGCGCCGCTAGCGGACGCCTTCCGCGCAAAGCAGCTTGCGGTGATCGAGGCGGTGGGGTCCCCGGACCCGACGCGTTCGCACTTCGACGCGCAGGATTACATGGAATCGGGAACCCCCGGCCGCAAGGCGACCGCGGATGGCTGGCTGAACCGGGCGCTCGAACCTGGCTCGCAAGCCTCGCCCGTGCGGGCGGTGAGCCTCGGTCCGAATCTGCCGCGCGCCCTGCGCGGCAGCAACGCCGCCGCCGCGGTAAACTCGCTACGCGAGTTCCGCGTGGAGGATCCCATGGGGGCAAGCGCGTTTCAAAGCCTGTACGCGCACGCGGGCGGCGGCGAGTTGCAAGCGACGGGGAAAGAGACGTTCGAGGCCATAAGGATGGTTCAATCCGTCCAGCGGCAGCCCTACACGCCATCGGGGGGCGCCGTGTATCCGAACGGACGGCTGGGCCAGAGCCTGCTCCAGATTGCGCGGCTTATCAAGGCCGGAATAGGGCTCGAGGTGGCCTTTGCCGACGTGGGCGGCTGGGATACGCACGTCAACCAGGCCAACACGCTGACGAACCTGCTTGGCGAATTCGCCCGGAGCATCGAGGCATTCCGCCGCGATATGGGCGACGGCATGGAGGACGTGCTGCTGATGACCATGTCGGAGTTCGGGCGCACGGCGCGCGAGAACGGCAACCGCGGCACCGACCACGGCCATGCGAACATCATGCTCGCGCTCGGGGCGGGTGTGCGCGGCGGCAAGGTGCATGGAAAATGGCCGGGGCTTGCGCGGGAACAGCTTTACGAAGGACGCGACCTGGCGTTGACCACGGACTTCCGCGATGTTCTCGGGGAAGCCGTGTCGGCGCATCTCGGCAACCGGCGCCTGGAAGCGGTCTTTCCGGGCTACACGCCCAAACCGCCGGGAATCCTCGATCGGAGTTAGCGAGACCGCTCGAAGACGTATGGCCTCCCGTGGACCAGCTCCTGATAGGCCACGTCCGGAGCCCGCAGGTGGAGCGTGGCCCGGAACTGTTTCGGGTCGATCGAGTTGTCGGGGAACATGTCGTAGTGGCTGGGTATGGCCAGTCTGGGCTTGATTTTCGAGCAGACCTCGGCCGCCTCCCAGTGCGACAGGTTGTTGAAGCCTCCGTTGATCACCGTGATCACGATTTCCGGTTTCTGTTTCTCGTTTGAAAAGAGCAGTTCACTGAAATCCGTGTCGCCGGTGATATAGATCCTCGGACCCGAGCCGAACTCGTAGATATAGCCCATGTGGTTGAGATCCGAATCATCGGTGGGCAGCGCGAAGGTTCCCGTGATGCGGACATCGCCGTACTCGAGCACCCTCTGCGGCCAGGTGGGCGTGATGCGGCCCTCCTCGATGTTTTCCGCTCGGAAAACTCCGCAGGAAGGATGCGGACCGATGAACCGCATGGTGTCCTTGTTCCGCAAGCCGCGAATGGTGAGCGGATCCGTATGATCCTGGTGATTGTGCGTGCAGGTGAAGATGTCGACGTCCAGCTCTTCCGGAGCGATGAGCACGGGCACCTTGCGCGCCATGTTCATTCCCGGAGCGATGCCGTTGCAGCTATCGGTGAGATACATATCGACGCTGGTGAGCGTGCCTTCATGGGTCTTGAAGATGTAGCCGCTCTGGCCGAGCCACCACAGCGCCACACTGTTCGCGGGCACCGGATATGCCCGGATGTCAGTCATAAGGGACATGAAAAAACCTCCTAAACTATAGCCGCCGGCGGCGCGGGTTCGTCCGGTGAGCCGGCGTTGGTCAAGGGGAGCCGGATCAGGAGCGCGGCAAGCCCCAGCAGCACCGCGAAACCGATGGCATACGATTCGTTGTGGAAGTTCGGGATGGAACCCGGAGGAAGGAACTGCATGCCGGACCACAGCAGGCCGGTGAGCGCCTCGCCGGCGATCAAACCGGAAGCCGTGAGGATGCCGGCGTTTTCCACTCGCGCCAGTTGCGCTTCGTTGTAGCCGCGGCGCCGCGCCACGTTCTCGGCGAGCCAGCGGATCAGGCCGCCCACAAAGATGGCGAACGTGGTTCCGAAGGGCAGGTACATACCCACCGCGACGAGCATGGGGCTTCTTACCTGAAGCATGATCATTACGATGCCGAGGAACATGCCCACGGCGACCAGCGGCCATGCCATGTCGCCGCCCACGATGCCCTGGGCCATCATGGCCATCAACCCGGCTTGCGGGGCGGGCAAAGCCGCTCCCCCGAAGCCCTGGCCGCCTTGAAGCAGATCGCCCTCGTTGAGCAGCCACAGCGGGAAGTACATGATGAGGCAGGCGACCACGACCGCGATGAGCTCGACAATCTGGATGGTGCGCGGGGTGCCGCCGAGGATATAGCCGACCTTGAAATCCTGGAGCAGTTCACCGGCCACCGCCGAAGAGACGCAGACAACGGCGGCCACTCCCAGAACGACGGCGACGCCCTTGGGTCCGCTGAAGCCGAGCGCCACCATGAGCAGGGCGGCGATGAGGAGCGTCGAGAGCGTAAGGCCGGAGATGGGATTGTTCGAGGACCCGATCACGCCGACGAGGCTTCCGGAAACCGTGGCGAAGAAGAATCCGATGACGATCATGACCGACGCCGCCACCAGGGCGGCGACGATGCTATCGGAGAAGTAGTAGTACAGGACGATCATCAACACGAACATCACCCCGATGAGCGAGAGGACCACCTTCGAACTCATGTACCGCTCCATGCGGCTGACGGACTCAAGCGGAGGCTGCCCGTGCTTGAGTTCGGCGAACGCTCGTCCCAGGCCTGACGTAAGGCTTCTACGCATCTTGAACAGAGTGTAGGCCGCCCCCACCAGCATCCCTCCGACGGCCATCGGGCGGACCACGAAGCGCCACACCGACCCGGCCATCCCGTCCCAATCCGTGACGCCGTTCGCCGTGAAGCCGGGGGCGAGAGAAGGACCAAGGAAGTATACGAGCAGCGGCACGAGCAGCGCCCAGGCGAGCACGCCGCCGGAAAACTGCAGCGCCGCGAGTCCCGGACCGATGATGTAGCCCACGCCGAGCAATGCCGGGCTTACTTCCGGGGCGGCGAAGGAGGCGAAGCCGCCGGTATTCGCCACCGGGGCGCCCTCCCCGGACCCGAGCCTGACGCGGCTGACTCCGGGGGTTCCGAGAGGAATGCCGCCCACCTGGTGATCGAGCGCGAAGAGCTGGAACTTTCCAAGCAGATAGACCGCCCCGCCGATGCCGATGTTGTAGAAGAGGAATTTCACCGCCTCGGCTCCGCGGCGGCCGGCTTTGTGAATTTCCGAGGCGGCAACGGATTCAGGGAAGGGAAGCTCGGGATCTTCCACCATCACCCGCCGCACCAGCGAGACGAAAAGAACGCCGACAATGCTGCCCACCAGCATGAGCGAGGTGGATTTCCAATAGGCGTCGGCAAACCCGAACGACGCCCAGGCCCTCGAAATGACGAAGGCGGGTATGGTGAAGATGGCTCCGGCGGCCACCGATTCGCCGATCGAGCCGGCGGTGCGGCAGATATTCTCCTCGAGGACGGAGCCTTTGAAGAGGCGCAAGGCGGCCATGCCGATCACCGCGGCGGGATACGTGGCGGCGATTGTGATGCCGGCGCGTAAACCAAGGTAGGCGTTAGCCGCGCCGAGAACGACGGTGAGACAGATGCCGATCAGCACGGCGCGCGCCGTGAACTCGGTCATGTGCATGGATTCGGGTACGAACGGCTGGTGTTTTTTCGCGTTCATATGGAATGGTCTTCCGCATCATAGGCCGAAGCCCGGGCAAATCGCAAGATTCTACAAGAGGTTACAATGAGGGCATGAAGCTGCGCGCGGCGGGGACGGGCGAACGCCGCTATGAATCGCTGGGCGGAATTCCGCTTGAACCTTACTATACGGACGAGGATTTGGCGGGAATGCCGGCGTTGCCCGCTCCCGGCGAGTTCCCCTATACGCGAGGCATTCACGAGACGATGTACCGTGGCCGGCTGTGGACCATGCGCCAGTTCTCCGGCTTCGCCACGCCGGAGGAGACCAACGAACGCTACCGGTATCTGCTTGCGCAGGGGCAGACCGGACTTTCGGTCGCCTTCGACCTGCCCGCGCTGATGGGCGTGGACAGCGATCATCCAACCGCCGCCGGCGAAGTGGGCAAGTGCGGGGTCGCCATCAGTTCGCTCGAGGATATGGAAACCCTGTTCCGGGGGATTCCGCTCCGTGATGTCACCGTATCGATGACCATCAACTCGCCTGCTCCGGTAATGTTCGCCATGTACCTGGCCGTGGCCGGGCAGCAGGGCGCCGACCGGAGGGAGCTTTCGGGAACGCTTCAGAACGACATTCTGAAGGAATATATCGCGCAGAAGGAGTTTCTGTATCCGCCGCGCCCTTCGATGAGACTGGTGACGGACGTAATTGAATTTTGCGCGCGCGAGGTCCCGAAGTTCAATCCGATCTCGATCAGCGGCTATCACATTCGCGAGGCGGGTTCGACGGCGGTGCAGGAACTGGCTTTCACGCTGCGCGATGGCATCGAGTACGTGGATTGGGCGCTCGAGCGCGGGTTGAAGGTGGACGAGTTCGCTCCGCGGCTGAGCTTCTTTTTCAACGCCCATAATGATTTCTTCGAGGAGATCGCCAAGTACCGCGCGGCGCGGCGCATGTGGGCATACATCATGCGCGACCGCTACGGCGCGAAAGACGAGCGGAGTTGGAAGATGCGCTTCCACACGCAGACGGCGGGATGTTCGCTGACGTGGCAGCAGCCATACAACAACGTCATCCGCACCACCATTCAGGCGCTGGCGGGCGTGTTGGGCGGCACCCAGAGCCTGCACACCAATTCGCTCGATGAGGCCTATGCCTTGCCGGGCGAGCACGCCGTGACGCTGGCGCTGCGCACGCAACAGGTGATCGCTTACGAAAGCGGTATTCCCGAAGTGGCGGATCCGCTGGGCGGCAGTTATTACGTCGAGTGGCTGACAAACGAAGTCGAGCGGCAGGCGTACGAATACATCCGCCATATTGACGGGATGGGAGGGATGATTCCCGCCATTGAGCAGAGCTTCCCGCAGAGGGAGATCGCCGAGGCGAGTTTCCGCTATCAGCGCCAGGTGGAGAAGGGCGAGGCGGTGATTGTGGGCGTGAACCGCTTCGAAAGCGAAGATGAGGAGCGGATTGAACTGCTGCGGATTGACGATTCCACGGCGCGGCGGCAGGCGGAAAAGCTGGCCGCCTTGCGCCGCAAGCGGGACTCCGCCAAGGCCGCCTCGTGCCTCGATCGGTTGCGCAAAGCGGCGGCGGGCGATGAGAACACCATGCCCCATATCCTGGAAGCGGTGAAGGCCTACGTGACGGTGGGCGAAATCTGCCAGGCCTTCCGGGATGTGTTCGGCCCCTGGACCGAGACGAGCGTACTCTAGCGGAGCGTTCTATAATTTGGTTATCAACAAATGACCAGTCCGATCCGAGTTCTTGTAGCCAAACCAGGTCTCGACGGTCATGACCGGGGCGCGAAGGTGATTGCGAGGGCTCTGCGGGATGCCGGTATGGAAGTGATCTATACCGGGTTGAGGCAGACGCCCGAGATGATCGTCAACGCCGCCTTACAGGAGGATGTGCGGGTAATCGGACTAAGCATCCTCTCCGGAGCTCACAACGCGATTGTTCCCAAACTGATGGAGTTGCTCCGCGAGAAGGACATGACCGGATTGGTGGTTGTGGTTGGGGGCATCATCCCCGATGAGGATGCCAGACAGTTAAAAGAGAAGTACGGAGTGGCGGAGGTGTTTCAGCCGGGCGCCTCGCTGGAAGAGATCGTCAGTTTCATTCGATCGGCAGTCCAGCAGCCCGCTTGAAGCGGTTGGCCTCTCCGCGGCGGGTGGTGTGCGCCGCCCTTCCGGGCGTGGCGCATCGTCTACCAGGCGCGCAAGCCCTGGGCATGCGCGAACCGAAGGAATCGAAAGAAGAAGATCGCACAGGTTGAGAGAACAGATGCAAGAAAAACTCAACATCGCCGTGTTTGTCGACTATGACAATATCGAGATCGGTGTGAAATCGACCTTGCGCCGGGACTTTGAAGTCTCACTCGCGCTGGACGCATTGAAGGAGCGCGGCGACATCGTCGCCAAATTCGCTTACGCCAACTGGAGCCGGCAGGATTTTGCCACGCGCCAGATGGCCGAGAACGCCGTGCAAATGGTTCAGCGCAACCCGTCGCCACGCGGCGACAAGAACGGCGCGGATATTAATCTCGCCCTGGACGCACTGGAGATGGCATTCACGCATCCGCATGTGAACGCCTTCGCCATCGTCAGCGGCGACAGTGACTTTATACCTCTGGTGAACAAGCTGAAGGAGTTCGGTAAACGAATTTTCATTGTCGGCGGAAAAGCGTTCACCAGCACCATCCTCCAGCAGAACTGCCACGAGTTCATCAGCTATGAAGCGTTGCTCGACTCGCACGGCGACAAGGTGACCGCGGTGAATTCCGAGCGCAGGGAAGAGCGGCGGGAGGAGAGAAGAGAGGAGAGAAGGGACGAGCGGCCGCATGAGCGGCCTCAGGAAAAATCCGGGGAACGCGCGGATCGCGGACCGGACCGCGGTCCGGACCGGCATGAGCGCCGGGATGAAAAGCGGGAAAAATGGCAGCGGAACCGTCCGGCGCCGCTCGAGCTGACACACGCCATACCGCTGGTGGAGCGCGCGCTCCAGGTTCTCGAAAGGCGCGAGGTGAAGCCGCAGCTTGGGCTTTTGAAATCCACCATGCTGCAACTGGACCCCGCGTTTTCAGAGAAGGCATACGGCTGCAACAGTTTTTCGGAGTTCGTTGACAAGATGAAGAAGGCGGGCCTGGTGGAAGCCAAGGGCCACGGCGGGCATTACACCATCGAGCGCAAGGGACCGTCGGGTCCGGTGGTGAAGCCCGAGGCGGCCCTGCCCGTGTTGCGCGAAGTGCTCGAGATTCACCGCCTCGAGATGGAGGACGGCCGGCCGGCCGACGAACTGGCGGGCTGGCTGGCCGCGGAGTTTCCAGCCTTTGACATCAACACTTACGGATTCCAGGAGTTCTCGGAGTTCCTCACCTTTGCGCAGGATAGTTTCGTGGTGCGCTTGGAGCGGCACGAAAAGGGCGCCACGGTGTACCTGGGCGCCGAGTTCTATCCTCCCGCTTTGCCGCCGGAACCGGAACTGCCGGAGCCCGAGGAAGAAGAAGATGGGCCGCAGCCTTACGTCGAGGGACAGCCGACGATGATGGAGCCGAATCCTCCTCCGCCGAAGCCCGCTCCCGTGCGCAAACGCGCCCCTCGTAAGACCGCCGACGGTCCGAAGCCTCCGCGCAAGACCGCGACGCGGCGTAAGAAGACCGAAGGGTAGGCCGACAGGTAAACCTCAGGGTAGGATGGATAGATAATGATTGAACGCATCTATCCATCCGGCAGTCCAAGACCGCGCGGTCCGTACTCCCCCGCTGTCCGCGCCGGCGGCTTCATCTTCGTCGCCGGCCAGGGGCCCATCGACCCCGCGACCAACGAGTTCTCCTTTGGCACAATCGAGCACGAGACGCGTCTCACGCTGACCAACATTCAGCGCATCCTCGCGGCAGCGGGGGCAAGCATGGCCGACGTGGTGAAGTGTTCCGTGTTTCTCAAGGACGGGGGTGATTTCGAGGCCATGAACGCGGTGTACGCCGAATTCTTCGGCGAGGCCAAGCCCGCGCGCACCACCGTCGAGACGAAGTTCGCCAACGGCACGATGAAGATCGAAATCGACTGCATCGCCTACAAGCCGTAGCGTGTTGCCGTCCAAGGCTGCACGGCCGGGCGGCTGAGTCGAGCGGCATGATCCCGCCTGTCTTCACTCCGTGAATTCACGCGCGGAAATGTCATCATGAAAATACGATGAATCAAGCTTTGCCTGCCGTACCGCTGACCCTGGAGGGGGCAGCCGTCCTGCATCAGATGATGCGTGTGAAGTGGAGCGCCTGGCGCGCGCTTTCCGGAGAACAGAAGCGGGAAATAGCGGAGGAGGCCTCGGCGGCGCTTGGGGACGGGAAGTCCAGCGCCCCCTACCTCATGTTGGGGCACAAGTGCGACCTGATGCTGATCCATTTCCGCAAGAATTTCGAGGAACTCGCGGCCGCGCAGATGGCCGTGTCGCGATGGCGTCTATCGGAATACCTCGAGCCGGTGAATTCCTACGTGTCCGTGATCGAGCTGGGACTGTATGAATCGAGCGGCAAGACGTATGCCTCGCTTGCCGCCAGGGACGTGGCGCCGCACGGCGAAGAGTGGAACGCGGCCGTCGAAGAGGTGCTGCAACGGCAGCGCGAGGCGATGGCGCCGCGGTTGTTCCCCGATATCCCGCCGTCGCGCTACGTCTGCTTTTACCCCATGGACCGCAAGCGCGGTGAACATAAGAACTGGTACATGGAGCCAATGGCGGACCGGACCCGCCTGATGCACGAGCACGGCCTGGTGGGGCGGCGCTACGCCGGGCAGGTACGCCAGATCATCACCGGCTCCATCGGTTTCGACGATTGGGAATGGGGCGTGGATCTGTTCGCCGATGATTCGCTGGTGTTCAAGAAGCTGATCTACGAGATGCGGTTCGATGAAGTGAGCGCGGTGTACGCATCCTTTGGACCGTTTTTCGTGGGGCTGCGGTTCGCGGCCAGGGATTTGGAAATGTTCCTGGGCGGGGAAGCGCCGGTGTGGCGGGCGGGATGACGGCGCTCCGCCGCCAATGCCGCTAACCTTGGCGCGCGGCCGGTTTGGCCGGCGGCGGGCAGCAATCGAGCGTGCAGAGCCCGGGAATAACGCCTCCGCCATCCATGCGCTCCAGAATCAGTTCGCGGACCATGCGGACGAAGTAAGGATGGGTTCCGGCCGTGCCCGCGCGGATCATCGTCAAACCGAGTTCCTCGCAGAGCAGGCGCGCTTCCTCGTCGAGATCATAGAGCACTTCCATGTGGTCCGAAACGAACCCAATGGGAACTATCACCACCGCCTTGCCGCCTTCGGCATGATACTCACGAAGGGCGTCCAGAATGTCCGGCCCGAGCCAGGGCTGGGAGGGCGGCCCGCTCCGGCTCTGGTAGACCACCCGGTAGGCGCCGCGCTTGAGCAGGCGCGCCACAGCCGCCGAAGCCTCTTCGACTTGTTGCACGTAGCGGCAGGTGTTCGCCATGGACATGGGAAGACTGTGCGCGGTGAACAGCAGCAGCGCGTCCGCGCGAAGGTCTGAAGGCAGGCGGCGCAGCGCGTCGAAGGCCTGCTGGCGCATGACTTCGAGAAACGCCGGATGTTCCGAGAAGACGCGGATCTTGACCACCTCGGGAGCGCCTTCTCCCACAACCGCGCGCGCGGCGGCGATGTTCTCCTTGTACTGCCGGCAGCCCGAATAGGAACTGAAGGCCGACGTAACGAAGGCGAGAACGCGGCGGACACCGTCCTGCTTCATTTTCAGCATGGTCTCGGCAAGCATGGGATGCCAGTTGCGGTTGCCCCAATAGAGCGGCATCGGCATGCCGTGCTCGTCGAGTTCCTTGCGGATGGCGGCAAGCAGCGCCCGGTAGTGGCTGTTAATCGGACTGGCTCCTCCGAAATGATGGTAATGTTCCGCTACTTCGAGCAGACGCTCGCGCGGCACGCCCCGCCCGCGGGTGACGTTCTCCAGGAAGGGCATGACGTCTTCGGGCTTCTCCGGACCTCCGAAGCCGACCAGAAGCAGGCCGTCGTAGGTGTTCATAAACTGTCTCTCAGAGCCTCCAGCGGCTTTTGGCGCAGTATACGATGGCTGGCCAGCCAGCCGGCGGCATTGGCGAGCATCGCCGTCAGCAGAATCGCGGCGAGATGGGGCCAGGGTTCGAAGCGGTAGTCCGCCTGGAAGAGACGCTTCAGCAGGAGCAGCGAAAAACCCGTGGCCAGAAGGCTTCCCAGGATGCCGGCGGCGGCCCCCAGCAGGAGAAACTCGACCGAGAAGATGCCCGCGATACGGCGGCGCGTGGCGCCGAGCGTCTTGAGGATCACCACTTCCCGGATGCGGCGGAACCGTGTGCCGGCAACGCTCGAGGCAAGAATGATCGCGCCGGCGAGAATCGCGAAAAACGAGATGAATCGCACCACGAGCGCGATCTGATCCACCACTTCCTGAATGATGGCGAGAACATCCGCCCCGTTGATTACCGTAACCGCCGGGAAGCGCCGGAATACATCGCGCTGGAACTGCGCGACCATCGCCGGCTGCATGCGGATGGCGGCGAAATGAAGCGCCGGAATGCCGTCGAGCGCCCCCGGGATGAAGACAAAATCCAGGTTCGATCCGATTCTCACCGCTTCGCTACGATACACGCAGGCTACCTGGGAAGTGAATGTGCGGGCTCCCGATACCCAGTCGATGCGCGTCCCCGGTTTGATGGGAAGCGATTTTGCCGCATCCTCGCCGGCGCACAGTTGAACGCCCGCCGATTGCGCGGTGTCCTTCGGACCCCAGAATTTTCCCGCGGTGACTACGGCCTGAGGGTTGAGCGTTCCGCTCCAGGTGACCGAGCGAGCCTGCCGGAAGCGGCGGGCGGAGCCTTGCAGCGGCAGATCCTGAACAGGGGAGCCGTCAATTCGAAGCATGCGCGCGGAAACAATGGGGATGACTTCGGCCGGGCCTTCGATGCCCTTCCGCCTATGCAGCATTCCGGCGATGCCGTCGCGCTCGAGTGAGGTGATGTTGATGAGAAAAACGTTCGGCATTCCCGGCGGAGCGCTGTTGGCGATCTGGATGAGCATCGAGTTTTGCACCAGATAGACAGTCAAGGTGAACATCACTCCCAGGCCGAGAGCTACCAGCAGGGCCGAAGCCTGGTTGCCGGGGCGGTAGATGTTTGCCAGCCCATGCCGGAGCGTCGCCGGCAGCGCCCGCCTGCACCAATGCGCGGCGCGGCGCAGAAGGGCGAGAACGCCGCCCGCGACGGCGGTCAGAATGAGTATGCTCACCACCAGGCCGCCGGCGAAATAGAGGCCGAGGCGAAGCGATTCGCTGAGCCACCAGACAATGGCGAGGATGCCGGCGGCGATCACGGAGCCGGCGAGAGCGGCCGGACGGCCGTTTTTCAGGCGCGCGCGCCAGTGAGGCCGGGCCTCTTCCATCTCACGCCGCAGAATGATGCCCGGACGGATGGCGCGGATGCCTAGCAGCGGAGGCAGGGTGAAGAGCAGCGTCGAGAGAACTCCCGTGGCGAGCCCCTGCAGCGCCGATCCGGGATCCCAGTGAAGTCCGGGATCGATTTGAAAGTACCGGGCGATCAGCCGCGGGAAGATGCCCTGCACGGCGAGACCGAGAACCATACCCCCCGCGCCGCCGAGCAGGCCGAGCATCAGTGTCTGGAGCGTGTAGATGGCCATGATCTGCCCCGAACGCGCTCCGATGGATTTCATCACGGCGATGGTATCCATCTTGCGCTGAAGGTGCGAGTGCATGGCCATCGCCACGCCGAGCGCTCCGACGAAGAGCGCGATGAGGCTGACCAGGCTGAGAAACGTGGTGGCGCGGTCGAGCCCGCGGGTGATCAGCGGATGCGTTTCACGGTAGTCGATGATCTGCGCGCCGGGGAAGGCTTCCTTCAACTCCGCGCGAGCCCGCGCGATGGGGATGGAGTTGGGCTTGAAGCGGAACAGCACGCGCTGCGCGGCGCGGCTGCCGGGCGTGATCAGACCCGTGCGGTCGAGCCCGGCGCGGCTCATGAGGATGCGGGGGCCCACATTGAGACTGCCGGCCATGCGGTCAGGCTCCGCCGTGACCACGGCGGCGATGCGGAAGCTCGCCTCGCCAAGCTTGACGGCGTCTCCCGTCTTGATGTCCAGCCGTACCAGCAGATCGGTGGAAACGGCGACGGTATCCGGTTGCAGCGCCTGCCGCAGGTTCAACGCCGGGGCAAGCTTCAGGGATCCATAGAAGGGGTAGACGCCCGGGTCCACGGCCTTGATGGACACCAGCGCCGGCGTACTCTGGGAAGAGGTGGAAAGCATCGACACCGTCTCCGTCACCCGCGTCTGTTCCACTCCTGATGCCGCCAGTTTGACGAGGACGGATTGCTGGGCGGGCGTGGGTAGAGCGAAGGTGCGCACGGTCATGTCCGCCGCCATCAACTGGCGCGCGTCCCGCAACAGCATGCCGCGAAATGACTGGCTGAAGCCGCGGACCCCGGTGAGAGCGCCGACGCCGAGCGAGACGGCGAGGATCACAAAGAGGAAGGGCGTCAAGGAAGCGCGAGCTTCACGCCAGGCAATCCTGCGGGCCATCGAGAGGGTGAAACGGTCAGGCACGCAACTCGTCTCCGGCAATGACTCCGTCCTTCAGCCGGAGAATGCGATCCGCATGGGCGGCCAGAACCGCGTCGTGGGTCACCAGAACCAGCGTGGCGCCCTCCTTGCGGTTCATGGAAAGCAGAAGCTCCAGCACGTGTTCGCCGTTGGCTGAGTCCAGATTGCCCGTGGGCTCGTCGGCCATGAGGATCGGCGGGCGCGCCATGAAGGCGCGCGCCAGCGCGACGCGCTGCTGCTCGCCGCCGGAGAGCTGAATGGGATAGTGGTCCCGGCGTTCCAGCAATCCGACGCTTTCAAGCAGTTCGAGCGCGCGTGGCATGCCGTCGGCTTCACCGGCCAGTTCATGCGGAAGCAGAACGTTTTCGAGTGCGGTGAGCGTAGGGATGAGATGGTAGGACTGAAAAACGAAGCCGATCTTGCGTCCCCGGATCAGCGCGAGGGCGTCCTCATCGAGACCCGCAATCTCGTGCCCATCGAGCACGATGCTGCCCTCCGTGGGCGTATCGAGCCCGGCAAGCAGACCAAGAAGCGTACTCTTTCCGCTGCCGGAAGGTCCCATGACAGCGACGAACTGGCCACGCGGTACGGCGAAGCTGATGCCCCGGAGGATGTCCACGGTGTTTGCTCCGTTGGTGATCGACTTGGTAAGGCCGGAAACCAGAATGACCGGCGGAGCGGGTTGGTTCGACATTCACCTCTACAACTTCTTATTATGGCATTGCGTGCGCATTTGCCTTTTCCTGATGCTTGCCGCTCTTGCCGGGTGCGGTAATCCAGCGCCTCCGGCGGAGCGGCGAAAAGCTCCTCCTCCGGCGGCGGAGACGGAGGCGGCTGATAACCGGCCCGTGATTGCGGCCTTCGGCGACAGCCTCACCGCCGGATTCGGCGTCGATGCGGGGCTGAGCTACCCGGACTTCCTCCAGAAGCAGTTGGACGCCGGGGGATACCGCTACCGCGTGGTGAACGAAGGACTGAGCGGGGATACCTCGAGCGGCGGAGTCGAGCGCGTGGGAGCCGTGCTCGCCGGCAAGCCGCGAATTGTGATCCTCGAATTGGGCGCTAACGACGGGCTGCGGGGAATTCCCGTGATGAACACGCGCCGGAACCTCGACCTGATCCTTGAAGAGCTGCGCAAAGCCGGGGTAAAGGTGCTGCTGGCGGGGATTACGCTGCCGCGCAACTACGGGCCGGATTACATTACCCAGTTTGACCGCATCTATCCGGAACTGGCGCGTAAGCATCACGTCCCTCTGCTGCCTTTTCTGCTCGAAGGAGTGGCTTTGCATCCGGACCTGATGCAGAAGGACGGGCTGCATCCACTGCCTCAAGGCAACCGGATTGTGGCGGAGAATGTGATGGAGGCTCTGCGTCCGCTGCTCGAGAAGCAGTAGGGGAAGGCGCATCCCCGCCAACGCAGGGAGGCGCTACCATGGAACTGATGCGCCTGGTGTTGCCTATCCTGATTCTTCCCGCGATCTTCGCGGCGAACGCGGATCTTGTCCGGGTGAAATCCGTGTACATGCTGCCGATGTCGAACGGCATGGATCAGTACCTGGCGAACCATCTTCTGGCGGCCGATCTCTACGTCGTGGTCACCGACCCCAAGGCGGCGGACGCTGTGTTTACCGACTCCCTGGGGCCAGCCTTTGAACGCAAGATGACGGAGCTCTATCCTCCGGAAAAGCCCGCGGAGAAGGAAAAGGACAAAGACGAGGATGCGGACAAAGGGGCCATCAAGGAGAGCGGCGCTCCGGCGAACCCCGTATCCACCTTCCGGAGAGGGCGCGGGATGGTGTTTCTGGTGGATCGTACCACCAGGAAGGTGGTCTGGTCCGTGTATGAGCCGCCAAAGAACGCCTCCTCGGATTCTCTGGACCGTGCCGCGCGGAAGATTACCGGCCGGCTGAAGAAGGAACTGGAGGCAAAGGCTCCGGCGAAATAGCGGAGCCGGCCCGCTTGCGAAGCAGCGCGGATTGATAGCTTTCAAGCAGCCTCTCCGTCATGCGCGTGATGTCACGCTCCCCCGTGACGTAGGTATGCGCGCGCCGGACCATTTGGGCCGCCTCTTCCGGACGGTCGAAAAGCTCGAGGATGCGGTTCGCGAATTCATTGGGATCGTCCGCCAGGCGGCAGATCTCGCCGTCAACCGCCGTGAGGCCCTCCGCGCCGAGAAAGGTGGATACCACCGGAATCCCCGTGCAGAACGCTTCGAGTAGCTTCACGCGCACTCCCGACCCGCTGAGAATCGGGCAGACGAAGACGGCGTAGCGGGCGAAAGGTTCATGCAGGTTTTCGACAAAACCACGGATCTCGATGTTCCTGTCGTTGACGGGCAGCGAGTGACGCGGCGGCGGATCGGACCCGATAATGACGAGTTTCGCCGCCGGGCAGCGTTCGGCCACGCGGGGCAGCACAAGCTTGGCGAACCAATCGAGGGCTTCCTGGTTGGGAACGTGGCGAAAACTGCCCAGGAAAAGCATGGTGAACTGATCCCGGGGGCCGGTGTGCATTGTGTATCGGCCGGTGTCGATCCCCGCGCGCAGTGTGTCGCTGATGCGGTCCTTCAGCGAGGGGAGGAAGCTGAGGAGGTAGTCTTTGTTGTCTTTGCTGCATACCTGGACCAGGTCCAGCTTCGGGAGCGCGCGCAGTTCGTAGCGGAGGGCCCGCAGGTATTCAAAGGCCGCGCTGGCTTTACGCATGGCGGATCCGGGCTTTGCCAGGCCGCGGCCGATCGACTGGAAGTAGACGTCATGCTCGAACAGCGCCGTGACGATATTGCGGAACTGTCCCGCATACTGCGCCATGTTGGTGTACTCGATTTGGACCACGTCCACCCTGTTCAGGTAGACCGTGCGGTGAATCATCCATTCGAGGTCGGCGCTGGCGAACTCAATGACCGCATGCGGTTCAATGGCGCCGAAGGTGAACGTCTTCGCGGCGGGCCGGACAAGGAAATCAGCCGAGGCGCAGCGGGAGACGAGCGAATCATGTTGCCGGATCTGCCACTCCTCATCGAGCACCGCAATCAGGTGTAAACGGCAACGGGAAGCGAGCGCGCTCGCCGTGCCGTGCATGAAGACGCCGCCGCCGTGAATGGGCGGGCAAATGGCGTAGGGCGACAGGAAAAGAACGGAGAGTGGCCGGGGGCTCGGCGGGTGAGCTCCAAAGTGATCGTGGAAGTAAGCGCCCAGCGGACGCCGGAAAGCTTCCGTATCTCCAGTGACGGCGAGGGAGCGGGAACGCCAGCGGCTGCGAGCCACTCCGGGGAGTTGCCGGAACGCCCGCCAGATAGCCGGACAAGAGGTTCGCTCCGGCGACGGCCCGCCCAGATAGGTGAGAAGGGCGTCAGCGAAGGACCGGGCAAAGTGGTGGACCAGTTTACCGCTCCCGTGAAGGTTCTTCCAAAGGAAGAGGAGGAAGTTCTTTTGGACGACTGTGTTGATGTAGTCCGGCTTATGCGTGCGTCCGATAGTTCCCCGGTGCTCATGCCATACTACGCTTCGAGGCTGATAGAAGACCTTCCACCCGCGTTTCCAAGCCTGCATCCCGAGATCCGTATCCTCGAGGTAGAAAGGATGAAAGAGCGCGTCGAATCCTCCGAGCTCGAGAAACTTACGGCGGTCATAGGCGCTCGAACCCCCTCCGGCGTAAAAGCAGGGATAGATCCCGGTGACCGCGTCATCCACACGGTGGCGAACCCCGAGCCGCCCATGGCTCCACCAGGCCTGCGTGAGGCCCGTCTCCTGCCGCGCTTTGCCGGGATCCGTAAAGAAGATCTGGCAGGATACGGCGAAGACCTTTTCGTCGGTGAACCCATCGAGCAGGGGCTGGAGAAAGTCCGGAGCGACCCGCATGTCGCTGTTCAACAGGACGACAATGTCGTTGCGGGCGGCCCGGAAGCCGGCATTCGATCCGCCACCGAAGCCAAGATTGGTTGGTTGCGCAAGGACGGTGACCGCCGGAAAGTGCTCGCGCAGGTACGCCACGCTCCCGTCGGTTGAGCCATTGTCGACAACCAGAATTTCGTTTTCCGGATTGGCCGCAAGCGCCGTGACAACGCTGGGCAGGTATTTCTCGAGCAGGTCACGGCCATTCCAGTTGGGGATCACCACCGTGGCGGCGGTGTTGCGGGGCGCGGTATCGGCCGGCTTGCGCTTTCGGCCCGCCAAGCGAAAGAAGGCATCAATCAGCAGTAGCCAGATCAGCGAGGCCGCAAGCAGGATTGGGGAGAGCAGCAGAAGGGGTAGCCCCTTCAACAGGCGGACAACGGTTGGCATATCAGGAGTTGGTCAGCTCCGGGCCCAGCCCCAGCGACCTACCGAAACGGTGCCAGCGGGATGCCGAAACGGCGTTCAGGTTCGCCTCCAGGTGGTCCATTTGGGTCTTCAGGGCCAGCGCCCATTTTGTCCTCTCCTCGAGTTGAGCTTCGGTCTGGTGGAGGATTTCCACGCACTCCGCGAGTTCCTTTAACTTGGCGGTGAGTTCGGCGGTGAGACGTTCCTCGATATCGAGAGCCCATTTGGTCTTCGAGGCGATGTCCTGATGCAGATCGGCTACCTTTGCCTCATAGGCTTTCTGGTCAGCGGCAGATTCATCCTGGAGTTGGACGATACGTTGCGCGGCAGCTCTCAATTGGACATTCAAGTCCTCGGCCCATAGGTTGCGCTCCTTGAGTTCCTCCGTTTGGGCTTCGTGCTCGCGAACGAGTTGCTGGTGATCGGCTAGCGCCTTCTCGAGCCATTTGGTCTTGGCGTCAAGTTCGTGTTCGAGGAGTTGGATATGGTGTTCGCGCTCGCGGAGAACATTGGACGTGGAGGGTAGATAGACAAATGTAGGAGATCCGGTTTGCGGCTTCAGCGCGCAGACGGCCACGAAGAAGTGCGCCTCCGTGGGGATGGCACGCCTTTCCGCCATGCGGACTTCCGTGGATCCAACCATCTCCGCCGGCTGGAAGACAATGCTACCAATGTGATTTTGAAGAAAAAGCGACACGTCGGGAAAGAATCCGGCCAGCAGACCCCGAAACTCCTCAAACTCGAACTCGTGGACGTGGAACGGGTTGGGACCGGAGAGCGCCCGGGTCTCCTGATAGTAGAGCTTATTGGGAGTGGAGACGATGAACTGGCCGCCGGGCGAAAGCAACCGCCGTGCCTCGGCAAGGAGGGCGGACGCGTTTTCGAGATGCTCGATCACTTCAAAGGCCACAATGAGGTCATAGCTCTGATCGGTCCTCGGGATGGCGTCCGCCGGCGAGCACTCGAAGGTCAGGTTCGGCAGAGTATAGTGTTCCCTGGCGTAGGCGATGGCCTCAGAGGAGATATCGATTCCGGTAACGGCGCCGGCAACGGCGGCCAGTTCCGCGGAGCCATAGCCGGAACCGCAGGCAATGTCGAGAACGCGCTTTTGCCGGGCAAGACGCGCGGCAAAGCAGTATCGCGCAAGGTGTTCATTCCAAAGATCGGGTTGGACTTGGCCGGGCACCACCCGCTCGCCGGTGAATTCAGCCAAGGGAAGGCTCCGGGGTGGGGCTGGGTGTTTGCAGCGTCGCGTTGACCTCCACCCGGCAGGGCAGATGGAGATAGCCGTAAATCTGCCCTTCGGAATGACCCATTTGAAGCGTGATGGCGTTGTCGATCCAATCACAGTTCCTATAGTGATGCAGGGTGCCGTCGGCGAGCGCCGGCGAGAAGGAGAAGAAGGCCGGGTAGAGCTCCGGCAGGTCCACATGGAAATCCACGGTGAAAATGTCGCCGGGAGCCATCGGCGGTAGTTGATGCCCCTCCCGGGCGGTGTTCGTCCCTGCAAAGTCGATTCCCAAATGGTTGCGCAGCATGAAGCCGACGATGGGAAGCTCGATCTCCTCGTTTGCGCGAACGCTGATTCGGACTACAATGCGGGAGGCGGGTTCGAGCAGGTGAACCGGGCGGCCGAATCCATCGAGGATCGCGATTCCGATGACTTCGGCGCGGCCGTCGCCGTATCGGTGGTCTATGTTGGGGATGGTATCGACGATCTCCGGGGCTCTGGTTGAGCTGCGCGTAAGGCTTCGCTCCGGTTTCTTTTGTTGAATGTATGTCGAATCCTTCTCGACCATGGCGGCCAGATACTTGGCCACCACGGCGTCGGTCGTTCCGATCTCCCGTATCGAGCCTTTGTCGAGCCACATGGTCCGGTCGCCGATTGCCTTGACATCGCCGATTGCGTGGGAGACAAACACAATGGTGACTCCATTCTGACGGAGATCGTGAACCTTGCGCATGCACCGCTGGCGGAAATAGATGTCGCCCACGGCGAGCGCTTCGTCCACCAGCAGGATCTGTGGATCCACATGTATAGCCACCGAAAAGGCGAGTCTTACCACCATCCCGCTGGAGTAGGTTTTCACCGGCTGGTGGATGAACTCTCCAATCTCGGCAAAGGCGGCTATGTCGTTGTAACGCCTGTCTATCTCGGCGGAGGAAAGGCCTAAGATGGCGGCGTTGAGGTAGACGTTATCGCGGCCGCTGAACTCCGGGTTGAAACCGGAGCCGAGTTCCAACAAGGCCGCGACGCGCCCGTGAATTTTCGCGGCGCCGCTGGTGGGAGTGAGAATCCCCGCTATGATTTGCAGAAGCGTACTTTTCCCTGATCCGTTCTCGCCTATGATGCAAAAGGTCTCTCCGGGCTTTATGTCGAATGTGACGCCCTGAAGCGCCCAAAAATCGCGGTGGTAGCGCAGACGGTTGAAGGAAAGCAATTCCTTGAGGCGGTCTCCCGGCGAGTCGTAGATGGGATAACTCTTGGAGACGCCCTCGAAGGAGACTACGGGATCGGGCACATTGATGAATCTACTGGAGGGGGGCGGACGGTGTCAAATCCTCCCGGGCCTCAATATCGGACATACATGTCCGATATTGACATTTCCCCTTCTCCTTCAGTAGGCTGGTAGGTGCCTCGAATATCGTGCCGGTGTAGCTCAGGTGGTTAGAGCGACGGTCTCATAATCCGTAGGTCGTAGGTTCAACTCCTACCGCCGGCACCAGTTCCCTACTTCTTTCCTTCCGTGATCAGCGTGTAGAGACGGTGCAGGTCATCCTGGCTGAAGTAGTCGATTTCGATCTTCCCTCTCTTTTCTGATTTCTCGACGATTCTCACACGGGTGCCGAGGGCGCGCTCCAGTTCCTCGGCGGCGGCGCGAACGTTTGGGTCCTGCTTCTGCTCCTCTGGCGGCTTGTCCTCACGGTTCTCCGTCATCTTCTGGACGGTTCGCTCCACCTGGCGCACGGACATCCCCTGCGAGGAGGCCTTCTCGGCCAGTTGCCGCTGCATATCGGGCGATTGCAGGCCGAGCAACGCCCGTGCATGGCCCATGGAGAGACGGTGCTCGGCGAGCAACAGTTGAACGTCGGCTGGCAATTTCAACAGGCGCAGGGTGTTGGTGACGCTGGTTCGGTCTTTGCCGGTTCGCCGGGCGATATCTTCATGGCTCAGTTGGTGTTCCCTGTGAAGGCGGTCAAACGCCTGGGCTACCTCGATGGGGTTTAGGTCCTCCCGCTGTATGTTCTCTATCAGGCTGATCTCGAGCAGGTGATCATTGGAAGTAGTCTGTACCACGACCGGCACCTCGGTGTACCCGGCTAATCGCGCGGCCCTCCAGCGGCGCTCTCCCGCAATCAATTCATAGCGATCCCCCTTCTGGCGCACGATCAGCGGCTGGATGATTCCATTGGCTTCAATCGACTGCGCCAGTTCGCGCAGACGGTCGGGCTGGAAGATCGTGCGCGGCTGGAGAGGATTCGGGTCTATGCGGTCGATTGGCAGAAGGACGGAGCCTGCCGGTATCGCGGACTTGTCGGCCGGTGGCACGGCGGTCAGAGGTGTCGACGCCGGCGGCTTAGCCGGCAGCAGCGCGGCCAGGCCTTTACCGAGCACTTTGCGTGGATTGTCCTGCGGCTTGTTCATTCGTAAGGATTTCCTTGGCGAGCTTAATGTAACATTCGGCGCCCTTCGAGCGGGGGTCGTAGAGCAGGATCGGCTTCCCGTGACTGGGAGCCTCGGCCAGGCGAATATTCCGGGGGATTATGGTCCGGAAGACTTGCGGACCGAAGAACTCATTGAGATCATCGGCCACCTGGCGGGTTAGATTGGTCCGGTCGTCGTACATGGTGAGGAGGATACCCTGCAGGTGGAGATTGTGACCGAAGGACTCCCTGACGCGGTCAATCGTATCCATGAGTTGCGAAATTCCTTCGAGGGCGAAAAACTCGCATTGGATTGGGATCAGGACGGAATCCGCCGCAACGAGGGCGTTCAGGGTTAGCAGATCGAGAGCGGGGGGGCAATCGATGAGGATGAAGTCATATTCAGCGCGGGGCTCTTCGAGCTTGGCCCGCAGCCGGCTCTCCCGGGCGGCAGTCTCCACAAGTTCGATGTTGGCGGCAACGAGGTTTCGATCCGCCGGGACGATTTCCAGGCCGTCGCACACGGTAGGACGCAAGATCTCGGAGATTGGAGTGTCAGCGATGAGAGCGTCGTAGGTTGTGAGATGGCCAGACCCCTTAGTTATGCCGAGGCCTGTGGTTGCGTTACCCTGCGGATCGATATCCACGAGAAGAACACGGAGGTCATTAGCGGCCAGCGACGCGGCCAGGTTGATGGCGGTGGTAGTCTTGCCGACTCCGCCCTTTTGATTGGTGATGGCGATTACTTTTGCCATGGTGGAGACGTGTACGGGAAACCATATCCTAACATGCTTACCTTTCGGTTAGCTCAGG
>JABAQT010000096.1 GCA_019187195.1 Bryobacteraceae bacterium
TGCCCACACCCGTCAACTTGAATGAGACGGGGCCGGCGAATGCGCTGGAAGCGAGGGATAGAGCCGCGAGCCCCAGCAGCCAAGTTCGAATGTTGGTTCGCATTAGTTTAATCTCCGAAATTTCAGTTGGCCCGTCGGAGGAACACTCCGCTTGCCGTTCCCGGCTCCACTTATGGAAGCCTGGATCTATCTTCAACCGGTTCGGGTAAAGAATCAATGGGACTATCGGGCAAAAACCTGATAGAAAAGGAGAGCCGAGTACCAGTACCTCCTCACCAGGAAAGCCCCTCAATCAGTTCCCGCGGGGTGCTGGCGCTTATGCAGCAGGCAGACCCCTGTCCACGGATAGTTCCTCATTGGTCCTTCAGGCTCCGGCAGCAGTGCCTGCAATTCGGCCGGACACCGCTTGAACCGCGCGGCGGTCTTCAGCAGTCCCTGTACGTCGGCTGCCTCCCAGCCATAGGGCAGGAAAAAGCCCGGTCCCTCGGGTGGCCCGAATTGGAAAGCGGCGCCGGCCTCGCTGAGTTGTTTGCCGGTGGTTCGTTGCATCAACTTGAGTTGGCCGGGCGAGGCTAAATCGATAACCCAGCTCCGGAAGTGCTGGCCACGGGCAAGGCTACTCGCGAGCGAACCGACCGCCTCCGGTGTGAAATAGATCAACAGTCCTTCGCTTGCGACGACGATCTTACTGGCATGACTGTCCAGCGCGGCAAACAACTCGTTGCGCGCCGCCACGTCCGCCAGGTCGAGGCTGATCCGCTCCAGTCCGCAGTTCGGTTTCTCCCCGCCGAGGATCTCAGTTTTGTAGGCAATAATTTCTGGCAGATCCACCTCCACCCAGCGGAGCGAGGCGGGCAACTGCATGCGGTAGGGTCTGGCATCGAGTCCGGCGGCAAGATTGATGACAAGATCGGCGCCTGCCTGGATTTCGCGGGAAAGGAACTGATCAAACAGGTAGGTGCGGGCCGCCCACGCCCAATCATGCTTGTTCCCGTCGGCCAAGGCGCCGGCAATGTGGAATCCCCGTTCGCCGGCAAGACGTTCGGCGAACGGGTCACGAAACAAAGCGTCGGACCGCTTGGTCTCGCGTGCTCGAAAACACGCTACCCAGCGGGCGGTATCGGAAACGTTGCGGACCGGCGCATTGGGTTTATTCATCTCAGGCATGCGGATTCCCGGCAAGCATCTGTATGGCGGGCCATGGTAGCATTTATCAATTCCTATCAGTTGGTTATGCGACATCCATGCATCCGGCGTTTGGGTCCAGCGGAGGCTTGGAAACGTTGAAGCCAACTCTCCTGGTTGCCACGACCGCGAACTGGTTTCCCACCGCCCGCCTTGCCATGGCCATGGCCAACGCAGGCTTCCGGGTGGAAGCGGTCTGTCCTGCCGGACATCCCGTGAGTAGAACGGAAGCCGCGCAACGGATTCACCGCTATCATCACCTGAGGCCCGTGGCGTCGTTCGACGGCGCGATTGCGGCCGCCAAGCCGGATATTGTGATCCCCGGTGACGACCTCGCTGCCCGTCATCTGCACCAGTTGTACCAGAGCAAACTGGACCACGGGAAAGCAGAGACGGAAGTTTGCAAGCTGATCGAACGCTCTCTGGGAGCCGCGGAAAATTTTCCGGCGTTGTTTACCAGAGCCGCTTTTCTACAGATCGCGCGAGAGCAGGGGGTTCGGGGCCCACGGACGGAAGTCATCAGGAGCTCTGACGATTTGAAACAGTGGGCCGCCGAGGCCGGCTTTCCCGTGGTTCTCAAGTCCGATGGGACCTCCGGTGGCGACGGTGTGAAGATCGTCCATGGCCGGGAGGAAGCCGAGCGTGCATTCCGGGCGCTCGCGGCGCCGCCGCTGCTGGCCCGGGCGCTCAAGCGAACTTTCCTCGATGGAGACAGCGCCTTGCTATGGCCCTCGCTGCTCCGCCGGTGCTCTGTTGTCAACGCTCAGGAGTTTGTTCCCGGAAGCGAGGCGACCAGCGCAATCGCCTGCTGGAGGGGGGAGCTTCTGGCCAGCTTGCACTTCGAGGTGATTCGCAAGGCGGCATCCACCGGACACGCCACGGTCCTGCGGATCATTGAGAGCGAGGAGATGTCCATCGCCGCCGAGCGGATGACGCGCCGGCTTCGCCTCTCGGGGCTGCACGGGTTGGATTACATGCGGGAGGCGGAAACCGGGAAGGCGCATCTGATCGAAATCAATCCGCGGTCGACTCAGGTCGGGCATCTGGCGCTCGGACCAGGCCATGATCTTCCGGCGGCTTTGTATGCCGCTGTTTCCGGAGAGGCTGTCCAACCAGCTCCGAAGGTGACCGGGCACGACACGATCGCTCTATTTCCGCAGGAGTGGATACGCGATGCGGCCAGCCCGTTCCTGCGGTCAGCCTATCACGACGTGCCCTGGGAGGCTCCTGAACTGGTGCGATCCTGTGTGTTGAGCCGGCGCAAGCAGAGTGGTTGGTACTCCGGAAAGACGGAACCCACGAAACCGCCAGGTTAGGGACGCGGAGAGGGTGGCGGGCCTTGCGCGCGGCGGAGCCAGATCTCGCGCCAGTACGTGAATTCGCAGCGCGAGCAGCCGCCAAACGCCACGTGGGCGCATCCGCAGCGTGAGCCCTCGAGATATACCGTATTGCGGAGTTGGCGCATCTCTCCTGTCCCGTCGACGATGATCTTTTCCAGCCGTCTCTCGACCCGGCGCTGTCTGCCGCACTCGAGGCGCATGTCGGGTGAAAAGAACAGTCCGCGATTGTGCGCCTTCTCATTCAAAGTCGCAATGATGCTCTCCATGGGTTTGATCTCCACCCACTCGCCGGGCCGCAGGTTGAGACTCTCCATTGGCGTTGTCCTGTTTGCTCCTCGAGCGTATACTCCGAGGAACAGGCGGCGGATTCTCCAGAACAGCCATATCGATATGCGCCGCGCCATTTGGAGCGGCGTGCAGTTGCCGGCGCGGATTTCATCGAGGCATTTTCCCAGGCGTTGCCGGCGGGTCAAGTTCTCCGTTGCCTTCAATAGTTCGCTGGCCTGGCAAAAGTAAGTCCTGGGGCCGGTGGAAGTTCTGAGGCGCGCTCGCAGTTCGCCGCTGCTGTCCGGGTCTACGCGGGGGCGGGGCGAGTCCTCGCCGGTCCTGCGCAGCCATGCCTCGCGCCAGAAAATCATGCACGCTTTCTGGCAGCCGTCATGGGCAGCGCCGGAACAACGAAGACCGTCCAGTAGGACGACGTCATCGGTCCGGAAGCTGCGAACGGTCGACCTCGAGCCCGACGAGCAGACCTTAACGGCGCGTTTCGAAACACGGAATCGCTTTCCGCAGAATTCCACCATTTCCGGCATGAACGGCAGTTGGCCAAGCGTTCCGCCGGCGTCGAGTGTTTGAAGAATTTCCCGCGGCGTTCTGACTTCCACCAGGTCGCCGGGAAAGAGCCTCACGCCTGGTTTCATAGAGGCGATTTGCCTTTGAGTCCCACGATCCGGAGGAGTTTGTTCCACACCTTCAGGCAAAATCCGAGCGGACGCCACATGGTCTCGCGGAGGACAGCGATTTTCAGGAAGTGATCGTCAATGCGCCACTTGCAGGTGGTTCCGGCAGGGAAGAACCCTAATTCGCCGGCTCCGAAGCGGCGTTCGCTTCCGTCGTCATTGAGCAGAAAAGCCGCGCCCGATAGCACGAAAATCACCTCGTCCTGACTGAAGTGCCAGCGGAAACTGCCCGCCGTGCAATTCCAAACCACGAGGGTCGAACTCCAGTCATGGCTTCGTACCAGCATCTTGCCGCGCGCTTCGGGATTGCCGCTAAGAATCCACTCGGATGGGAGTGGCTCGGGGTCAAGCTCGATAGCGGTGGGGGTGGCCATTACAATCGATTTGGACATGGGAAACTCCGGATGGGATTGTTACTCGTTACCGTGAGACGGAAGAAAATTCGCTGGCCTTCTTTTGCCGCGCTAATCCGGAGAGAGCCCACAAGGCGAACTCGGCAAAGAAGGGGACAGGATCTCGAAGATCGAAGGTAGCTAAAGTGATGTTTCTGGTCCGTATCGCCTTCAGCAGCCGCTGGATCTCGGTTTTGCGATCACGCGATTTGGCGATCGCGATGAAGTCCGTCATCTCCCGGAGCCAGGCGGCCCGTTCGCCGCGTTCCGGGGCGTGATGGGGCGTGAGCCCGGTTTTTTGCCGCCATAACAGGTAAGGGAAATCGATGCCGGCGGCTTTACCGAGCGTATGCCAGCCCCACGGCCTCGGATTGACGTCGAGAATCTTATACCTTCCATCCCTGGGATCAAATTTGAATTCGACCTCCGCCATCCCGTCGAATCCGATGCCTTCCAGGAAGCGCCGTCCATTCTCCTCGACCTGGGGCTGGTGGGTTGTTTCCACAAAGGAACTGGCATTGCCGAACTCGACCGGATACTGCCGTCTGCGCCGGGCGGCAAGAGAGGCCTGGACTTGGCCATGGTTGCATAGAGCGCAAAAAGAGAACTGATTCTCTCCCGCTCCGGGGATACGCTCCTGGATGAGAATCTCCTCAGGCGGAATATACTTGCGCATTTGAGCGTGCCCGCGCTTCAGTTCGTCAAGGCTCGAGACAGGCAAGGCTTTGATGTTGGTGTGCGGGAAAAAATGGTGGTTGACGGCGGGCTTCAGGATTAGCGGAAAGCGAAGGCCGTTTACTTCGAGACCCTCTTCGGTGGCGCTAACCATGGTCCAGGGCGCATCAATGCCCAATTCCTTCGCCTTGCCATAGGTGAGCCGTTTGTCGAGTGCGAACCGCGTCACTTCTAGCGGCGGCGTGATTAAGCGATAAATGGAGCTGAGTGATTCATGGTGAGTGGATACGCTCTCCACATATTCGTCGTTGGCCGGGAATACCACCCAACCCTTCAGATTGTGTTTGCGTCCTTCGGCCAGCAGCACTTCAGCCGCCGCTTCCCTGGAGATAATGGAACGCTTCGTATATCTGGAGAAGTGAGTAATTGACGTGGATCTTTGAGTATCAAGGACCCATACCGGAATGCCGCGCGCTCCCAGACTTCTTGCAATGCCAAGGCCGACAAAATTTCCTCCGAGGACGATGGCTCCTGGAGTGTTGTGATGAAGATGTCCCGTTGTTGTCACGTGGATTGTCCCTTCACTACGGCGATTCAATGGACCGCTTTGCCTGTTAGCGCCGCAGCCAGGCGAGGACCGGCATTGGAAGTTCCGGTAACGAACCGCAATGTCGGCCCGAGGATCTTCTCGGCGACCACTCCCGCCATGTAAAGCCCCTTCACGGAGGTCTGCAGATTGGTTGCCAGGACCGGGTATCCATCCGGCGTTTTCCGAATGGCCTGCTTCAGGGAGTCATCCAGAATGTGATATTTCGAGATGTCGATCTTATACCCCGTGGCGAGCACCACCAGGTGTACCTGGTCCGTGGCGCCGTCGCTGAGGGTAAGTTTGAGCGTATCGCCGGCTCTTTCCACATTCGTCACGCTGACTCCGGTCTTCACCGGCACACCTTGCAGGCGGGAAGGCAACCAATAGGCGCCTCTTGGCGTCGTGACGTCCTTGAGTAGCGCCTGTTGGACTTCGGGAGACTGGCGCCTGAATTTGACAGGATCGGCCATTTTACGCGCGGTCCGGATGTCTCCCAGGTCGGTGGGAGGGAGGATGCGCCACGATAACGGCCGCAACGGACCTGGCGTGAGCCGCCGGAAAAGGTGTTTGCGCCATGCGAAGGGCAGAAAGTCCACCATCGCGGATCGAGTGAGAATTTGCACATCCGCGTTGTGTTCATGGAGGATGGCGGCATACTCGAGAGCGCTTTGTCCCCGGCCGATCACGGCCACTCGTTTGCCCCCGTATTGGGTGAGATTGCTGAATTCCGATGAGTGCGAGGCAAGCGCGGGAGGGATGCCGGCGAACTGCTCGGGCCGCTGGGCGAACAGACCAATGCCAAGGGCCAGAACCACGGACTCCGCATGAAGTTTCTCCCCATCCTCGAAGGTGATCTCGAATCCGCTGCCGTTGTTGGCGACATTGTGGACATCACGCGCATCGAGGCGCGGGACCACTTGTTTGTGGAACCATACTCCGTAGTCGATGAAATCCTCGATGGGCAGAGGTTCATCGAAGCGGCGGCGGATTGATTTCTGGTACGCCTCCAGGGACAGGTGCTTCTGCGGCGCTGCGATGTTGGAAGCTTCGTGCCGCGAGCGCAGCAGCATTTTGCCGGGCATGTTATGTTTCCAAAATCCCATCGGCCGCCCGATGACATATGGTTCGACGCCCGCATGCCGCAGGTGTGCCGCTATACTCAGTCCATAAGGACCGGCTCCGATGACAACAATCTGTTGGGTTCGCATGGGTGTTTGCATCCTCTGGGATAGATGAGGGTTATCGTCAGGATCCACGGGGCAGGCAACCGGAAGCCAGGATAACGATCCGTTCCAATGCTTCCCGTGTTACCAGCACAAACCACGCCGGCCGTCCGATGGAACGCCGTCCGGATGTTCGCCACATGGCCAACAGCAATCGCAGGCGTTCCTTATTGTTCAATTGGATTTTCTTGAGTTGTTTGGAGTCGATGATGTCGAAGGTCTTCCGTTCCTGGTAAGCGGAGCGGATATCCTTATGAAGACACTGCCCCAGGGTCAGGGAGATGGAGTGCCGGACAACAGCATCCGGAGTGAAAAAGGGGAGATCTCCCTTTCGCATCAAAGTGGTCAGCAAGAGAGTATCTTCCCCTCTGAGAGCGGTTGAATCGAATAATTCTGCTTGATTTACTGCCGTCCGCCGAATCGCGAAGCCGGAAGTATTCAAGTAACGGATGCATCCGTCAGGCTGCAGGAAGTGCTGTTGCAGCGTAAGGAGCCGCAATTGCTCCGCCCTGCCCACCAGAGTGGTGCATTCCCCGGTTAACCGTAATTGAAAGCAGTTGTATTTCGGATTACGGCTGATCGCGGAACAAAGGGCCGTCAGACAGTTGGCTTCCAGCCGGCAGTCGGCATCCACGAAAAGAAGCACGGAGCCCCTGGAAAGTCCGACGCCTCTGTTGCGGGCGCCGGGAATTCCCGTGTGAGACTGCCTGACGATGGTCAACGGGTAGTGGCGTGTCCAGCGAAGAATGAACTCCGGAGCCGGTTCCTCGCTGCCGTCATCCACGAGGATGACCTCGAAATCCGGCCCTGGGATCTGTGCCGCCACCGACTGCAGGCATTGGTCCAGAGGTCCCCAGTCATTGTAAGCGGCGATGATGATGCTGAACATCGGAGTTGCATGCGAAGGCCGCCCTCCAGGTTATAGGGGCACCTCGATGAGTGTGGGCCCACCGCTTTCGAATCCGCCGCGCAAGGCCTGTGTGAATTCACCGAGTGATGTGGCTCTGACGGCGGGGACGCCTAAACCTCGCGCTAATTGTACCCAATCCAAATCGGGGCATCCGATGTCGAACAGACTGGAGGCCAGTTGTCCCGGGTCGCCCGCGCCCAGATAGGAGAACTCCCGCTTCAAAACCGCATATGCCCGGTTGGCAAAGATGACAGTAGTGATCTTGAGCCCCTCGCGAGCCATCGTCCAGAGAGCCTGCAGAGTGTACATTCCGCTTCCATCGGCGCTGAGACATAAGACACGCCGATCCGGAGAGGCCACGGCCGCTCCCACGGCCAATGGCATGGCGATTCCAATCGAGCCACCGGTATTCCCCAGCCAATCATGAGGTGGAGCAGTTCGAGCAGCCGCCATGATGCCGCGGCCGGACGTCATGGATTCGTCCACTACAATGGCGTTCTCCGGCAGGAGCGCGCCGATGGCGGAGGCGAGGCCGGTGAGTGTGATATCTCCATCGGGCAGTGCCGGACGGCCGGGCGTCTCTTCCACTAGCTGTCGCGTGCCAGGCAATAGCGCGGTCAATGCTTCCATCACGCCGGCACAATTCTGATCCGCATTGGCCAGCGTAAGGATTTCACATTCGGCGGGTGTGAGCGTACTGTCCTTGCCGGGGTAGGCGAAGTAGGCGACGGGCGCCTGCGCACCAACCAGAATCAGTTGCCGGAACTCACCCAACTGTTGCTTTGCCTGTTCGAGGATGTAGTGCACACGTTCCACCGCCGGCAGACCGGCGCCGCATTGGAGGCGCGTGAAGGGATAGGGTGCAAACAGCTTTGCGCCGGTGGCCGCCGCAACGTGTCCGGCTGCTTCCAGCCCTTTCCCATATAGGGCGTTTCCCGAAAGCAGGATAGCGGTCCGGAGGCCGGAGCGAAGCATGGCGGCGGCGCGTTCCACCATCTCCCTGCCGGGCATTTCCGCTTCAGGCGGCGGGAAGAGCGGGGCAATCGAAGCGCCTTCGCTCCAACTCACGTCGGCCGGGACAATCAGCGTGGCGATCTGGCCGCCGGCTGCACGGGAAGCGGTGACCGCTTCGGCGGCATCGCGGCCGGCAGTGGAAGCGCAGCGGGAGGTCCGCAACCAGCGGGAGTAGGGGCGCGCAATGGATTCGATATCGCCATCGAGGGGCGTGTCATGACGATGGTGAGGAATGGCGTGCTGGCCGATGATATTGACCATCGGCACGTGCGCCCGCCGCGCGTTGTGCAGGTTGGCGATTCCGTTGGCAAAGCCGGGGCCAAGATGGAGCAGGGTGCAAGCCGGCTTTTCCGCCATGCGTGCATAACCATCGGCTGCCGCGGTCACAACGCCTTCAAACAGGCCGGGCACGCACCGCATCTCTCCGATGCGATCGAGAGCAGCGACTACATGAATCTCGGAAGTACCGGGGTTCGTAAAGCAGGTATCTACTGCTCCTGCAAGCAGCGTGCGGATGAGGGCCTCGGCTCCGGTCATTTGATGCCGTGCAAGGCCTCTATTAGGTGACGGTTCAGGACCGAAGCCAACTGCTCGAAATGGACGGCGAGCATTTCGAGGTGGTCGCCGGGAACTGTTTCGAGGTTGAACTCCGCCGCCAGGCGAGTCCAGACGGGAACGGGGTTGTCCGGAAATGTGGTGGGAGTTTCCGCTCTCACGAAAGCGATCCGGCCTTCGTAAAATCGCGGACGGTACCGTTTCAGGGCGATATCGGCATTGTCGCGGATGCGCCGCATGGCGGGAGCGAAAGAGGCGCCTTGTGGCGGCTTGTAAAATCCTGTTCCATGTGAGGACCGGCGGCGGCCGCGGAGTGGCGGGAGGGCAACGGCGTGACGGACGGCCCGGCCGAGCAGGAGGCGCGCGCGCTGTGTCCGTGACAGGTGGCTTGCGTGCGGATAGGTATCGACCATCGCCAGCAAGCCGGTTTTTTCTCCCATATTCAACAGGCGTTGCGCCATCTCGAGTGCCACCAGACCACCGAGAGAGTATCCAATAAAGAAATAGGGGCCCGTTGGTTGCA
Source organism: Bryobacteraceae bacterium (assembly GCA_019187195.1). Taxonomy (GTDB): domain Bacteria; phylum Acidobacteriota; class Terriglobia; order Bryobacterales; family Bryobacteraceae; genus CADEFT01. The sequence goes on from JABAQT010000096.1 coordinate 9,366, forward strand.
CCCGGCGGATCGCTTCCAGAAAGACCCGGGCCATCGCTTCGATGCTCTCGATCGGACGTCCGGCTTCGTCGGTTTCCTGCGATTGCAATCCGTAGACCGGATGCGACGGAGAGAGGTGACGGACAAGATCGAAGAACTCCATTACACTGCCGCCGATACCATGAATCAGGAAAACCGGAGGTTTCCTCGATCCTGGTTTGAGCAGCACCAGTGGTGAGAGGCGTTGCGCCCGCGGGTGTTCGAGGAGATCCGCCAGCTCCGCAATGGTAGGCGCCTGGTAGATCATCATCGGCGGCAGTTCCCGGCCGCAGACGCGGGTGATTTCGCTGAACAGCCGGACGGCGAGCGGAGGGTCGCCACCGAGTTCGAAAAAGTTCTTGTGAATGCCGATGGATGGCTGCTTGAACAGGCGTTGCCAGATCACGGTCAATTTTTTGATCATGGGAGGCGCCGGCGTCGAGACAGACAAGGGAGGGACCTCAATCGGCCTTGCTCAGCGAGAGCACGGCATATGCTGTTGCCGCGTCGCTCATGAAGCGGCCCGTATCGGAGGTAAGACTTCTCCGGTAGTTGAGAGAATAGGTAACCCACTGGCCTCCGGTCTGATCCTGATTATGCGCGAGCCAGACAAGACCCTGCCGCAGGCGTGGATTGTCGCGGGGAAGGCCCGCCTGTTGAAGAACGAAGGTCATGAATGCGGTGGCAAATCCATCGCTCCGTGCTTTGAGCGGCGTCCCTTCCGATACGAACCACATTCTGGCGAAGGCATTCCAGTTTCGCCATGTCCAGGAGAGGGAAGCGAGATTCCAGCCTCCATCGGTGTGCTGTTTGTCCAATACCTCTTGAATAATGGTGTCCCGTTGGTCCGGTGTAATGAGTTCCGGCCATTTCAGGGAAGCCCATAGCAGCGTAACCTGGTTGAGGAGCGATTGCTTCCGGTATTCGCGCCGGAGGTATTCCCGGAGCATTTCGCGGTGAGTCTGAATCCCGGGGTTGGAGTGATACGATTCCGGAGCGATGCTGGTGGCGATGGCAGCCAGGGCGGCTCCATAATACTGGGAATCGGAGGCTTCCCACGGTTCGTGGTTGAACTGAAGCCACCACCAGGCGCCTTTGAGGTCTCCCGTTGTCTGTTGAAGCGCCCACATGTTATCGAAGGCGGCGCGCGTGACGTCGCTGAGTTTTCCGTTCGCGGCATCGCGCCTTGCGAGGACGATCGCGTTGACGACGGATTCGGCGCCGGCGGATCGGGCCAGATCCGTTTGGCTCCCTCCGTAGTAGGGGACGGCGCTCTTCCAGTTCCGCACGCGATTGGCGACGCTGTTCCAAATGGCTTGTTCCTGAAGGGTGGGGGCATCTTCGCCAAGCGTGGCGCGAAGAGCGGGACGCGAAAGAGAGTAGGAAAGCGCCGTGTGGCAGGAGATGCAGAACGTGCCGTCTCCACGGGCCGAGGCCGGCCACTTGCTCCACCAGAGCGCCCGTTGATCGAGATAAGCCGCGGCGGCCTTTGGATTCCAGGACCGCTGAGATAGCGGGGTTGGGGATACGGTGGGACGGCTGAACGCAAAAATAGCGGCCGCCAGGCATGCCGCCAGGATACCGATGATCAGAATGCGCGCTTTCTTCGAAGTGGATCGCATGAAGGTCCGCTAGGAATGCGCGAAGGCCCAGTACAGTTCCCGCGCCTTCGTGTACATGGGACCGAACGGAAGCGGCCGGTCATCGATACGGGTTACCGGGACTACTTTTGAATAGTTCCCGGTTGCAAAGATCTCATCGGCGGTCTGGAAATCCGGATAAGTGAGCGTGGTCTCGACCACTGTGACGCCGCTATCGCGGAGCAGCCCGATCACTCTTCGCCGGGTGATGCCGGCGAGGAATGTTCCGTTCGGGGCCGGAGTGAACACCACGCCGTCTTTCGCCATGAAGATGTTCGAAGTGGCCAACTCGGCAACGTTGCCCAACATGTCGCAGACAATTGCGTTATCGAACTTCCGCACATGCGCCTCGAACAGCGAGCGGGCATTGTTGGGGTAGAGGCATCCCGCCTTGGCATCGACAGGCATGGTTTCGAGCGTGGGGCGGCGGAAGGGAGACAGGGTAATGGAAAAGCCGCGCGGCTGCCGCATGGGCGCTTCGTAGATGCAAAGGCACCAGTTTGTCGATTCCGGATCGTGAGCCTGGACCCAGGGTCCTTCTTTCTCCGCCCAATACATGGGCCGGATGTAAAGAGGAGTGTCTTTGTCGAACCGGGCAATGCCCTCCCGTGCGAGACGAACCCATTCGTCGGTGGAGACAGAGGGCTTCAGATGGAGCTTGGCCGCGGAATCATTGACGCGGGCGCAGTGGAGATCGAGGTCGGGCGTGACACCCTCAAAGGCGCGGGCGCCATCGAACACCATGGAGCAAAGCCAGGAGGCGTGGGTGCGGGGACCCATGATCGGCACATTGCCCTCGCGCCAATCTCCATCAAGAAATGTCCAGGTCTTCGACCAGTTGCCGGGGGTCAAGAAATTCTCCTCTGTCAGCGGCTTTGCGCCATTGCTTTTTGATGTTGGCTACCGCTGATTGCCTCATCCATGCATGCCCTGAGCGAGCGGGCCAGTTGCGCAACGAATGGCTCCACCAGCATGCTGGCGGGATAGACCGGCAGGACAATCACATGTTGTCCGCCTTGTGCCAGTTGATCCCATTTCAAATCCGGCTTGCTGAAGACCCGGTATTGCCTGGCAGGACGGATGTCGGTCACAGTGCCCGGATAGGGTTGCGGGATATAGCGCCAACTTGCCTGGTCGTTCGTTTGCCAGATCCGCCCCAGGATCATCGAGGTCGAGGGGGGGGCGGCGGAGCCACGCTTTGCGAACGCCGATGCCAGCATGCCGCGCCACACAGGGATCCGGTGGCGCAGGGCTTCAACCTTGTCCTTGAGGAACCTGGCCTTGTCCGCGAAGCTGAGATCAAGCAGGCTGGCCGCATGAAACAGCACCTGCTGGCAGGCATGTGAACTCCTGCTCCGGAAGGTAAGAGGGACCTTGTGCCAGTTCATGGTGTCGAGCAGCGCGAGCAGGGCGACGGTTTCGCCCGCGGAAGTAAGTTGCTGGGCGGCTTCGTAGGCTATCGTGCCTCCCATGCAGTAGCCGCCAAGGAAATACGGACCGTAAGGCTGAACGGTCCGGATTTTTGTGATGTAGAGAGCAGCCATCTCCTGAATGGAGGTAAGCGGTGGAGAGACGCCGTCCAACCCCTGGGATTGAAGGCCATAAAACGGCTGGTCCGGACCCATGTGTTCGGAGAGCTTTTGATAGTTCAGAACATTTCCGCCGGCTCCGTGAAAACAGAAAAAAGGCGGACGCGAACCCGCGGGCTGAATGGACACCAGCGGCGACCACCCGGAGGAGGCTGTTTCACCCCCAATGATCCGTGCCAGCCCGGCGATCGTGGACGCCTCATAGAGAGTAGCCAGAGGCAGCTTAACCTGAAACAGCTTTTCGATCCGGGCGAACATCTGAACCGCCAGCGAGGAATCGCCGCCGAGATCGAAGTAGTCCTGGTCCGGCTGGATGGAGTCGATACCGAGAATACTCTCCCAAATGCGGGTGAGTTGCTCGATGATGGCTCCGTTTCCGGGGATTCGGGCGTCTGATGATAGAGCCATGGGTTAGCCTCCGTACCGGCTGGCCAGAAGCTCGTCCTTCCTGACTTTCCCGGTTGGCGTGAGCGGCAACGAAGAGACGAGCAGTATCTCCGAAGGCCGTTTATAGGGCGCCAGGTGGCGCGCGGCATGCTCGGCCAGTTCGGCGGGATTGAGGGAGGATTGCGGCGCCGGCAGTACAAAGGCGACTACCTCCTCGCCTCCTTTTACGTCCGCTGCGGGACGTCCGATGACGGCTGACCGGGCGACTTTGGGATGAGCATTCAAAACCGCCTCAACTTCCGCGGGGTAGACGTTAAGGCCGAAGTGGACGATCAGTTCCCTGGTGCGGCCGGCAATAAAGAGGTAGCCGTCTTCAAAGCGCGCCAGATCACGCGTGTTGAACCAGCCACCGGGGTTGATGGCGGCGGCGGTTTCCTCGGGCGCGCGATAGTAGCCCTTCATGATATTCGGCCCGCGTACCCAAAGTTCGCCTATTTCGCCGCTGGAGACCGTATTTCCATCCGAACCCACGAGTCGAGCTTCCATTCCGGGGAGGATCCGTCCCACCGAGGTATCGCTCCGTGGCGACTCGACCGGGATCTGAGCGATGTTGGGCGAGCACTCCGTAACTCCGTAGCCGTTGTAAAGAACCATACCGAAGACTTTCTCGACCGCCGCCTTGAGGGCGGGTTGCAGGGGAGCCCCGGACGAGGAGATGATGCGCAGGGCGGGAAAGTTGAGGGAAGAAATGCCTTTCATCGCCAGGTAATCGAGCAGCAGCGAGAACATGGATGGAGAGCCCAGCACGATGCTCAACCGGTCCTTCTCGAGCGCCGTAAGCGCCGCCACGGGATCGAAACGCTTCGCCAGGTAGAGGGTGCTGCCGCTGAGCAGCGCTCCCAGGAAAACCACGGAGAGCCCGACGGCGTGAGACATGGGCAGAATGCCGTAAAGGCGATCCTCGGGAGTCAGGGAGCGGATTCTTGCGGATACCGCCGCCACATACAGCACATTCCTGTGGCTCAGCATGACGCCTTTGGGAAGGCCGGTTGTGCCGGAAGTATAGATCAATGCGGCGACGCGGCTGGCGGGATCCGGCTCGAGCGGTTCCGGTTTGACACCCTGATTCAGCGGACCGATGGCGACGGGTCCGAGTCCGGGCTTATCCTCCACCACCGCGCCATGCCTTTTGGCATGTTGACCAGCCTGAGGCGATACAGCGGTGGTATAGAAAGCAAGCCGCGCGCCGCTGTGATCCCGGATCTGGTCGACCTCGCTTGCCGAAAGACGGGCATTCACCAGCACCGGCCATGCATCGAGAGCAGCCACGGCTAGGAGCAAGGCGGCAAAAGCGCGGCAGTTTTCACAGACGATCAAGACACGGTCACCGGGGCGCACCCCCAGATGGAGAAGCCAGTTCCGGGTTTCGGAGATCTGGTCCGCAAGCTGAAGATACGTCCACGTACCGCTCGATTCAACCAGGGCAGGATGATTTGGGGAGCGTTCCGCCCACACTGCGACAGTATCGCTGATGCGCTGGGGCAGGGCGGCGAGAAGTTCCGGTATTTGATCCTCGAACATGAGCGGGTAGGGCATCCGGTTAGCGGCCGGCGGCGGAGTGTGCATGGGCGGCGAGAGGTACAGCCGCAAAGGCCGGAGATTCGGTTTTCTTTACGGCAATATACCGCAGCCAGTCGCGATAGATGGCGGAACCCGACGGTTGCCAGGTGTTCTGTAAGGTGTTGGTATCGAGAGTTTTAGGAAACTGGGACATGAATTCCGGGAAACGGTTCGCCAGAGCCTGCTTTCGGAAGGCGGTGAAAACTCCGGCGGTTTCGGCGTCAAAATAACCCCGCGGCATGGAGGGGTAGGTTTCCCGTTCCCTGTTCAAAAACCTTCTGATGTCTCTACGGTATTCCTTAAGGAGGGTCAGCCTGCCGTATTCGGGGTGTCCCTGGAAGTGTACAAAGAGACTCCTGCTTCTCTTCTTCACAAACAGGTCCACGCCGGCATCGGCGGATTGCGTCAGCACCGTGTAGCCACGGGAGATCAGATCGCTTGCCCGCACTTCGTTCCAGCGGGAATGAGGGAAGCACAACTGATCTCCGGCGCGGCGGGTAAGGGGGTGCTCGGTAGTCTTGCGGCAACTGAACACGCCGAACTGTTTGTCGGCAAGCAGGTGGCGGCCAATGCCATCGAAATGAAGGGCGCCCGCGTGAGCCGCCAGACAGGACAAGACGGTGGAAGCCGTATTTTCCGCGGCCCAATCGAGGACGGTGGCCAGGGCAGGCCAATAGGGCTCCCGCCGTAAATCATGTTGATGGGGCTCGGTACCGGTGATGATGACCGCATCAAACCGGTTTTCCAAGAGCTCTTCGATACCGAAGTAGAGCCTGTCCAGGCGCAGCAGCCCCTTGCCATTGCGGGGAACGTTCGGCAAGGAAAACAGCTTGAGATGGACCAGAAGGCTATCGGAGGCGGCGCACAGCAGTTCGAAGAATTGCTGTTCGGTGTCCTCCAGCGCCGCGCCGGGCATGTTATTGATCAGCGCGATGTGGATACACTCGGGCCGCGCATCCCAACCGGGAGCGGGTCCTACAGGACCGGGGCCATTTGCCCGGACCGGGCCTTGGATGCCATCCACCACCACTGGCATGACATACCTCCCGCGCCGAAAGCGGCGCCTTTCAAGCCTTAGCGTGTTCCAGCGCCTGAGCGAGGTCGGCGAGGATATCGTCGATGTGCTCGATGCCGACGCTGAGTCGAATCATTTCCGGTGTTACACCGACCCTCCGCTGTTCTTGCGGAGTCAACTGGCGGTGCGTTGTGGATGCGGGGTGGCAGGACAGCGACTTGGCGTCACCCATGTTGACCATGCGTTTGAACAGGCGTAGCGCGTTGAAGCACTTTCTGCCGCCCTCGAAGCCCCCCTTCACTCCAAAGGTCAACAGCGAACAGCGCTGATCTCCCAGATACTTTTGCGCCATCGGGTAGAGGGGATTGTCAGGGAATCCGGTGTAGTTCACCCATTCCACCAATGGATGGCCGCGCAAGAACTCAGCTACCTTGCGGGCATTGGACACGTGCCGTTCGACTCGCAGCGAGAGCGTTTCGATGCCTTGCAACAGCAGAAAGCCGTTGAATGGCGATAGCGTGGCTCCGGTGTTGCGTTGGCACACGGTCCGGCAACGAGCCACATAGGCGGCGTCGCCGAACTGGTCCACATAGACCACATCGTGATAGGCGGGCTCGGGGCGGTTGAACATGTAGAACTTGTCCGCATACCGCCGCCAGGGGAACTTTCCGCCGTCGACGATCATACCGCCCAGAGTGGTGCCATGGCCCCCCATGAACTTGGTCATGGAGTGCACCACAACATCAGCGCCATATTCGATCGGCCTAAGCAGGACCGGTGTGGCCACCGTATTATCCACCACTAGAGGGACACCGTGCTTGTGAGCGACTCTGGCCAGTTCCTCGATATCGGCGACATTGCCGGCGGGATTGCCGATGCTTTCGCAGAAAACGGCTCTGGTGTTTCCGTCAATGAGTTTTTCCACATCCTCCGGGAGGTCGCTGGCCGCGAAGCGGGCATCGACCCCTCGCTTGCGCAGGATGTGCTCGAACAGGGTGTAAGTGGCTCCGTAGAGTTGAGGGAGCGAAACGATGTTATTACCTAACTCGGCTATGTTGATGATGGCGTATTCGATTGCCGCCATTCCCGAACTTACGCTGAGAGCATCCACGCCGCCCTCGAGAGCGGCAACCCGCTTCTCGAGGATGGTGTTGGTGGGATTTCCGATGCGGGTGTAGATGTTGCCTGGGACCTCGAGGTTGAACAGCGCCGCGCCGTGTTCGGCGCTGTCGAATTCGAATGCGATTGTCTGGTAGATGGGGACCGCCACTGCTTTTGTAGCGGGGTCCCCTTCATACCCTACGTGAATCGCCATAGTCTCTCTCTTCATAACTGCTGGGAACCGGGCTTAATTCGAATGGGCTATTGGCTGTGTAACCCGGACCGTGGTTCGGCGCTCCTCCGACAATGAACTGGATACGGCCTTGGTGATACGCCGGGCTGCAAAACCGGCGCCGAAGGCGAATCTCATCACCGGACCGAAGCTGATTGCCGCGGTCACTCCGGCGAAGTAGAGGCCTGGGACAGATGATTCCATCCTTGAGTTGAGAACCGGTGATCCGCTAACGGTAGCGAGCGCCGAGGAGAGATTACTGCCGAGGAGCTTCAGCCGTTTCATATCCACCTCGTAGCCGGTCGCCGCGATGACATGCTGCGCGGTGACGTCACGCACGCCGCCGTTGGCGGCGCGTAGATGGAGGTGGACCATGCCGTCCCGGACTTCGGCGCTCTCGGGAGTATAGCCGAGCAGGAGCGGTACGCGCCCGATTACCAGATCCCGCGCGAACCATCCCCCAGAGGGGCCCAGGGATGTCCGTACAAGCGCCACACGCAGGCGCTCGGGCAAGCGGTGAAACACCTGTGGCGTGTTGGAATAGAAACGCGACCGGATGCCGGGACCAAGCCCCGATTTCGGATGCCGGATCCGCTGCCACAAGGAGCGAGGCTTGCCCGTCGGTTTACTGTGGAAGTTCAACTCCGCCCGGCGGCTGATCAATTGCACGTCGCCGCCTGCCTGATGCAGGAGCCCGGCCAGATCAAGCGCCGAAGAGCCGGCGCCGATGATAGCAATCTTGCGGCCTTGCAGAGGTTCGAGATCGTGATGCCTGCTGCTGTGTGACAAATATTCGGGGGGTAGATGGGCGAGCGCGCCCGGGATGTAGTCGAAGTGTGAGATGCCGATAGCCATTACCACCCGCCGGGCTTTCACGGTCTCACCCGTATCGAGTTGCAAAGAGAACCCATCCGGCAAGCGCTCGATTCCCGACACGAGCCTGTTCTCGAGTTCGGGGACGAATCGTTGCTGGAAAGCGAGTCCGTAAGCGGTGAAGGTTTCCAGGCGCACCGGAATTCCGGTGTCGCCATACTCGATGCCGCGCTCCGCGCAGAAGCGCTCCAGGGTGAATTCACCATTCGGATCGTAGATGTTAGATGCGAACCCATCTGACTTGAGCATCATGCCTTTGGGCATGTGTGCAAGCCAGAAATCCATCGGCCGGCCGAAGATGCGGAATGAGATACCCTGGCTTCGGAAGTGGGCCGCGATGGAGAGTCCGTAAGGGCCTGCGCCAATGATTGCGATGTCTAGCATGTCTTTAACCCTTTAGCTATGGTTAACGAGGACATTAACGTCGGCGGACGAGGTTGTGACGGCAGGCAAACTACCGTCCTGTCAGCCCCATCCGTAAGGGCCAATACAAGAACATCCCAGGTTAGGAACAATGCCTGGATAGCGGCAATTTGGATGCCAGCGCCTCAGGCAATGGTAAATAGGTGGTGTGGAAGGAGTTACGAGATGCCCGGAATGGGCGTGTGAGGGATTTTAGAAAGCAAAGTGTGCCAACCAATGAAGAACATTGGGACTTGCTCCCAATTATGAGCAGCCGGAAGTACGTCCAGTACGATGCCTTGACAGCCTGTAACGCTTATTCTTTCTATTCGTTAGGAGGAATGAGAAATACAGATCTAGTACTGTGTGAATTTGGCATACTGAGCAGCATGCGATATTTGGAAGACCTTACAGTGGGCGAGCGCATATTGACACGGCCGGCTAAGATCACAGAAGCCGAAATTCTCACATTCGCCAGGCAATTTGATCCACAGCCGATGCATGTCGACCGGGAGGCCGCGCACAACGGGCCGCTTGGGGGGTTGAGCGCCAGTGGTTGGCACACAGCCGCCATTGTGATGCGATTGATCGTGGATGCCGATCCGCTGGAGGGTGTTCCCTGGCTTGGGCTGGGCGTTGACGAGTTACGCTGGCCGAACCCTGTAAGGCCAGGTGACACCATCACCGTGGAGATCGAAGTTGTGTCGGTCACGCCTTCCCGCTCGAAACCAAGTCATGGCATTGTTCGCACGGGCATTACGGCCCGCAACCAGAAAGACGAGGTCGTGATGACGTTATTTCCGAATCTCTGGATTCCGCGGCGCCCGCTCTAGCCGATGTGTTTGTAGATCCAGTCCGCAAAGACCTCTGTCATGCGCGGCTGTAGACGGGAAAGAACACGCGTAGCAATCCGCCCTTTCCAATCGGCGCCCGTGGGGATGAACTTCTGGTTCGATTGTGGAGCATTCGTGATGCGGAAATAGTTGAGTGTGGAGCGGGTGGCCCCCCAACGGTCCTTGAAGGTGATGAGGCCTTCGTTGTCATAATCCGACCGCCCGAAGTCGAATGTGTGCAAGCCCGCCCGTTTGCCTTCCTGGATGGTTTTCCAGAACAACAGATGCATTCCGCCGAGATTGTGATACTGGGCCGCGGATCCGCCGTATTTGTAAACCAGGGTGTCCTTAAAGCGCAATGTTAATATGGCTGCGATGGGTGTCTTCTCTTTGAGCGCAACGCGAATTTTCAGCGTGTCTTTGAAGGAGTCGATCAAATTCCGGAACCAGATTCTGGGCTGTGGAGGGAGTTCGTGACGTCTCCGCGTGATAAGCAGCAAGTTGTAGAAGGCCTCGAGAAGTGGGTCTGTCCGGCCCTCTTCATAATGCAGTTGCTCTTTTCCGGCGCGGTGAATCTTTCTTTGTATTGAACTTTTGTGAAAACGTTGAAATAGGGCGTCAAGCGGCGGCGTCAAATCGAGCTGATGAAGACAGTATGCATGAGTCGAACTGGAAGGCGTGAGTGACCTGTCGATGTCCCCTACCGGGCGGATTTCCACATAACGGAGTTTCCGGCGGCGCAACTCCTGGTCGAGTGAAGAAAAGACGGCGCGCCAGTCCGCGTTCTCATCGAGCAGCGGTTCACAGTGGTCGGAGAAGGGAAGAGAAACCAGGCGGCGCCCGGTCAACCGGCTATCGATACGGCAGACGGCGAGGCCATTGCGCAAGGGGGCGTCCGGCGGAGACGTCGTCAGGACGGCGGGTTCGTACCCATAGCTTCGGCACAGAGCCTCAATCCAGGGAGTGCTGTGGAAGACAGTGGCCCGGGGATGCCCCCGCAGGAACTCCTCCCACCGGGGGTCCGCGAGGGGATTCAGGCGATAAACCACTGACTTGGCGGCGGGACTAACCTCCATGGGTTAGTATGCGGATCGCGCCGGCGGATACGCGGTTCCTCGGGAATCTTCCAGGGTGACTTTCGGCGGAACACAGTATTTCCTGACCCATGTTAACAGCCGTTCTTGTCTGAACCGGAGGAACTGTGGTCCTCGACGCGACGTAGCCAGATTTCACGCCAGAAATGGAAACAGGAACGATCGCATCCCACGCTGAGACCGTCGCACATGGAGCCCTCGAGCAACACGGTATTTCGCATCCGCCGGACCTCCCCCGAGTCTTCCATGAGGAGCCGGTGGACGGGCTTTTGGACCTTCATCCGGCGACCGCAATATTGAGCCATATCCGCCATGAAAAGCAGACCTCGATGACGCCCGTTTGGGTCGAGTGTTTTGATGATTTCCGCATGAGATTTGACTTCAACCAATTCTCCTGGCTGTAACTGCAAGGCTTCTTCCGCGGGGTCAAATGGAACCTTGACGGTGTCCGCCGGATGCCGTGGCAACCGAATGTTGCCCAGCAGCCAGGAGCAGGTTTTGCGGGAAGCCGCCAGGAAACCGTGCCGCCGCCAATAGCCCTGAAACTGGTAGAGGAGAGCTACTGCTTTCGGCACATGGGTGGAAGCATTCGAAAGTTGGAGGCTTTGACAAGGCAGTTGGACGCTCTGGTTCTTCATGAGGCTTTGCTTCCTATAAGTAACTGTAAATCCAATCTCCCAAACGGGCGGTGGCGTGGAGCGGCAAACGCGGCCAGACGGCGGTCCTGATCCGGCCTACCCATTGCGATGAGATCTCACCATCGGAGGACAGCTGTGGCGCGGGGTAGTAGTAACGGAAGAGGGGAACTGGCTCGGCGCCCCACTTCCCTTTGAACTGCGCCAGTTGCTGATGTTCTTCGGCCACTTCTCCAAAATCGTACCGGTCGAAGCCCTTGCGGCAAGCATCATGAATGGCGTGCCACTGGATTGCGTCATTCGGATGGAGCGCCAGATCTTCCTTTCTGCACCCGGTGAAGGCATAGCAGGCAGTTCGGCCATAGTTCAGAATGATCGTACCCGCCAGCAATCTTCGTCCGCCCGCCTCTGCTCGCTCGGCGAGCAGAAGACGCATCAGGCCGGAGGAAGCAAGGAGAGCCCAAATAGCTTGAAAGAAACGATAAGGGCGCGCCGGGACGGCGTTGCGACGCATGGAGTGCAGGTAAAGCTCGTACCAGGTGCGTAGGTCTTTTTCGCCGATTGCCTCGCGCACCTCTACGCCCAGCTTGGCGGCTTTGTTCACTGCCCACTTGATGCGGTGGCGGGCGGTGCTGTTGCCAAACTGGAGACTTTCCGGGTCGGAGGGGAGCTTCAAAACATAAGATGCCCTCCAGGGCCTGCAAACAACACCTTTCACAAGGCCGTCCAGGTCAGGAGATTGTGTTTTGATTTGGATTTGCAGTCCCGGTTCTTGAAGAGCGCGGTCCACGGCGGCTTGTAGGAGGGCGGCGGTAGCGTCCCGGTTGATCGAGAGAGGCCCCGCTAGAGGAGTCCGTGGGAGGGAGGATAGACGGCGCTGGGTGGCGTTTCCGCCCACGCGCAGCGGGAATCCCCGAGTATAGAACATGGGGAGGACGGCCATGAGTCGGCCGTCGGCGTCCTCACAGGCGAAGTGAACACGCCTTTGCCCGTATTCTTCCTCGAGGGCTCGAATCCATCCCGGATGATGGTAGATGACAGCGTTGGGATGGGCACTGACGAAGGGTTCCCAGCGGGGATCGGTGCGGGGGTTGGTCTCCGTAAGGAAAAGGCCGGTGGTGGAAGCCCGTCCGATGCGTCTGGTGGAAAATGCGGGAATGCCATCAACGATGGGCCAGTTCTCTCCACAGGTACAGCGGATAACTCCCTGGACGACAACCTGCCCGTAACACTGCCGGCAATCGGGAGGACGCGCTTCTCCCGGGAGTACCGGACGCTGTCTCAATCCACAGAATTTCCGGCACTGCACCGGCTCCGCCGGGCCGATGGAAAGGGAACGCCTTGTCACGGCGCTTTCTAAACGAAGTTCCTCGTTTCCACAGGAGCAGCGGATCTGATCGAGCAGCGCGAATTTCACTGGACCTCCTCACCCAGAGAATCGAGTAAGTGGTCCCCGGTGGTCTTGGACGTCCCTACGCGCCAGAGTCAGACGTCAAGCTTCTTACAGCCCCAAGTCCTGGTGGCAAAAACATAGCACTCCAATTGCCATTCGTCTCTAGCCCAAAATATGTGAAGGATTCCATCACATAATGGCAGCACCCCGTGCCCTTCCGTATCCCTCGTTCCAAAAGATTCGAGCAGAGACCCAAACTCACAGCTGGAAATATCCTCCAGGGCTATAGCGCCTTCAAACTTGACTTCACGATTTTCCCGGCGCTGTTCTTGGGGAGAGCGGACAGCAAGACAATCTCTTTGGGCACCAATTGAGCCGGAAGTCGTTCCTTGCAGAACACTGCCAGACGTTCCCGCAGCCGGACGCCATCACCGGAGCGCGGGACAATGAAGGCTTTCACGGCTTCACCCAGCACATCATCGGGAATTCCAATCACGGCCGCCTCCGTCAAATCCTCGAAAGCCAGCAACTGTT
>JABAQT010000058.1 GCA_019187195.1 Bryobacteraceae bacterium
GCTATTGCTGTTGGAACATGGATGTCCTTTTGTTGCGCGGCCGCTCCCTTCTCAATTTTAGGGAATTGGAGCCGACTTGTCTTAACCCGAATTCGCTCTTATACTATTCGTAAACCTAATGGAGGTGACCCGATGCCGCCGTTTGTCACTGCTGAATGTCCGAAATGCAAGCATAAGAATCGCTATGATTTGGCTGAATTAAGAAAAGACGGTGGGATTGCTTTTAGAGGGACAGTCTATCGCGCGGTTGAGACTGACGAGGAGTGGATCGTCACCTGTGAGAAGTGCGGACATCAATTCAAGATGAAAGTCCCGCATGATCTAGCAAGCGGAGGAAGTCATGCCGATGTCGAAAAATGAGGAGTTCCCCGTTCCATCTTCTCCCCTGTCGGCGCAGGACGAGCGCTTGGAGAAATTGTTCGACGACATGGAAACAGGCTCGCTGAAAACGCTCGAGGACGCGGCGCGTCAGATCATCACATTGTCCACCGCCCTGCTCGGCGCTTTCTTTGGCTTGTTGGCATTCAAAGATGCGCCTGCCTATTTAGCATTTCTTGAAATAAAGATCGTTGGCACAGGCGCGTTGCTTGCATTTTTGATCTCACTCTTCTGCGCGTTGACCGCCGTTTCGCCCAAACGATACAATTTTCCGCAGGCGAGTCTCACTGCAAAGCGAATGGCGCTCGATGAGATGCTCAATTGCAAGCACAGCGCGGTGACGTGGGCTTCGTGGATCTTCGGTCTCGGCGCGCTGTTGATGCTGGCTGCCGCGCTGGACATTTTGATTTTCAGAGTTTGACACTGCCATTAGGCGCCTTCATGCTCACACTTCACCTCACCCTCAGCAACAATCAAATCGCCGTGCGCGCCAATGAGAAGGAAAGCCACCAGTTCTCCTGGCTGGATTTGAATTTGCCGCAAACCGCGTCGCAAGTCAAAGCCTTTGTTTCCAATCCAAGAGAATTTGGAGCGAATCTTTTTCATGCGTTGTTCAAGGACGGCTCTCCTGCGCGGACGGAATTCGACGCGCTCCCCAAAGGATCTGAGCGGGCAATTGTACTGGTATTGGAATCCCCTGAATTAGACAGCATCGCATGGGAATATGCCTACAACGCTGAAAAAGGATACGTGGTGGAAGATTTCGCCTTCGTGCGTGCGTTGCCAGAGAATGAGCGTCCCGCAAATGGAAGGCTAAAAGCCAGTTACGAGCGCGTGCCGCTGTTGTTCATCCCTGCCAACCCGCTGGTGGATAAGAACGGCGAGCCGATGCGCGCCTTGGAAGAGGAAAAAGAATGGCAGGCGATGAAGGGTTTCATCGAGAAAAGCGGCGCGCCCTTCGACCTGTGGAAGATGCTGCCTGCCACGCCAGAACAATTGCAAAGCGAGATGGCGCGCTTCCGCGAGGGACTGATCGTCCATTTCTCGGGGCATGGCGGCGTGAAGGACGGCAAAGACGTCCTGTTATTCGAGCGCGAGAACGGAGCGTCGAATCCGCTGGATGCGCGGGAGTTCGTGAGGGAGGTCAAAGACAAGGCGGCGATCGCGTTCCTGAGCGCGTGTCAGTCGGCGGTCGCGGAGAGAACCGAGTTTTCCAATCTGGCGCGTGGATTGGTCAAGGCAGGCGTCCCGTTTGCGTTGGGGATGCAGTTCAACCTGCCCGATCCCTTTGCGGATAACATCAGCGGGCAGTTTTATAACTACTTGGCGACGGGACACACTGTCCCCGAAGCGGCGCGGCAGGCGCGGCGGGCGGTCAAACGCGAGCATGAATTCTTCGTCGGCATGATCGCGCTGTACGCCGCCCAGCCCGATGAAGCGGGCGCGCTGCAGTGGACTGGCTCGGGCGCGAGCGTTCATCCTGCCTCGTTCCGCGTGGACGCCAGCGCCTTGCCCTCCCCTGCCAGCGGATTGATCGGACGCCAGCGCGAGTTGATGCGCATTGGCATGCAACTGCTCAAAGAAAAGAAACCACTGACCGTGACCCTGCATGGCGCGGGCGGAATCGGCAAGACCGCCCTTCTGCGTGAGGCGCTCCTGCGCTTTGCGCCGTCTTTCGATTTGACGCTTGCCATTGCGCTCGATTCACTGCCTTCGCTGGAAAGCGTGCTGGGACGAATCGAACGTTTTTTGGGTCTGCAATCGCCCTGCGCGGACGAGACGCAGCAACGCGAAACGATTGTGCGTAACGCGTTGACAAGTAAGCGCACACTGTTGGGACTGGATAATTTTGAGTCGCTCAATTATGCGTTGAACGAAAAGGGAAGCGATGAAGAAAAGACTGCCAAGAGCTTGCACGCTTTTTTCAAGAGTCTTGCCGCAAATGGCGTGACGCTGTGCGTTACAAGCCGTGAAATAACAAAATTAGGGGGCGAAGTCGTTATAGACGTTAATGGGCTTTCCAATGAAGACGGCGGAAGATTGTTTCAAGAGAATGTAGCAGAGCCAAAACAGCATGAACAAATTTATATTAAGAAGACTCAGAAAATAAGCGAAATGGTTGGCGGTCACCCGTTGGCATTGCGATTGCTTGCTTCTAGTTTTAATGATCAACAGGGAGTATCGTTAGACCAGTATATTGAAGATTTACAGACCAATCTGCCAAAAGTAAGCGACGAGTGGACTGAGGAAGATCGTCACGAGAGTTTGCGGGCTTCTTTTAATTTTACAATAGACAACTTGATGAAGACGGAAGGAGGAAAGGAATTGCAAATCATTTTATCAAGGCTTAGTGTATTTACTGCCTTCTTTGACCCATTGTTTGCCTTGCCGGTGCTCGTAAATAAATGGCCTGAAACCGGTAATGAAGCAGATGCACAACACGATAACGCGAAAAGAATCGCTTGTTCTTTATGGGAACGCGGTCTTCTGGAGCGCACTGTTGTTCCATCAGAAGAAGAGGATGTTTATTTATATCGTTTGCAGCCCGCACTTGGTGTTTTTGCGAAAGAACAATTATTGGATGTCAAATCCGTTAAAGAAATTTATTGGAAATCCATGAGCAATCTAGCTGGCATAGCACAGGATGGAATTAAAAAAAGTCCGCTCCTCGCGCAAATAGTCTTATATGCTGTGCCTGATTTGCGCATTGCAGCAAATTTAAAAAATAACAAGAATGCCGCTTTAATGCAATTTCGAGTGAGCCAATTACTACAACATTTTGGCATGTATAACGATGCTTTATATCTGCTTGAAAAGTCACGCGGTATTTGTGATGCGCTCCATTATCAAGAAGGCCGTGCGGCTGTTATTGGCGAGATGGGGAAAATATACGCTACGCTTGGTAAATTAGATAAAGGATACGAGTTGCAAAAGGAATCGCTTGCCATTGTCGAAGAATTTCAAATTCAGGAAGGGATAGTCGCTTCACTAGGCGAAATGGGCTTAATTGAAGAAAAGCGCGGAAATTTGGACAGATCAGTTCAAATGCAAAAAGAAAGCCTTGCAATTGCAAAGCAGTTGCGCAGTCAAGGCAAGACGTCTCCTGCGCTTTATAATCTTGCAAGTATTTACATTACGCGTGGGGATTTGGATGGGGCCATGGAATTGTATCGGCAATCGTTGGAAATCGCTGAAGAACTCGGGGATTTACTTGGCAAGTCTGCTGTCTTGGCGGCCATGGCAGAAATTTATGTCAATCACGGCAGATTGGACGATGCAACGGATTTGTACGCGCAATCACTAAAAATAAAGGAGAGCTTGGGCGACATAAGAGGCAAGGCGATATCGGTTGGCAACCTAGCCAAAATATATATTATACGTGGCGATTTGGATCGTGCTATGGAATTATATGAATATGCCCTTGACCACTTTGATAAACTGGACGACCTTCAAGGCAAAGCAATAACTATCGGCGAAATTGCTGGCATATATATAAGGCGTGGCGATCTGGATGTAGGATTAAAGTTGCAGCAAGAACAACTTTCTATTATCAAAGATATTGGCAATAAAAAGGAAGAAGCCGTTGTGTTACATAATATGGCGTATACTTTTCATAAACGTGGCGATTTGGAAAGCGCTATGAAATTCTATGAGCAAGCACTTAAAATCCGTGAATACCTAGGCGACCAAAAAGGGAAGTCGTCGACATTACGAGGAATAGCACATATAAATATAGTTAACGGGAATGTGGACAGGGCAATGAAGTTATATCAGCAGGCATTGGAAATTGCCGATAATTTGGGAGACCTGCGCCTTAAAGGACTCACATATGGCGAAATAGGAATAATCTTATTCCAAGATAAATTATATCCAATGGCTTTAAAAAGTTTAGTAACAGCTTTCAATACGTTA
Source organism: Bryobacteraceae bacterium (assembly GCA_019187195.1). Taxonomy (GTDB): domain Bacteria; phylum Acidobacteriota; class Terriglobia; order Bryobacterales; family Bryobacteraceae; genus CADEFT01. The sequence goes on from JABAQT010000058.1 coordinate 4,291, forward strand.
GCGCACATGGGCGCACACCCAGACGCTCGAGGGGTTTTAAGTTGGCTGTTGGAATTCCAACAGACTTTAGGAACAACAGAATTTAACACCTTGTGGAAAAAGGAAATAGGACAACCAATTTCCGGCTTACCATTCGGCACATAATAGACTTTATCGGAAATAATGTTATGGTAAACAAACGCTGACATATCCGAAGTTCAACGAAAACCTGGCCCAACCAACAACAAAAATTAGATTTAGGTCGTAAAGGACCATCGTCCAATTTTGAACGGAGATTGCTGTTTGCCTTGGCCTACCAAAAGATGCAGTCGATTCGATCATTGATGGCGAAGAAGGGCGTTGCCAGGGGTCAGAATAGACTGAAATGGACGTTATAGTACAGTGATAAGAAGATGCATAGCGACAAGAATATCGTGAGCGCGACAATAACGAAAATTCGGGCGTTGCCAAAGAACAAATCTCGCGCGATAATACGTAAAAATTTATGCAAGCGGGTTCTTTAACAACCAGAGAGGCTTGTACAATAACATGCCTCCCAATAGTCAAGCGCGCTCCTGATGGTTACTTAGCATCATCTTCGTATCCGCTTTTTTCTGGTTAGCAAGTAACATGAACTGCTTGATGATAAGCCGAGAAAGGAGAAAGTAAGAAGTGAAGTGTTGCCCGCCTGTTTGAATATCTTGTTACTGCAATGGATGAAGCTCAATAGAAAGGAGAACAAACTGTGTCAAATGTTTCCCTGAAAGCTATATCAAACCCAATTGCCGTCAGCAAAATTTTCTGGTACAGCATAAGGGTATTTTCTAATGATGCAGAGTTTTTGGGCTGGGCACTGCTAGCTAGAACTCTCACGAAGTTGGATGTTAAAAGAAAGTAGGTGAACTATGAGAGGCAAGGCGTTGTTCGTCGGTCTAGTTATTGGTGTCGGGGCGTGTATTCTAATAGGTCCCACTCTAGCAGATAAGCTTCAGTGGGCAACATGGGTAACATACCTTGTTATTGGATTAGATGGCTTGCTACTCGCAGATGTCCCATATCAATTTTCAGAGTACTTTGCTTCGTCGCGTCTTCGCCAAAGAGGATATGGTGAGTGGACCAGTGGGCAAGGAAGTGGCTGTCTGATATTTTTACTGTTTGGTATTGCGCCTCTTGTAGTTGCTGGCTGGCTCATTTGGCAATATGTTTCGTAGAAGGATAAAGCCACCGAGAAAGGAGAAAAAGAATGACGTATTGTTAATGCATTTGAATCTGTCGTTGCTATGGCATGAAATATTCGAAAACAGAAAGGAAAACAGACTATGTCAAACAACAGCGAAAAACCCAAGCGTTTTACTCGCGAAGATCTGCACCAGCCTCCTGGAGCAACTGTAAACCAGAACTCGGATGGCACAGCAAAGAGCGAGCGGCAAATTAAATGGGAGCAAGATTTGGTAGATATAGTAAATTCTCTTCTTCCCAAACCTCCTGCGAAATCGCCAAAAGAAGAAGAGGACGACGACTAAAATCAAACATATAGCGCGAGTCTAAGCGCAACGCTTAATTGATGTAGGGACGACCATTTTTCGGTCGTCCCTGTCCTATGTTGTAAAAAAATGACAGGAGATTAAGCGACCTGCAAGGCAAGTCCTCCACTCTCAACAACATGGGGATTATGCTTTTTAAAAATAAATGTTATCCCGAAGCGTTGAAGTGTTTCGTGCAGGCTTTCTCTACTCTTGAGGGCATAGGCGCGTTACCTGATGCGCAAACCGTTGCGAATTTGCTCGTACAATTTCGTCAGGCGTTGGGCGCGGAAAAATTTGACGCGCTGTGGAGTCAGGAAATTAATCAGCCGATGCCCGATTGGCTCAAACAACAACCGCAAGAAGAGCAAGGCATGAGCGTCGAGCAGTTCATCGCGGCGGCGATTCAGTCGGCGCGGGAGAAACGCCCCGAAGCGGAGGAGTATTTCAAGGCGGCGCAGAAGATGGCGAGCGACCCCACTGTGCCGCAGGAACTTAAGGAGTTGGGCAAAGTCCTTCAGCGTGTGATGGCGGGCAGTAAAAATATGGGTTTGTCGAATCTACCCGCGGAGTGGGCGGCGCTTATTCAAAGGATGAAAGCTGAAGGGTGAAAGATGGAAAAAACTTCCGAAGTCAATTACGGAAATTTTTATTTGCTGATATATGAGTCTAGTTTATTCAACAGATCAGGCACATCCGCTGTAGATGTTTTCCAGACTTCATCCCAATCTATCAAGTCGTAACCGTGCACTAGGTTGTCGCGCACCCCGCAATCAGCGTCCAGGGAATTTGCGGATATTCGGCGCGAAATTCTTTGGAGAGCCGTTTAACTGCTTCGCCAATTACCGTTAATTGATAAAGGACTGCTGAGCGGGTTTTCCAGTCGTAAATGAAAGTTTCCTTGTCGAAGTCTTTTATAAAATCAACAACAAGCCGCGCGGCATTGGCGATGTCCTGAATGACAACTTCATCCCTCTGCATACGCCGCCTCGTTATCGGAGAAGATAACCTTTGCCGTACGCAAGATACGCTCGCGTAAAAGTTCGTTTTGTGTCTGTTCCAGGGCACGGCGGGTAATAAGGTCAACTTTGCGTTTGAAGAGCGCTTCCAAATCAAGCCGCATTTGAACGTGATCGAATAATCCCCAATTGGCAGTTTCTTTGAACGAAAGCAAAACATCCACATCGCTTTCGGGCTTGAAATCCGCGCGTAAGGCTGAACCGAATAACGCAAACTCACGTATTTGCCAACGTTGACAAAAACGGTTCAAATCTTTCTGCGGGATCGATTCAATGAATTTCATCTTGCGTCTATTATAATGCCAATCAACAGCCGAAGGAATTTCAAACATTGGGCAAAGTCCTTCAGCGCGTGTTAATCGGCGACAAGAACGTGGATCTTTTGTCCCTGCCTACGGGGTGGGTGAAGGCAATCAGGCAGGCTTTGGGATCGTAAAAGTTTGCGCTTGCTTTTGATTGGACCTCCATCAATTATTTGTGCCACATGCGCCCAGCGGGTCAGTTCCTCGCTCCTGTCTTGGTTTAGTCCTTGCTGACAATCAACTCATTCTCCACTGCCTTCTTGAGCGCATAGCCGTTTGCCGCCCTGTTTGAACGCCTGTCGAAGATATTGCGGGTCATCATGCATGGTGAGGATCAGAATGGGGACAGGTGGAACAAGGTTACGCAAAGTGGGAAGCGTACCGAGGCCGCTGAGCGCGGGCTTGGACGATCAGGTCAGGCTGGAGACATTCTGCCTGCGGGGGAGAGGCTGGGCGGGATGAAATGACTGTTCTTCTCTTAATATTCCCTATTCGACAGGAATGCGCTCCAGGTCCCGCCAACTGACGAGCGCGCCAGCCTGGGTTTGCATGGATTGCTCCCCCCCATACACCACATAGCCCTTCTCCTCGGGAGTCCCGGCAAGTTGATTCCAGTACTTAAGGTTGTCGAAATAATCGGGGGTCATGGTCTTGCCAGATTTGATCTCGATGGGCGTGATCCGATCGCCATGCTCGAACAGGCAATCGATCTCCCTGCCGCTTATACAAATGTGCAATTCGATTGCATATTTGCACAAGCGGCTTCTTTACGATAAGACCGATTTGGTGCAGTTGCCCGATCAACGCTGAGCTTTACAAGAACAGGAAATTCAAGAATGGACCTGGTTGGCAATCATTGGCTTCCAGCCTCCTTCTTCAACGATATTCCAGGCTGGAGGATTAGCCCAATATCAGCGCGTGATGGGCTGTGCGTAACTTCTCCGCGTCCATCTTCTCCACCTTCCGGTCGTAAGTCAGGTAGCCGTTGATCTCGATCTCCACATCCGTCGTCTGGGTGTATACCGCGGCGGCCAGTCCCTGCGCGATAAGCGGCTGCAACTCGTTTTCGAGTAACGCCAGATACGCAGCGGTCAACTCCTGGCGCGTTTCGTAGAAGCGATAGCCAAATTTCTTCGTCGCGTCCCACATGTGGTCGGGGATTTTCAAACTGTAGCCGCCGAACTCCGAGATGACGAACGCGCGTCCATCGGGCTTGGGTCGCTTCAACTTCTTGACATAGATGTGCTTGCTCTTGAAATCCCCGCCGCCCTGGTCGAACCAACCCGATGCATGGTCCACCAGCCGCGTCGGGTCATACCCCTTGACCCACGCCGCGACCTCATTCGCCTGGAACTGTCCCCAACTCTCGTTGAACGGAACCCACACCGCAATGCACGCCGCGTTGTGCAGGTGGTCGATCATGCCCTGCAACTCGCGGCGATACTCGGCGCGATTCGCTTCGTCCGCGCGGCCAAAGCGCGACAGCCAGCGCGTGTCATTGCGATGGAAACCAAAGATCAGCGACAGGATCGCCACCGTGTCGCCATCGATCAGCCCGCCGTTCGGCATGTCCTGCCAGACGATCATCCCCAGTCGGTCGCAGTGGTAATACCAGCGCAGCGGCTCCACCTTGATGTGCTTGCGGATCATGTTGCACCCGATCTCCCGCGTATATTCGATGTCGAACGCCATCGCCTCTTCCGACGGCGGCGTGTACAGCCCATCAGGGAAAAATCCCTGGTCGAGCGGGCCATATAAAAACAGCGGCTCGCCGTTCAACGCAAAGCGCAGATGACCATCCGCGTCCTTCATCAATCCGAATTTGCGCATAGCAAAGTAACTGCCGACTTCATCGATGACTTGACCCTCGCGGACGAGTTGCACGCGCAGATCATACAAATGTGGATTCGACGGACTCCACGCGACAGGATTCGGAATCCCGATTCTCGCGTGACTTTGGGCGGGCGCGCCGCCCGACGCGATTTTTTCTCCCCCCGAAGCGACCTCCGCCTCCATCCGCACCCCTGCCGCGTTCCCCCTGACTTTCACTTCCACCGTCACGGACTGGTCATCCAAATCAGGCGTCAACTTCAACGACTCGATACTGACCTCAGGCACGACTTCCAACCAAACCGTCTGCCAAATTCCAGAGATGGGCGTGTACCAAATCCCCCTTGGGTTCAACGTTTGCTTGCCGCGCTGCTGCAATCCCGTATCCGTGGGATCCCAGACGGAGACGAGCAGTTCGTTCTCGCCGCCCACGAGCGCGTCGGTGATATCGAAGGTGAAGGGCAGGTATCCGCCGCGGTGCGAGCCGATGGGCTTGCCGTTAACCCAAACAGAACATTCATAATCCACGGCGCCGAAATGCAGCAAGCTCCTTTCTCCCGCTCTCACAGAAGGATGTGCAAAAATTCGCCGGTACCACAACCGTTGATCGGGTTGTAGCGATTTCTGCACCCCCGACAACAACGACTCGACAGCATACGGTACAAGAATCTTTCCATCCCAAGTTTGTGGCGCGGGACTGTCTTTGGACAGGATGGCATAGTCCCACTCGCCGTTGAGATTGAGCCAATCAGGCCGCGTCATTTGCGGGCGCGGATATTCGGGGAGGGGGATGGGTTGGTTGGGTTGCCAGCGTGTTTTCATGCGTTCACCCAAACAGTCATGGTGGATGCGCCGCGGTTGCCCCAGAGGTGGTAGGGGATGAAGGTGAGGGGTTGGCCGTCGGCGGAGCGGGCTTCGATTTTCATGATGCCGCCGAGGATGGACGCGTCAAAGGTGGGGCGGAGGGAGGCGGTATTCACTTTAGCGTTGAAGATGTCCACATTGGGGTTGTCGGCGCTTTCGAGACAGTAGACCAGAGGGCCGCGGCTGATGGCGACTTTGTCCGCGTGGCCTTTGACTTTGGGATGCGCGCGGCGGAGTTGGATGGGCATGTCGAAGGTGAGTTCGAGGAGGTCGGCAGGCGACCAGGCGCGGGCGAGGCTGAGAAAAACGCTGCGCAGTTGAGCGCTGCGCATGCTTGCCCTGGCGGGCGGCGCCAGGGAAATGGCATTTTGCGCTATAGGCTCGCCGTTTAATTTCACTTGCGGGCTTTCACTCCACGATGGCAGGCGAAGGTGAAGCGGGAATTCGGCGGGCGATTCAATTTTGATCCGCACGTTCCCATTCCACGGAAGGTCGGAATGCAATTCGAGTTTGGCAAAGTTGGTTTCGTGTTGGCTGGAGATGTATTGGTGAATCCAGAGTTCGTTTTGATTGGACGAGAAAATATATTTGCCAATATCGGCCCAGGCGCGCGAGAGGTTGGATGGACAGCAGGGCACGGCGTACCAGGGTTTGCGCGTCACGCCGCCGCGGCAGGCGAGGGGATTGTTGTAGAGGTAGGCGTCGCCATCCATCCCCATGCCGACGGCCGCGGCGTTGTAGAGCTGCCATTCGAACAGGTCGCTGTATTTGGCTTCGCCTGTCAGTTGCGCCATCTCCCAATTCCAGAGCATGCTTCCCAGGGCTGCGCAGGTTTCAGCGTAGGCGTATTCGGGGTCGAGTTCGTAGTCGTTGCCAAAGCCTTCGATGGCGGGCAGGGAACCGATGCCGCCCGTGACGTACATGCGCCGCGTCGCCATGCGCTCCCAGGCGCGCTCCAACGCGGGGACGAGAGTCTGGTCGCCAGTCTCGCGGGCGAGCATGGCAATGGCGGTTTCGAGATACGCAAAACGGACGGAGTGACCGACGGGCGCCGTCTGTTTCCGCACGGGTGCGTGCTGCTGGAAATATTTTCCGCTCAGCGCGTTGATGTTCCAGCGCAGGGTCGCGTTCCATGGTTTCTTTGCGACGTTGCCAGGCGGGAGTTGGAATGGTTTGAAATCGGGATGGGCGGCGAGATATTCCTGTTTCTTTTGCTTCACGTATTTGCCGCGCGCCTCCACGCTGAAGTTTTGTTTCAGGAGCGAGAGGGCGAAGAAGGGATCGCGCCCGCGTTGCTCGATGAACTGCCGCGCCATTTCAAGATATGGTTGATGCCTGGTGATTTGATACAAGCGCAGAAGCGCGATCTCGATCTCTTCGTGACCTGGGGTATGCTTCGCGTCCTTGCCGCGGAAGTCCTCCACGATGCGGTCGGCGGCGCGGCGGACGATCTCGAGCAGGTCGGCGCGACCAGTCGCCTGGTAGTGCGAGACGCCCGCTTCGATGAGATGGCCGTGGCAGTAGAGTTCATGCTCGATCTGGAGATTCGTCCAGCGCGTGTCTGGGAAGTGGATCTGGTTGTAGGTGAAGAGATAGCCGTCAGGTTGCTGGGCGCGGGCGAGGAGGGAGATGAACGCGTCGATGTGCGCGGCCAGTTCGGGGCTGGGAAAAGAAGCGAGAATGCGGGAGGCCGCGTCCAGCCATTTGTGCGCGTCCGAATCGGCGAAGAACCAGCCCTCGCGGAAGCCCTCCACCTCCCCCGCGGCAATGCGGAAATTTTCGATGCAGCCCGAAGCCTCGAGTTGATCCCATTGATGGAAGATGGCGCGGCGCGCGTTGACGTCGAGACGGTCGCGCCAGAACCCGCCAGTGATGCGTGTGGTCATGATCGTTTGTTGTTGATGAACGCCAGCGGAATGAGCGAGAGCAGGGCAATGACCGAGCCGACCTGGAAGATGATCGGGACGGGGACGAAGCCTGCCTGACCGTTGAGCGTGGTGGGGATGCCGAAGGTTTGGATGAGCGTCGAGCCGATCCAGGGGCCAATGACCATTGGGATGGCGATCCAAAAGATCATGCGGATGCCGAGGAATTTGCCGCGGCTCTCTTCGGGCAGGAGGTCTTTGAGCCAGGCAACGGAGGCGATGGAGGCCGCGACCGAGAAGGCCTGCCAGAGCAGACCCGTGAGGGCGAGCAGGGGCAGCGAGCGGACGAGCGAAAGCAAAATGCCGCCGAGGCTGGAGATGAGGATGGCGACCGCGATCATGTTGCGCTTGTTCCATTTGTCGGCGAGGATGCCGAAGGGAATGGCGAGGGCGGCGCTGCCGACCATCACCGCGCCGCCGATGATGCTGAACTCGGACTTGGTCACACCGACGAAGTTGTTGAGATAAACGATGAGGTAGGGGAGCGAAACTTGCATGCCGATGCTGCTAACCATGATGAAGAGTAGCAGGATGAAAAGTTTGCGGTTGTCCCGCAACGTGTCCAGGTTGAAGGGATCAGTGAACTCTGACCAGAAGGAACGGGTGGGTTTGTCGAGCGGAGCGTTTGCATCGTGCAGGAGACTGCCCGCAATCAAGCCGACCACGGTCACGATGCCGCCGAGCAGATAGAAGAAAATGAAATAGCCCAGGCTGTCGATCAACATGCCCGCCGCGACCATCGCCACGATCTGCGCCAGGAAGACGCTCAGGTTGAGCACGCCTTCCACACGGCCGCGCGTTTCGCTGGTGGCAACGTCGGCCGTCCAGGCGTTGAAGGCCGCATCGTTGGCGGTGGAGCCGAAGAAGGTCATGATCGAGTCGGCGACCACCACCATGAAGATGGCGAGGCTTGAGATTTTGATGTAGGCAACGGTTGGAAAGAGAATGGTCGAGATGCCCCACAGAATGTATCCGAATAAAATGAACGGGCGGCGGCGTCCCCAGCGCGAGCGGGTGCGGTCGCTGAGGGCGCCCATCAGCAGCGTGGTCAGCGTGGCGGTGATGGCGCTGGCGGCGGTCATCCACGCCACAGGGCGCGGGTCGGGTGTGAGTGTGTCGTAAACGAAGGTGTTGAACCAGGAGTTTTCGACCGCCCAGGCGATCTGTCCCGTGAGGGCGAGGGCGAACATGACGAACCAGGCGCGGGAGGTGAGGCGGGATTTGGATTCAGTCATGGGAGTCCCTTTCATTCAGGAAATGTTGTTTCCATTATAGGTGGTTTAGCCCCTTTTTCACAAATGCTGTTTTGGTTTGCGTTCCTCAGTTCATCGAAACCCTGACGACATAGCGCCTATTCCGTATTCGTACTCCAGGCTGGGATTGAGCGCCCAGCGGGTCAACTCCTCGATCCTGTTCTGCTCCAGATACCCTACGCGCAAACCAAAGCCGGCGCACAAACCGGTCAATCCATCCCACCAGGCCAGGCCTTCATCCCCAGGCAACACAAATTCCAGGATCGTCCGGCGGACGAACGGCAGGGGGTATTCCTGCGTCGCCAGGATCAAACCCTGGCGCAGGATATCCAATCCATCGCCTTCTGGCTGTTTCCATTCCTTTACATGATTTTGAAATTCCACCCTCGGCTCGGGGTCCGGCCAGAAGACCTGCATCAAGCGCAGCGTCCATCCCGGCTGAATGGAAGAGAGCATGGCCTGATACGCCTCCTGCGGACGGACTTCGGGGCGGTCCGGATCAGCGAAGAGTTCCGCGAACAGGCGCTTGGAATCGTCGTCTCCGATCAGGCCGGCGTGACTGCCCACCTGCGCGAATCCCTTTGCCAATACAAACGTACGCGTCGAACCAACGGTCTCTTTGGACACTACGAAACTCCCTTGAACATGGATTCGGACAGATTGAGATCCGAAGCGCGGAAGCCCGGGCGCATGGGGCGATTGCCGGTGGAGACGAGTCCCCTGCCCGGCTCGAAGCGGAACAATGGAGAGAAGGACGGCCTTCCCGCGGTACGCTCTACGATGGGCGAGACCTCCACGATCTCGCGCACGATCTGCCCGAATTGATGATTGCGCTCGATGTAGACCGCGGCGGTCACGGCCTCGGCAAAGGATTGGGCAATTTGTACTTCGGACATGCGCGCCGCATCCGGATGGGATTGCACCACCTGCAAAAAGCGCGGCCAGACGTGTTCGGCGCTGGTGGCGTGGATGGTGAAGGCTGAGTGTCCGTGCCCGGTGGCCGCGGCGCGGACCAACTCCCAGGCCTCCGCCCCGCGCGCCTCGCCGATCACCACCCCGTGTGGACGGGAACGCAGGGCGGCGCGGATCAGGTCGTACATCGTCACCGGCGGCGGTCCGCCGCGGATCTCGGGCCGCGTCACGGTGTACACGATGTTGCCAGTGTCGGACTTTCCGTCCCCGTTCCAGCCGTTCAGGATGATCTCGTTCGAGTCCTCCACGATGAACAAGCGTATCGCGCCGCGTGGGTAGTAGTCCAACATCTCCTGCAGGATACGCTGCCCAACAAACGTCTTGCCGGAACCGGTCGTCCCGGCGATGACCAGCGTCCCGCCATGCACCATCACACCCAACAGATAGTTGGCAGCTTCAGGTGTGAGAATGCCCTCGCCGCGCGGAAAGTTCCTGGGATCGAAGCGCGGGCGCGGCACCGGCGGCAGGCGGGTCTGGCACAGTAGCGCGAGACTCCCATTCTGCAAATCCGTCGCCGTGCGGTAGTTCGAGACGCGCAGCGTGATCGTGTCGCCATACGGAGACGCCGGCGGCATGACGTAGTTGATGCGAACACCCTTTCGTCTCACGCTTCCATCCACGAGCGGGGCCATGACCTGCAGCATGGCGTCCGTGACGGGATAATCCGGCGTGGGCGCGCGCTGTCCGGCGCGGTCGATCATGACGCGCAAGGCATCGCCGATCCCATCCGGCGCCGCGCCGGCATGTTCCCAACCATTGCTGGTGGTATAGACGTAGATATGCCCTAAATTGATGGCGATGTCTTCGATGTCGGTGCGAGCGATCAGTTCCAACAACGGTCCCATCCCGGACAGTTCACCGATCAGACGCAAGACAAATTCTTTTGGAAGTGAGATTCCCGCCTCCACTGCGCGGTTGCTCATTTCCTCGTAGACCTGCCGCGCCAGGGCTTCGATCTCGGTGGATGTCAAAGACCGCTGGCGCGACTCGGTCGCTTTCCTGGCGCGGCCTTCCTCGGCGAGCACGTTCCACCAACGTTCCATTTCATCCGAGGAACGCGCTTCAGTTATGGGTTTGAGAGTCTTGCCGGTGATGTCGAACATGGACTACTTTCCAAACCAGCCGCGTTTCTTGCCAACATTAGGAAGAAGTCCCACACGCGACGCGCCTTCCCGCACCGCCGGCACAAAGTGCGCCGCGAAGCCCAGCAGGGAATCGGCGAACGGGCCGAGTTCCTCCAACTTCTCTTTCTTGTAACGCCAGATCAGGATATCATCGCGCCGGTCCGAGTTCACCGCCTGTGCCGCCAGGCGCGGATCCACGATGGGGATGATGCCATTCGGGATCAACGCCAGTTCGATCTTGTCTTCACTGAGCGCCTGCTGCAACATCTTATGCGCCGACTTGAAGCCATCCCCCACCACCTGGTTGTAGCAGAGCTTGACGCGGCTGCCCACGAACTCCTGGGCGCTGCCGCGTCCCACCACGTTGGCGAGACTATTGATCATGCGGGCGATCCAACGGCGCGTCTCCGCCAGATCGGGGATCTCCGGCTTGATCACGATGGCGATCCCTTCGGCGGCTTTCAGCGCGGCGCGATGGACAACATGCGCCGGGTTGATGCCCACATCCATGATCACCACCCCGCCCGCCGCTACCCCGGCTTCATACAATCCCTGGATCACCTCCGCGACTTTCTCCTCCTGTTGCAGGACTTCGTCGCCGAGGTCGTCGGTGATCAGCCCGGGCAGGACGCGCAAGGTCGGTAAATTCTCGAGCGGCGTGAACGCATTGAGATAGGCCGCGCCCGATGCGACCTCGCTCATCACGCCTTTTCCAACCCTGGCGATCTCCCTGCGCAATAGACCGATCATGGTGGTGTTGACGCGCTCCATCCGCAGATGATATTGCAGCGCGCCGGCGTTGCCATCCGAGTCCACCAGATAGGTGGTGATTCCACTGAGAGCCAATGCAACCGCAAGGTTCACCGCCACCGTGGTCTTCCCCGTTCCTCCCTTCGGGGATGTGATGGCGATCTTTCGCACGGCCATCCCGGATTGGATGCGGGCGGACATGTCGCTGCCGAGGACGGCCCGACGATATTGATCGTCCGCCGCCAGGTTGCCGGCCTCCGCCCTGCGTAGTTCTTCATATAGACGATTGATGTCCACCTCCGAAGGCGGATACGCCAAGGCCGGCACGCCCACGCCATTCGCCCAGGCGGACATCCCATCCCCCACGCCGGCGATCACGAAGATCAACTTGCCGCGCTCGGCGGCCTTGACCAGACTCTCCGGCGACACGGACGATTCGGGCGAGACCACCAGCAGGGCACGAAAGTCGAACAGATCCAGGTGTTGCGGGGTGAAGGCCGCGATCTGCGCCACCACCGCATGTCCCTGTTCGGCCAGTTGCATGTTCAGGCGCGAGGTGACGGTTCCCGCGCCGAGCAAAAGAACTTGCATTAATGGCCTCCGCCCAGGACTTCTTCGCGGTCGTGCTTGAACAGGTCTTCGAAGTCCCAATAGGTAAAGCCAGCCGTGGGTTGTTCATCGCCACGCGCCATGAGCGACACCACCAGGCGATCTCCCTGTTGCAGCGCCAATGACAGGACTTCGCGCGCTTCGTTCGGAATGAGCAGGATTAGCATCTTCGGCTGGCTGGCGGTCGTGAAAGCCGAGCCGTTCGAATCGGAGGCCTCAGGCGCGGACGGCGGCAATCCCTGCACCGCGATGACGCGCACGCCCATCGGGAACAAATCCTTCGCCAACGGCGGCAAGGCGCGGCCCAATGCGTCTGTCCGCGCGGTTTCCTCCGGTGCGGGCGTGGTGATGGGGATGGTATTGGTTCCGGGTTGGAGGATCAGCTCGGGCATGGGAGTCGGGGTCGTCATCTGTTGCGGCCGTCCGACGATCACCACCGTGACGCCCACCAGGTCGTCGGGCAGGAAAGCCTCCACATCCGGCGCGACTAGGTTCATGGCGTCCAACGGCAACGGGAACAGACTATATCCAGGGTGCTTCGCCAGCGCCGCCGAGAGGCGCGTGCCTTCGGCGGCCTGGGCGATGATGGCTGTGCGGAAGATCGGTTGTCCGCTGAAGACCGGTTGGGCGACGATCCCACCCACCACGCCCGCGGCTTCCTCGCCGGGAATATACAGGGCGGCGTTTTCGTCCTGAAAGACTTTCTTCACGATCAGGTCATTCGCGCTGATGACATCCCCGATGTTTAGGTCACGTGTGGCGGATAATACTTCGATCGTGGGCGGACGTCCCGCCGCGCCCAGGGCGCTCAGGGCAAAGAAGGCCACCAGAAAGATAGCCACCGAGACTCCGAGGACAACAAGATTGACTCCGGTATTGGCAATTCGTTTAAGCATGTGGGTTACTCCATTCGTTGGGTTTCCAGGGCAGGTCGCTCTGGAGCAATGCCTGCTGGATGGCAGGCGCTTGTTTGATGAGTTCTTCAAGTTGGTCGAGAGATCCGCGTATCAGGCCATACACGGCGAGCAGGACAAAGTCTGTGCGCAGATGATCGGACTGGAACAGCAGGCGATGGACCTGGGCTGTTTGACGCGCGATGTCCATGACATCCGCCTCCACCAGCGCCTCGGCCGATACGCGCGGCATGTCCGGGAAACACAGTTGCACGAGGCCAGCCAATTCGTTTTTGACCTGCTGTGAGATTTGCGGCTGCTCTTCTGCCGCTGTTACAGCACTGGGGTGGAGCAGTTCTTCCACCGGCGTATCGGGATTGACTCGCAACTGTTCCACCGCGCCCGGCAGACGCTTGAGCCCGGCCTGGACCGCTTCCAGCAATTTCACTTGCGCGGGTGGTGGGAGCGCAGCCACCGATTCCACATTGCGCAAGGAGACGTGTTCACGCAAACCTTCCGGTAAAGACTCGAGCAGGCGTCGCCAGCGCGCGCGTTTGGCTTGGTAGTTTTCTGTCATGGGCAGGTTGGGATGAAAACGCGTAGGGCGGATGGAAATGCGAATCGGGCGCGCAATTCAACGCGTCGTTCCCATTCCCAGATTCAACGCGACTGGATGACGACCGGGACGTTGCCGCTCCAGATCTGCGCGTCCGGGGAGGCGAGGGCCGGCGTGGTCATGCTGGCGGCATCGAACTTCGAGACGCCGGGCGGACGATGTCCATCGAACCGGTCTTGTTTCGATGAAGGGTTCTGGAAATTGGCGGGGAGATTCTGCGCTTGGCGGTTCGAGCGCGCAGGTTCAGTCCAGATCGTTCTGTATGCGATGATCTGGCGGTAGTTCAGGCCAAGCGCTAGCAGCAGGAGCGCGATGACGAGCAGGACGATTTTGAGGAGGCGATGCGCAAGGAGGTTCTTTTCCACGGTTGGTTTCATGCCGGGTATGATAGTGAAAACCGGAGAGAGGTATCCTCCATGTGTCGCCAAGCGTATCGGCAGCCGTTTGGAAGAAATCCCCATGAATGCGCATTGCAATTCTTTGGCGAGCCTGTCCTCCGACGAAAAGGCGCTGATAGCCCTTTTTGGAGGATGGCTCGATTCAAAGAGGCGAAGGCAGGTCATTCTCAGCCGATCCGCGGCTTTTACCCTCAAATATTTTATTAACGGTTATAATGGAAAGTGTTAATAAAAAGATCCATGTTCACAGCATTGGAATTGACCCGATGAAACCTGCTGATTTTCGCGACCCGAAAACGGGAAGAACCATACGAACTCAAAGCGGCTATTGGGCCTTCGTTCCCGCCCCGCTTCCGCCCGCATTGGAATGGACCGACGAACTGGTTTCTGCATTATCCGAGGCCGAACGGGAACTGGGCAAACTCACCACCCTGGCCGGAAATTTCCCGTTCCCCAAACTTCTGATCCAGCCTTTCGTTCGACGCGAGGCCGTGCTGTCTTCCCGCATCGAGGGCACGCGCGCCTCCCTGGCGGACCTGTACGATTATGAGTCCGCCCAGCGTTCCTTCCTGGAACCGGATAACGACGTGCGCGAAGTCCACAACTATGTACAGGCCCTGGATTACGGCCTGGAGCGATCGCAAACGTTGCCGATCAGCATGCGCCTGATTCGCGAGGTCCACGCCAAACTTCTGGAGGGCGTCCGCGGCGGACAGCTCGCCCCCGGGCAATTTCGCCGTACCCAGAATTGGATCGGGCCGGCGGGCTCCACGACCGAAACCGCCGCTTATGTTCCCCCTCCTGTGGACGAAATGCGGGAGGCCCTGCATGACTTGGAGAAATACATCCATGCCGGCGTTGATCTTCCGCCGCTGGTGCGCGCCGGCCTGGCGCATTATCAATTCGAGGCGATCCATCCCTTCCTGGATGGAAATGGGCGCGTGGGACGGCTGCTCATCATGCTGCTATTCCATGAATGGGGTATTCTCTCCCAGCCGCTCCTGAATTTGAGCGCCTACTTTGAACGTTACCGCCAGGAGTATTACGACCGCCTGTTGGATGTCTCCCAGCGCGGTCGCTGGGAGGCCTGGCTGCGTTTCTTCCTGCGCGGCGTCGGCCTCCAGGCGCAGGATAGCGTATTCCGAATGACGCGGCTCGAATCCATCCGCTCCCGTTACGACGTTACGGTGCGCGCGGACCGCAACCCCGAACGCATGGCGGCCGTGGTGGACTATCTCTTCTCGCGCCCGATCCTGACGATCCGTCAATTGGAAACGGCTCTCGATATACCCTATATGGCTGCCAAGCGTTATGTGGATAAACTTGTGAACGCAAACATTCTTCGAGAGAAGACGGGATATGCGAGGAACCGCGTGTTTCTCGCCGGCGAGATCTTTCAGGCATTGGTGTAACTTTACTCATAGTTTTGCCACGGTTGGAAGCATAGTTTTGCTGGGTTTTACTCGTGATGGAGCGGCATAATCTAGCAGAACATCGATGGACTGGAAGCATAGTTTTGCCGCAAGTAAATTCTGGAACCATAGTTGTGCCAGAAATTTTCAACCGTTTTCATCACAAAATGTAACCAAATTGTTGAAGCTGTCCAACGAACAGATAGTATGAGGGAGTTTTTTTGAAATTCCGGCTGAATAGATTGCTTTTCGATCATTGTGTCATTTGCAAATTAGCCTTATTGGAAGCATAGTTTTGCCACAACGGCAGAACTATGGGTTTAGTCACAATTGGAACATTCCGAGGAGGATTGATTCCACACCTAGGTAAAGGGGGCGTGGAAACGCGCTTTATTGGCTGATTCTTCCGCCTCCTGCCGCCTACGTGGGTGGACAATTTCTCCATCCATCGCTACAATCCCGAACGTTCACCCTTTCCACAATCCATTCCCCCTCTTCAAGAAGCCCGGCTCCCGCTGGGCTTCTCCCGTTGTATCCCACTATCAGAACCAAATTATTCCCAAGGAGAACATTCGCATCAATTCACATCCCTTTCCCCAATATCCATCCCTCCGCTGAGAAAGTTTCATCCTTTCCAGCCACTATTCCCAATCTGCACCGATCCAACCAAAAGGAGATGCATCCCTCGCACAAAACGAATCGCTTCCCATCCGTCCAGCGCATGCGCCGATACGCCCGGCTGTGCCGCTTACGGTCACGGCTTGTAGACCGATACAGTTGCTGACCTGAACCATTCCCGCAACTTCATATCCTGCACGTAACGCAAAAACGGGCGCCGTTCCCAGTTCAACCTGGGCGGCGCCCGTTTTCGATTCTCTACACAGCGAGGACTCGCCGGGGTGAGAGGCCCGGCACACAAAAAGGTGAGACCGCCCAGCTGTCACTGGACGGTCTCAAAGGTGAAACAAATGTTCCAAGCGCATGATACCACAACGAGCAAGACTGTCAAGATTTCCGCGCCCTTCCGCCTGAACGCCGCCCAACGTCGCGTGTTCGCCAACGGCCAATTCATCAACACCGCATCCCCCATCGGACGACAGCAGGGAGACTACCTGTACTCCGCCACCGTTACACTGCTGCGCGAGAACGCGGCGCTGTATACCACCGCCCCAGCCTGGGCTAGCGTGGAGATCCGATGAGCGGACACCGACACACTGGTCCGCGCGGATGCGTGATCATGTCATCCCCCTGGAAGGATTTAACCCGTACACGAAAGGAGAATACGCATGAGAACCTTCGCCTGGCTGCTCATCCTAGTCGTTGTCGCCGCAAGTCAAAGATCCCACAGCGTTTTCCTGCGGGGTCAGTCTCATCGCTGGTTTGGCTGTTTCCTGGCAGTCCTCGCCCGCCTGTTGGGCGCATAGATCCTCGTAAAGGAGGCCGTAGAAAGGCACATGGACGACATCCTCTCCGCCGCCGAAGAGATCCTGGGACCCGCGGTTCGGGTGGAAGCCAATCGGGATTGGGCCATCTTTTGGTGCCCCTTCCATAACGACGCGGATCGCCGGGGACAGGGCGGCCGCCCGAACTTTGGCGTGCACCTGGTCAAAGGCTACTGGAAGTGTCTGCGCTGCGGCGCGACCGGCGGTTCGTTGAACTCCCTGCGTAAGAAACTCGGACAAGAATGGAGACCACCCGTATCGGCGCTGCAACCGACACGCCCGCCCAGACCACCGTCCCAGGTGGAATTACTGGATGAAGCCGTATCGGAGGCGCGCTCGGTGGTGCAGCGTTCCCCGGCTTGGACCTATCTCGCCTCACGCGGCGTATCGGCCTACACGGCGCTCGTGTACGGACTCGGATACGGCATCCCCGTTCCGAATGTCCATCGCGAGACGGTCGAAGCCGCCAAACAATCCATGCTGGTGCGCAAGGACGGAACCTGGCTGTGGGCCGGTGGAGTGATCTACGCCGACCCACCGACACACCCCACCGTGATGAACGTGCGCTACCTGCCCGAGGAACAACTGCCCAAGGGTACACGTACCTTCAAGCCCGAAAAGAATCACAAGACCTGGGGGCTTCGCACGCAGCCGCTCGGCAGTTGGCGCATCACTCCCGCAACACGCACTGTGATCGTGCTGGAAGGTCTGTTCGATCTACTCATCACAGCGCAAAAGATCCACCAACTCGGGCGCGAAGCCGATACGGTGGCGGTGTACACCAACGGCGCCAGTCCCTCCGCCAAAATGCATCGGTGGTTCCGCGAACATGCGCAGTACGAATATGTGTTGATGCGCGACCCGGATCCCGCCGGGGTGGAATGGGCCCTGTCCGTATCGGCCTCCATCCGACGCAGCGGCGCCAGCGTGCGCACCGTGCTGCCGCCAGATCAGCTCGATCCGGATGAAGCCATCCTGAGCGGATGGTGGCCGTCTGGAATCTAATCTCACCTTCGCCCGAAATCGGGGAGCGACCCATCGCTCTCCGATTTTCTTTTCCCCAAGGAGAATTCGCATGAATGCGTTCGCCGTTTTCCTGCTCGTGACCGCCCTGCTCATCCTGAGTTGGGCGGTTTGGTTCCTGTTTGAGCTTTTGCGCTACGTAATCAGCGGCGAGTACCACGTTGACAAACGCCTGCGCGATATCTGCAAATAATTCCAAAGGAGATAACCGATGATCGCTGTTTCGCAAGACACATTGCGCGCCGCGCTGAACGCCGTGACGCGCGCCAGCCAGAAGAACATCCTGCCCGCCTTCTCGCTCGTGCGTCTGGACGTGGACGTGCAGGGCCAACTGAGTCTGTCCTGCTTCAACGGCGAGTCCGCCGCGCGCGCCATTGTGCAAGCCGCCTGTGACGAAGACCTCTCCGTCTGCGTGGACGCCTTGACGTTGAACGCTGTGGTG
>JABAQT010000075.1 GCA_019187195.1 Bryobacteraceae bacterium
GGCGCGTGGTCCTTCACCAATTTGGCAAACGGCGCCCACATGTCCATGCACACCACCTGGAGCGTATGGCAGCGCCGCCGGCCCATCTCCTCGGTGAAGAACTTCCGCACCGCCTCCTCCGTCCGATGGAAGGCAGCGAACCGATCGGTGATGGATTGGAACCGCGTCCGCACCGCGTCCAGGTGGTCCAGTCCTTTCTTCAGACCGAAGTCGCGCAGGTTGTTGGAGTAGTGTTCGTTGCGCAGGAAGCGGGATAAACTTCTCGTACTGTTTGAGGAAGGCGTTCTTCCAGTAAGCGCGGAAGACATGGTGGCCATGCTCGCTCTGATCGATTATGGTGGCTAGTTTCCCTCCCATCCGCTTGTGGAGGCGGACGCCGAAGATTTCGCTGATTCGGTTGGCTGTTAACCGCCAGAGGCCGATCTCGCAGCTTCGTTCGAAGATCTTGTGGATGGGGAAATGGCGTTTGAAGATGAAGTTCCGGCAGTATTCGATCTGGGTAATGGCGTAGAAGCGGGACAGGTTCATCTGGGCACGTTCTTTCTTGGAGAACTTCGGTCCCAGGATGAGGGTCCAGTAATCGAGTTGCTTGCGAATGAGCGCGCGGCTCAGCCGATCGGCGGCGGCTTGCAGGGCTGGGATATCGTCTACTGCCAGGAAAGCATTGTCGTTCTTGTGGAAGCCAATGCCAGCGCGCTCCAGTTCCCGCTGAATGAAGGAATGGCCCGTTGAGCCAGTAGGTGGCGTGGAAGGGAAAGAAACTGGCCACGCGCAGGATGATCGGCCCCAGAACCTCGTCGCGGACATAGAAGTAGTAGTGGGTGAAGCGACTGCGCTGGTGCGCCAGGATGCGGTAGTCGGGATCCTGGGTGGGATACTTCGGAACGCTGATGCGGAAGGTGCGGCCCTGTTCCATGCTTTTGAAGGTGAAGTAGACGCCGTAGGCGCCACGTTTCTCCATGCGGCGCAGTGCGGGCAGGACGTGGTCCTCTTTGCGGAGGCCCTTTTCGGCCCACTCAAGGGGAAGTTTGTGATTGCGGGCGAAAGCTTCCACCCAGTCGCGGTAGTCGTCGGTGCGCCCGCTCAGGACCTCCTTGCTCACCACCGAAATCCCCAGGACGTGATGGACGAAATGGACGACCTGTTCGGGAGGGACAGGCCGCTGAGGTAGCCGTGGATGACGATGCGGTCGAAGCAGTGGTATACAAGAGTCAGCAGATTGCCAAACAACTGGGTGAAGAGGTCCATGCCAACGGACTTTACTCTACCTGGTGGAGGAAATCAGTGGGACGGAAGACCATTAAACGCGGACCGGGCAAGCGGCACATCGAGGGCAAGGACTTCCATCTGCCGATGAGATCCGCTACATCCAGCACCGCGCCGCAGAGCACGACGGGTGTAACGGTCGGTCCCCTGGCGCTGTTCTCGACTGACACTGGCGATGCCTGGTTGCTCGATTCGGAAGATCATCTGGCGGTGAGGTTGGCACGGGATGGCGACCCGGAAGTTGTTCACTTCCAGGAAACGGACACACCGTTCGCCATCGGATGGAAAGGCGATTATCGGATTGACGATAGTGCGTTCGTCTACATCGACCGCGACACCGGCCGTATTGTCACCATCCTCGGGTACCCCGTTCGCCGCATCGCAGAATGGGCCTGATTCGGAAATTCAAATATGCTTGGCTAGTTTTCGGCTTGTATCGTAATTACGCTTACTATGAATCTAGGAGCAGGACGGACAGCAAACTATGTAAATCGCTCGTGCCCTGACCGACAGAAAACGTCGGCTGTCGCTGTGTTGACCCATTTGCCTTTCTGAGGCGCCCTATTTCAGCAATATGGGCAGCTTCTGAAATCTCTTTCTCAGGCTTCAGAGACACACGAACAGTATACCAGTCTTAGGAATTGCTGTCTCAGTGGCATGGTTGGGTAAGCGCCTCATCTGAAAGGCGATTGCGGAGAACATTCGATCGAAGCGGACTTACTTACGCTGTCATGAGATGCCGAGGCCGCGAATCCATAGAGAGAGGACCAGATCTTGCAAATCAGCATATTCGGCCTAGGCTACGTCGGCACCGTATCGGCAGGCTGCCTGGCCAAGGACGGCCACACCGTCATCGGTGTCGATCCGGTGGAGACCAAAGTCGACCTCATCAACAAAGGGCTGTCCCCTATCATCGAGGCAGAAATCGGAGACCTGATCGAGGCTGGAGTGCGGTCCGGCCGCCTTCGCGCCACCGAGAGCCCCGCCCAGGCAGTCCGTGAGACGGAACTGTCCTTTGTGTGTGTCGGCACGCCCAGCCAAGCCAACGGCAATCTCGACTTCCGTTACATCCGCCGCATCTGCGAGCAAATCGGGCAAGCACTCAAGGACAAAGCCGCATGGCACACCGTGGTCATACGCAGCACCATCCTTCCAGGCACCATGCACAATATCGTGATTCCGGTCCTCGAGGAATACTCCGGCAAACGCGCCGGTATCGACTTCGGCGTCTGTCATAACCCGGAATTCCTGCGCGAAGGTTCCGCCGTCCGAGACTTCTATGCGCCCCCCAAAACAGTCATTGGAGAACTTGACCAGACCAGCGGCGACATACTCGCCTCCCTCTACTCCAAATTCGACGCTCCGCTCATCCGTACCGATATTCAGACTGCCGAAATGGTCAAATACGTTGACAACAACTGGCATGCCCTCAAAATCGGCTTCGCCAATGAAATTGGGAACCTGTGCAAGGCCTTCGGCATTGACGCCCATGCCGTCATGAACATCTTCTGCCAGGACCGCAAACTCAACATCTCACCAGCCTATCTTCTACCGGGCTTCGCCTTCGGCGGCTCCTGCCTTCCAAAGGATCTCCGCGCTCTCGCCTACCAAGCCAAAGTCCACGACGTCCACTTGCCCATCATAAACTCCATTCTCCCGAGCAACGAGTTGCAGATCAACAAAGGATTGCAACTCATCATGGAGAAGGAACACCGCCGTGTCGGCATTCTCGGGTTCAGCTTCAAGGCAGGTACTGACGATTTGCGGGAGAGCCCCATCGTCGAGATCATTGAGCGCCTTATAGGTAAAGGCTATGATCTTCGCATTTACGATAAAAGCGTGAATGTGGCCAGCTTGGTCGGAGCCAATCGCGACTTCATCCTCAATCGTATCCCCCATATCTCCCGGCTCATGGTTTCCACCGTCGATGCCGTGCTCGACCATGCACAGACCGTCGTCATCGGCACCAAGGACCCCGATTTCCGCCACGTCCCCGACCGGCTGCAGGATGGTCAGGTGTTGGTCGATTTCGTTCGTATCACCGAACGCAGGAGCGAAAAGGGCAAATATGACGGCATCTGCTGGTAACCTCCTAATTCGTGGCCAGGATGAAGCTTTGAAACACCAAATCCGGCAGTCCATTAACCGCCTCGCCGCTTGGCTCGAAAAGAACGACTACCGCGGCTACGATACCTTCGACGGGCTCAACGCGAGATATCTACGTCCGCTCACCCTTAACAATAAGTTCCTTCAAACTGTGCTTCAACAGGGTGTACGGCGATTCCCTATCAATTTGCGTCCGCTGCTTGGTATCTCCAAGGATTATTCCACGAAGGGAATGGGCTTTCTGGCCAGAGGCTTCCTCAGGCTATATCAAACCACCGGAGATACCGTTTGGAAAGAGAAAGCCGACTTCGCTTTCCAGTGGCTCATCGAGCACCAATCCAAAGGCTATAGCGGCGCCTGCTGGGGCAACCATTTCGACTATATCTCCAGGAGTTTCTACCTGCCCAAGGGCGTGCCCACCGTTGTCTGGACCTCTCTCATCGGCCATGCATTCCTGGACGGGTATGACATTCTCCGCAACGACACCTACCTCCAGATTGCCGTCAGCGCCTGCGAGCACATTCTGAATGATCTCGATACATTCTCTGATGGAGACGGCCTCTGCATCAGCTATATCCCACCTGTAAATAAGCAGGTCCACAACGCCAATACGCTCGGCGCAAGCCTCCTAGCCCGTACCTACTCCCACAACCGCAATGAGTCTTACCGATCACTGGCCCAGAAGGCCATTCAATACACCGCGCAATATCAGCGACCTGATTTCTCCTGGTACTACGGAGAAGCCGCCAACCTCCATTGGGTGGACAACTTTCATACCGCTTACGTCCTCGATTGCTTCAAGCATTATGCCGAGGGAACCGGCGACCACCGCTACCAGGCCATCCTCCGCAACGGATATAACTACTGGAAGAAGACATTCTTCCTCCGTGACGGCACTCCCAGGTATTACGACCACAAAACGCTTCCCCTTGACATCCAGTGCGCCTCTCAGGCAATCGACACACTCGTCTTCTTCCACGAGCAGGATCCCGACAGTCTCCCGCTTGCCTTAAAGGTCGCCCGGTGGACCATCGCTAACATGCAGGACCCCAGCGGATACTTTTATTACCGCCGCTATTCCCCCTGGATCGTTAATAAGACTCCGACCTTGCACTGGGGGCAGGCGACCATGCTTTGCGCTCTTGCCGGACTTTATAGATTGCTCTAACGATGCATCTCCCCTTGAAGAACAAAATTCTCATTATCGTCGAAAATCTGCCGGTCCCTTTCGATTCGCGCGTCTGGAAGGAAGCCTGCTCCCTCTACAAGAACGGCTATGACGTCTCTGTATTGTGTCCCCGTGGTAAGGATCATGAACGCGGTTATGAAGTTCTCGAAGGCATTCACATCTACCGGCACCCGATGCCGAAGGAAGGCAACACTCCCTTTGGATATATCCGAGAATACGGCTGTGCCCTATTCTGGGAATTCCTTTACACATGGTGGATCTATCTCACACGCGGCTTCCATGTCATCCAGGGCTGCAATCCTCCTGATGACATCTTCCTGGTTGCTTTGCCGTTCAAACTCTTCGGCGTCAAATACGTTTTCGATCACCATGACGTCAACCCCGAACTCTATCATTCAAAATATGGGCGCGAGGACTTCTTCTACAAAGCACAGGTGTGGCTTGAAAAATTCACCTACCGCTTCAGCGACGTGGTGATGGCCACCAACAACAGCTATCGCGAACTTGCCATCAGCCGTGGCAAGCTTGCACCCGAAGACATATTCGTGGTGCGCAACGGTCCGGACCTGGACACCTTCAAACCCGTTCCCCCAAAGCCGGAATTGAGGCACGGTAAGTCCTATCTGGTCGGCTATGTCGGCACCATGAGCATCCAGGAAGGCTTGGACCTTCTCATTGATACGGCGTTGTACATCAGGAACATGGGACGCCGCGATATTCATTTCACCTGCGTCGGCGGCGGCCCTGGACTGGCCGGACTCCGGCAGATGGTGAAGGACAAGGGAGTCGAGGACATGGTCAACTTCACCGGCAGAATCCCCGATGCCCAACTCCTCGATATCCTCTCTACCGCCGATGTATGCGTCAACCCGGACAAGCCCTGTCAGATGAACGATATCTCCACCATGATCAAAATCATGGAGTACATGGCTCTGTCAAAGCCTATCGTGCAGTTCGATTTGAAGGAGGGCCGCTTCAGCGCCATGGAGGCGTCGCTCTACGCCGGCAACACAGGAGACTTGGTCGCCAATTTTTCATCGAAAATCCTTTGGCTGCTCGAAAACCCTGAAGAACGGAAGCGAATGGGCACATTCGGGCGTCAAAGAGTCGAGAACTGTCTTGCCTGGAAATACTCTACTGAACATCTTCTCGCTGCCTATCAGAGAGTATTTCATAAGTTAGGCACCCGGCTGTCTCAGCCGCTTTCTTCTCGCGGCGGCGACTGAATCTCTTACAATAAGACATTGGCATCTGGTTTGGGCTGAATGAAGCGCTGATAAACCTTGGGGTGCCTTCCCCGCGGCGTTCAGCCCCGCGTCGACGAAGCCCTTATCGATGTTCCATCAACTCGTCGGAAAGGACGGCGAAAGAGCATGCCGAGAACCTCCGATTCCTCAAATTCCCGATCAACCGAACACCTCCTCACCGCCCGCTTCCGCTGCCCCCCCAACCCCGCCCACTTCTCCCTCTCCGGCCCCCTCTCCCCCACCTCCGGCTACTTCCAACTCGGCTCCGGCGTCATCTGCTACGGGCAGTGCTCTTCCGGGACTCCAGCCAAGCACGTAACCGACCCCCTCCACGACGCCCGCCGGCATGTGACCCCCAACGGGTCCTCCTCAATCCCCCTCCCCTTCGATCCCCTCCAGATCATCGACAACCTGCGCTGCGAGCGCTATCTTGCCAACTCCCCCGGCGGTGAGCAGCCCCTGCCCGCTAACCGCCTCTTCCGCAACACCTATTACCTCCTGCGTCCATTTCTCCCGGTCCCTGTCCGCAAGCATTTGCAACGGTTATACTTTCGCAGCCGCAATACCATCCCATTCCCCAAATGGCCGGTCGACCAGACCGTCGAAAGCGTCTTCGAGCAACTCCTGGTTTTTGCAATGAAGGCCGGCAAGATCAGCAGGCTGCCCTTCATCTGGTTCTGGCCCGAAGGGGCTCCCAGTTGCACCATCCTGACCCACGATGTCGAAAGCGCCGCCGGCGTCGAATTCTGCCCTCAATTGATGGATCTCAACGACTCCTTCGGTGTCAAGAGTTCGTTCCAGATCGTCCCCGAACTCCGCTACCCGATTCCCGACTCCTTCCTGCCGGGCATCCGTGGCCGAGGATTCGAAATCAACATTCATGACCTCAATCATGACGGCCATCTGTTCACCAACCGGAAGCAATTTCTGCGCCGGGCCGAACGGATCAACCGCTACGCCCGGGAATACCGCACTCTGGGATTCCGGTCGGCGGTGATGTACCGGAATATCGACTGGTACGATGCGCTCCACCTCGACTACGACATGTCGATCCCCAACATGGCTCATTTTGATCCGCAACAGGGCGGTTGCTGCACCGTGCTCCCATTCTTCATCGGCCACATTCTGGAACTTCCCCTCACTACCACACAGGATTACACCCTCTTCCACATCCTCAACGACTACTCGACCCGGCTATGGAAGGACCAGATTGCGCGCATCCGGAACGCACACGGACTCATGAGCTTCCTCATCCATCCGGATTACATCATTGATGCGCCAGCCCGAAGCGTCTATACCGAACTGCTGCAATACCTTACCGAACTTCGCGCAAAGGGCGAAACCTGGATTGCCCTGCCGCGGGAAGTGGCTGCCTGGTGGCGCTTGCGCAGTGAGATGGAACTTGTCCCGGACGGAAGCTCCTGGCGCATCCAAGGTAAAGGAAGCGAACGGGCCCGGCTCGCCTGCGCCGTGCTCGATCACGACCGCCTCATCTACGAATTTCGCTGAGATCATTGCACTTACCACGATTCGAAGCCACAAGTCCTAATTTTTGGGATTTCCCAGTCCAGCCTTTGTTCCGTTCGGCGTTCCGCTAACCCGCTCATAGGACACACCTTCTAAACACGCATCGCGTTTGGACTGCGATGTGCTTTCACATACCAGGCAATGAGAATCCTATTGACCGGCCATAAAGGCTACATCGGCGCCGTCGCCGGGCCCGTTCTACAAGCCGCGGGCCACGAAGTCACTGGCATGGACACCGACCTGTTTGCCGGGTGCGATTTCGGAGAAGTCCCGCGAATTCCAGAAGTTCGCAAAGACATTCGCGATCTCGCCCAGGCCGATCTCGAGGGCTTCGACGCAGTGCTGCACCTGGCCGCCCTGTCCAACGATCCGCTAGGTAACCTCGATCCCAGCCTCACCTACGACATCAATCATCATGCCTCGGTCCATCTGGCAGAACTCGCCAAGGCGGCGGGTGTACGGCGCTTCGTATTCTCCTCCTCCTGCAGCACCTACGGCGCCGCCGGAGACGACTTCCTCGACGAGACGGCGGCGCTCAACCCAGTCACCGCTTACGCCGAATCCAAGGTCTTCGTCGAGCGCGATGTCGCTCAACTGGCTGGCGACAACTTCAGCCCCACCTTCATGAGAAACGCCACCGCCTACGGAGCTTCTCCCCGCCTGCGGCTCGATGTCGTGTTGAACGATCTGGTGGCATCCGCCTGCGCCACCGGAAGGATCCTCATCAAGAGCGACGGCACCCCCTGGCGCCCCATTGTCCATATTCGCGACATCATCGGCGCCGCCCTGGCCGTGCTCGAAGCGCCCCGGGAAGCGGTCCATAATCAGACTTTCAACGTCGGCCAGACCGAGGAAAACTACCGTATCCGGGAACTCGCCGAAATCGTCTCCGAAACCGTTCCCGGCTGCCGCGTCGAGTACGCCCCGGGCGGCGGGCCCGATAAGCGCTGCTATCGCGTCAACTGCGACAAAATCCGTCGCATGGTCCCTGGCTTCGTCCCGCAATGGACCGCCCGTAAGGGCGCCCAGGAACTCTATGACGCCTACCGAACAGTGGGGCTCACCGCGGCCGACCTCGAACAGGGCCGCTATGCGCGCATCATGAACATCCAGCGCCTGCTCCAATCCGGCCGCCTCGATGCTTCCCTGCACTGGATGGAAGTAGTTTCCCACTAAACCATATGATTTTCACGGAAACCAAGTTGAAGGGCGCTTTTCTCATCGACATCGATCCGCGCAACGACAATCGCGGGTTCTTCGCCCGCGCCTTCTGCCAGAAAGAGTTCGAAAACCACGGCCTGAAGCCCACCATTGCCCAAGCCAATGTGGCTTTCAATCACCATAGGGGCACCATCCGGGGAATGCATTTCCAGTTTCCCCCCGCCGCCGAAACCAAAACCGTCCGCTGCACACGCGGCGCCATAGTCGACATCATCGTCGATCTGCGCCCGGAAAGCCCCACGTACTTGCAGCACATCGAAGTCGAGCTGACTGAGGACAACCATCGCGCCATCTACGTCCCGGAGCGTTTCGCGCATGGCTACCAGGTCCTCCGTGACAATACCGAAACCAGCTACCAGGTGGGGGAGTTTTACACGCCAGGTTCGGAGGGCGGTCTCCTTTACAACGACCCCCGTCTTGCACTCTCCTGGCCGCTTCCGCTCACCGTGATCTCTGAAAAAGATCAGGCCTGGCAGCCGTTGGATAACCAGGAAACCGAACTGAAAAGGCGTATGAGCCTGTAAACCGCATCAGGGAGAGGATGCCCCATGATCGTTGTTGACACTGCATTGAAAGCCCGCGAGGCGGAAGGCCGGCCGGTTCGGGTTGCCAGCATCGGAGCCGGCTTCATGGGCCAGGGACTCACCAATCAAATCATCAATAGTGTCTCCGGCATGCGCATGGTCGCCGCCTATAACCGTCGCACCCAGAGAGCCGTGGATATGTTCGCCTATGCCGGCCGTGAGGATGCGGTTGTGGCCACCACCCAGGGCCAGGTGGAAGACGCCATCCGCGCCGGAAAACCCGTGGTCACCGAAGACGCCTTCCTGTTGACGCGCTCCGGGCAGATCGACGTGCTGGTGGACGTGACAGGTTCGGTCGAGTTCGGCGCGCGCGTCATCCTCGATGCTTTCCAACATGGAAAAGATGTTGTCCTCATGAACGCCGAAGTCGACGGCACCATCGGCCCCATTCTTCAGGTTTACGCCGAAAAATACGGGACCATCCTCTCCGCCTGCGAGGGAGACGAGCCCGGCGTGCAGATGAACCTCTACCGCTGGGTGAAGGGGCTCGGGCTGATTCCGCGCGTGATGGGGAATGTGAAGGGACTGCAGGATCCTTACCGCAATCCCACCACCCAGCGCGGATTCGCCGAACGTTGGGGACAGAATCCGGCCATGGTCACCAGTTTCGCCGACGGCTCGAAGATCAGCTTCGAACAAACCATCGTCGCCAATGCCACCGGATTCCAGGTGCAATCCCGCGGCATGTCTCGCGGCCTCGAGTATCGCGGCGACGTCATGAAGATTGGCTCGCTCTACGACATCGGCCAGGTTCGCCGGCTTGGCGGCGTCATCGACTACGTCGTGGGCACCCCTCTCACCAAGGTGTACTGCCTTGCCGAGCACCCCGACCCCAAGCAGCAGCATTACCTGAATCTCTACAAGATGGGCGAAGGCCCACTCTACTCCTTCTTCATCCCCTACCATCTCGTTCACTTCGAAGCGCCCAATGCGATTGCACGTGTAGCGCTGTTCCGCGACTCCGTTGCCAAACCGCTCGGAGGGCCCGTGGTCGAGGTTTGCGCGGTTGCCAAGCGCGATCTGAAGGCTGGGGAAATCCTCGACGACTACGGCATGTACATGACCTATGGCGAGGCCGTCAATGTCGCAGAGATGAGCAGCGGGCGCTATCTGCCCGAGGGGTTGGTCGAGGGTTGTAAGCTTATGCGGGATATCCCCAAGGATTCTGTCATTACCTATGACGACGTAACGCTTCCGCCGGATCGTCTGGCCGATCAACTGCGTGCCGAGCAGTACCGTCATTTCCGCGCGGAAACCTGGCTGGAGGAACTGCTCGGCGTGCACGCCTGAGTCCTGGGGAGGAGGATCCATGAAAGTTGTTCTCTTTTGCGGCGGAGCCGGCATGCGGTTGAGGGGCTACGCGGATGATGTGCCGAAACCCATGGTGCAGATCGGCTCGCGGCCCATTCTCTGGCACCTCATGAAGTACTACGCCCATTTCGGCCATAAGGACTTCATTCTCTGTCTCGGCTACAAAGGCAGCGTCATCAAAGACTACTTCCTCCATTACGACGAGTCCGTCTCCAATGATTTCGTCTGGTCGCAGGGCGGCAAGAAAATTCAGTTCCTCAACCGCGACATCGACGACTGGACCATCACGTTCGTCGAAACGGGCCTCAACGCCACCATCGGTGAACGGCTCAGAGCCGTCGAACCTCACCTCGAGGGCGAAGACATGTTTCTGGCCAACTACGGAGACGGCCTGAGTGATGTCGAACTCCCCTCTATGATCGACGCGTTCCGTCGCACCGATGCCGTCGCTTCTCTTCTTCTGGTGCAGCCCACCGCCAGTTTCGACATCGTCGAGGTCGCACCCGGCGGCGCCGTTGCGGGCGTCTCCGCGCTCACCCAGTCCGACATCTGGATCAATGGCGGCTTCTTTGTTATGCGCAAGGAAATCTTCCGCTACATGAATCCCGGCGAGGAACTGGTGCGCGAACCTTTTCAACGCCTCATTGACAAGCGGGCTTTGCTCGCCTACAAGTGTGCCGGCTTCTGGCAATGCATGGACACCTTCAAAGACAAGCAGGCTCTTGAAGAGCTCAATCAAGGCAAGGCCCCCTGGAAAGTCTGGCAAAAAGCGCCGGCCGTGCATTCCAATGGTTCCCTTGCGGTTCCGGTCGGTGCATGATTCACCTGACCTTGCCTGAACAGGCCGCCACGCCGTTGCGGATCCTTTGCCTGGGCGCCCATTCCGACGATATCGAGATCGGCTGTGGCGGAGCCATCCTCCGCCTGGCAAAGCAATACCCGGACTGCTCGATTCACTGGGTTGTGTTCAGCGCCGCCGGCGTCCGTCAGGCGGAGGCGCTCAAAGCGGCGCGGCTGTTTGCCGGAGCCAACCTCAGCGGTCCGCTGCTAAAGGACTTTCGCGACGGCTTCCTGCCTTTCGTGGGAGCCGAGGTCAAGGGCGTTTTTGAAGAATTGAAACAGTCTGTCGCTCCTGATATCGTCTTCACCCATAACCGGAAAGACGCGCATCAGGACCATCGTTTGTTGGCGGAATTGACCTGGAATACATTTCGCGATCATCTCATCCTCGAATACGAGATTCCGAAGTACGACGGCGACATGGGACAACCCGCGCTGTTCGTTCCCCTCGAAAAGGAGCAGTGCGAAAGCAAGGTTCAATACCTCCTCGAGGCCTTTCAATCCCAACACGCCAAACGCTGGTTTGAAAAGGACACATTCCTTTCCCTCATGCGGCTCAGGGGAATGGAATGCAACGCCCCCAGCGGCTACGCCGAAGCGTTCTATTGCCGCAAACTGGTGCTCTGAGACATGAAGGATCTCACGGAGAAGACAATTCGTGGTGGCTTCGCCAAGGTCTGCGCCCAGGCAGCGAATTTCGGGCTGCGCATCGGCGCCCTCATGGTGCTCGGCAGGCTTCTCGATCCGAAGGATTTCGGCCTTGTCGGCATGGTCACAGCCGTCATCGGAGTGCTGCATCTGTTCAAGGATTTCGGCCTTTCCACCGCCACCATTCAGCGCAAAACCATCTCCACCGAGCAACTCTCCACCCTCTTCTGGATCAACATGCTGGTCGGCGGTGTTCTGGGGCTTCTCTCCCTGATCCTCGCTCCGGCAATCGCCGCTTTTTATCACGAGCCTCGACTGGTGTTGGTCACCTCTGTCCTCGCCGCCGGTTTTCTCTTCAACGCCGCCGGCGTGCAACACTCGGCGCTCCTGCAGCGCCAGATGCGTTTCACCACCGCCGCCGTGATCGACACCATCGCCCTTGTCATCAGCATCGCGATTGCCATCGGCATGGCATTCGCCGGATACCGCTATTGGGCCATTGTGGCCATGACGATCACCCAGCCCTTTGTTTCGACAATCGGATGCTGGATCGCCACCGCATGGATTCCAGGACCGCCCGCCAGGCGCTCCGAACTTCGCTCCATGATGCGCTTCGGCGGAACCATCACCGTCAACGGCCTCATCGTGTACATAGCCTATAACCTCGAGAAGGTCCTCCTCGGCCGCTACTGGGGCGCTACCGCCATCGGCATCTACGGAAGGGCTTACCAACTCATCAATATCCCGACCGAAAACCTCGTCGGCGCTACCGGCGGAGTGGCGTTCTCCGCGCTCTCGCGGCTTCAGGACGATCCCGTCCGCCTGAAAAGCTACTTCCTCAAGGGCTACTCCCTCGTCCTCGCTTTGACCATTCCCATCACTCTCGCCTGCGCCCTCTTTGCCGGCGATTTGATCCGGGTGGTCCTCGGCCCTAAATGGCATGACGCGGTGCCCATTTTCCAGCTCCTTGCGCCTACCATCCTGATCTTTGCCATGATCAATCCCCTAGCCTGGCTGCTGTTTGCCCTAGGGATGGTCGCGCGAAGCCTCAAAGTCGCCCTTGTCCTTGCTCCACTGGTCATTGTAGGCTACATCATCGGTTTGCCTCACGGCCCCACGGGCGTGGCTCTCGCGTATTCGGCCGTAATGACGGTTTGGGCCATTCCTCATATCGCCTGGTGCGTCCATGGCACGGTTATTTCCCTCCGCGATATTCTCACTACCGTCAGCCGGCCCTTGGTTTCCGGGCTCGTGAGCGCCGGGCTTGCTTTCGCCGCGCAACTCTCCTACGGAGACTTGTTGTCTCCTCTTCCCCGCCTGCTGCTCGGAGGCTCGCTTCTTCTTGCTGTGTACCTCGGAATGCTGCTCTATGTCATGAAACAAAAGTCTTTCTATCTGGACCTGTTCGCCAGGCTGCTCAAGCGTCCTCCCGCGGAAGAACAGGTTTTGATTTCCGCCTGATTCATTCCAATGTCCAACGCATCTCAACCTTTGGTAAGCATCGTCACTCCGGTATACAACGGGGCGGAGTATCTTGCCGAGTGCGTCGAGAGTATTCTCGCCCAGACCTACGCGAACTGGGACTACACCATCGTCGATAACTGCAGCACGGATGGCTCGGCTGACATCGCGCGCCGCTTTGCCGCCAAGGACAGGCGAGTCAAGCTCATTCAGAATCGGCGGTTTCTGCGAGTCATCCCGAATCACAACGCCGCCTTCCGCCAGATCTCACCCGCCAGCAAGTACTGCAAGGTCGTCTTCGCCGACGATTGGATCTTCCCCGAATGCCTGGAGCGAATGGTCGCTGCCGCTGAGGCGCACCCCTCGGCTGGAATTGTCGGCGCTTACACCCTGGAAGGAAATCATGTCACCTGTGACGGCCTTCCCTATCACAGCACTCTGATCCCGGGAGTCGAAATCTGCCGTAAGCACCTGCTCGAGCGCCTCTATGTTTTCGGCTCCGCGAACTCCCTTCTATATCGAGCCGATCTCATTCGGAACCGCGATCCTTTTTTCAATGAAACGAACATCCACGCCGACACGGAGGCGTGCTTTGCCGTCCTCTCATCCTGCGACTTTGCCTTCGTCCACCAGGTGTTGACCTTCACTCGAGTGCGGCCGCATTCGCTCACTGCCATCTCCTTGGGTCTGCAGACACACTTTGCGGGCATGCTTCACATTCTAATCACCCACGGACCTCAATATCTTACTTCCGATGAGTTGCGGACGAACATTGACCGGCTTACTTCCACATATTACCGGTCCCTGGG
This sequence comes from Bryobacteraceae bacterium, assembly GCA_019187195.1. GTDB lineage: Bacteria > Acidobacteriota > Terriglobia > Bryobacterales > Bryobacteraceae > CADEFT01. The sequence continues at coordinate 14,210 of JABAQT010000075.1, forward strand.
CAAAAGCCTGCTGCTCGGCCGCGACAAGTCTTTCTGGAATTATCACCGTGACAAATTGACTGAAGCGGGAGTCGGCTTTTCCAGGTTCCGGGTGGCTACCGGGTTGCTTGCCTATCTTGGTGCCGCGCTTCTCAATCCGGGAGCTTCCCTCGGCAAGTTGTTGCGAATCAGATCCGGCGTGGCTAGCCCCGCGGAGCGCCCCGAACCCTCTATATTCCCCTCCCAAGGAGAAATCGTGAAATGATGAACACTCGCAATTCCCGCCAGGCCCAATGCCTCGGCCTGAAGGCTGGAGAGTGGGTCGAGGTCCGCGGCAAGGAAGAGATCCTGGCGACATTGGATCAGAACGGACGCCTCGAAAACCTCCCCTTCATGCCCGAGATGTTCCAGTACTGCGGCCAGCGCCTTCGCGTTTCCAAACGCGCCGACAAGACTTGCGATCCCGCCCATACTCCCTGGAGCATCCGGCGCATGACTAACTCGGTTCACCTCGAAAATGTTCGCTGCGACGGAGCCGCGCATGACGGCTGCCAGGCAGGCTGCCTCATCTTCTGGAAGGAAGCATGGCTGAAACGCGCGGACGCCCGTTTGATTTCTCCCGCGCCTGTGCGCTCCCTCAATCCGCCTTCCCTGAATGGAAATCTATGCACGGTGGAGAGCATCCTCGCCGCAACCCGAACTGAGAATGCACAGGGCGAAACTGTCTATTCCTGTCAGGCCATGGAGTTGCGCAACTATACTTCATTCATGAAGTGGTGGGACCCTCGCCAATATATCCGAGATTTCCGTTCCGGCAATCTCGGCAATGGTTATACTAGCAACGCGTCGCGCTCTCACAAGGTTTTCAACCTCGTCCTGGGCATTCTGCAAATAGTCCAAGCCGTCGTGATTTACATCGCCTGGTCCCGCCGCGGAGTGCTCTACCCGCACATTGCCGGCAAACTCGACAAAACACCCCTTGAGACGCTCGATCTACAACCGGGTGAGTTGGTCCGGGTTCGCGGCAAGGAGGACATCGAGGCCACGCTGGATAGAAACAACCGGAATCGAGGCTTGCTCTTCGACACGGAAATGGTTCCTTACTGCGGCGGAATTTACCGTGTCTTGCGGCGGGTCACCCATATCATCGACGAGAAAACAGGGAAGATGATGAACATGAAATATCCCTGTATCATCCTAGAGGGAGTCTATTGTAAATCTGACTACCATCGGCTGTGCCCGAGGGCTATCTATTCTTATTGGCGCGAAAACTGGCTGGAACGAGTGGACACTCATGCTATTCCACCGGCTGGTCAGGAAGAATCAGGCAGAAATGCTTGCCATCTTGCCTGCAAATAGCGACTCTGTGCTGTAATTTGATCGGCTCCCCATTTTACGCGGCTTTCCGCGAAACGAGAAATTCGGTCTTGGTCGCGGCCATGCGCTCAGCCTTGAGCAGCAAGTAGTGAAGGTTCTTCTGTCCACGGCCACGGCAAACCATTGCCTTGATGTTGCCATTGACCGCCTCCACGACTCCCAGCCGAACCTTCGTCCGGCAGTAGTTCAGGAATCCCTCCAGATGACCCAGCAGCATCTCAGCCACCGATCTCCTCGCCACCACCTACACCGACCTGAACCACCCCCCGCCAACTCCCGTCTTCACTTTCCCAAACGACTTCCCCGGAGCCGGCAGCCAGCTATACCGCAACAATGGAGACGGCACATTCACCTGCGTCACCGATTCCGCGGGTCTTGGGAAAAACCCCGGCCGCGCCCGCACAGCCATCTTCGCCGACTTCAACAACGACCGGCGCCTCGACATCCTCATCCTTCGCGACAACAAACCTCCCGTTCTCTACCTGAACCGCGGCGGCTGGAAGTTCGAGGACAAAACCTGGAGCGCGGGCGATGACCTCACCACCCACGCCTTCTTCGACGGCGCCGCCGCCGACTTCAACCACGACGGCAAAACCGACCTCGCCATTTGGTCCACCCACAGCTTCCGCGTGCTGATCAACCAGGGCAACGCCGTATTCGAACGCCTCGGCACCCCTTCCCTGCCCGACCCGGTCACCAGCCTGTTCGGCTTTCGCGGCGCGGTCGCCGACCTCGACGGCAACGGATTCGACGATGTGTTGACCGTTGACAGGAATGACAAATGGCGCTTCTTCGCCAACAACAAAGGCCGCTTTGCCGAGGAGCCGCTGCCCGCCCTCGGAGAAAAACTTCCCATCGACTCCCTGATCCCGGCGCGTTTCCATCCCCGGTCCAGCCTCTACCTGGTAGCCGTTCAACAGGACGACGGGATCTTATTATGGAAACAGCAGGGAGTCTTCTCGCATTCCACGGAAAAATGACGTCTGTCTCCTGAATCCGCTCTCGGATCCCCGTTGGGCCGAGTTCCTGCAACGCCATCCCCGTTCCTCCATCTTCCACACCACCCCCTGGCTCGAGGCGCTTCACCGCACCTACGGCTACCAGCCTCTCGTCTTCACCACCTCTCCACCCGGCGCTCCCTTGCAAAACGGCATCGTATTTTGCCGCATCCATAGCTGGCTGACGGGCCGCCGCCTTGTGTCGCTTCCCTTCTCCGATCACTGCGCCCCACTCGCCGATCGCGAGGTGGATCTCGAAGCCATCCTCTCCTCCATCGTCCATCAAACCCGCCGCGATCGTCTCCGCTACGCCGAACTGCGGCCTCTCCACCAACCCGCCGTCTTCGACGCGCTGTTCCTCCCGGACACCGAGTTCTGCTTTCATCAACTCGACCTCACCCCCAGCCTCGACACCCTGTTCCGCAATTGCCACAAGGACTCCGTCCAGCGCAAAATCCGCCGCGCCGAACGCGAGCACCTCGCCTGCCGGGAGGGCGGTTCCGAACTCCTCGATGCCTTCTTCCACCTCCTCGTGCAAACCCGCCGCCGCCATCATCTCCCGCCTCAGCCCAAGCGCTGGTTCCAGAATTTGATCGACTGTCTCGCCAGCGATCTGAGGATCCGTGTCGCCTTCCAGGACCGCCAACCCGCCGCCGCCATTCTCACCCTGCGCCACAAAGACACCCTTGTCTACAAATACGGAGCCTCCGATCCCCGCTTCCACCCCCTCGGAGCCATGCACCTGCTGTTCTGGAAATCCATCCAGGAAGCAAAACAGGACAACCTCCGGATCTTCGACTTCGGACGCTCCGATTCCGGCAACACCGGATTGCTCACCTTCAAGGATCGCTGGGGCGCAAAGCGTTCTCCACTCACCTACTCGCGCTTCTCCATCGCACCCGCGCCCCTGTCATCCGCCTGGAAACAGCAAATCGCCGCGCGGATCTTCTCCCGTCTCCCGGACCGGCTTCTCTGCTCGGCCGGAAATCTGCTCTACAAACACCTCGGCTGATACCCTTGGCTTGAACCATGCGCCGTTCCATTCTTCTCCTGCTCGCTATCCTGGCGGCGTTCCTCCTGCTCCGTCCCGCACTGCCTCCCTGGTCCGTATCCTTCTCTCCATCCGCGCGCAATCTCGAAGCCTACGATTTCCTCGAACTGACCGCGCATGTCTCCGCCCCCCATCCCTCAAATCCCTTCAAAGATGCATCGCTCCGCGGAACCTTCGAACTGCCCGCTACAGGCAAACGCTGGCAGGTGGAAGGCTTCTGCGATTCGCAGGATGGAAGCATCTACCGCATCCGCTTCATGCCGCCCGCTCCGGGCGACTATACCTACTCGGTGGAATTTCAACAGGGCTGGCCCAGCCGGACCTTCACCGGCACGCTCCATGTGACTGGCGGCCGCCGCCGGGGTCCTATCCGCATCGACCCCAACAATCGCTGGCACTTCATCTGGGAGGGCACCGGCGAGCATTACTTCTTCAACGGCACCACCGCCTACTGGCTCCTCGGCTGGCGCGACGAAAAGATCATCCAGTCCACCCTCGAGCGGCTCCACCGTCTCGAGATCAACCGCATGCGGGTCACTATCGCCGGCCGCACCAGCATCTATTACGGCGAACCGGTTATGGCCGGACCCGCCTGGACCCCGCTCCTCAGACCCTGGCTCGCCGACAACGAAATCCGCTATCTCCACTATCTCGGCCGCGCCGGCCAGCGCTACGGGATGGGCATCACCCGCAATCTGTTCGATGCCTTCGCCGAATTGGGCATGCTCGACGACATCTATCACCCCGGCTTCGACTACACCCGATTCGATGTCTCCTATTGGCAAAAATTCGACCGAGCCCTCCGCTTCGCCCGCGACCGCGACCTCATCTTCTCCCTCGTCCTCGACATGAACGACAGCCGCGTTCATCCCGCCGCCGGCAGCGCCGCCGAGCGTCAATTCATCCGCTACGCCATCGCCCGATTCGCCGCCTTCTCCAACATCACCTGGGATCTTGGCGACGACCTCGACCATTACCGTAGCGATCAGTGGACCCGCGACACCGGGAGGTTCATCAAACGGTGGGATCCCTACCAGCACCTCGCCACCAGCCACCCCGTCGATAACATCCACCAGGACCGCGCCTCGGATTGGTTCGACTTCACTTCGTTCCAGGAATGGTCGCGAAAACAACATGCCTTCATGATCGAGCAGCGCAAGGAACAACAGCGGACCGGCCGTATCATTCCCCAAACCAATGAAGAATACGGCTACGAGGATCACTACCCGCTATGGTCCGAAGGACCTGGCTCCGAGTCCGCCGATGTTCTCCGCCGCATGGCCTGGGAAATCGTCATGGCCGGCGGTTACCAGACGGCAGGCGAAACCTCGCGGCGCGGCACCAATGTCTGGCCGGATTCCGGAGGCGGCTGGATGAACGGCCGCGGCGACGACACCATGACCATGTTCCAGGGCTACGCTCACATGGTCCACTTCTTCACCAGCTTCGATTGGTGGAAAACCGAGCCTCACGATGAACTGGTGAATAACGGCAACTACTGCCTCGCCAAACCCGGTGAAATCTACGCCGTCTATCTCCCACGCGCCGGAACCGTCACGGTACAACTTCTACCCGGCGTCTACAATGCCGTGTGGTGGAACGCAACCACCGGCGAGAAATTCCCGCTCCCTCCTATCCACGCCGCAACTTCCTGGACCTCGCCTCCCGCCCCGAACGCCGATGACTGGGCTCTTCTGCTGCGGAAACAATAATCTCAACGCGACGGTTCCCTGTTTCCACCGGCCCCTGTATCGCCCGCTGCCTTCCGTGATGCCTGCCTCTCCAACTGTCCCTCCGGACTCCACACCAGCGTCACCCGCGTGCTGAATCCGTTCAGATTCTGCTGCAAGATCCCCGCCGCCGCCGCTCCTCCCGTTCGCCTGTCCACGTAGCCGTAGGTGAAATTTACCGAAAACTGCCGGTTCAGATACCGCGCCAGCCCCACATTCGCCTGCGCAAACTGGACGTCCCCCAATACCCCACCCCGCAACCGTTGTAACCCGCCGCTCGCGTAGAGAACCCACAGCCTCCCCGCCGGCGCCCACTGCCACGATCCTCCCGCCGAATCGCTTGACGCCGATTGAAACCCAAAAGTGTCTCCCACGGACCGCGTATAGGAGGCCATGAGACTGTGATCACCCATCGTATAACCCACGTTCCCATCGGCCGCATATCCAAGCCCGGAAGGCTGCCGAAAGCCGGCAAATATCCCGAGTCGTAAGACCTCGAGAAAAGCTGGCCCCGCGGAAACACTTGCGAACCAGTGCGGCGTCAACTTCCGGCTTACGAACAGGCGTGTATTCCCCACAATATAACGCCCGAGTGTCGAATCGATCTGGCTGGCGGTTCCCCGCACGCCAATCTGCGTCCGTGGCGACCAGGAGTAGTCCATCGACACACCCGCTTGCTCTGAAGTCATTCGTGGAATGAGAAAGTTCAGCTGTCCCTGCAGATCCTGCCGCGAATTGTTGCGCGTCTGCGTGCGGCTCGCACCCAGGCTGACCTCGAAACTCAACCGTGGCGAATAACGATGCTTGAGACTGGTGTTCAGTCCCGTGGTGAAGTATTTGGTGCCGAAGACCAGGCTCCGGGAAGGTGTGACCACATACGGCGTTCCTGTAAGGAACGACGCCAGTTGATCGCTTGTATATTGCCCGCCGCTGCTCGCGCGAATCAAATCATCCAGAGTCGCTACTGGGGTGGTAGAGCCGCTCAGAATCGCCGGCGTGAATAGCGCCTGGTCCAGGCTCGTATCCGACCCCGCCACCGACACTGATAGATCCCACCGCGGCGCGATCTGCCGGGAAGCCGTCAGATTCAACGATTGATTGAACGCATTCAGGTCCGAATAGCGAACCCTGCCTACGAGCGATGGCGAGTACAGCAGTGAAACCGCTCCTTTCTCGCCTTTGTAGTTGTACCCGAACGAGGCCGAAGCCGTACCGTCATAATCGCTTTCCAGACGCTGCAAGCTGAATGCAAGCTGGTCGACAGGCAATGCCAGCGTCGAGTAACCGAACGACCCCGTAATGTTATAGATACTCCACCCTTTCTGGCCTCGCCCAAGAGGGCTCGACGTCGATTGTAGAAAGGACTGTGAGGTAGTTTGCGCGCTGCCTGTTGCCGCCAGCAGACACACCGCTGTAATCCTTATTAGGAACCGGGTTCGCATTCGGCCCCTCCCATACCCTGTAACGCCTTCATCTTATACATCAAGGCCCGATAACTGATCTTCAAAGTCTTCGCTGCTCGCCGGCGATTCCACCGGTGTTGCTCCAGCGTCCGGAAAATAATCTCCGATTCCGCCCGCCTGGCCGCTAGCCGAACCTGCTCTCGCAGTGGGGGCGGTTCTTCGACGCCTGACTGATATCCATACCCCAGGGAATATTTGGCGCTTTTCCCCGGGTTCACCGGCGCATAGCCATTGTGCTCAAGGCGAAACGCCGCCTGGATAGTGCTCAGCGCCCCCGTCCGCCTCGCCAGTTCCGCCACCAGGCGCTCTGGCTCCGGCGCTGCGGCGTAACCGCGTGCCATGCTCTCCAGTTCCCAGAAATTTCCAGGCCAGGGATATGCCTTCAAAGCCCTCGCCACCCCAGGGTCGAGTCCGCTGGAAACTCCCTTCGGCAGCAAGGACAGGAAAAGCGCCCCAATATCCTCGGATCGCTCCCGTAACGGCGGCACCCTCAACCTGCAGGCGGAGAGGCGGAAATAGAGATCCGCATGAAATTCCCCGCGCCTCACCCGGCTTTCGATGTCTTCGTTCGCGCTGGCTATCAATCGCACTCCGCTATCGCCCCCTCCTTGAAGCGCGTGGAGCAAGACTACCTGCAAGGCGCCGGATAACAACTGGACGTTCTTCAGAAACAAAGTACGTACCCCGTGGGAGCCAGCCCGCTCAAACCATTTCCCTACTCCCTCCCAAAGTTCCTCACCTCCACAGTAGAGCCGCAAGAAACTTCCTGTCCCGCCGTGTAGATTGTGCAAGTAGCGGGCTAAGGTTTCCTTCCCGGTTCCGCTCTCCCCCTCCATCAATACCGGGATCTCCAGGGAAGCTGCGGCCGCGGCCATACCCTCGAGATCTTTCACACATTTACTCTGTCCGAAAAAGAAAGCTGCCATCGGCGGATCTTTCCGTGCAAGAAGACTGCCAACACAGATTTCCCCACATTTAGCGAAGCTACATCAGCCCATGTACCCGAGTGTGAAGTGAATTTGCACATTGTGCGAAATTCTTTCCGCCAGTCGAGGTACTACTCAGGAAGTACTAGTATTGGGTAGCTTAGAATTCTCGGGCCTTTGCCCGATAGTCCCATTGATTCTTCTTCCGAACCGGTTGAAGATAGATCCAGGCTTCCATAAGTGGAGCCGGAAACGGCAAGCGGAGTGTTCCTCCGACAAGCCACTGAAATTTCGGAGATTTAACTGATGCGAACCAACGTTCGAACTTGGCTGCTGGGGCTTGTGGCTCTATCCCTCGCTTCCAGCGCATTCGCCGGCCCCGTCTCATTCAAGTTGACGGGTGTGAACGGTGCCGTGATGGGAGGTGTCTACACCAGCCCCTACAATGCAACCATTGATGGTGTCCCGGTGCTCGCCATCTGTGACGATTTCAATACGCATAGCTCGATCGGTCAAACCTTCAACGCCGTGGTTACCAACGTTGCTTCGCTTC
>JABAQT010000068.1 GCA_019187195.1 Bryobacteraceae bacterium
TCCGCATACCAGGTCCTACAAGACGATCTCGCGCCGGCACCCCCGCAAGTCCATCTCATACTCGATGCTTTCGATGGGTGGCCGCGAGTAATGCCACGTGAGGCCGTGCTGGGCGCCCTTGCCCATGCGGGCGACGATCTCTTTCTCGAGGAACGGATGCATGTCGAACACCGTGTAAACCTCGGTGACGGTCACATCCGCCCAGGTCACTCCGAGTTCGCTGATACGGCCATCCATGAGGCCCATCACGAACATCGCCTTCTCGGCGAGCGCGCTGAGCGAGGTCTCGCCGCGGCGGACGACGTCGCGCGGATCGAGCGAACCTTCCGGCAGTTCGCCGGCTCCCGCCACGATGAAGGTCTTCGGGGCGTTCGGAGCCGGGATGGTATAGCTGAAGCCGTAGACGGAGGGCTGCGAAGGCGGGTCATAGGCGGGCGCGATGTTGGTGCGCGCCACGGGGTTCAGGCCGTCGAGCGGGATATCCCACTTTTTCAAGGTTTCCACGTAGCCCGTGTTGAACTGGCCGAAGCCGGCGAATGTAAAGGGGCGCGGGGAGCGGAGTTCGATTCCACACAGGGCATGCCGCGGGCGGTGGAGGCGCTTCAGGTGCGCATCGACGGCCTCGAATCCGGCGGCGAGCGGGAGGGGCCGTAGGAACCTAGCGTGTTCGATCTGGAAGCCGGGCGAAGCCACGGCTCCCGCCGAGTACGGGCTGATGCCCTTGATGAAGGAAAAATCCCCCCTGGGATTGGCGACAAGCATAGCTAGATTATGGCGCGAGGGGAGGGGCTCGCGCCGTGGTGGATAATCTGGAGGGGCCGGCTACCGTTTGGCGCGGGCGCGCGCGATGCTGTCGGCGATGCGCTTATAGTCGTCGCGCGACATGCCGCCGCCGCCCAACAGCTTGAGGTCGTACTTGTCGCCGGAGAAGGGCTGAATCTCGATGCGGTACGGCCCTTTATAGCGGAAGCTACGGATGTCGGAGAAGAGCCATTCACGCGAAGCGGACGGGTTATTGGCTTCGAAGGCCAAGCGGTCGGACTTGACCACCAGGCGGCCGTCATCGTTGCCGATCATCTTGTTCCGCTGCGCGGCGTAGGTGGGAAATTCATCCGATCGCGCCAGCGTTCCGCCGCCCGCCGCCGAGCCCCGGCCCAACCATGCCCTGAGGGCGTCGCGGTCTTCGGCCGAGATGCGGAAATCGACGCGCTTCTGTTCGCCGTTGCGGTCCCTGATGGCCTGCTTCAACTGGACCACGACGTGGTCCCCTTCAGCGGCAGTGATCTGGTCAATCTGGGCGCGGGTGGCGTAGAAAGAAGACTGCGGCTGGGCTTCATCGAGGAAGATCATCGTGTCGCCCGCTGTAATCAGCTTTCCATCCACGGTGTTGAAGCCCGCCGCGAGTTGAACGCGCATCTCGTGGACGGGCGATTGAGCGCGCCCCGCCGCGCAAATGAATAATCCGGTGGAAAGAGCAAGAGCCCATTGCAATTTCATGAAACGTAGTGTCATCAACTTCCCCTGCGACCTATTATAACCATTGCTGATGGGATTTCCGGCGAGGGCGGCCGCGCGGTCCATGCTACTCGGGTGTCAAATGGCAGTGCAAACAGTTTCCCACTTGCGCCATGCGGTCGATCTTGTGACGGCCGGCAACGAAGGGCGACATCTCGGCGTGACATACCAGACAATCCCACTTACGCTCCATTACAAGTGAATGGACCTTGTCGAAATGCCAGTATCCGCGGCGGTGTTCGCCGATGAGTTTGGCCGTGGGGTGGCATGATTCGCAGGGCAGGTTTACAGATTTGCCTGGTTTGGCGGCGGTGGGAGCGGGCGCCGGGTTCGGTTCGCCGTGAGGAACGGCCGCTGCTATGGCCCGGGCGGCGAGGCGGCCCTGCGCGAGCGATGGTCCGAGGAATGTCCCCTCGAGCGCTGCCTTTCCGTTGATTCCGCCCATCCCGGTGACCTCCCCCGCCGCATAAAGCCCCGGGATGGGTTCCTGCCTTCCATTGAGCACGCGGCATTGCAGGTCAACGAGCAGCCCTCCCATGCTCTTGCGTGATAACGGATACATCCGCGCGGCATAGAAAGGAGGCACGGCGATCCTGGGCGGGAAAGAGGACGGCCGCCGCGCGGATCTCATGGGAAACGGTTTCAAATTACGGTGAAAGTCCGTGTCCTCGCCCTTGTCGATCATTTCGTTCCAGCGCGCGACGGTTCGCTCGACGGCGGCGGGCGGAAGGCCAGCGGCGCGAGCCAGATCTCCGATGGATTGGGCGGATTTCACCAGTTTGGGATTTTCAAGCACGAGTGTCCGCTTGCGCTTTTCGTCCTGCCAGTCGGGACCGGCGATGGAAAAGTGCTTTGCGCCAGCGGCGTCGAAGATCATCCAGTAGGCAGGCGGCTTCTGCGCCATCAACCGGCGGATCACTGGCTTGGTGGCGCCCATTTCATCCGTGAAGCGCTCGCCTTGCGCATTCACCCATATGGCCGCCGGGGCCGTGAAGTACAGGCCGCGGCCTTCCTCGAGGTGGCGCGGGTCCGGGATGCCCCGGGTGTAGATCCACTGATGGTCGAGGCGCTGGGTGGCGGCCCCCACGCGTTCCGCCAGGCCGAGGCCCGAGCCCATCGAGTGGAGGCCCGAACCGGTCAGCACCTTCTCCGGCCTGCCGAGATAGGAAGGCCAGTTCCTGCGCACCAGTTCGAGGTTGCTCTCGTAGCCGCCGGTAGCCAGCAGGACCGCGGGGGCTTCCATCCTGATGGCCGCTCCCGTGCGGGTGCTCCTGCCGTGAATGCCCCTGACCCGCCCACCATCCCAGATCAGTTCCGTCACCTCGATATTCCAATGGAAGGAGACGTTGGAGTTTTTGAGGCAGGCGCGATAGATGGGGCTGATGATGCCGTAGCCTAACCGGGGGTTCATATGGAAGCGGGGGAACGTGTTGCCCGTGTCGCCGGCGCCGCCCGTGGAAACCCCGGTGAAGCGCACGCCCATCGCGGTGAGCCAGTCATAGATCAGGACCTTCGATTCGCGGGCGTACAGCCGGACCCACTCCTCATTGGCGTCCTCCCCGAGCTTGAGGAAGTCGCGTTCGGCGATCTCGGGTGTGTCGTCAAAGCCACGCTCCTTCTGGAGCGGCGTTCCGACGATGCAGAGCCCGCCCGAGGACATAACCGCATGTCCGCCGAAGACGGAACCCATGTCCACCACCGAAACGCGGAGGCCAGCCGAGGCTCCCTCGGCGGCGGCGGAGAGGCCGGCGATACCGGCTCCCACCACAATCAGATCGGCTTTTGGGGGGCCGGCGGCGAGCGCGGCGGAGGCGTAGGCTGCAACGAGGAGCGGAAACATACTTCCGTACACTGTACAGGAATTGTTCCGGCCCGGGAAACCGCGGCTGCGGGGGCCGGCGGCGGATTGCGGACGGACGCGGGGCGAAGCGGGCGAGAGTTTGACATAACCTCTCCCGGATGAATATGATAAAGAGCATATAACGCTTTGGTATAGGGAGGTTTACGCCATGTGGCGTCTTATCTTTGCTGGGCTTACACTTGCCATTTCCCTTTCGGCTCAGATCGGCACCGCGGAGCTTTCCGGGACACTTACGGACTCCTCCGGCGCGTCGGTTCCGGGCGCAAAGGTGATCATCGTCAACGCCGATACGGCTCAGACGCGTGAGACGGTCTCGGACCAGACCGGCAACTATCTCATTACTCTAATTCCGCCGGGGAAGTACAACCTTTCGGTGGAGGCTTCGGGATTCCGGAAAACCGTTCGCAACGACGTCGTGCTGGAGGTCAATCAGCGCGCCAAGGTCGATTTCACGATGCAGGTCGGCGAAGTGTCGGAGACGGTGGAAGTGACCGCCGCGCCGCCATTGCTCGAGAGCCAGTCCTCTTCGATCGGCACGGTCATCTCGCAGCGGTTCGTGAACGAACTGCCGCTGAACGGACGGAACTTTGTCCAACTCGCGATTATCACTCCGGGCGTGAACGGCGTTGGATTTTCGACGTCGGGCACGATTATGAGCGGCACCCGCCCGGATGACCGCCGCCCGGGAAGCGAGATCTTTTCCAACGGCAACCGCGAGGGCGCGAACAACTTCATGTACGACGGGATCGACAACAATGAACGGCTGACGATCTCGATCGTGCTGCGGCCGGCTGTTGAAGCCGTGCGGGAGTTCAAGGTGCAGACGAACCTGTTTTCGGCGGACCAGGGCCGCAACTCGGGCGCCCAGGTGGACGTGATCACCAAGTCGGGCACGAATGAGTTCCACGGCAGCGCCTTCGAATTTCTGCGCAACTCGGCCATGGACGCACGGAATTTCTTCAACCCCAAGGGGACCACTTTCCCACCGTTCCGGTTCAACCAGTTCGGTTTTTCGCTGGGCGGGCCGGTGCTGATTCCGAAAGTCTACAACGGGAAGAACAAGACGTTCTTTTTCGTGGACTATGAAGGCTACCGCCGCAGTTCGGTTTCGAGCCTCGTGCTGACCGTTCCCACGCCGGCGATGCGGGGCGGGGACTTCACGCAGTCCGGGCTGTTTCCCATCTATGATCCGATGACGCTTACCGGCGGAGCGCGGCAGCAGTTTCCGGGCAATCAGATTCCGGCATCCCGGTTCGACCCCATCACGACAAAGCTGATCAACGCTTATCCGCTGCCGGTCAACGGCAACATTGTTAGCAACTACCTGGCCAACCTGCTGCAGACGCAAAGCTGGGACCAGGGCGACGTCCGGATCGACCACCAGATTTCGCCGTCGGACACGTTCTTTTCGCGCTATTCGCTGCAAAACACGACCACCCTTGCGCCGCCCACTTTTCCGAATGTGAAGCTGCCGGGGCTGTCGAAGCCGGTCGGGCTAGGGAACGAGGATTCCTTCGCGGGGCCTTCCTTCGCGCCGACGCAACATGCGGTGGCAAGCTGGGTGCATACGTTCTCTCCGCGGCTGCTCAATGAAGTGAGGGTTGGGTTCAACCGTTTCCGGCTCGATTACACGCTCGGCGACACGACCGCGGGCGACGCGCTTGGAAACCAGCTTGGCATTCCCAACTCGAACACGCATCCCCTGCAATTGGGATTGCCGATCATCTCGCCTTCGGGGTACGCGGGGATCGGGCAGAGCCGCTCGCTGCCCATCTTCCGGCGCGAGAACACGTTCCAATACATTGATAACGTCACTTATATTTCGGGCGCCCATACGCTGAAGGCGGGGATCGATGTCCGCCGCCGTCAAATCACCGAGTACCAGACCAACCGCGGCAACGGGCGTTTCAACTTCAACCCCAACTTCACGAATCAGCCCGGCGTGGGGCGGACGGGCGACTCGATGGCCAGTTTTCTGCTGGGACTGCCGAGCCTCATCGAGCAGGACTTCACTCTTGCCTGGGTGGGCTTCCGCGGGATCGAAACGGCCTGGTATGTGGGAGACGACTGGCGCGTGAACCGCAGACTGACGCTCAACCTCGGGTTGCGCTGGGAGTACTACAGCCCCTATACGGAGGTGGCAAACCGGATGGGCAATTTCGATCCCGGCACCGCCACGATCCTCATCCCGGGCCTTGACAATGTAAGTCCCACGGCCAACGTATCGAAGTATTACGGCGGCTGGTCGCCGCGCTTCGGCTTCGCTTATGAACTGAATTCGAAGACGGTGGTCCGCGGCGGGTTCGGACTGTTTTCGAACAGCAACGGCAACGGCGGCGCGCTGTTGCGGCTCCAGCGGACATTCCCGTTCGGACCGATCAACAGCACCACGCCGGCGGATACGGCTCCCGGGCCCTATCCGACCGTCAGCCAGGGCTTCCTGCCGCCTCCCGTGCTGAACGTGGAACTGCGCAAATCGCCGGTGGGCAGCGTCGTTGGAATCGCCAACGAATTCCGGAATGCCTACGCTGAGCAGTTCAACATCAGCGTGCAGCGCGAGTTGCCGATGGATATGGTGTTGAAAGCCGCCTATACGGGCAATCTGGGACGGCGGCTGGGCACGACGTTCAACCTCAACCAGGCCGTGCCGGGAACCGGCGCGGTGAATCCCCGGCGTCCGTTTTACGGAGTCCGGCCGGCGCTTGCCGATATCACCTATGCCGTATCGGATGGCCTATCGAACTACAACGCGCTGCAGGTGTCCGTTGAAAAACGTATGTCGAAGGGACTCGGGCTGCTGTTCGGATACACTTACGGCCACTCGATCGACAATACGGGGACCGAGTTCGGCGGCGGCACGGGCACTCCGCAGGATTCGAGGAACCGCCGGGCCGACCGGGGCAATTCGAGCTTCGACATCCGCCACCGGGCCACCATCAGCTATCTGTATCAACTCCCGCTGCACCCCAAGGCGCGGGCGCTCGATCTGATCGCCGGCGGCTGGCAGACCAACGGCATCATGACGCTGCAGACCGGCCTGCCGTTCACGCCGGGGCTTGCGACGAACAGCCTGAACACGGGAAGCGGGAGCCGGCCGAACCGCATCGGTTCGGGGACTCTCCCCAACCCGACTCTCAGCAGGTGGTTTGATCCGTCCGCGTTTACGCAGAACTCGCCCGGGCTGTATGGAAACTCAGGCCGGAACATTCTGTTCGGGCCGGGCCGATTCAATTGGGACGTATCCCTGTTCAAGGATTTTCCGATCCGCGAGCAGATGAGGGTACAGTTCCGCGCGGAGATGTTCAACGTGACGAATACGCCGCAGTTCGGCCTGCCGAACGCGACAATCGGCAGCACGGCGGCCGGTCTGATTACGAGCACGGTAGGCAATCCGCGGCAGGTGCAGTTGGCGCTCCGCTTCCAGTTCTGATCCTGCTTTGGGTCCCCATCCTTCGGGCAAGGCTCGAAGGATGGGGATATGTTCGAGTTCCCCGTCCGGCACGCCTGTCCGATCCCCTCCTCATTGCCTCCCGTCCGCGCTAACATCCGGCGTTCCTCCACCGATGAGCATTGTGGGTGGTAGAACGAACTCACTAGCACGCGGCAAGGGGCTGTCTCGCTGAAAAATCATGTTTGCGATCATCGGAATTCTTATTGTGATCGGCGCCATTATCGGCGGCTATCTCATGGAGCATGGGAACCTGCAGGTACTGGTTCAACCCGCGGAGCTTGTGATCATTGGAGGGGCGGCGGCCGGCACTCTTCTTATCGCCAACCCGCTTCCGACGGTCATCGGGATTTTCCAGGGGATCCTCGGCGTGATGAAGGGCAGCCGGTGCAACAAAGCGTTTTACCTCGAAACGCTGAAGATGCTGAATGAAGTTTTTTCCTACGCGCGGAAGAACAGCATGGCGAAGCTCGAGCCGGATGTGGAGGAGCCGGACAAGAGCCAGTTATTCGCGAAGTTTCCGAAGTTCGTGAAAGACCATCACGCGCTGTACTTTTTCTGCGATACGCTGCGCATTCTGATTACGGGGGGCGTGGCGACGCATGATCTGAACGACATGATGGAGTTGGACATGGAGGTTCATCATCACCAGGCGAGCGCGCCTGTGGCGGCGTTGAGTTCGATGGCGGATTCACTTCCGGGGCTGGGAATCGTGGCCGCGGTGCTGGGGGTGGTCATCACGATGGGGGCTATAGGGGGCCCGCCTGAAGAGATCGGCCACAAGGTGGCGGCGGCGCTGGTGGGGACCTTTCTCGGGATTCTGCTGTGCTACGGATTCTTTGGGCCGCTCGCTTCGAACATGGCAAAGATCAATGACGATGAGGGAAGCTACTATCACACGCTTCGGGTGGGGCTTGTTTCGTTCGCCAAGGGGTGTCCGCCGCTGATTGCCACCGAATTCGCGCGGCGCGCGATTCCTCACCATGTCCGGCCCTCGTTCAAGGAGATGGAGAAGGCCTGCAAGGGCGGTGGGAGCTAGAGGACGATGCCGGACCAGGAACAGCCGATTATTGTTGTCAAGAAGAAGGTCTCGCATGGCGGGCATCACGGGGGGGCATGGAAAGTCGCTTATGCCGATTTCGTCACCGCGATGATGGCGCTGTTCATTGTGCTGTGGCTGCTTTCGAGTGATGAGAAGGTAAAGAAGGCGGTGGGCGGGTACTTTCAGGATCCCACGGGGGTGGGGAAACAGATGGGATCCAACATGAGCGGAGTCGACGAGGGCCTTCAGTTGGACAAGGAAGATATGGACAATCTGAAGGAGAAACTGGAAGCGGCGCTCAAGCAGACGCCGGATTTCCAGAAATTCAGCAGGAACATTCAGATCACGGTAACTGGGGAGGGGCTGCGCATTGAATTGCTCGAGTCGGAGAAGGGCGTATTTTTTCAGAGCGGAAACGCCAAGCCGAGCGCATTCGGCGAGGAATTGATCGCCAAGCTCGCTTCGGAACTGGGAAAGCTGCCCAATCACCTGTATATTGAAGGCCACACGGATTCCAAGCCGTTTTCCGACGGCGAAAGCGGCTATTCGAATTGGGAGCTTTCGGCCGACCGGGCGAACGCCGCGCGACGCATTATGATGGCCAGCGGGCTACGCGCGGACCAGATTGGACAAGTGCGCGGGTTCGCGGACCAGAAGCTGCGTTCGAAGAATGACCCGACCAACGCCTCGAACCGCCGCATCTCGGTCATAGTGCAATATCTGACTCCACCGAACGGCGAGGACGGGGAAGGCGCGCAGGGGGCGAAGGCGAAGCACGGAGAGGCCGTTCCCGCTGCCAAGAGGGAAGGCGTGAAGAGTCAGCCGAAGCAGGGGCACTGAAGAGATCGGCGCCGGCGGTTCCGCACTCTCTTTGGGGGCTGTCTCAATTCGCGGGCTGCTGACTTTCGCCCGCCAGTTCCGCCTCTTCGGCCGCCGAAGGACCGGCCGCCTGCGCTTCCTTGATCCTCTGCAAGGCGGTTTCCACGAGGTCCAGAGGCACCTTCACGGAAAACGGAAGATTTGGCAGGGTGGATGACCCCTCGAGAATCGCCGGAATCCCATTCGCCTCGAGAACGCTCTGAATGGCCATTGCCTCCATCTCCGCTTCCGCGCCGATGGAGGAATAGACCGCCTCCAGATCCAACTCGTGGGAAGGATCCACTGCCGCCTCGGTTTCCAACTGTTGTTTGTCCATGGGGACTTCCGGTGTATCTGCCATGCATTCAACATAGCGCACCTCGATGGCAACCGATAGAATGATTTTAGGAGGAGAAACGAAACACGATGTCTGAGGACAACACCGGAAAACTGGCATGGTTTTTCGCGGGCGCGGCCATTGGAGCGGCAATCGCTTTGTTGTATGCGCCGGCATCCGGAGAAGAGACGCGCCGCAGGATTGGCGAATCCGCCAATCGCGGCAAGGATTGCCTGGCCGACTCCGGCCGGGACCTGGTGGAGAAGGGCAAGGAGATCTATGAGCGCGGCCGCAAGATGGCCGACGACGCCTCGGAGTTGTTTGAAAGCGGCCGGAAACTGGTGCAGGGTTAGAGGCCTGACGGGATGTCAGCCGCGGAGTTGACCGGGCTCACCGCCTTCCGGAACGAGCCGTACCGGGATTTCCACCAGAGCGGCAACCGCCGCGCGATGGATGAGGCGCTGGCGAAGGCGCGCGCGGAACTGGGGCGCGAGTACGATCTGCTCATTGCCGGACGCGCCGTGAAAGGCGAGGGGACATTCGCGTCGTTCAATCCGTCGAAGCCGGCGGAGGTCGTGGGGGTTCACCAGAAGGGCTCGGTAGGTCAGGCGCGCGAGGCCGTTGAGAGCGCGCACGCCTACTTTGCGGAGTGGAGCCTGACACCGGCATCCGCGCGCATCGGGATGCTGCTGGCGGCGGCGGAACTCTTACGGAAGCGAAAGTCCGAATTCAACGCGTGGATGATTCTCGAAGCGGGCAAAAATTGGGTGGAGGCGGAGGCCGACACTTCGGAAGCCATCGACTTCTGCGAATACTACGCGCGGCAGATGGCGCGATTCACGCGTCCCGATCCGTTGTTACAACTTCCCGGAGAGACGGGCGAGTTGATGTACATTCCGTTGGGGGCCGGCATTATCATTCCTCCGTGGAACTTCCCGCTCGCTATTCTCGCGGGGATGACCACGGCGGCGCTGGTAACCGGCAACACGGTGATCATCAAGCCCTCGAGTGACACACCGACGATAGCCGCGAAGTTCGCGCAACTGCTGCTCGAAGCGGGGTTTCCGGCGCAATCCGTCACTTTCTTCACCGGAAGCGGAGCCGCCGTGGGCGATGCGCTGGTAAGCCATCCCAAGACCCGCTTTGTTTGCTTCACCGGTTCGCGCGACGTCGGGCTGCATATCAATGAACTCGCCGCGCGCCCGCAAAAGGGGCAGATCTGGATCAAGCGCGTGATTGCGGAGATGGGCGGCAAGGACGCCATTATCGTGGACAGCGAGGCGAACCTGGACGAGGCAGTGTCCGGGGTGGTGGCTTCCGCCTATGGATACCAGGGGCAGAAATGTTCCGCCTGCTCGCGCGCCATTGTCGATGAATCGCTCTACGACGCGTTTCTCGATAAGCTGAAGGCCCGGGTCGCGCAACTGACGGTGGGCCCCGCCGAGGAGTTCGGCTACGATATGGGGCCGGTGATCAATGCACGCGCGCGCACCACGATTCTGGGTTACATCGAAGCCGGCAAGCGCGAGGGCCGCGTGATTGCGGGTGGCGGCGCCGCGCCGGGAGAGGGATATTTCCTGCAGCCCACCGTCATCGCCGACGCGGGACCGGACGCGCGCATTTTTCAGGAAGAGATTTTCGGTCCGGTGCTGGTTGTCACGAAGGCGCGAAACTTTGAACACGCTCTTGAATTGGCCAACGCTACCGAGTACGGCCTGACGGGAGGGGTTTATACGACGAATCCGGAAAAGATCCGGGTCGCCAAGGAGCGCTTTTTCGCCGGCAATCTCTACATCAACCGCAAGTGCACCGGCGCCATGGTGGGGGCGCATCCCTTCGGCGGCTTCAATATGTCCGGCACGAACTCGAAGGCGGGAGGGCCGGATTACCTGCTGCTGTTTCTTCAGGCGAAGAGCATCGCGGAGAAGAAAAGCTGATCACCGTACGTACTTGTCGACCCAATCGAGGTGGCGGCGCATGATGTCGAGAAGGAATTTCGGTTCGCGCGGTCCGTGGGGCTGGCGCGGATAGACGATCATTTTCGTGGTGACGCCGCGGCGCTTCAACGCATTGTAGTATTCGTAGCCCTGCGAAACGGGCACGCGCAGGTCGGCGGCGCCGTGCAGGATGAGGGCCGGGGTGGTCACGTTTCCCACATAGGTGATGGGAGAATGCTTGCGGTAGTTTTCGGGCGCTTTCCATGGATCGCCCTCGAAATAATCCGGCAGGAAGCCGGGAATGTCCGCCGTGCCTGTAAAACTCAACAGGTCGGTGACACCGGCGCCGATGGCCGCGGCCTTGAAGCGGTGCGTCTGGGTGATGGTCCAACTGGTCATGAAGCCGCCGTAGCTCCAACCCATCACCGCGAGGCGGCCGGGATCGGCGACTCCCATGCCGATGACGTGGTCGACGCCCGCCTGGTCGTCCTGATAATCCATGCCGCCCCAATCGTTCACGTTGGCGTAGCGGAATTTCTTTCCATATCCGGAGGAGCCGCGCGGGTTCGGTCGAAGGATTGCGTAGCCTTTGGCGGAGAAAACCGCAAGCGGATAGAGGCCATGGCGTCCGATGAAGCTTTCGACGAAGACACCCGCCGGGCCCCCGTGAATGTTGAGGATCAGCGGCGCCTTTTTCCCCGGTTGATAGCCGGCGGGATATGTGAGCAGCCCTTCCACCTCGAGGCCGTCTTTCGATTTCCAGCGGATGACTTCCGTCCTGCCAAGCGGGAGTTTGGGCAGATCGAGGTTGGCGCGGCTGACGCGGACTCCCGGGCCAGGGGATGCCAGAGCCATGACGAATGCCTCGGGAGGCTCATCCGGTGATTCGTAGGCGAAGCCGATGGCGGCTCCCTTGAGGTTCAGGCGGCTCAGGCCGAGGGTGCCGCGTTTCGGTTCGTAGACGGTCTTCGGGGGACCTTCGAGCGGCATTTCGTAGAGCGTTTGCCGCGTGTGCCTGGTCTCGGCGAAATAGAGAGCGGAAGAGTCGCCGCGCCACCCGGCAATCCGCGGACTCTCGTCGTAGGTAGCGGGCAGCACGCGGAGATCGCCTCCCTGGCGGGGCAGGAGAACGATGCGGGAGTCACCCGGCCAGCGTGGCGGGTCGCTGGTGCGCGTGAAGGCGAGGTAGCGGCCGTCGGGCGAATAGTGGGGCTCCCTTTCCGCGGCTCCAGTGGCGGCGAGTTCCCTCACTACGCCCGATTCGATGGTCACTTCGGCGATGTTGGATTTCGTCCAATCATCGGCGGACGGCGATGGCTGATGGGTGAAGGCGATGGCGCGCGAATCGGGCGACCAGTCGAAATCCGTAATGTGGTAGGCATTCTCGAAGAGCTTCCGCTGCGTCCGCGTGTGTCCGGCGTCCGGTTCGGCCGGCACGATGTAGAGAGCGGCATTGGCCGGGTTTTCATCCACGACCTCCCAATCGCACTTCTCCTTCCTGGCTTTCTCGATATCGGGGTCCGGTTCATGTCCCGTAAACGCGATCCACTTGCCATCCGGAGACACGCCGAAGGCGGAGACGGGACCCTTGAATTGCGTGACCTGTTCAGCCTCGCCGCCGTCCGTGCGAATGCGAAACACGTTGGTCTTGCCCGTCCGCCCGGAGAGGAAATAGACGTAGCGGCCATCGGGCGAGAAGAGGGGATGACTGGCGCTCTTTTCTCCTCGAGTCAGTTGCAGCCGGCGAGACCCATCGGCGGCGCCGAGATAGATTTGGGAAACCACCTCGCTGCGCTCGGTCTCCATCACCGGACGGGTTTGTACCCAGGCAACGAGTTTCGCATCCGGCGAAGGCACGACATCACCGATGGTCTCAAAGCGCATGGAAAATTCCGGCGTCCAGGATGTGGGGATCTGGGCCGGCAGAGGCATCAGGCAAAGAAGCAGCAAACCCGCGCGGGCTGTCATATGTGCGCAGTATGCCACAACAGCGGTCTAGCCTTCGCTCTCCCCGCGAAAGGCGATGTTCAGCAGGGGCGGAGCAACCATGGTGGTGAGCAGCGACATGGTGACCACAATCGCGTAAACCGTATCCGGCACCACCCCCAGTGTCATGCCCAATTGCGCAACGACCATTCCGACTTCACCTCGCGGGACCATCCCCGCTCCCACCCGAAACATATTCCGCCTTCCCAACCGCCAGGCTCCCAATCCGCATCCCACCAGTTTTGAAACGACGGCAGCCACCAGGACAATGCCCGCCATGAGGAGCACTTCAGGCTCGGCGAAGGCTTTCAGGTTGAAGTTCAGCCCGATGCCTACCAGGAAGAAAGGCACGAGAAACTCACTGAGCCCGCTGGTGAGATCGTGAACCCGGTGCGAGACGCTGGTGGAAAGCGCCATGCCGGCGAGGAAGGCTCCGATGATGGCGGCCACGCCGGCCTCGAGGGCGAGCAGGCCCATTCCCAGCAGGAGCACCATCGCGATCTTGAACTCGGAGTTGTCGCCTTTGAGCGTTTCCTGAACAATCGGTACAACCCGGGCCACGGTTTTTGAGCCCCACCACACGACCGCCGCCGTGAATCCGATGGCCATGCCCGCGGTCAGCAGGAGATCCATCAGCCGCACTTCGCCTTTCGCGAGGCTGCTTACGACGGCGAGGAGGATGAGGCCCAGCACATCGTCAATCACCGCCGCGGCGAGAATAGTCTTGCTCGAGAGGTGATTCAGGAGCCCTTTCGAAGAGAGGACCTGCGCGGTGATGCCGACACTGGTGGCGACCATGGCGGCTCCCAGGAACAACGCTTCCACGGGCGAACCATGCCAGAAGCCAGAGATGGCGAAACCCATCGCGAAGGGGATGATCACGCCCAGCACGGCCACCAGCAGGGCGGTTTTTCCGGTCTCGAGCAGATCGGAAGATCGCACCTCGAGACCCACGCGAAACAAGAGGAACATGGCTCCGAGTTCAGCCAGCGCGCCGAGAAAATCCGTCGGCTGAAGGAGGTTCAGGACACCGGGGCCGAGGACAACGCCGGCCAGGATCTCGCCGATGATTCCAGGCTGGCGCAGGGCCTCGAACACTTCGTAAAGCACCTTTGCCGACCCGAAGACGAGCAGCATGGTGAACAGAAGTTTCCCGGTCTCGCCGGAGGAGGCAAGCAGGAGCCCGATTGGCGGCGTCTCAAGGATCACGCCGGCGGTAGGCGAGCAGACAGAACCCGCCGAGCAGGGTAAAGACAGGAAGCAGCATGACAAGGATGCCCGTATTCACGGCCCGCATGCTTGCGGTTTGCTGCGCGGCGGCCGTGCGAAAGCACTGCGAGCATTGCCCGTAGAGTGAAGCCGCCCAGAGAAGCGGCATCGCGTAGCGCATAATTCAGAATCGCATCTCCCGCAGGCGTTCCGCATCCGGCAACAAGGCGAGCAGGACGAGGATGAACACGATGAGCAATGGAAACAGAGCGAGGCTCAGGGCGCGCCGCTCGAACTTGAGGTGCATGAAGAAACCGATGATCATCGCGGATTTTCCAACGGAGAGCGCCAGGAGGACGATGAGGAAGAGCGCCGCCGAAAGATGGGGATAGGCGAGGCCCACTTCGACGAGAGTGAAGCCGAGGAGAGCGGCCCACACCGAGGCAAGCTGTCTTACCGTTGGCTGCATTTCGTGTTCTCCCTTCACCGCGCCACCGACATGAGATAGACCATCGGAAAAATGAACATCCACACGAGGTCGACAAAGTGCCAGTAGAGTCCGCTGGTTTCGACATCCTCGGCGCCGAACTTTCCGCGGGCGACGCCGGCGGCGACGATGGCGAGGTAGATGGATCCAGCGCAGACGTGAACCATGTGGAGTCCGGTCAAGCCGAAGAAGGTCGCGCCAAATAGCGGCTGATGCCAGGGATTGTCCGTCAGCGTGATATTCCCGACGCGCATGAGGTGGAACCACTCATTGAGGTGAAGGGCGACGAAGCCGAGACCCATGGCGATGGTGGCGGCCATCATGCGCACGGTTTGACGGCGGCGTCCGTTCTTCATGGCGCGCACGGCCAAGGCCATGGTGAAACTCGAACTGAGCAGCAGAAACGTCATGGCGGTGGAAAAGAGGATGCTCGGCGAGAAATGAAAGGGGGTGGGCCAATCGGGATTGGATAGCCTGCAGTAGGTGTAGGTCACCAGCAGCGCGGAAAACGTGAGCGCGTCGGAAACCACGAACAGCCACATGCCGAGCGGCTTCACGCCAATGGCGAACGGCGAACCGCCGCCTTCCCAGGTTGCTTCCCGTTCCATCCCTCAATTCCCCCAAAACCGGAAGAGCCACAACAGGTAGAGCCACAGAATGCCCAGAAAATGCCAGTAGATTGTGGCTACGTCGATCGCGGTACGCCGTCCGGGTCCCAGTTCCAGCCGGAAGGCTCGAATGTTCAGATATAGCATTGCCAGCCATCCGCCGCCAAGGTGGACGGCGTGCGCAATGGTGCCGACGAAGAAGAACGCGCTGCCGGGAGTTGTATTCAGATAGACGCCGTGGCGGTGAAGATACCGCCAGACCATGATCTGGCCGGCGACGAACATGGCGCCCAGCAGCGTGGCTCCCGTCCACCACAGGTTGAAATGACGGCGGCGGTCTCCGGCGCGCAGCACGCGTCTTGCTTTTTCCGCCAAGACGCTGCTCACCGCCAGCACTCCGGTGTTCACCCACAACAGGGATGGAGCGGGGACGCCTTTCCAATCGTCAGAAGCGCCGCGGCGGACAACCATGGCGCTGGTGAACGCGGCGAAGAACATGGTGACCGAAACCAGAAACGCATACAGTCCGGTGAACGAGGCGCGGCGCTGCGAACCCGCCATCGCCAGGTTCATTCTTCCTCCCCCTCGTGCTGCATGAGGAAATCCTTGCCCCCTTGAGGAAGACTGTAATCGTAGGGTCCGCGTTTCACAAGCGGCGGGTTGATTCCGAAGTTATGGGCGGGCGGGGGCGAAGGGAGCGCCCATTCGAGCGTGGTGGCGTTCCAGGGATTCTCCCGGGCTTTAGCGCCCCGGCGCCAGCTCCAGAACAGGTTCCACAAGAACAGGAGTTGAATGACGGCGGTGAAGAGAGCGGCGTGGGTGATGAACTTGTGAACGGAGGCCAGATCCTTCAGGAAGTCGAATTGGGTGAAATCGGCATAGCGCCTCGGATTGCCCGCAATGCCCGCGAAGTGCATAGGTATAAAGATGGCGTAGGCGCCGAGGAAGGTGCAGTAGAAATGGATCTTCCCGAGCGGTTCGCTCATCATGCGTCCGGTTACCTTGGGGAACCAGTAGAAGGTGGCGGCGAAGATGCCGAAGATGCTGGCGACACCCATGATCATGTGGAAGTGGCCCACCACGAAGTAGGTGTCGTGGAAGTAGAGATCGAGCGCGGGCTGTCCAAGGAAGAGGCCGGTCAAGCCGCCGGAAACGAACACCGAGACGAAGCCGAGCGCGAACAGCATGGCGGTGGTCAGCCGCAGTTGGCCTCCCCAGATGGTGCCCAACCAATTGAATGTCTTGATGGCCGAAGGGACTCCGATGGCGAGCGTGAGAACGGAGAAGGCGATGGCGGAGTAAGGGCTCATGCCGCTGATGAACATGTGGTGGCCCCAAACAAGGAAGCCAAGAAGCCCGATCGCCACCATGGCATACGCCATGGCTTTGTATCCGAACACGGGCTTGCGCGAGAACACCGACAGGACAGTCGAAACCAGGCCCATCCCCGGAAGGATCGCGATGTAGACCTCGGGATGTCCAAAGAACCAGAACAGATGCTGCCAGAGGAGCGGGGAGCCGCCGGAATGATCGAGAACGCGGTCACTGATCACGAGGCCGGCGGGCAGAAAGAAGCTGGTTCCGCCGAGGCGGTCGAGAAGAAGAAGAATGCCCGCGGTCAGCAGGACGGCGAAGGCGAAGAGGCTGATGACCGCCGTTACGAACCATCCCCAACAGGTGAGCGGCATGCGCATCAGCGACATGCCCTTGGCGCGCATTTCCAGGACGGTGGTGAGGAAGTTGATGGCTCCCATGAGCGAGGCCACGCAAAACAGGGCGATGCTGATGATCCACAGATCCATGCCGGTTCCCATGCCGGGGCCGGCGATTGCTCCGGTGGCGCTGAGCGGGGGGTAAGCGGTCCATCCTCCGAGCGGCGCGCCTCCATCGGCGAAGAATGCCGAACAGAGGACGAGGAAGGAGAGAAGCGTAGTCCAGAAGGACAGCATATTCAGCACCGGGAAGGCCATGTCCGGCGCGCCGATCTGGAGCGGCAGAAAGTAGTTGCCGAAGCCGCTCTGGGGAGCCGTGGTCAACACGAAGAAGACCATGATGGTTCCGTGCATGGTCATGAGCGAGAGATACAACTCCGGCGTCATGATGCCATCCGGAGCGCCGTTGGGCCACAGGAGCTGGAAGAGATGCTGCTTTTCGCCGGGATAGACGAGGTGGTAGCGCATGAGCGCCGAGAGCGTCATGCCCAGGAACACGCTGAACAGCGCGAGCAGGTAGTATTGAATGCCGATGACTTTGTGGTCCGTGCTGAAGACATAGCGCCGCAGGAACCCGCCGGGCGGCGCGTGGACTTTGGCTGCGGTGGGGTTCTCCATACGCTATTGGCGCGCCTCCCGCTGCTGGCGCAGCCAGGCGTCGAACTGAGCGGGCGGCATCACGATCAGCAGGCCGCGCATCTGGTGATGGCCCAGACCGCACAATTCGGAGCAGGCAATCTCATATTCGCCCGGCTTGTCCGCTTCAATCTTGAGGGGGATTTCCATTCCCGGCACGAGGTCCTGCTTAACGCGCAGTTCACGCACGAAGAAGCTGTGGATGACATCGCGCGAATGCAGGCGCAGGAGCACAGGCTTACCGGCGGGGATACGGAGCGCGCCGCTCACCACGTCGTCCTTCCCCGCTGGATCGCCGTCATCGATGCCGAACGGATTTCCAGCGGCGTCGTTGACAAATCGGGCACTTGTTCTCCCGTAACGGCCATCCGGACCGGGGTAACGCACATTCCAGGCGAACTGCTGTCCGAGAAGCTCGACGGACATCGCGGTGGGAGAGAGCAAATCGAGATGGACGCGCGACCACAGCACGGCGCTTGGCACGGACGCGGCAAGGAACAGCGCGAGGGTGACCGCGGTCCAAACCACCTCGAGGCGGTTGTTGCCCTCGGTGTGGCGGACACGCCGGCCCTGATTGCGAAATCTCCAGATGAACCAGCCGAGGGCCGCCTGCGCCAAGAAGAAGATAATTCCCGCCACGGCGATGTTCAGTGAAAAGTAGGAGTCGAAGTTCGCGGCATAGGTGTTTATGGGTGGAGGGAACCACCAGCGCTTCATCGCAAATGCGGCGGCTACAACCGCGGCCGTCAACCAGATGAGACCCGCAAACAGCATGATTATCGCGGTTTGGGCGTCCCTTCCAGACCCAGTTCAGAGGCTCGCGCGCGCATGGCGTCGATGCAGAAGGCGATGTGTTCGTCGAGATCCACTCCGAGTTCGCGCGCGCCCGCGGTAATGTCGTCGCGGTTCACGGCGCGGGCGAATGCCTTGTCCTTCATCTTTTTTCGGACGCTCGGAACGTCCACTTCGTGAATGCTCCTTCCGGGTTTCACATAAGAGACAGCCGTGAGAAACCCGGCGAGTTCGTCGCAGGCAAAGAGCGTTTTCTCGAGCAGAGAGACCCGCGGCACGCCGGTGAAATCGGCGTGAGAGAGGATGGCGCGGCGAATCTCTTCCGGCACTCCGCGCGCGGCCAGAATGGGCTCTCCTTTCGTGGGGTGGTCCGGGAGTTGCGGGTGGATCTCCCAGTCGAAGTCGTGCAACAGAGCGGTGATGCTCCATTGTTCGGCGTCGGCGCCGTGCTTGCGCGCGTAAGCCGCGAGGCAGGCTTCCACGGCCAGCGCGTGGCGACGCAGTCCGTCGGTCCGCACGAATTCACAGAGAAGCTCCCAGGCTTGCTGACGATCCATACCCAGACTTTACAGCTTACCAGCCTTTTCCACCTCCATTGCTCATGTGCGGCCGTGTGCTCCAATGGTGTTCGAATGCCACGCAACATTCAACAGACCGTCAGTCCCGTCGACGGCTCCGTCTACGCGGAGCGGGCGCTCGCCTCGTCCGGGGAGATCGATGCCGCGCTCGCCCGCGCCGTGGAGGCGCAGCGAGAATGGAGACATACCCCGCTCAGCGCCCGCGCCGATATCTGCCGCGCGATGACAGCCTATATGATCGAGCGCAGCGAGGAGATTGGCGAGGAACTCACCTGGCAGATGGGCCGTCCGATTATCTATTCGCCGATGGAGATCCGGCGGGGCTTTGCCGAGCGGGCTGCCTACATGACGGAGGCGGCCGCCGCCGCGCTTGCCGATATCAAAGTGGAGCCAAAGGAGAATTTCCGGCGATTCATTCGCCGTGAGCCGCTTGGGGTGGTGCTGGTGCTTTCGCCGTGGAACTATCCCTACCTGACTTCGGTGAACGCGATCGTTCCCGCTCTGCTGGCAGGCAACTCGGTGATATTGAAAATGGCCCCACAAACGGCACTGGCGGCCGAGCGATGGGCACGGGCATTCGCGGCAGCCGGTTTGCCGGGCGGAGTGTTTCAATTTCTCCACATCGATCACGCGCAGGTGGCGGATGTCATCGGCGACCCCCGGATAGCTTTCGTTGCCTTCACCGGTTCCGTGGCCGGCGGTCACGCCGTGCAGCAAGCGGCTTCCGGACGTTTTCTCGCAACCGGCCTCGAACTTGGCGGCAAGGATCCTGCTTATGTCCGGGCGGATGCCGCGCTTGAAGCCGCCATCGACAACCTTGTGGATGGAGCATGCTTCAATTCGGGACAGTCCTGCTGCGCCGTGGAGCGAATTTATGTTCACGAAGCGGTTTACGAGCCCTTTGTCGAGGGATTCGTGGAACTCACCCGCCAGTACCGGCTTGGCAATCCGCTCGACCGCGAGACGACGCTGGGCCCCATGGTTTCGACGCAAGCCGCGGACAAAGTGCGTCTGCATATCGGGGAGGCGGTGTCTCGCGGCGCCAGGGCGCTCATCGGCGCGAGAGAGTTTGAAGCGGACCGCCCCGGCACGCCGTACGTCGCGCCCCAGGTGCTGGTGAACGTCGACCATTCGATGCTGGTGATGCGCGAGGAGACGTTCGGCCCCGTGGCCGGAGTGATGAAGGTGAAGGACGATGCGGAAGCCGTCCGGCTGATGAACGATAGCGCTTACGGACTGACGGCTTCGATCTGGACGCAGGACGTGGATGCAGCGCTGGCGATCGGAGAGGAAGTGGAGACGGGAACCTGTTTCCTGAATCGTTGCGACTATCTCGATCCGGCGCTCGCCTGGACCGGCGTGAAGGATTCCGGGCGCGGCTGCACGCTCTCGCGGCTTGGCTTCGATGCTTTTGTGCGGCCCAAATCCTTCCACTTCCGCGAGTGGCCGGGCTGACGCTGCTTTAGGTCCGCACGCGCGTCATGATACAGTTCAGTTTTCGGAAAGGAGAACAGATAGTCCAGATGAGTTCCAAACGATGGTGGGTGGTGTGCCTGTTGAGCCTAGGAATGGTGATTGCCTATTCCGATCGCGTAAACCTCACCATCGCGCTGCCCGATATGGTGAAGGGCATCCAAATGGACAAGGCCGAGCAGGGACTTGCACTGTCCGCCTTTTTCTGGACGTATACGATTTTTCAGATCCCGGCGGGGATGCTCGTGGACCGGTTCGGCGTGCGCGTGCTCTACACGGCCGGTTTCCTGTTGTGGAGCGCGGCGTCGGCGGCCACGATGTTCACGCGCGGACTGGTGGATCTCGTGGCACTGCGGCTCCTGGTGGGTACGGGCGAATCGGTGGTTACGTCGTCGAGCCTTTACTATATCCGCAAGCATTTCCAGGAAAAAGAGCGCGGGTTCGCAGTGGGGCTGTACATGACCGGAACCAAGATCGGCCCCGCGGTCGGGTTGCCGATGGCCGCGCTGTTGATTCACCACGTGGGCTGGCAGGCGATGTTTGGCCTGCTCGGTTTGGGGAGTCTGCTGTGGCTGATTCCGTGGCTGCTGTGGGTGCGGGGTAGTGATCCGGCCGCAAGAGGGACGGTGGTTGCGGCTCAGACCGACTCCAATGAGCGGACCGGCCTGTTGGAGGCGCTGAAGAGCCCTCTGATGTGGGGAGTGATCATCGGCACTTACTGCTACATGTATTTTGTCTACTATTGCATGACCTGGATGCCCCGGTATTTCCAGGAACAGCACGGGATGTCGCTGGAAAAAACGAGCTGGTTCAGCGGCATGTCCTTTGGCGGTATGGCGCTTGTGGCGGCGGTTTCCGGATGGTGGGCGGACAAGCTGATCGCAAAGGGCAGGGATCCGGTTCGTGTACGCAAGACGTTCACCATCGCCGGATTCGTGATTGCCTCGACCCAAACGATCAGCGTCTACACGCACTCGGAAACGTTGATGATCTTTTTTACGGTTGCCTCTTTGTGCGGACTGGGATTGGCGACGGCGAACTACTGGGCGCTGACTCAGACGTTGCTGCCGGGCGCTCTTCCCGTGGCTATCCAGAACACGGCGGCGAATCTGGCGGGCGTGGTGGCGCCATGGCTGAGCGGCTGGCTGATCAACCAGACCGGCAGCTTTGACGCGCCGATCGAGACTATCGGTTTCTGGCTGGCGCTTGGCGTGGCTGCTTACGGGTTTCTCGTGCAACGCAAGTTCGCCCCGCGGACGGCAGCGGGGAGGGGCGCGCCCCAGGCGGCGGGCGCGGTGGCTGCTCCCGGCGGAAAACAGGACAGTAGGTGAGTCTTGCAGCCTATGGTATATTGAAGCTGTACGTCCTCACGAGTGGGCCTGTGGCGCAGTTGGGAGCGCGCTTCCATGGCATGGAAGAGGTCGACGGTTCGAACCCGTCCAGGTCCACCAACCCAAACCCCAATAAGACTCAGGCA
>JABAQT010000065.1 GCA_019187195.1 Bryobacteraceae bacterium
GAACACCTCATCCAGATCCACCCCCTTCGCCAGTTGTTCATGAAAGTCCAACTGCTCGGCCGGCTCTACCGCGTACTTGGCGTTGTGCTGCGCCAGGTAGCTTTCCTCCAGATAGCGGTTCGCCGCCGCATAGTCGGCGATCGACTGTGTTCTCCGCGCTCCCGTTGCCGCTCGCTCGGCTTTACATGGTATACGTTCTTCCAGTCCACGTATAACGCTCGCGGGCTCCCGTATCGCTCCACCCATGCGCGCAGTGTCGCAATCACCGCCCAACGGCTCTCTTCCTTGTCGAATCGCGCCAGCAGCATCTACTTCCCATCGCTGCCAGCAAAAACAAAGTTGATCATTTCCTCGGCCAATGTTGATAGCGGATAATAGCCGGAAAGGTCGAGTTGGTCTCGCGAAAATCCAAGTGCCTTACTCGTGAGCAGCGCAAGGAATAGCTTGCCGGCTGGGGCTGGATGGACACCGTCATCGACAAGCAAGGGCGCCCGCGGATGTTGGGCGAGGAAGCCCTCAAGCGCGCCACGGTAGTCAATGACAGATCCTCCAGACTCCTGGGCAACCTTCGAGAGCAGTGGATTGAGGGTTTGTTGCCAATACTGGTGCCACTGTTCGACAGGCAGACCCTCGACCACACGGGAATCGCGAGGTGAATTCGCCGGGCGGCGTGCGTGGTTAACGATGAACACTTGACGGGCACCAGCGGCGACGATCAGGTTGCGGAGGGACTTCTCGAATTTGCCGGCTGGATAATCCGTTAAACCGGCATCCTGAATCACAACCACGCCGGCATCCGAGTGGGCGGCGGAGAGGTCGCCGGCCGCCCAGCGCGCCAAGTCGCTCATCTTTGCACCTCCGGCGGCGTGTTTGGCTACGGGATATTGATTGCCGCGGTAACTAGCGCCGAGGATACGGGCCAGGATCTCAGGATATGCACCGGGACCTGCGGTGAGACTATCACCGGCGAAGTACATCTTACTCGGGGGAATTGTGCTGAAAACCGCAAACTGAATATAGCCTTCGCGTGCAGGCTCGGGGCCGGATACGGCGCGCCATGAACTCCAACTTGCCTCGGGGAGTGTTGTAGCGCCCACCCTGTAATAGCGATGCCCTGTAGGGGGAACGGCCTCGGCGAATCCGATGCCGTTGTAACCATTGCCGGAATACCACATATAATGCAATCGGCCGTGGTTGACGACACCGGGATAGGCGGTCATGATCGAATCCCATCCCTGGGCCGAATGTTTCATGACGGGGTTGTGCGGACTACGAAACCAACGGACTCCATCGACGGACTCGGCCATGCCGACGGCGTATGGCCCCTGGCCGCCGTTCCAATTGCCCGGTCCGTAAGAGGCGTACCAAACCTTGAGAAGACGCCCGTCGCGAATGACACGCGGCACGGCGAGCGCCATCGACTCCCAATAATTGTGCGGATTCACGGGCAGCACCGGATTGCCCCGGTAACGGTCCCAGCGGATGCCATCGGCAGAAGTTGCGTAGCCGATCTGCTTCACTGCCTTTTCGTTGGTTCCTAGATACCACATGCGCCAGGCCGCTCCCGACTTCTCGACTGAGCAGAATCCGATGGCGCCGCGCTCCCATTCTGCCGTGCCAGTACGAAGGATGGGGTTCCCAGCATACTTCATCCATGTCTTGCCGCCATCGAAGCTCTCGGCCATGGCTAGGCTCCAGGCCTGCTCGAAGAAGGGGCGGTTGGCCATCTTGGCGGAGTAGTACATGCGGATGTGCGAACGGGAGATCCGCACGGGTTCGGGTGCGATCAGCCAGTCGTCGTCATAGCTGCCGGCCGGACCGGTTGAGAGGATCGGACCATGCGGTCCCGATCGAATGCGCGACGGGTTCCGCGGATCGACATCAAAATAGAAGATGCCGTTGCCTGGGCCTCGCACACCGTAGAAGACACGAATGGTTGAATCATCCCAACGGACGGGACGGGAGTTCATACCCTCTTCGAGGAGCCGGTTGTTGGCGGACCTTCGCCAGTGTACGGGCGTAATAGCGTACTCACCGGAAAGGACTTCCTGCCAACTATACGGAAAGGTTCTCCACTCGTAGGTAGGGCTCAAGGTGTCGCGCGCAAGGTTATCGGCACCGGCTGGTAAGAGAGCCGAAAGAAACAAAAGTACTCCGGTCAGCTTCATGGCTCAGAATGCCAGCTTGAGGCCGAGTTGGAGGATGCGGGGATCGCCGGCTGATAGAATGCGCCCCAGGTTGGGGCTGTTCAGCGTGTTCGTCGGCGTGCCAAAGTTGGCGCGATTGAACAGGTTAAAGAACTCGACGCGGAATTGAGCGGATCGTTGCTCTCCGAAGGCGAACTCCTTGATCATCGACGCGTCAACGTTGAAGTATCCCGGTCCACGCAAAATGTTACGGCCCGAGGTGCCGAAGGTTCCCTCAACGGGCAGGGCGAACGCGGCGGTGTTGAAATAGCGAGCCAGCCATTCAGCTTTCGAACGGTCGCCGGCGAGTGCTGCATTCCCGACCAGATCGGCGCGAACGCCGGCTCCAACGCCGGCGAGTCCCTGATCACGACTGTCGACGATGGAATATGGGAGACCGCTGTCGATGTTTACGATGTTGTTATATTGCCATCCGCCGAACAAAGCCTTCGTAAGACCGTGGGAACCGGCGAGCAACGGCAGGCGCCACAAGAGAGAGGCGTTAAATCGATGTAGCGCGTCAAAATCGGAAACCGCCTTATTCGACCGCCGATTGAAAGGGTTTGGCCCTTCGGTGACGCCGCCATCCTGGGCGAAGGAGGAGGTATCGATGGACTTGGAGAGCGTATAGTTAGTCGCGAAAGTCCAATTGACGCCGAGTTGTTTCTGGAGAGTAAGTTGGAGCGAGTTGTACCAAGCACGCGCGCCATCGCGGATCTCCGTGACATTGCCGAACGCCGTGTAGGGGCGGCGGGCATTCGTATTGGCGACGGTTGAGGCGCCAGGCACATAGATGGCGGCATTCACGGCCTCACTCATCATTAGGTGAGTGGAGGTCGAGCCGACATACGACGCGCGGCCGATGAGTGAGTTGGTGAGGCGCCGCTCTAAGGTGAGATTGTAGCTCTGCACGATGCCGCTACGAAAATCCTGCTCCATGGACGCGAAGGGAAACGCAGCAGGGAATACGAAGTTCGGATCGGGGTGAAGGTTCTGCGCTGGATCGACCGGCGTATTGGATCCATATGGATTGATGAAGCTGGGCGGTGCAAAAATCGAGGTGCTGGCGACGTAGGGAGCCGATGCACGCCACGCCGTCTGACCGAAGACTTGATCGTAGAAGAGACCATAGGCAAGCCGAACAACATTGCGTCCGCCATGAGGGTTCCAGGCGAAGCCTACGCGGGGGGCGAAGTTATTCAGATCGGAATTGGCTACACCGCGCGGCACTCCGGCGTCATTGGAGAACACAAGTCCCAACGGCGCGTTACGGAAACGCTGCGACTGTACTCCGGGCCGAAACGCGGGCCACATATCGATAGTGTCGATAAATGGACGATTGGGATCCCACCGCAGGCCGATGTTCATGGTGAGGTAAGGGGTGAGGCGTACGTCGTCCTGAACATAGAGCGTGGGCTTCCATACGTAGATTTCTTTGCCGAAGATCTGGCGCATGGCGAAGTTGCTGGGGAGGCCAAGAAGGAGATCCGCCAAAACGTTGCGACTGATTTGTCCGTTGAAAGTATAGCTTCCGCTACCGGTATACTGACCGGCGGAGCGCTTCACGCTCTTGAGCATGCCCAAGCCGAACTTCAGGTTCTGCTTGCCGCGCTGATAGGACCAGTCAGAGGTGAATTCGTAATTCTTATCGAACGAGTTATTGAAGAACCCCGTGTTCACACCGGAGTAGCCAGAGATGGTCATCACGAGGTTACCGGGAGTCGTTCTGGGCACGCGGGCTCCGAAATCGGCGGGAGCGATGTCGGTAGCGGGCACAAGGTCGAGTGTCAGACGGGTGAAGGTGAATCGGTTGATTGCAATGAGGTTGCTACGTACGACGTGCGTGTAGGTGAGCAGGACGTTGTCAGCGATAGATCCAAGCCCGGATGAGGCGCTCAAGAGGTTACGATCTAGATAGTTGGGCGGATTGCGGAAATCGGTCCTCGTGATTCGCCCTGTGAGTTGGTGGCCTTTGGGCAGGTAGTGATCGAGTCTGAGTACATATTGATCGTCGTCATTGACGGCTGACGGGCGATTGAAGCGGAAGATGTTGCCATCCGTCGCAGTGGGCATGTAGTCAAGAAACTTCACGATGCCGGAATCGAAGCGCGATACGGGCACCTGATTGTCGGCGAACGGGGCATTGGTGAGCGGGTCGCGCGCCACGGCCATGCCGGACAGATCGCCACCACGTTGAGTGGCATTGAGAGTGGTGACTATCGAACCTGCTTGTGCGCGGCGATTGCGCGAGCCCTGATAGGAGCCGAAGAAGAAAGTCCGGTTCCGGCCGTCGTAGAGTCTTGGCAATCGAATGGGACCACCGATTCCGAAACCGAACTGATTGCGTTTGAGAACGTCGGCATCGGCGGCGAAGAAGTTACGCGCGTTCAGCGCCTTGTTGCGGTGGAACTCCCAGAGTGAGCCGTGAAATTGATTGGTGCCTGACTTGGTGACGACATTTACCACACCACCAACAACACCGCCGTACTCGGCCGAGAAATTGTTGGTCTGAACGCTGAACTCCTGTACGGCATCCGGACTGGGGAAGGGGTTGGCCACGCCATGAGTGCCGTTCGTGTTGGTCCCACCGTCCAACCTATACGAGGTCTGGTTTCCGCGAGCGCCGTTCACC
Source organism: Bryobacteraceae bacterium (assembly GCA_019187195.1). Classification (GTDB taxonomy): domain Bacteria; phylum Acidobacteriota; class Terriglobia; order Bryobacterales; family Bryobacteraceae; genus CADEFT01. The sequence goes on from JABAQT010000065.1 coordinate 4,819, forward strand.
GAGTTGTTCACCAGGTAGCCGGCGCCGGTCGGGTAGAGCGCGCTGTTGGCATAGTTCAGGGAACCGCCGCGCGTGGTGACGCCGGCCTGTAGTCCGAGAAGGCTGAGGACGTTTCTTCCATTCAGAGGGAGATCGTTGATGCGCTTTGTGTCGACGACCTGCGCGAGTGTGGACGTAGTCGTCTCCAGAAGCGCGACCGATGTCTCAACCTTGACGCTTTCCTGCACCGAAGCGACCGCGAGTTCAAAATCCGCCGTAAGCCGCTGGTCGACCTGCAGGCGAACATCGCTCAGGACCCGCGTCTGGAAGCCTCCGTGGGAGACGGTAAGCCGATAGAGGCCGACGGGCAGAGCGGGAAAAATGTAGATGCCTGAATCGTTGCTCACCGCTGTCGTTCGAATACCCGTGGCCGTGTTCTCGGCGACTACTGATGCGCCCACGACCAACGCCGTCTGGATATCCCGAATCACGCCTGTAATGGAGCCGTTAGATTGCGCCTGGAGTGTACAGACCGCAAAAAGTGTGGCGAATAGGAATCGTGAGGTGGTACTGGTCATGACAAGCCTCGTCTTCAAAAGGTGTAACTGTTGGACAGTCATTGCATCGTAGAGCGAAACTGGGGAGTATTCAAGACAGAAGTGGAAATGCGTCCAGCCATAAGGACAGTGCAATGTCTGTTGTGACGTGGGTCCGTCGGGAAATCCCTATAATTGACATCTGATGCTTTCCGCAGGAACCGGACGAAGCGACATTACACCGGCCCCCGGCACTCCACAAGGCGGTTGGGGCGCCCAAACTCACGAACGGGGAATAACGGCGGACCTTCCGCTATACGCCACGGCGCTCACCATTTCCGACGGTGCTTGTCAGTTTATCCTGATCGACGTAGATGCGATCGGGTTCGACGAGGCAGTGACATCTCGTATTCTGGACGAGGTCCAGATCGCAACCGGCATGCCGAGAAGCCATATCCGGCTTTCCTGTACACACACCCACTCTGGGCCCAACACATTTCGGCTGGAGATGATCCGCGGGGGACGCTCCATGATTGAAGCGTACATACAATCTCTACCCGCTCACATTGCAGGCGCAGCATGGCAATCGATGCAGTCGCTAACGCCGGTGCGCGTCCAGGCGGCGTCAGGAATCTGCTCTATCAATGTCAACCGCCGTGTCCGCCTGCCAGACGGCCGGATCGGCGTGGGCGTGAACAGTGGTGGATTCGTGGACCACACGGTACGCGTGGTGAGCTTTGCCGGGCGCGACGGTGAACCGGTGGCCAACCTGCTGCACTACGCCTGTCATCCAACGACCATTGCTTGGCAGTCACAGTGTTTCACACCGGATTATCCGGGAATGGCGCGCCACGTGATGGAGCGTGCAACGGGAGCGAGGTGTTTGTTTCTGCAGGGTGCGGCAGGCAACCTGGGGCCGAAGGTGGGGTTCACCGGGGATCATAGTGTGTACCGGCGGTGGGGACGTGCCCTTGGTTTGACCGGCGCTGCTCTGGCCGCCAATATGGACGTGGCGTGCGTGCGCTACCAGATGGACCGCGTGCAGGAATCGGGTGCTCCGATAGCGCTCTACGTCCCCGTGGCCGAGATTGAGGAGGACAGCCACTTGGACGTGGCGTATCGCATGGTGCCGTTGCCTGTCCGGGCCATGGCTCCACCAGAGGAGGCGGAGGCAGAAGCCGGTCTGCTACGTGATGAGGCCAAGGCGATTCGAGAACGCGGGGCATCGGATGAGGAGATCCGTTTCGCTCTGGCATTGGCGACACAAGCGGGAATCCGCGCCGGACTTTCGAGCCGGTTTCACGGGAAGGCTACCATCGGCTGGCCGCTCCAAACTGTCGCGTTTGGTGGCATCGCATTGTCAGCCACTGCCGGCGAACCGTTTGCCGAGACAGGGGTGGAGATCGCCAAGCGCTCTCCTTTCCCTCACACGCTCTTCTCCGGCTATTCGAATGGAGGTTTTGGGTACTTGCCTACACGCGAGGCGTTTGCCGAAGGCGGGTATGAAGTGTCGACATCGCCGTTCACCCAGGACGCTGCCGATGTCTTACGTGATGCGGTGCTTGAGCAATTACAAGAATTGAAGCGATGAAAATTACAGCGATCAAGACAGTCGTCGTCAACGCGCGGATGCGTAATTGGATCTTCGTCAAGGTGGAAACGGATCAACCAGGCCTCCACGGCTGGGGAGAGGCCACGCTCGAATGGCACACCAAGGGCGTGGTCGGATCGATCGAGGACATGTCCGTGCTGCTCATCGGTCAGGATCCGCGGCGCGTGGAACACCTTTGGCAGGTGATGCACCGCCAGTATTTCTGGCGTGGGGGCATTACCAAGTTCAGCGCGATGAGCGGCATTGACCAGGCGCTCTGGGACATCAAGGGCAAGGATCTCGCGCGTCCCGTGTGCGAGTTGCTAGGCGGCCCCGTGCGCGACCAACTTCGCCTCTACGATCATCTCGGTGGGGGAACTCTGGAAGGGATGTATCGCACCACAGAACCGGAGGATTTTGCCGACCGTGTGCAATACAGCATGAGCCAGGGGTTCACGGCGATGAAGGCGATGCCTATTCCCGTGGCTGAGTTGGTTGAGAACGCAGCCGTGCTCAAGCACGCCGAACGCTGTGTGGCGGCGATGCGGGAGGCAGCCGGCGACGGCATCGACATCATGCTGGACCTGCACGCCCGGACCACACCGGCGGCGGCCATACAGTTCGGCCGCCGGCTGGTGGACTATGACATTTATTGGTACGAAGAGCCATGCTGGCCCGAGCACATCGATGCCCTCGTTGAGGTGGCGCGGGCACTCCCCTTCCCGATCGCGACGGGAGAGCGGATGACGGGACGTGCGGAGTTCCGTGAGGTATTCGAGAAGCGAGCTTGCTCGGTCATCCAGCCCGACGTTTCCCACTGCGGAGGCATCAGCGAAGCGCGGCGAATTGCCGCGATGGCTGAAACCTACGCCATCTCCGTGGCATGCCATAACCCGCAAGGCCCGATCAGCACGGCGGCATCACTTCATGTCGGTTTTGCCACACCGAACTACCTCATTCAGGAGGTGGTGCGGAAGGACGTTCCGTGGCGCCAGGATGTGGTGGACGAGCCGGTCTCGATGCAGGGCGGCATGTCGCTGGCTCCAACGCGTCCTGGGCTGGGTGTCGAGATCGACGAGGCCCAAGCGGCCAAGCATCCCTGGGAACCCGAAGTTCTCATGAACTGCACACATAAAGATGGCTCGGTAGCCGACTGGTAGGGGGGTGCTGCCCAATCCGAATTGTCAGTGTGTCATCTGAAACCAGGTGACATACGCGTACAAGGCTGCCATGGCCAGCATTAGCAGGCTCCACCAGAGAAACAAGTTTCGTATGCCGCGGTTGCGGTCGCGTTCATGTTCGGGAAGGTGCATGCCGTCCCAGGACCACAGCATCGGCACTACGCGGCCTGCTTCCGGGGCGCGCGTAGCGAGCGAGACGATGATCATGATCGCCAGGCAAAGAAGCCAGATCAGGAAAGTACGGTTCAGCCAGTTGTCGTACGGACGGAAGAAGGCCACCTGCTTGAAGAGAACGTATTCCACCAGAGCCGTAAGCGGGAAGCCGGCGATCAGCACAGTGGTAGCCGCCGTCGCCGTGGCGCGTCCCCAGAGAACACCCATCAGGAAGACAGCAGAGATTGGCGCGGCAACCCAAGCGCCGACGTTCTGGATCAAGGTGAAGACACCGTGTTGTCCGCTGGCCAGCCAGAAGGCCAGCGTCGTGGCAGTCAGCAAAATGACGAACGCGCTGATGCGGCCCACGAGAACAAGCTCACGGTCAGTGGCGCGGGAGCGGAAGGGACGGTACAAGTCGATTGTGAACACGGTGCTGCAAGAGTTCAGCACAGAACTCAGATGAGATAACAGCGCGCTGGCAATGCCCGCCATCACGATGCCGCCCAGACCGAGTGGTACGAGGTCGCGGACGAGCACCGGATATGCCTGGTCCGGATCAGGGAGTGAAGGATAGAGACGGTAGGCAACGATTCCCGGAAGGACAACGAGAAATGGCAGTAGGATCTTCATAAAGCCAGCAAAGACTACACCCATGCGTCCGTCCCATTCGCTTCGAGCACCGAGGCAGCGCTGCACGATGAACTGATTGGTGCAGTTGTACCAGACTCCTACTGATAGGAAGATCGCGAAGACGCCCAGCCAGGGATAGTTGGGGTCGTCGATCGGGTAAAAAATGCGGAACTTCTCCGGTGCGGCCTCCATCAGGGCGCCTAGCCCTCCCACTTTGTCGACACCGATCACGGCGACGATCAAACCCCCAGTCATCAGCACGACAAACTGGAGGAAGTCGGTCCACGCGACAGCAGTGAGCCCGCCGTAGATGGTGTAACTGCCGGCGAGAACGGCCAGTGCGGGAATGCTCCACGCCGGCTCGAAACCGAACATTCCCTGCAGCGCTTTACCTCCTGCGAGCATAACCGCGGAAATCTGCGCGACGATCCATAACACGAGCGAGCACACGGCGTAAATGTAGCGGCAGGCCGGATTGTAGCGGCGCTCCAGGAATTCAGGCATGGTGAAGATGCCGCCTCGAATGTAGTAGGGCAGGAAAACCCAGATCAGCAGTGAGAAGGTAAACCAGTTGCCCCATTCCCATTGGGCGAGCACAAAGCCAGCCGCGTAGGCGGCGCCCACCATGCCAATGAAGTGCTCCGTGCTGATGTTGGCGGCGATGATTGATCCGCCGATGGCATACCAGGGTAGGCCTTCGCCAGCGAGGAAGTAGCCCTTCGCCGTTGAGCCTTTGCGGGTCGAGACCCAGAGACCGAGGAGGACATTCAGCGCCAAGTACCCAAAGAAGAGGACGAGGTCGAGCCGGTTGAGCGCCATGAGAATGTAGCATTGTAACGTTTCGATCCAAGCGTTGGCGGTTTCGACTAAGAGGCCATCCATTACACTGGACAGTGAAAATCGGCCGATGTAATGTGAGACATGGCTCGCGACGTTGAGACAACCGTGATCCGGACGCCGTCCGTACCCGCGCTCCAGCGAGGTCTCGCCATCATCGAACTCCTGAGCGATTCGCCGAAGGGGCTATCCCTGCCGCAGGTGTCGCGCAAGCTTGGAATCCCCAAGAGTACAACGCACTGCCTGCTATTGACGCTGGAGCGCACGGGTTACCTGACGCGCTCGACGATAACCGGGCGATACCGGCTCGGGCTAAAACTCGCCGGACTGGCGGGCACGGCACTGGCGCATGTCGGACTGCGTGAGTTCGTACGCCCACACGTCCAGCAACTCGCCAAAAAGACGTCGCTCACCGTGCATGTCGGCGTGCTCGAGAACAACGAGGCCGTCATCCTCGACAAGGTCGAAGGGCCGGGAGCACAACACGTGGCCACATGGCCGGGCAAACGCATGGATGTGCATTGCACGGCACTGGGGAAGGCGTTGCTTACCGGCGTTGACGACGAGACGTTTCTGCGCATCGTGAACGAACATGGCCTGCCACGCCATAACGAGAACACGATCGCCTCGGTCCGGCGTTTGCGGGAGGAGATTAACAAAGTGCGTGAACGTGGTTTCGCCATGGAGGACGAGGAGGACGAAATCGGGTGCAGGTGCCTGGGCGCCGGTATCCGCAATTCGGAGAACCAGGTGGTGGCCGCCGTGAGTGTTTCGGGCACGATCAACGAGGTGCACGCGGGAAATGCGGACCGGCTTTCCCGCCTCCTGCTTTCCTGCGTTTCCCGGATATCGGCCGCACTGAAGCAGCAATCAGAATCCGTCCAATTCACTGGACGAATCCACCTTTAGCGCAGCCGGCACGCGAGATCTCTCGGTTACACTGACTTTGCTTGAAGAACTCTCTAACGAAATCCAGTGAAATTCTCTTGCGCAACCGCCGCGTAATTCCGGGTGGAATGGTGTCGATCAATCGGGCAACCCAGCCCGAGGTGGTTTTCGTTCGAGCCCATGGTGCGTACATGTGGGATGCCGACGGGAACCGTTACATCGACTTTCACGCCGCCTTTGGCCCTCACATTCTCGGGCACAACGACATGGAGGTGAACCAGGCTGTCATTGAGTCGCTTCAGAACGGAGCAAGCCTGTTCGGCTCCGGCACCACGGTACACGAGGGAGAGTTGGCTGAACTGATCCAGGATGCGGTTCCTTACGCCGAAGGCGTTCAACTGCTGAACACGGGGAGCGAAGCGACATTTCAGGCGATCCGTGCCGCGCGCGCCGCCACGGGGCGCGAAGATATCATCGTGATGCAGGGTGGCTATAACGGGTGGCACAACGACGTGAGCTGCAACCTGGCCACTCCGCTTGCGCAATTGGGGCCTAGGATCTCACCTGGCGAATACCCGTACATCCCCATCAGTGCGGGCGTGCCGCTGGCGCACCAGGCGCTGGTGCATCCGGTAAACTTCAACGATCTGGACTCGGTAGAGGAAGCCTGCAAGCGCCACTCAGTGGCTGCTCTTATCACGGAACCGATTCTGCAGAACATCGGGCTGATTAAGCCACAGCCAGGCTACCTGGAAGGTTTGCGGCGGTTGGCCGACACGTATGGTTTCGTCCTAATCTTCGATGAAGTGAAAACGGGTTTCCGCCACGCTTTGGGCGGTTACTCGGCCATCTGTGGTGTCAAGCCTGACCTGGCGGTATTCGGCAAAGCTCTGGCGAACGGTTTTCCCATCGCCGCCATTGCTGGGCGGCGGGATCTGATGGACTATTTCGCTCACCCGGATCCAGCTAAACGCGTATTACTGGCGGGTACTTACAATGGCCATCCGGTCCCGGCAGCGGCTGCGATTGCAACACTCCGGCGACTGGCGGCGGGGGACGGCGAGTTGTTCAGACGCCTGGACGAACTCGGTGCGCGCGCAGAGGCGGAACTCGCGGCGCTCTTCTCGGCTGAAGGCGTCATCGTCACTATCGTCCGGCAGGGGTCAGCTTTCTGCGTGTATTTCATGGACCATGCACCGGTAGACTGGCACGATCTGGCTAGCCATCACGATTTTCCAAAGGACGAATCGATGCGTCGCGCGCTCATCGCTCGCGGTGTGTATTGTTTCCCCGTCGCCACGAAGCAGTGGTCCATTTCGGCGGCGCATACAGAAGCGGATATACAGCATACAGTGGAACAGTTTGCTGCCTGGCTTGAGGATGTGCAGTCGCTCTCGATGCCAGCACAGTAAAGCATGCCCGACAGGAGGATGAAGGAATGCAGGATCACAATTCTTGGAACCGGCGGGAGTTGTTTCGAGGCGCCGGAGTGGCCGCGGGTGCCGCATTAGCGGTTCAGTCGAAAGCTCAAACGGTGAAGTACAATCGCGGCCAAACAGTCAAGATCGGTGTTGTCGGCGGCGGTTTCGGTTCCGGCTTCCAGTGGCATCTGGATCCAGATTGCTCGGTTGTGGCGGTATGTGATATCCGGCCGGACCGCCTGCAGCGATTGCAGGAAACCTATCGCTGCGACAATGCTTACAACCAGTTTCGCGGCCTGCTGAAGCATCCCGGCCTGAACGCGGTGGCGGTGTTCACACCAGCGCCGATGCATGTCTGGATGGCCGTGGAAGCCATGAAAGCGGGTAAGCACGTCATCAGTGCCGTGCCTGCCGGCATGTCGATCGAGGAGTTGGAAGAGCTTCTCGACGTCGTGAAGAGAACCGGCCTGAAGTACATGATGGCTGAGACGAGCTACTACCGCGCGGAAGTGATCACATGCCGCGAGTGGGCCAAGCAGGGCAAGTTTGGTTCAATCTTCTATTCCGAGGCGGAGTACCACCACGAGGGCGTTTTGCCGCTGATGTTCGACAAGCAGGGTCTGCCCACGTGGCGGCACGGCATCGCGCCGATGCATTATCCGACGCACTGCACGGGCATCATTATCCCAGTAATCGGAGAGCGGCTCTCCGAGGTAACAGCCATCGGCTGGGGCGATGGCCACGAGGTGCTGAAGACGAACATGTACCAGAATCCGTTCTGGAGCGAGACCGCGTACTTCAAGACATCAGGGGGCCATGCCGCGCGCGTCTCGATATCGTGGCATATTGCGGCCGGCGGCACCGAGCGCGGCCTCTTTTACGGGGATCGCATGTCTTACATCATGAGCCGGCCGGAAGGTTCGCCCAATACGGTGTTCCAGATCTCGAAGGACGGCAAGACAGTCTTGGATAGCAACGGCTATCCGGAAGGCCATGTGCTGAAGATTGCCTACCAACAACCTGACCACATGGAGCGTCTGCCCGAACCGATGCGCGTCAAGACTGGACACGGAAACTCACACACCTTCCTCACGCATGAGTTTGTGCGAGCGATCGCCGAAAACCGCCACCCGAGTGTCAACGCGTGGGAAGCAGTGGCCTATACAGCGCCGGGGATTGTCGCGCACGAGTCCGCCCTACAAGGCGGCAAGACACTTAAGATTAAGGATTACGGGACAGCATCGTGAGATTCATATTGGTGTTCGTGCTGATCACGGCTACGGTTCCATTGGCCTCGCAGGTGATGGAGCAGGGGCCGAAGGATGCGCGCCCGTCCGGGCTGATGGCGGGCGTGGCGCGCGCCGTCATCACCCCACCTTCCGGCATCGCTCACTTGAATTGGGGATCGCAGACCCATGTCACGGCAAACGGTAGCGACCCTTATGGCCTCTTGGCGACAGCGCTGGTGATCTCCGACGGCCACCAGAAGTTCGCGATGGTAGACCTGGACGCGGTGCTGGCCGAGGAGTTCAACGCGCTAATTCCAATCGCCGCTGTTCGCTCCGGCATTCCCGCCGAGCACATTCGCATCGGTGTATCGCATACACATTCCGGCCCTAGTTTGCGGCCGGAAAAGGGACCGCCCGGTCTGGACATGAACCTGCATCGGATGCTTTTCGAGAATCACCTGAAGGCCGTGTACGATAAGATCGCGGGTGCGATCATCGAGGCCGCTTCACGACTGGAGCCGGTTCATATCTATGGCGCGAAGGGCCAGGGCAGCATCAACATCAACCGGCGGTTTCGTGCCACGGGAGGCAATCCACCCGCGGTGGGACGGAACCCGGATGGCTTTGTGGATCGTGACTTACTTGTTCTGCGCGTCGACAATGCGGTAGGGAAACCTTTGGCAGTGATCGTGAATTTCCAATGCCACGGAACTGTGATGGGCTTTGCGAACAAGCTGATCACGTCGGACTGGATAGGTCCGATGCGCCACACAGTGGAGCAGGCTCTCCCTGGGGCAAAATGCCTCTTCTTCCAGGGCGCTGCCGGCAATCAGGGGCCGGTTGAAGGCTTCACGGCAGACTTGAGAGTGGCCGAACGCCTTGGCTCCATGCTGGGACATGAAGCAGCGGCGCTGGCCCTTGGTGTGGAGACCGTGAAGCGGGAGCCCAAATTTGAAGGCTACATCGAATCCACGGCCTACCAGGCGAAGCAATATTGGCGGGTATCCGGGCCGCGTGACGCGCAATTGAAGTTTGCCCGAACTACAATCGAAACACCCCGGCGCCACTATTCTCAGGCCGAAGTGGAAGCAATGCGAGCCGAGGTGGCCGAAGCGACGCGCCGGGTCGAGTCGGTGAAAGCGAGCGGCGATGAGTGGAAGGTGTATCAGGCTGAGGCCCGGCTTCGGCGGTCAACGGACCTGCTCAAGCTGCGCACGGCCCCTGTAGACCCATCGCCGAAGCTGGTTACCATGGAAGTGTTGCGCATCGGTGAAATCGCGATTGTGTCCATGCCTGGCGAGCCGTTTGCGGAGATCGGTGTGGCGATCAAGAAAGGCTCACCGTTCCCCCTCACGCTCTTCTGCGCATACTCGACGGGTTCAGGTGGCGACTATATGCCGGTGGCGCATGAGTATGAATACGGCGGTTATGAAGTGGCCCGAACGCCATACGATCCTGGGGCTGACAAGGCGGTGATCGAAAGCGCGCTCCGGTTGCTGCGCGAGGTGAAATGACACGACGAAACTTTGTGATCGGCAATTTGACGATTGCCAGTGCTGTAAGCGCAGGCTTACCGCTACAATCGGACTCCAGCAAGCGTATCCGTCTCGCCGTTGTGGGTGGGGGTTTCGGCGCATCCTTCCATTGGCATGAGCACCCAGGCTGCACCATTGCGGCCGTTGCCGATTTGCGAAGCGACCGCCGCGAGCGTCTGCGCAATGCCTACCGTTGCGACAACGTGTACTCTTCACTCGAAGAGATGCTGAGAAAGGAGCGGAATCTTGACGCGGTGGCCGTGTTCACAGGAGCGACGAGCCACTACCGGCATGTGGATATGTGCATGAATCGCGGCTTACATGTGCAGTCCGCGTGTCCGGCCGTGTCGACTCTTGAACAAGCGGAGAGACTGAAAGCGCTAAAGGAACGAACCGGCTTGCGCTATATGATGGCCGAGTCAAGCTACTACCGCGCACCGGCCATCTATGCACGCGCTCTGGTGAAGAACGGTGCATTCGGCAACATTTTTTATACAGAGTCCGAGTACTATCATGACCGCGGCGATCTCGACCGTCTGGTTACTAACAAGAAAAGCCGTTTTTTTGAGCCGGACGGTTCCAAGAGCTGGCGTTGGGGACAGCCGCCGATGTTCTACCCTACACACGCGCTCTGTTACACCGTCGGCGTGACGGGTGAGCGCATTTCGAGTGTCTCTTGTTTGGGCGCTCCCAAGGGAGGACATCCCTGGGTGGAGAACAACAGTTACAATAATCCCTATTGGAACGAGTCGGCTCTGATGGAGACCAGCCGTGGCAACATGGTTCGGGCAAATGTGTTCTTCCTTGTGGCCGGAGATGGCGAGCGTGCGCAGTGGTTCGGAGACAAGGGTACGCTGGCTATGCCCATCACCGGACGGCACGGCGACGATTGGCGATTGCGCATCGGCGGCCACCAGAAGATTCAGATTCCGGACTATTGGCGCAATGACCCGATGCTCCCTCAGGCGATGCGCCACAATAGCGGCCACGGCGGGAGCGCCGTGTTTCTCTGCGCCGAATTCATCAACGCTCTACTGGATGGCCGCGAACCAGCGATCGATGTATACGATTCCCTGGCGATGACCGTACCTGGTCTTGTCGCGCATCAGTCCGCGTTAAGAAATGGTGAGCGAATGAAGGTTCCCCAATTCGATAAACCCCGCGCATAGATGAACGACTCGGCACGCCGTATGACAATCCCGGCCTCCAATTGCGGGGTGGTTCAAACGATGGCTAAAGCGCACAGTCCTGGGCTCAGGAGCGGGTTCGAGGTAGTGAGTTTGGCGCGCACCTGCACGAACTTTCCCTTGCCGCGGATCGCTTCGCCGGCAGGCCGCCGGAGCGGTGCTGACCAGTCGCTCCAGCCGGGTCCGGGATCCCGCATGCTGCCCGTTCGAATTGACAGATCGAGCGTCGTTTCCGGAACTCCCTCGGAGTACCCCACGGTGCCAAAATTGTTTCCACAAAACCACATTCGGTAGATCCCGTGGTAGATGTCAATTTCGGGGTACTCGACCATCTCCGCATCCCATCCGTCCGGAGAAACATCCAGAATCGGATTCGCCGGACTACGCTCCCAGCGAATACCATCCGCGGATTCCGCATAGCCGATTCTGTACGCCGGTCCACGCATGGAGTACCACATCTTGTAGACACCATCGGCGTGCATGACGTATGGACGTGAAACTACTCCGGTCTCCCACTTGGAAGACTTAATCACCGGCATCACGTGGCCCCCGGGATATTTGTCCCAGTGAACGCCATCGGATGACGTGGCATAGGCGATCCCGATCGCTTTCTTACGGTTGCCGCTTGCTGTATACCACATCTTCCACTGACCATCGACACGTATGACCATGGGAACGCAGGCGGCTTCGGAATCGTCACTTCCGGGTGGGCCTAATGGCATTACTGGACCATCAGAATGGCGCTTCCAGGTGATGCCGGCGTCGAAGCTCTCGGCGAGTCCCATGCGCCACAGTCCCTGGCCCCATCCGGTGTAGTACATGCGCCAGTGAGTTTCCGTGACCTTTGTGACACGAGGCTGGTTGAGCCTGTTGCCTTCCCAATGCGGCTCGCCTTTGGGACGCAGCACGGGGCTCGATGGATGCTCCTTCCATTCGGTGGGGCGATCGACGGACGCCTCGGCGAAGCCGATACCGTTGACACGGTCGCAATAATACATTCGGTAGTGTTTGCGGTCGGGAGTTCTCAGAATACCCACGCCGTTAGTCCAGTTGTCCCATGCGCCACTTTGATCCGGGCCGTAGACAGGATTAGACGGATGCTTCTTGTATTGCTGGGGCGTGATCCAGCGCGGCGTCCAGCGCAAGTGGGAACCTGGTTGGAATGGCATCACGGCAGACAGCCACTCGCCTTCCGCGGCGTGTCTGCCACCTACTTTGACGAGACGTATCTGCTGCGTGCCGTCTGCACAGGAAACCAGTTCGACCTGGTTCTTCTGCCCGTCGCCAATGTCCGCTGCCGCGCGCGCGATCGTGGCTGCGGCCGCCTGGTGAAGAAATGCTCTACGTGTGTGTGGCATGAAATCAGAAAGTGACGCGCAGGCCGAGTTGCACTACCCGGCCGGGACTGGAAGTTTGAATAGTGCCAAACGTCGGACTGTTGAAGGTAGCAACCGGGTTGCCGAAGTTCGGCCGATTGAATAGATTGAAAAACTCTGACCGGAACTGGAACTTCGCCTTCTCGCGCGCGGTGAAGTTCTTAAAGAGCGAGAAGTCGGCATTGATCGTGCCAGGCCCGCGAAGCGTGTTTCGTCCACTCACGCCGAAATGGCCCGCGGGGGGAAGCGAATAGACTGCCGTGTTGAAGTAGCGCGAAACAAGTTCGGCGCGGGAGCGCGACGCGTCGAGCGCGGCATTGCCGGACTGCATCAAACGTACGCCGCTGCCAACACCGGCTAGCGCCAAGTCGCGCGAATCGAAAGGTGTAAATGGTACACCGCTTTCCACTTCGACAATCGTGTTTGCCTGCCAGCCGTTCACGATAGCCTTGGCCCACGCGGATGCACCCTGGTGGAGACCCGGCAACTCGTAGATGCCTGAGACGACAAGCCGATGTGTGGCATCGAAGTCGGAGAGTCCGCGGTTCAACTTCCTGTCGTTGGGATCGGGCCCGATCGTATTCGCTGGGCTGACATAGACCGACGTGTCATCAATGGATTTGGACAAAGTGTAATTGCCCTGGAAGCTGAAGCCATGCGAGAAGCGTCGGGTGATGGAGAGTTGCATGGAGTGATACCAGGAGCGCCCAGTGCTCTCAGTGTTGCGCAGATTGCCGATGCCGGGGTAGATGCGGCGGGTGTTGATGTTAGCTGTGGTGGATGCGCCTGAAATGTAAGGCGCATAGTTCAATTCACGTCCTACTTCCAAGTGCTGGCCAAGCGTACCGACGTACATGGCGCGGATCATAAGGTTGTCAGTCAGTTGCCGCTCCAGTCCGAAGTTCATGGTTTGCGTCATGGAGTTGACGAACTCCGGGTCCATGACGGAAAACGACGGCGCGGCGGAAAAAACGAAGTCTGAGGGAGCCTCGTTCACATTGGGATTAACGGGAGTGGCGGAGCCAAAGGGGTTCGAAAAAGTAGGCGGATTGTTGATATTGGTTGAACGGACCCAGGGCTCGGAGGCGACCGCGCTGATCTGAGCGGGGGCATGCCCGAAGAAAATGCCGTATGCGCCACGGATGACGGTGCGCGCAGAAGGATTGAAAGCAAACCCTAAACGCGGGGCAAAGTTGATACGGTCTGGGTCGGCCGGGCGGGCGTTCAGCCCGCCGTCGTTCCGGGGAACTCCCTTGTCTCCGGGGAACAGCGCTCCGCGCGGAGCGCGTGGAAAGACCGAGGACGCCATGCCGGACCGGAAGTATGGCTGGAAACCACGGCGGTCCACATACGGCTCAGTGCCATCCCAACGGAGGCCTAGATTAAGTGTGAGGCGGCGGGTGACGCGGTAGTCATCCTGGATGAACAGCCCATGGTAATTGGCGAAGGTATCGGACACAGCCAGATTGCGGATACCGAGTGACACGGGAACACCGAGCAGGAAGTCAGCGATTGCATGACCCGCCCGCTGGCCGGAAAAGGTGTAGGCGCCCGAAGCATTGAAGTTATTGGAAGCATATTTCAGATCACGGAGGAACTGATAGCCCGCGCGCAGGTTATGTTTGCCGGTACTCAGTGACAAAATATCGGAAAACTCGTAGTTCTTGTTGTACGCACGACCGACCGTGCCGGTATTGATGCCGGAGAACCCAGTAATGGACATGACGAATCCACCCTGGAATCCGCGTACAATGCGAGCCCCGTAATCAGCCGGAGAGATGTCAAGTAGCGAGGTTGTATCCGTGCGCTGGAAGTTGTAGGTGAACCGTGCCACGTTCATGATGTGAGACGAAAAAATGTGAGTGTGACTGACCTGTGCGTTCTTGGCAAGCGCGTCCGAACCGGTACGGTTGAACAGGAAATTACTCGGTAGCGACGAAGCGGGTACCTCATATTCGAATTGGAAGTAGCGAGCGGTGATGGAGTCCTTCGCCGTCAGTTGATGGTCAATCCGCAACAGATACTGGCCATCGTCGGTGATCGCTTTGGGGGGCGAATAGGCATAGATGTTGGTGCCGTCGAGATTCGCCCTAGGGAGGTTAGGCAGAAGCGCCGCGCTAACGCCGTCGAAGCGGCTGGTAGGGATGCGATTGCCTGCGAATGGCGAATTCGTCAGAGGATCACGGATCACGGAGGACATGCCCGAGAAGTCACCCGCCGCCTGACTGGGCGTGAAGACAGTGAGGCGGGCATCGTTGGATACTTCGCGAATCCGTGTGCCCTGATACGAACCGAAGAAGAAGGTCCGTTGACGGCCGTCGTAGATCTTGGGAAGGAAAACCGGTCCACCGAGCGTGGCGCCGAACTGGTGGCGCTTCAGGAAATCGCGCCGCGAGGCAAAGAAACTGCGAGCATTCATACGTCCGTCGCGGTAGAACTCGAACAGAGAGCCATGTAATGAATTGGTGCCGGAGCGCGTCACGACGTTCACTATCCCTCCCGCAACGTTGCCATACTCGGCCGAGAAGTTATTCCCCTGCACGCTAAACTCCTGAACTGCGTCGGGGCTGGGTGTGGGGTTTGCTCCGTTCACAATGCCATTGGTGTTGTTGCCACCGTCGAGCAGAAATCCGGTCTGGTTGCCACGCGTTCCACTGATGGAGTTGGGTGATGCATACGACGCTCCAGCGATCTGAAATTGTCCGTATCCGCCGGCGCCGCGACTGATGACGCCGGCATTCAGCCGGATCAGGTTGAGCACGTTTCGCCCGTTCAGCGGCAGTTCTTCCACACGTCTCTGTTCCACTACCTGACTCAGAGTGGCGGAGTTGGTCTGCAGCATGGACACGGAATCGCTCACTGTGACCTCTTCGTTGACAGTGCCAATCTGTAGTGCGGCCGGGATCGTCACGCTCTGATCCGCGGGGATAATGACACCGCGGCTCTCAAAGGCGCGGAAGCCGTCCTTCTCAATTCGCACGGTGTAGCGCCCCACAGGTAGCCTGGGAATTAAGTACTCCCCGGTATCTCCGCTCGATGTTCGGCGAGAGACGCCGGTAGCTTCGTTGATGGCGGTCACACCGGCATCGGGAATGGCCGCACTGGAAGCGTCAGTAACTGTTCCGAGCAGTGTGCCGGTCGCTTGCCCATAGGTGGGAACCGACAGCCCGATAAGAACGAACGCAAGAGTTATAGTTGAGAATCGCCGCATACCGCCTCGCAGTAGTGTAATGAAAGCAGTATGGGGGCGAAATGTTGGTCGATTCAATGAGACGGAGAAAGAGTGTCCAGCCATTTGGACGTTAGCTACTCTCCGATGCGAAATTCCGTTTTATCGAATCCCCGCGACTGCGGCTGAGGACAGCCCTTCTTCCGCATGGCGCAGCGCCCCATAAGCAACAAACGCCGCTCGCGGACATGCGCCGAGGGCAATTGACCGAACTGTGAATACATCAGCCGAAGCGGTGACCGTCAGGTCTCGGCCATCTCCGCGAGGGCGCGGCCGATGTTGATCAGGTTGTCCCCGATCACGTCCAGTCCAACGTTGCACTCCCTCCTCCCCTTTGTAGAAGCAGCGGTCCAGCCCATGCCGCCTCTTCAGAGCGCTGATGTTTCCCTCGCAACCTGTGCGCCACTGCTGGCCCTCTTGAACCAGAGCTTCTTCTGCATCTTCTTGCGCTCTTCGCTCTTGGTTGAACGGTTCGGCACCGACCCTTTCTTCACTCCCTTTTCAGCCACCGCCTTCTCGCCCTTGGCCGAATAGAACCCCGCATCCGCCGCCACCACTTCCGGCCCAACTGCCGCTGGTGAACCTCCACCGCCGGCACCTGCAGATCGTAGTCGATGACGATCTGCCCTTCGGCTTCCTGCACATTGATCATCTTGCCGAACTCGTTGGGCTTGTCCGCCTTGCCCCGCCGGATGATTTCCGTGAGCGGCTCGAAGATGCTCAGCAGCTTCCCCGGAAAGCGCGCGTTGCCTGCAAACACCCGCTCTCGCGTCTGCTCGATGACCGTCTTCACTCGCGGCAGCATCGTCTCCAGTTTCTTCCGGATTGCCTCCAGTTTCCGTGGTGCGTACACGTCCATGCCGCCGTTGGCATGCTTGACTCCCGCGGCGATCTCTTCGGCAAACTTCCTCGCCTAGCCCACGACTCGCACCGTCGTTCCCACCAACTTCTCGTTCTTCTTCTCATTTCATTCCGCGCGGCGACGGCGGCAGCCTTCATTGCGCGGGCCGTGGGCTCCGCTGCCGTCATGGACGCACCGGCTTTCTTCTCGCCAGCGCTTAAGCGCAATCGAAGAAGGCCCGGGCCCCCTGGCGGTAGTTCAGGGCACGGAACTGGCAGAGATCATCATTGACGCGGGCGAATCCGCGAAGTCCCTGAACCGTCCCGGAATGGCGCGTCTTCTGTCCCTCGTGGATAGCGGCGCGGCGCAAACGGTTATCATCGCGAAGCTGGACCGGCTCACCCGGAGCGTGAAGGACCTGGCCGAATTGTTGGAGCGGTTCAACCGGCGCAGCGTGTCCCTGGTGAGCGTGGCCGAATCCCTGGACACGGGCACGGCGGCGGGGCGGCTAGT
>JABAQT010000067.1:0-17554 GCA_019187195.1 Bryobacteraceae bacterium
AGGGCGCGGCGCAGATGGCCCGCGGCCAGGCTGTCGCGGCGCGCATGATTCGCCAGGGCTCCCGAAAGCCCGTGCGTGAGTGGGGAGACCGGATCGAGTTCCCGCGCCCGGGCAATCTCCCGCGCCGACTCCTCGAACTTGCCCAGATTGTTCAGCAGAATCGCACGCCAGCGCCGGGCGTCCGCGTTGCTGGCATTCAACTCGATGGCGCGCCGCAGCGAAGCTTCCGCGCCCGGCCAATCCCACTCCATCCAAAGCTGCACCGCCCCGAGCGACGAGTGCGCCTCCGGCAATTCCGGCGCGAGTTCAACGGCCCGGCGCGCAGCCTTCGACGCCACGGGCAGGATTTCCAACGCCGGCGCCTCGGCATTCACCGGAAGGAAGGCATGGCACTCGGCGAGCCCCGCCCATGCCAGCGCATAATCCGGATCGATCGTCACGGCTGTCCGATAACATTCGATAGCCTGGGCAATAGCGGCCGGGCTCCATTGATTGCGGAAAAACAGTGCGCGAAGGTATTGATCGTACGCGTCCGGGTTCTTCGTGTATTGGCGCTCCGGTCCGGTCTGAGGAGCGAGACGCTCGTGAACGGCTCGCGCAATAGCCTCCCCCAGTTCGTTTTGAAGTCCCAGGAACTGCTCCGCGTCGCGTTCGAACGCCCCCGACCAGACCTGCGATTGGGTGCTGACACGGATCAACGCGACGTGATTCGGATGCGCGTTTCTCCGCGCCGGATCGAACTCTCGAGCACGAAGTCCACGTTCAGTTCAGCCCCGATCTGCCCGATCGTCTTCCTTGCGCCCTTCAGCGCCATGGTGGAGGTACGGGCGATCACGCCGAGGTTTTGCGAGTCCAGTTGTCCAAGATGGGTGATGGCCTCCTCGGTAATTCCATCGGCCAGATAGTCCTGGCCCCCGGCGGGCGAGAGATTCTCAAACGGCAGAACGGCAATCATCGCGCGCGGGGAAGGAATGTCCTGGGACGCGGGCCGTTCGATCACTTCCACGGGGGCGATAAAGCGGTACCCGGCGCCGGTCACCGTCTTGATGAACCGAGGCCGTCCGGCCTGATCGCGGAAAACATGCCGCAACTTACGGATTGCCGTATTGATCCCGTTGTCCGCGTCGAGATGAATGCCCTGGCCCCAAAGCCGGGCCGTGATCGCTTCGCGGTCCACCAACTCATCCCGCCGTTCCATCAGCAGCAAGAGAAGCTGCATCGGCAGCCGCTCCAACCGGACGGGGCGTCCCTTGCGGCTCAACTCGAGGCAGGCCGGATCCAGTTCATAATCCCCAAAACGAAATAGCCGTCTCCCCGCTGCCCCGGCCATAAGGACGATTATATACGGGAGATACCACAAGTACTTAATTTACAAGGGGAAATTCATACAGAAAATCTTCATGTGGAATTCATGTGCCGTCTATGGCGACGGGCTGCAATACAGTTCATACTGCGCCGGTGAACTGTCAAGCAGCAACCCTCGCGATTTTCTGCGGATGCCTGCTCAACGGGCAGGCGGCCGCTTCGCCGATCGGCTTCGCAACGGCGATTCTCTATGAGCATCCCGTAGGGGGAGGCCAGATCGACGGAACCAGTGCGGCAATCCTTCCGCCCCAATCCTTCACCTTTCCGGGCGTCGGCAGCGGATCCCTGGGCGGAAACGCTATTGCGTCGTATCTCTCTCTGGGTTCCTCGGCGTTCTCCACCGCAACCAGCAGCAACCCCTGTTGCTCCAACGGCGCAACCGTCACGGCTTACGCCGTGACGCAGGACGTGCTGTCCGCCAGCGCTTCCGGCATGACGGGTCTGAGCGGCTTCCTGTCCTTCGGCTTCCGGATCAGCGGAACGAACCTGGCGACGGCAATCAAACCGGGACCACTCGCCACTGCCGCTCGATCGGTGGTGAACGTGATGTCGGGCCCGGATCTCGTCAACGCCAACCCCGTCAACATCACGGGACCGGATATGGGGGCCGTGTATGGACATGTCACCTTCGGCGCCGCCGAGTATCAGGGATCGGCATTCACGGTGAATGTTCCCATCTACTATGGCACGCCCGTGGTGACCTGGATCCAGTTGTTGTCCGTGGCCGAGGGCAGCGCGGCAGATGGCGGTATTTACGAGGCGGTAAGCGATTTTGACACGACGCTGACGCTCGATTCGGTGCGTCTCCTCGACGCGGCGATGCAACCGGTGTCCAACCCCGTGTTGGTTTCGCAGTCAGGGACGATTTATCCGCTCGCGGGAGACTCCGGCGCCGGCGTTCCCGAACCCGCTTCGTTTCTTCTGATAGCGGGCGGCTTGCTCGCGCTTGGCAAAGCAAGAAAGTTCTAACCACGATCACATTCGAAAAGGAGCATACACTATGATTCAATCAGGCGTTCACACCTGGCTGGCCGTGCTGGCGCTGCTGCCCGCGGCCTGCTTCGGCGGAAGGGCGGAAGCTTGCGATGAAGCAACGCTGAAAGGAGCCTATGGCATGAGCATCACGGGCACGCGTCCGGCGCCGCTGGTGCTTCCGGCTTTTCCCGGAGTGCCTCCCGGAACGATCGAACAGGTCATTGGAGTCTTTGTCCAGATTTTCGACGGAGGAGGCTCGATCTCCCATACTGAGAACGTGACCGTCAAAGGATCCCTCTCCGGTCTGTTTCCGGATCAGCCTGGAACTGGAACCTATACCGTCAATCGCGACTGCACCGGCTCGTTCACCGTGAACCTGCCCCAGTTGCCCGTGCCTCTGGTTAACCGGATGGTGGTGCTGCGCGGCGGTAAGGAATTTCGCAGCGTCGTAGTCTCTCCCCAAACGATCATGATCAGCGTCGTGGGGATTCGTATCAACTGAAGGCGTATGATGACCACGCACCGGCGCTGTTTGTTCCGGATGTTTACCGGGGCCGTTGCGCTCAACGCGGCCGCCGGGGCCCAGGAAAACGACGGCGGCCATTGGGCGGACTTCCTCAACTGGCTGAAGTCCGCCCCGCCATTCGAGGATCCCGGCGTCCTGCTCGGCGCCTACCGGGCTCATCTCCTCGAGCATGGCGTAGCGGCGGAGGAAGCGGCCGGACGCATCGCGCGGATTATGGAACGCATGCGCGGCCGGCCCGACGGCTGGCGCCAGATATTCAACAACATCTACGCCGGCGCCGGCAGCGGTTTCAGCGCTCGCCCCAACGCTCTTCTGGTATCGGCGGTCGAAAACCGAAAGCCCGGCAAGGCGCTCGACGCGGGGATGGGGCAGGGACGCAACGCCCTGTTCCTGGCCGCCAGAGGGTGGGAAGTTACGGGCTTCGATCTCTCCGAGGGAGGGGTCGCGGCCGCCCGCAAGAGCGCGGCAGCGGCGGGACTCGACATCAACGGCATCGTGGCCGGCTCCGCGGAATTCGACTACGGCTCGTCCCGATGGGACCTGGTCGTAATCACGTACGTGCCGTTTCCGGTATGGGAACCCGCCTACGCATCGAGGCTCCACGCCGCGCTCCGGCCGCGAGGACTGCTCGTGATCGAGAGCTTTGCCTCCGAAGAGGGGACGGCCGGACGCACGCCTGTGGATATAGATCCCGCGCGCCTGCTGCGAGCCATGCTGCCCTTGCGGATTCTGAGATTCGAAGACACGGAAGATATCGCGGATTGGACGCTCAGAAAAACAAGACTGGTCCGCCTCATCGCGCAGAAGCCGTGACGGGGAACCTGCCAGACGAGGACAGACCGAAGGGCAAGGGGTGGCCCGCGCGGGCTAACTCCCCACCACCTCGAGAAACGCTTTCGCCGCGTGGCTCAACCCGCGCCTGGCTGGATAAACCAGGCGGATCTTGCGCTCCACCTGCAACTCCTCGACGCGCACCTCGGCCAGCATCCCCGTCTCCACGTCCTGCTCGACGCACATCTTCGGCAGAAACGCCACTCCTTCGTTGCGCCGCACCAGCAGGCGGATGGTTTCCACCGTCGGCATCTCGACATCCATGTTCAACGCCACCTTGTGCCGCTGGAACTCCCGCAACACGACATCGCGGTACGGCGACACTACGTTGTGAGCCACGAACGTCTCCATGCCCAACTCCGTGATCGAGACTGAATCCCGCCTGGCGAAGCGGTGCTCGGGTGAAACCACAAACGCCAAATGATCGGTGAAGATCACCTGCGTCCGCAACCGCTCGTCATTCGGGTCGTAGCTGATGACGCCCAACTCGAGGTCACCGTCGATCAACTGGGCGGGAATGCGGCTCGAAAGGGTCCGCCGCACCTGCACTTTCACCTTCGGATAAAGCCGCCGGTAGCGCTCGATATGCTGGAGAAGATAAAGCGAAGTCGATTCGTTCGCTCCTACCGTCAGGCGGCCCGACGAGTTATCCCGCAACTCGGCCAGCGCCGTTTCGAGCTCCCGCTCGATATTCTCGAACCGCCGCGCATAATCGAGGACAATCCGCCCGGCGTCGGTAAGCAGCAGGTCTTTCCCCGACCGATCCAGGAGTTTCTCCCCAAGCTGCGATTCCAGGCGCTGGATGGTGAGCGATACGGCGGGTTGCGTGCGCAGCAACTTCTCCCCAGCCCGGGAGAAACTCTTCTCGTTGGCGACGGCAAGGAACACTTTCAGAGGGTAGAGTTCCATAGAGTAGGCTATAAACAACAGTTATCACATACGCGAAATCAATACGTCAATGGAAAACTATAAATTTGCTAAATTCTGCTTGGTGCCGCATAATGACTACTATCCCCGGGAGGTTGCTGGAGTTACAGGCCCTACCCCCGGATTTCAGCCTAGCGAACGGAGACCAGAATGTCGCAAAGCACTCGCGTCTACATTTTTGACACAACGCTGCGGGATGGGGAGCAATCTCCAGGATGCAGCATGACGGTGGGGGAGAAACTGCGCCTCGCCCACAAACTCACGGAACTCGGTGTGGATATCCTCGAGGCGGGCTTTCCCATCGCTTCAGAAGGCGACTTCGAAGCCGTGGACGCCATCAGCCGGGAGTTCAAGTGGGTGCAGGTGGCGGCGCTTGCGCGCGCCAACACATTGGATATCGAGCGGGCGGCAAAGTCGCTCGAACATGCCAAGCGTCCTCGTATCCACACGTTCATTGCGACCAGCGACATTCATCTCAAGCATAAGTTGAAGAAAAGCCGCCAACAGGTGTTGGAAGAAGCCGCTTCCGCCGTACAATTGGCGCGCGGCTATGCCGAGGACGTCGAGTTCTCCGCCGAGGATGCGACCCGTACCGATTGGGACTACCTCGAAGATGTCTGCCGGGCCGTCGTCGAAGCAGGCGCGAGGACCGTCAATCTCCCCGACACTGTCGGCTTCTCCGTGCCGGCCGAGTACGCTGAACTGATCGCGCGCATGGTGAAGGCGCTCGGCGACCGCGCCATTATCAGCATCCATTGCCACGATGATCTGGGCCTGGCCGTAGCGAATTCCATTGCCGCCATCGAGGCCGGGGCGCGGCAGATCGAGTGCACCATCAACGGCATCGGCGAGAGGGCAGGGAACTGCTCGCTCGAGGAAGTGGTGATGGCCATGAAGGTGCGCAATGACCGTCTTCCCTACCACACCGGCATCGCCACCGAGCATCTTTATGAAACCAGCCGCATGCTGGCCTCCACGATTACCTTCGGCCCGCAACCGAACAAGGCCATCGTCGGCGACAACGCGTTTGCCCACGAAGCGGGAATTCACCAGGACGGCTACCTCAAGGAGCGCTCCACTTACGAGATCATCGACCCCAGGAGCGTGGGCGTGCCGGAAACGAAACTTGTGCTTGGAAAGCACAGCGGGCGGCATGCGTTGAAGAACCGCTGCGAAGCCCTGGGATTTGATCTTTCCTCCGATGATTTGAATATCGTGTACCAGAAGTTCATCGAATTGGCGGACCGCAAGAAAGGCCTTACAAACGACGAAATCGCCAACCTCGTGCGCCGGCATGTCGAGCGCTACCAGCAGGTGGCGGCCGATTGAACCGGCCGCTCCCTTTGTCCCTCAGCAAGGAAACCGACGGAATCAAACAAAAATGCAATTAAACGTTCTTACTCTGCCCGGAGACGGCATAGGGGTGGAAGTCACCCGTGAAGCCGTACGTGTGCTGGAAGCGGTGTGCCGGAAGTTCCAGCACACTGTGAAATTGACGGAAGGTTTGTTGGGCGGCATCGCCATCCACAAGACGGGGCAGGCGATGCCACCCGAGACGGCCACACTCGCACTCGATGCCGACGCCACGCTGATGGGCGCCGTGGGCCTGCCCGAATTCGACGAGGCGCCTCCCGAGCGGCGGCCGGAAAAAGGCCTGCTCGGCATTCGCAAGGTCCTCGGCGTCTACGCCAACCTGCGCCCCGTGCGCGCCTACAAAGCCCTCATTGATTCGTCCCCGCTGAAGAACCATCTGGTCGAGGGGACCGACCTCATCATCGTGCGCGAGTTGAACGGCGGCATCTACTATGGCGCTCCGCGCGGCATCTCGGGCGAAGGCAGCGAGGAGCGCGGCGTGAACACGATGACCTACACGCGCGCTGAAATCGCCCGCGTCTGCCGCATGGCCTTCAACCTCGCGCGCCAGCGGCGCAAGAAACTGGCCAGCGTCGACAAGTCGAACGTGCTCGAAACCTCGCAACTATGGCGCAGAGTGGCCGTCGAAGTCGCCGCCGAATTTCCCGATGTGACGCTCGAGCACATTCTGGTCGACAACTGCGCCATGCAACTGGTGCTCAATCCGAGGCGCTTCGACGTCCTGGTGATGGAGAACATGTTCGGCGACATCCTGAGCGATGAAGGCGCGGTGCTGGCGGGTTCCATCGGCATGCTGCCCTCGGCCTCGATTGGGGAGCGCAAGCCGAACGGCGCCTGGGTGGGCCTTTACGAACCGGTCCATGGTTCGGCCCCCGACATCGCCGGTCAGAACAAGGCCAACCCTCTCGGGGCGATCGGATCGGTGGCCGCGATGCTCGAGTACAGCTTTGGTTTGACGGCCGAGGCGGCCGCGGTGAACCGCGCCATCGAAAGCGTGCTCGACGCGGGCAAAGTTACGGCGGACCTCAAGCCCGCCGGCGCTCCGTTGACCACCGGACAGGTTGGCGAAGCTGTCTGCGCCGCGCTGTAGCAAGCGCTGTAATAAGGAATAGAGAAGCAATGGCAAATCCACGCACTATCGTCGAAAAGGTTTGGGACTCCCATGTTGTCCATGAACAGGAGGGTAACCCGAGCCTCATTTACATCGATCTCCATCTGGTTCACGAAGTCACCTCGCCGCAGGCATTCTCGGGCCTCCGCGCGCGTGGTCTGAAAGTGCGCCGCCCGGATCTCACCTTCGCCACCACGGACCATAGCGTCCCCACGACGGACCGCTCGCTCCCCATTCTCGACACGATCGCCGCCGCGCAGGTCGAGCGGCTCGAAACCAACTGCAGGGAGTTCGGCATCCCCTGCTTCGGCTACCACAGCGAGCACCAGGGAATCGTACACATCATCGGCCCCGAGCAGGGCCTTACGCAGCCCGGCATGACCGTAGTTTGCGGTGACAGCCATACAGCCACCCACGGAGCCTTCGGCGCGCTCGCCTTCGGCATCGGGACCAGCG
The DNA here is from genome assembly GCA_019187195.1 of Bryobacteraceae bacterium. Lineage (GTDB taxonomy): Bacteria > Acidobacteriota > Terriglobia > Bryobacterales > Bryobacteraceae > CADEFT01. The sequence goes on from JABAQT010000067.1 coordinate 7,566, forward strand.
AAGTCGAGCACGTGCTCGCCACGCAGTGTCTGCTCCAGCGCAAGTCGAAATCGTTCCAGGTGAAGGTGGACGGCCAACTCGCGCGGGGAGTTTCGGCGAAGGACATCATTCTCGCTCTCATCGCCCGTATCGGCGTCGGCGGCGGTACGGGCTGCGTATTCGAATTCTGCGGACCCACCGTTCGCGGCCTCTCGATGGAGGAGCGCATGACCGTGTGCAACATGTCCATCGAGGGAGGGGCACGCGCCGGACTTGTGGCGCCCGACGAGACCACCTACCAGTTTCTCGCCGGGCGCCGCTATGCCCCGAAGGGCGCCGATTGGGATGCCGCCGTGGCGCGCTGGAGCAAGCTTGCAACCGACGAAGGCGCGGTCTACGACAAAGCGGTCACCATCGATGCCTCGGCGCTCGAGCCGATGATCACGTTCGGCACCAATCCGGGGATGGGCATTCCCATCACCGCCGCCATTCCCGACCCGGCGGCCGTTTCCGACCCGATGGAACGCGATTCCCTTCGGAAGGCGCTCGCTTACATGGCGCTACAGCCGGGCAAACCGATCCTCGGCCAGAAAATCGATGTCGTCTTCATCGGAAGCTGCACCAACTCCCGCATGAGCGATCTGCGCGCGGCGGCCAGTGTGCTGAAGGGGCGCAAGGTGAACCCGCAGGTGCGCGTAATGGTGGTTCCCGGCTCGATGGAGATCAAGCGCCAGGCGCAGGCCGAAGGCCTCGACAGGGTGTTCCGCGAAGCCGGCGCCGAATGGCGGGAAGCCGGCTGCTCGATGTGCATCGCCATGAACGGCGACCAGCTTTCGCCCGGCCAGTATAGCGTTTCGACATCCAACCGCAATTTTGAAGGGCGTCAGGGCAAGGGCGGGCGCACGCTGCTCGCCAGCCCTCTTACCGCCGCCGCCAGCGCCGTTACCGGCGTAGTTACCGACGTGAGGACAATGCTGTGACCAGGTTCCAACCATTCTCGAGCCAGTTTGTTTCGCTCCCCGTGGACAACATCGACACGGACCAGATCATCCCGGCGCGTTTCCTGAAGACGATCTCGAAGGAAGGGCTCGGCAGCCAGTTGTTCAACGACTGGCGCTACGAGGCGGACGGCACGCCGAAGCCGGATTTCGTGCTGAATAAGCCCGAATCGAAGACAAGGCGGATTCTGCTGGCCGGGGACAACTTCGGCTGCGGCAGTTCGCGCGAACACGCTCCCTGGGCGCTGACGCAATATGGATTCCGCGCGGTCATCAGCACGTCGTTCGCCGACATCTTCAAGCAGAACGCCCTGAAGAACTCGCTGCTCCCCATCGTCGTCCCGCGCGAGGTGCACGCCGAGCTGTTCGCAAACCCCGACTGGAGCCTCGAAATCGACCTCGCCGCGCAAACCGCCGGCTTGCCCGGCGGCCGCAAAGTGAGCTTCCCCGTCGACGGATTCTCGAAACATTGCCTGCTTGAGGGCATCGACGAGCTCGGCTACATCCTGCAGCAGGAGTCGAGCATCCGGACGTTCGAGGCCGGCCGGGTGGGTTCTCTCAACACCCTGGCGTAGGCACGGCTTCGGATGCCTGCCTCCCGCGCCCGTGTGTCCGGACGGCGCAGTCAACTTTTCTCCACTCTGGCGCGTCTCACAAGAGTGATGCGGATTGTGTTGACGCTTCTGCTGGCTGCTCCGCTGGTCGCCGCAACCGTGCCGCTCAGTTGCACGGGAAGCGCGATCCTGGGCACGTTCCGGGTCTCGGTGCGCCCGTTCTCTCCGGGCCCGCCACTACCGTTGAAGTCCGTATCCGCTATCCCGGCTGGTTCGCGGCTGATTTGGAGTCCCATTCGTCTGCCTCCTCACGCTTCCGACAGCGGGGAAGTCACGGCGGTCCTGGTCACGGCGCCGACGGGCGATCTCGTTACGCTGGAGCCGCGAAAAGCGGCCGCGCGCGCGGAGTGGCAGCTCCTCGACCGTCCTCAAGTCATCGCGCTCATCTACGGCCCTCAGGGTCTCAGCGAAGGAAAAATCAAGTCGCTGGTCACGCGCAATCGCGACCTGGTGAGACAACTCGCGGACTACGCCGACCAAAGCTCCCAGGTGGAATCGCTGGTGCAGGAACTTGCCGATGCCCAGCAATCGGGTGGCGGGGCTGACGCCATCCTCAGGGGATTTTCCGCCCAATACGGCCTCACCCCGCAAAAACTGGACACCAAGGCTCCCACGGACCAGCAGGCGGCTCTGCTGCTGAAGGCGCTGCTTCCGGCCGCAAGCGCCTATGACCCCCTCGCCAACCGCACCTCTCAGGTCCAGCAATCGGGTGGCCTCGCGGCTTCCGTCGCGGGGATGTTCTTTGGCAACCCCGTGGGGCTCGCCGTGGGCGGGGCGGCGCTCCTTCAGAATCTCAAGACCGTCCTGTTTCCCGACACCGAGTTCCGCTCCGCGTTCGCCCAGACCGCGGGTACGGATGGAATGGCATTCTGCACGAAGAACCTCGCTCCCAAATCCAAGACCCGCACGGCCTATCTGTGGGCATATCGTGTTCCGGAAACGAAGAAGCCCACCCTGGCTCTGGCCGGACCCGCGCACCTGCCCATCGGGTCGAAATCCACGCTCGCCCTGGAACGTGGGGCGGTCTTGAGAGGAACCGTGCTCGATCGCGCCCGTGACTGGCGTTTGACGCCCGTGTCAGGTGGTCCCTCCATTCCAGTCGAGGTGAGGGCTGCTTCCACGGATTCCCTGGAAATCCATCCGGCGGCGAACACACCGGCGGGTGACTATCATCTTGGCGCGACCTGGGATTGGGAGCCTCTGCCTGTCAGTGGAACGCTCCACCTTTACCCCTACGGAGACGTCTCGAAGGCTATGCTCGCGCGGGGTGAGGCGGACAAGCTGGTCGAAGGTTCCGGAAAAGTCGCGGTGGAGTTGGCGGGGGCCGACTTCCAGTTCGTCGAAAGCGTCGCGCTCGAAACCCCGGGGCAGGATGCCAAACCGCAGGACATTCGCTTCAGTCTCCCCGTGGGCAAGCGCGCCGGCCCACAGCGTTCCCTTACGGTGAACATCGACACGGCCAGGGAGGGCGGCTACAAGCTGGTGTTGACGCAATCCGACGGTGTGGCGCACCGGATCCCGCTCATCATTCTTCCACCGAATCCCAAACTCTCGAATCTCCCCATTCGTCTCAATATGGGCGAAACAATCCAGGACATTCGCCTTCTTGGAAGCGGCCTCGACCGCATCGGCGCCGTCTCTTCGGATGCGGGCGAAATCACCGGCGCGCCGGCAGCCCAGCGCTGGTCGGGACGGATTCAACTCAAAGAGGGAGTGGTAAAGGATCAGCGCTTCGGGCTGCTGCTGAAGGTCAAAGGCCTCGAGAACCCTCTAACCGTGCCGGACGCCATCGAGATTGTGGGGCCGCGGCCGAAAATTCTCTCCGTGCGGAAGTCGCTTGCGGAAACGCCGGCGGTTGCGATCGCGGCGGATGAACTGCCGGCCGGGACCGCGGCGGGGTTGGTGCTGCGGGTGCAGGCCTCGCACGACGCGATCCGTCCCCGACTGGAACTCGGTTGCGAAAGCGGCTCGCTTCGCAAGGCTCTGACTCTCTCCCCGAACGAACCCACCAGCGGCGCCAGCCTCTCCTTCGCCGGCCCCGGGGTGCTGTACCTTTCCGTGGATCCCGGTTCTGTCGGCTACGCCGGATGCCGCCTGACGGCGACCGTAATCCACGACCCGGAGGGACGCTCGGATCGCTTCCTTCTCGGCCGTGTGATTCGCGTTCCGCACCTCGAAAAGTTCACGCTCACCAACGAGAAGGCCGGTGATTCGAGCTATGCCGGCACCATCGAGGGGACCGACCTCGATGTGATCGAAAAGACAGGGTGGGATGCAGTGCAAGGGGTGGCGGTGGAGTCGATTCCCACGCCGGTCCCAGGCGACCCCGCGCGCCAGACAGTGCGCGTTGTGCTGCCATGGCCGGCTCCCGGACCTCATGCGCCGCTGTATGTGTGGCTCCGCGGAGAGACACAGGGACGCAAAACGTCGGTCGTCTATTGAATCGCCGGGGGCGGTGCGATCACTGCTCCGCGAACCGCCGTAGCCGCACAATCTCGATGAACGACACGAAAATATTCACCAGGCCCACGCCGCTCACCGCCCCGCGGAAGTAGGGGTTCATCCAAACCTGATTCAGAGCGCGGCTCCAGGTGGCGAAGAAGTTCGTTTCCCAGAAATCGAGCCACGGAAATACCAACAGAAAGACGCCCAGTTCGAAGCAGAAAATGGCGAACAGAACAGCGCCCACTTTGTGATACCAGCGATAGGCGCTTTCCGGCGCCCCATCCGGTTCCGGCGAATGCGTCTGTGTACCCGGGCAAGGCGAGGAGTCCGGTGTCAGCGACATGCGTCCTCCTGGAGGGAAAAGAGGGAAAGCTGCCGCACGGGCTCGTAGCTCATGCGGTGCTGCGGAGTAGGCCCGTAGCGGTCGAGGGCCTCGAGGTGTTCGGGCGTGGAATAGCCTTTGTGACGGCAGAGGCCGTATTGAGGGTAGACTGCGTCCCACTCGCGCATGCACGCGTCACGGTCCACCTTGGCGAGGATGGACGCGGCCGCAATCGTGGGGCAGAGGGCGTCGCCGTGGATGATACCCTGTTGCGGCAAAGGCAGATCGACGGTGAGGGCGTCCACCAGGAGGTAGTCAGGCGCGGGGTTCAGCTTCTCGATAGCCCGCCGCATGGCGAGACGCGAGGCCTGGTAAATGTTGATGCGATCGATTTCCCCAGCCTCGACAGCGGCGACCGCCCAGGCGTGAGCGCGCTCCCGAATGCGCGCGGCCAGCAGTTCACGGCGTTCACAAGGCAGTTGCTTACTGTCGCGAAGTCCGCGAATGGGGGTGTCTGCTTTCAATATGACTGCCGCCGCGAACACCGGACCGAAAAGCGAGCCGCGTCCGGCTTCATCCGTGCCGGCGATGAGCAGATATCCTTGCTTTTGGGCAGCGCGCTCGTAGGTGCTTCGGATGATCCACCTTTTCGCTCCCTTTGCACCCACTCGATGACGCTCGATTCCGCGGTGGTGGCTATTCGCGTTCCCGGAGCCGCGCCGCTTTGCCGCGCAGGCCGCGCAGGTAGTAAAGTTTGGCGCGCCTCACGCGGCCCGTGCGGACGACGGAGATCGAGTCGATCACGGGTGCATGGACGGGGAAGATGCGCTCCACACCGTGGCCGAAGCTGATCTTACGGACCGTGATGGATTCACCCAAACCCGTGTTGTTACGGGCGATGACGGTGCCTTCGAACGCCTGGAGCCTTTCCTTGTCGCCTTCGCGGATTTTCACTTGAACACGGATGGTGTCACCAATCCGGAATGCGGGAATATCGGTCCGCCTGTGCTTGTTGATTACCTTCTGCAAAATCGAATTCGTCATTGGGCTACCTCTGTTACTAAGCGCAAATAACTTAGTTTAGCGCGTTTGCGGTATTCGCCGCCAGCAGATTCATGCCGCGGGCCCGGCCTTCCTCAACAAATCGGGACGCTGCCGTACTGTTTTCTCGTAAGCTGCTCTGCTTCGCCATAGCCGGATCTGTTCATGATTCCCGTTTAACAGGACCTCGGGCGCTTTCCAGCCGCGAAAATCGGCCGGACGGGTCCAGTGAGGACAATCGAGGAGCCCTTCGGTGAAGGATTCGCGCACGGCCGATGCCTCATTGCCGAGCACGCCGGGCAGGAGCCGCGCCACGGCGTCCACGACGACGGCGGCCGCCAATTCGCCGCCGCTCAGGACGTAGTCTCCAATCGAGAGTTCCTCATCGCAAAGATGCTCGGCTACTCTTTCATCCACTCCTTCGTAGCGGCCGCAAATCAAGAGGATTTCGCCAATCGTGCTCAATTCACGCGCCACGCTCTGATCGAACAACCGCCCTTGCGCCGACAGCAGCAATACTTTCTTTCCCGGGCTCCTCTCCGGCCAGATCGATTCAACGGCGCGAAACAGCGGCTCCGCCTTCATCACCATCCCTTCGCCGCCGCCGAAAGGACGGTCATCCACGGTCCTGTGCCGGTCGCTCGTCCAGTCGCGGAGATTGTGGATATGCAACTCGACGGCTCCGGACTCGATGGCCTTGCCGACTACGCCACAGGCGAATGGCCCTTTAAAGAAATCCGGGAAGATCGTGAGGATGTGGAAGATCACAGATCCTTCAATCCTTCGGGCAGTGTAACCAGGATGCTCTTCGCGGCGACATCGACGCGCCGGCAGATGGCTGGCACGAAAGGAATGAGCAGTTGCCCGCCCCCACCGTGAACCTCGAGCAGGACCGGCCCGCCGTATTCGTGATAATCCACCACCGTCCCCAACTCCTCGCCGTCCGGCTGCTCCAGGATATGGCAACCGATCAGATCGTTGAGGTAAACCTCTCCCTCGGGAGCAGGGGGGCGGTCTTCCTTGGGAATGCACAATTCCCCTCCGCGGAGGGTTTCCGCGGCTTCAACGGTGTCGATGCCCTCGATCTTCAGGACCATCCGGTCTCTCTGTCTCCGGGCCGATTCGATAAGGACCCGGCGTCCGGGAGGACGGACTTCCATATTTGGAAAGGCCATGATCTGACCGGGGGACCAGTTTCCCGTCTCCGCGATCACCTCACCGCGAACACCGCGAGGCCTTACGATGTGGGCCAGAGTTATCCATTCGGGCACACGTTATTCCAGGATCTCGAGAGTAAACCTCCGGTTGAGCTTCATACCGGAGGCTCCCAAAAGGGTCCGGATGGCGCGGGCGGTGCGGCCCTGTTTCCCGATGACCTTACCAAGATCACTGGGCGCGACGCGCAGTTCCAGCACCGTCACCTGCTCTCCGGCGACTTCCCGCACCACGACTTCCTCCGGGATGTCGACCAGAGATTTCGCAATTTCTTCAACCAAATCTTTCATCCCCATCCGAAGTCTCCTCGCTCGCTCGATGATGGCATTACAATCCGGCGCACTCGCCTGAATTGAGACTTCAATGGTGAACTAAACCGCGGCGGGAGCGGGGTTTCGCTCGATCAGGCGCGCCACGGTGTTCGAAGGCTGCGCTCCACACTTCACCCAGTAGGTGATCCGATCGTGTTTCAAGTCCACCGTGGCGGGGGAGGCCACGGGATTGTAATGGCCCACTATTTCGACAGCCCGGCTATCACGCGCCCGCTCCTTGTCGATCACCACCACACGGTATGTTGGCTTTTTCTTGGCTCCGAAACGAGCCAGACGAATCATTAGCATGCTCTTTGTATACTCCTAAACCTGTTGCCTACTTCTTTCAGTCTATCCGAATCCCATTCCCCCGAAGCCGGGGAGTTTAAGCTTACCCATTTTCTTGCCGAGCAGACCGCCCGAGAAGGTCTTCATCATCTTCCGGGCCTGCGTGTACTGCTTGAGCAACTGGTTAACGTCCTGCACGGTGCAGCCGCTGCCCATGGCGATGCGCCGCCGCCTGGAACCATTGATGATCATGTGGTTGACGCGCTCGGCGGGCGTCATCGAGTCGACGATGGCGACGATCCTCGTGAGCTCTTTTTCATCCACCTTGGCGTTCTTCAATTCCTTGCTGATGGAACCCAACTGCGGCATCATCCCCAGCAGACTCTCGAGTGGGCCGAGCTTTCGCAACTGTTTCAACTGGTCGCGGAAATCCTCGAGCGTGAACTCGTTGTCGATGAGCTTCCGCTGCATCTCCTCGGCTTTCTTCTGATCGATGGTCTCTTCCACCTTCTCGATCAGCGAAAGCACGTCGCCCATGCCCAGAATTCGGGAAACCGCGCGGTCGGGATGGAACGCCTCGAAGGCGTCCGGCTTTTCGCCGACACCGATAAACTTCAACGGCTGGCCTGTTACGGTGCGAATGGAGAGCGCGGCGCCGCCCCGCGCGTCGCCATCCATCTTGGTGAGGATGACGCCGGTGATCCCCAACCGCTTATGAAATTCATCCGCCGACTTTACGGCGTCCTGTCCCGTCATGGCGTCGGCGACAAAGAGGATTTCGACCGGGTTCAGCAGTTCCTTCAGTTGCTGCAACTCGACCATCAGTTCGTCGTCGATGTGCAGACGGCCCGCGGTGTCCACCAGCAGAACGTCCCGGTTGTTCTGGATCGCTTCGCGCCGGGCGGAGCGGGCAAGGTCCACGGGCTTGCTCTCTTCGGGTGTTCCTTCGTAGATGGGGATCTGGATGTCTTTGGCGAGTACCGACAACTGCCGCCGGGCCGCCGGGCGGTAGACGTCCACGGAAACCACCATCGGCCGGTTCCCCTGTTTTCCCAGATAGCGGGCCAGCTTTCCGGTGCTCGTGGTCTTTCCCGAACCCTGGAGCCCGACAATCAGAATGACGCTCGGCGGTTCATTGGCCAGACGCAGTTTGGCCGTATGGCCGCCCAGAATTCTGGTGAGCTCGTCACGGACAATTTTCACCACCTGTTGCGCCGGAGAGAGCGCGGAAAGCACTTCCTGGCCGGTGGCTTTCTCCTTGACGCTCTCCATCAACTGCTTGACAACGCGGAAATGCACGTCCGCCTCGAGGAGCGCGACGCGGATTTCCTTGAGCGCCGCCTCCATGTTCGCGGCCGTGAGTTTTCCTTCACCGCGCAGGTTTTTGAATACCCGCTGCAGTTTGTCTGAGAGATTCTCGAACATGCCTGGAGGACCTTTTAGGGCGGGAGTGCAGCCACGCGAGCCGAAACTTACGCAGCTTTTACATTATACGCAGGTTATGCATGTCTTTGCACGCTCTCCCGGGTTGGTTGAGAGAATCTTCCAATGTAAGATGATCATGAAACGGGAGAGGAGGGGGTAGGCAAGCCGCGGCCGGGTGCCTCCCGAGGCAGGTAGCGTCCAAATACGGCCGAGCAGATCGATGGCGATGGTCCGGCCGTCCGGCGACAAGGCCGCCATGGACGTTCCCTCGTGAAGGGTCGCATCCACCTTGCGCTGCTCGCCGACGCGCAGTGGGATGATCACTGCAAGCGAAACTGACTGCACGGCGCGTGCAATGCAGTTGTTGGTCTGCACCCTGTCTTCCAATCCAGCCGGCAAGAACGGAAGCGCGTGAAAGCATCGAGCTACGCCAGCTCACACCTGCTCACACCGCCAACCGATAGAACCCGAACATTGCGTAATACTCAGGCGACGGCCTGCCAAGAGCCGGCAATCGCGGCAGGTTGATTTTTCGCACCACCATGTAGGCGTCGACCGCCATACCCACCAGATCGGTCCCGCTTCTGGGATCTGGAAGAGCGCCGTCGGCAACCGCCCGCAGGCTGACCACCAGCGCCGTTCGCAACGTGAAGCGACGGGGAGCCCCATAGCGATTCACCTCCATCGCCCCGTGATCGCGGTAGCCTCGCATTACATTCAGGCGAAGAGTGGCTCCCGCAGCCTCGCCAAGTTCCGTCCCGGACCACTGGAACGGCAGCCCCCACACGCCGTCTTCCTGGGAAGTCGTAAACAGGTTCGAACTGCGAAATCCTTTTGGGTTGTACAGTTGCAGAATACGGGTATCACCCTGGATGTGGTTAATGCTTACCAGGGCTTCTGGTATCCTGTGCCCTGAGACGCTGTCAACAAGGAGTCCTCCAAACCATCCGTCGTTCATGGGAACCCAACCTCCTTAAGAAGTTCACGCGGAAAACGAAGCTTCCGGTGTTCAAACCGGTATCGAAGCTGCTTCGCCTTCCGCCTGGTCATCACCGCCTCTGCCATATCCGCGGCGGCGGCAGGCGGCCGTCATTCACAGATATCGGCAGAATCGGGCCCTTTGTTCGCTCCACGTCGATCGTCGCCGCCTTGATCGCTTCGGAAGAGGCACCATCGCGGACAGGAACATAGGGAAGCGGTTTTCTCTTCCACATCGACGCATAATCGACCGTATCGCCTCTGTCCAGCGATAGCGGATATTGCCCGGCACACATATCACAACACACAGGATCGGGAAACATGGGTGTCGACGGCGAGGGTGTGGCGCGGGCCGCACCCTATCAACGGCACA
>JABAQT010000067.1:17654-21633 GCA_019187195.1 Bryobacteraceae bacterium
GGGCGCGTGCGTTATCCTGTCCCTTTGTCCGGCGGAGAAGGTTCCCCCCAGGGAGGTTCCATGGATGAGCAAGTGTCCAGGCGCCGCAGTGACCAGGAAGACCTGGGACGGTTTGGCTACGCGCAGGAACTTTTCCGCAACATGGGCGGGTTTTCCAATTTCGCAATCAGCTTTTCCATCATCTCGATCCTCACCGGGGCGGTGACGCTGTATGGATACGGCCTCGAAATGGGCGGTCCGCTCGAAATGACCCTGGGGTGGCCGATCGCCACCGTGTTCACCCTCACCGTCGCCGCGAGCATGGCGGAACTCTGCTCCGCCTACCCGACCAGCGGAGCCATGTATCATTGGGCCGCCGATCTCGGTGGCCCCATATGGGGGTGGTTCGTCGCCTGGCTGAACATACTCGGTCTCATAGCAGCCGTGGCTGGCATCAACTACAGTTGTGCGCAATTCATTCTTCCGTTCCTCGGTTGGCCCTCGACCCGTGGGAATCTGTTCTTCATGCTGGCGTTCATCCTGATCACGCAAGCCGCACTGAACCACTACGGGGTGCGACTTGTCGCGTGGCTCAATGACGGAAGCGTCGCCGTACACATTGCCGGGGTTCTGATCATAGTGGGCACGGTTTTCTGGTTTGCGCCGCTGAAGCCGCTTTCGTTCCTTTCGTGGGGGATCAACAGCAGCGGCCATTCGCCTTACGTATGGGCGTTCCTTCTGGGACTGCTTCAGGCGCAATGGACATTCACCGGCTTTGACGCCTCGGCGCACATGGCCGAGGAAACGGAAGATCCCCGCCGCAGGGCGCCGTGGGGCATCGTGCTCTCGGTGGCCGTAAGCGGAGCGGTGGGTTATGTCCTGCTGCTCGCCCTGACTCTGGCGATCCCTTCCATCCCGCTGGTGTTAAACGCCAGGGATTCGGGCGGAAATCCCATCTCCGCCGCGATAGCGATCCTCCAATCCGCGCTCGGAGCAAGAGCAGGCAACGCCGTGGCCGCGCTCGCGTCGATGGCGATGTGGTTTTGCGGACTGTCCGCCATCACGTCCGCCTCGCGCACGCTCTATGCCCTCGCCCGCGATCACGGGACGCCCGCTGCGAACTGGTTGCGCGGGGTGAACCCGCGTCATGGCACTCCCGGACCAGCAATCTGGTCCTCCACGCTCGCCGCCATGGCCGCGATGGCCTGGAGCGGGGCGATCCCGATCGTGACATCCTTAAGCACGGTAGCGCTCTATGTCGCCTATCTCATTCCGATCATCCTCGGGTTGCGGAGCAACCACTGGCGCGCGAGCGCTGTTTGGAACATGGGGAAATACAGCCGGGCAGTGAACTATGCGGCAATCGGCTACACTGTGATGGTTTGCCTGGTGCTGATGATGCCTCCGAATGACCTTGCCGGCCGCACTCTGATCGGACTGGTTCTGCTGCTGGCGGGAATCTATCGCATCGAAGCCCGCGGCAAGTATAGAGGTCCCCATTGGGCCATCAAGGATCACACAACGGGATGACACTGGCGGAAGTCCTCGATAAGTTCGAGGAGAACAATACAGAGCGTGTAAGGCTGGCCGCGGTGGATATCGATGGCGTCCTGCGTGGAAAGTACATCAGCATCGAGAAGTTCAAGTCAGCAGCCGACACCGGACTCGGGTTTTGCGACGTGATTTTCGGCTGGGATATCGCCGATGCTCTCTATGACAACGTATCCATAACGGGGTGGCACACGGGCTATCCGGACGTCCATGCGCGGATCGATCTTTCCTCGCTGCGGATGGTTCCCTGGGAACCGGGGACCGCCTTCTTCCTGCTCGATCTGTACGACAACCACGGAAATCCGTTGGCGGTATCCCCGCGCCAGGTGCTGCAGCGTGCCGTTCAACTCGCCGAGCAGCGGCATTTCCGGCCATTCGCGGCCGTCGAATACGAGTTCTGGATGTTTGAAGATACGCCGCGAACGCTGCGTGAAAAGGGCTTCCGCAATCTTACGCCGCTCTCACCAGGAATGTTCGGCTACAGCGTGCTGCGGGCCTCGCAGAACTCTCCGCTGGTGGTGGATCTGATCGAGCAACTCAAGGGGTTCCAGGTGCCGCTGGAAGGCTTTCATACGGAAACGGGTCCCGGAGTATACGAGGCGGCCATCCATGTGGATCGCGCCGCTTCAGCGGCGGACAGGGCGGTGCTGTTCAAGACCGCGGTGAAGGAGATCGCCTCGCGGCACGGCGTCACTCCCACGTTCATGGCGAAGTGGAACACGGACCTCCCGGGATCGAGCGGCCATCTGCACCAAAGTCTCTGGAGCAGCGATGGCAAGGAGAATCTCTTCTTCGACCGAGAGCGGCGGATGTCTTCCCTGATGAATCATTACATCGCTGGCCTGATTCAGTTCATGCCCGAGTTGCAGGTGATGTATTGTCCCACCGTCAACTCCTATAAACGCACGGTGCCGGGAACCTGGGCGCCGGTGAACGCGACATGGGGATTGGACAACCGGACGACAGCAGTGCGGGCAATTTCAGGAAGTGAAAAGTCGACCCGTGTCGAACTCCGGCTCACTGGCGCGGACATCAATCCATATCTCGCTCTTGCCGCCTCACTGGCCGCCGGATTGGAAGGAATCGAGCAGAGACTCGAAGCCCCCGCGCCCACGACAAACGCGTATATGGCCAGGGAGGCGCCACCTCTGGCGGCCAATCTGCCGGAAGCAACCACGCGGTTCCAATCAAGCGCCGTGGCGCGGAAATGGCTCGGCGACGCCTTCGTCGATCACTACGCCGCCACTCGGAGATGGGAAGCGCGGCAGTTTGAAAGAGCGGTTACGGATTGGGAATTGGCCCGCTACTTGGAATCCATATGATCTCGACGTTTTCATTTCCAACGAAAATTCTGTTTGGCCCCGGGGCCGTGGAAAAACTGCCCGAGGAGATCGAGCGGCGAGGCATGAACAGGCCACTGCTGGTGACGGATGCGGGTCTGGCCGGGACAGCCGTGTTCACACGGGTACGCAAGCTGGCGCCCGCTGCGGTTGTGTTCACGCAGGTGGACCCTAATCCGACTGAACAAAACGTGTTGGATGGCGCCGAGCTTTACGTTGGTGAAGGCTGCGACAGCGTTATCGGGTTGGGAGGGGGGTCACCGCTCGACGCTGCCAAGGCTATCCGGCTCAAAGTGACTCATCCGCTTCCCTTAGCCGATTACGACGATCTGGTGGACGGCTGGAAGCGCATCTCGGCCGACCTCCCGCCATTCATCGCGATTGCCACCACGGCGGGTACCGGAAGCGAAGTGGGCCGGTCCGCGGTCATCACTATTGAGAAGACGCGCCGCAAGACGGTCATTTTCAGCCCCTACCTCATCCCGTCGGTGGCCATAAATGACGCGGAACTGACGCTGGAACTGCCCGCGAGTGTTACGGCCGGCACTGGAATGGATGCCTATACGCACAACGTGGAAGCGTATCTCGCCAAGGGCTACCATCCGCTGTGCGACGCGATTGCCCTGGAGGGCGCACGCCTGGCATCGGAGAATCTCCCGCGCGTGATGGCGATTCCGAAGGATGTCGAGGCGCGCGGAAACATGTTGATGTCTTCGATGATGGGCGCCATCGCGTTCCAGAAGGGGCTTGGGGCCACCCATTCCCTCGCGCATCCGCTTTCATCGGAATTCGGCATGCATCATGGCACGGCTAACGCGGTGTTGCTTCCCCACGTCCTCGAGTTTAACCACGATGTGGCGAAGGAGCGTATGATAAAGCTCGCCCGTCAGGCCGGTGTGGCCAGTATTGTCGACCGTACAAAGGAACTGAACAGTCTTTGTAACATACGGCCCCGGCTACGTGACTACGGTATTCCCGAATCAAGCCTCGGGATGCTCGCCGGGAAGGCGATCGAAGACGGATGCCACTTGTCCAATCCGCGAGCCTGCACGGAAGACGACCTGCTCCACCTCTACCGGCGAGCCTGGTAATCGATCGGTTCGAGGCTT
>JABAQT010000089.1:0-3005 GCA_019187195.1 Bryobacteraceae bacterium
GGAACCAGGGCCCGCAGTTCAAGCGCTGTCCAGAAGTAGTGGCTGGCGTAAAGCATCTTGGACGCCACGACGGTGTCCTCCGGGCCTTCCCTGATCACGACATGGCTGATGCGAATCGTGGGTTTGAGGCCGAACTTGGTTTCCTGCCAATAGAGGAATGAGTTCGCTCCGGGCAACGCGGCTTTCGGAAAATCGAGCAGATAGCGGCGAAGGAGCGGCATGTACACCGTCAACTCCGGCATTTGATCGATCATTGAACGAAACTCGCGCGCGACAAACGTCGGCCTCGAATTGTCCCTGTAAACCGCCAGGCGGTCGTTGCCACCTTCTAAATATGCGCTCACCAAATCAAGAGCGAGCCGCCGCATCAGGGCGTCCGCCGCCGCTCGCCAATTCGGCGAATTCCAGTCGATCTCCGTCCGAAACCGCTCGATGGCCTGCCGGCCTAGCTTGACCTCGCAATCCCCGACTTCACAGGTCCGCAGATCGGACACATCCTCTTCGGGCAGTTCCATCAGCGCGAAGTCTTGCGCGGCGGGCGGTGAGCTGATGCGCTTGGTCACCCTGAAACCGCGGCCGCGTTCGAAATTCTCGATGTCTTGAACTGCGTCGATGTACTGGCGCATCGTGGCGTTGATCCAGACCCCACCGAATACGGACACCTCCAAGTTCGGGTCCGCGTCGAGAAGTTTCGTGATGGGAACTCCCTCGATGAGGCGTTTGTATTCCGCCGGCGAAGGCCGCACAACCGTAGTCAGATACTGATCCAATCGCGGAGGGAGCCTGGCTACACCGGGCGGGGCCGTCTGGCAGAAGGCGGCGCTCCAGAAGATCGCCACCGCCACGCCGGCGTAATGCGATCGCGGTCGCGCGAGCGGCATCGTTGCGGCCCAGGCTTCCCAAGTCATGCTGGTGATTGCCCTTGGCTGTAGACGCCCGCCGCAACCGGCTTTGCCGGTCCCGCCGAATGTGCAACACCCGCGGCAGCGTAGACTTCGGCTTCGTCGAGAGTTTCGCGGAGAAGCAGTTGTTCGACGATTCGATCCAGCTTGCTCCGGTTCTCTCTGAGGAGCCGGCACGCCTCAGCGTAGCACTCGTCAGTCAGGCGGCGAACCTCCTCATCGACAGCGTTGAGCATCTCCTCGGATATGCCAGCCATCCGGGGATCGCCCTCTGGTGGCAACAACGAGAGTTTGCCGATCCGCTTCGACATACCCCACCGGCCGACCATTGAGCGGGCGATGCGCGTAACGGCCTCCAGGTCGCTCTCGGCGCCGGTCGTGACCACGTTGAATACCTCCTGCTCCGCCGCCATGCCGCCCAGCGCGCCAATGATGCGGCCCCGAAGATAGGTTTCGTCGTAGCCGTAGCGATCCTTTTCCGGAGTGGAAAGGGTGACGCCCAGCGCACGGCCTCGCGGAATGATGGAGACCTTTCGAACCGGATCCGCGCCCGGCTGGAGCATGCCGAGCAGTGCATGGCCGGCTTCATGGTAGGCCGTTCGTCTGCGATCCTGCTCCGATATCACGACGTTACGTGCCGTTCCGAGCTGGACTTTCTCCAGGGATTCGGTAAAGTCCCGGTGGGAGACCGTGTCCCTTCCGCGGCGCGCGGCCAAGAGCGCCGCCTCGTTCACCAGGTTTGCGAGATCGGCGCCCGTCATACCGGGCGTCGACGCGGCGAGCTGTTCCAGATTCACATCCGGCGCCAGGGGCACCTTCCGGGTGTGGACCTGAAGGATCGCAATCCGCCCTTTTTGGTCCGGCGGGTGAACCATAATCGTCCGATCAAACCGCCCGGGGCGCAGAAGGGCGGGATCGAGCACGTCGGGGCGGTTCGTGGCCGCAAGCACGACCACGCCTTCGTGCCCGGAGAAGCCGTCCATCTCGGTGAGGATCTGATTCAGCGTCTGCTCGCGTTCATCGTGGCCGCCAACGGCTACGGTGCCGCGCGCGCGACCGATGTTGTCGATCTCGTCGATGAAAATGATGGCGGGGGCGACCTTGCGAGCCTCCGCAAAGAGCTCGCGGACGCGGCTGGCGCCCACACCCACGATCATCTCGATGAACTCAGCGGCACTGGCGCTGAAGAACGGAACATTGGCCTCTCCCGCCGTAGCCCGCGCCAGCAGTGTCTTGCCGGTACCCGGCGCCCCGGCGAGCAGCACGCCTTTAGGCGCACGCGCCCCCAGCCTGCGGTACTTCTCCGGCTCGCACAGGAAATCGACGATTTCGTTAACCTCGGCCTCGACCTCGTCGATGCCCGCGACATCCTCGAAGGTGACACGCATTTTTTCGGGATCGACTGGTTTACGCGCACCACCTCCGAAAAGCCCGCCACCCAGCGCGGCTTTCTGGCGTTTGAACATCCATACGTAGAAGAGAACCAACAGCAGGAAGGGAGCGATCGAGATCAGCAGATTCGTCAGCGGACCGCGTTGCTGCACCAGTGGCGTAGCTCGAACGGTCGCGTTGCCCGCCGTGAGTTCGCTGAGCAGGTCGTCAGCAGCGAAGGTCGGCCGCTCGGTGGTGAACTGCTGATAGGTGCGTCCCTGCCCGCCCGTTCCGCTCTGCTGGCCGGGGTGCTCCTGGACGCCGGGCAAAGACACGGGTTTCCGTAGCGCACCCTCGATGGAATTGCCGCGGGCAAACACTTCACGGACGTTCCGGTTCGTCACTTGAGCCTTGAACTCGGTGTAGGGAATGGTCTGCGGCCCGCCCATGCGGTCCTGCACGGTCAATAGGCCGAAGAAAAACCCATAAGCCAGGAGAAAGGCGGCGAGCGTGAGCCAGCGAGACTGGCGCCGCGGAGGCTGTCCGGCCGGGAGTCCTTCCGTACGCCACGTCCACGGCGGCCGCTGCCCGGGTGATCGCCCATCGTCCTGAGAGCCGGTCCGCGCTCCGGTTTCCTTTGCCGGCATGAACAACCTCCTCCGACATTGCAGCCAAGCGGCTGGATAGCCGCAGAGTATCATGGATTCTGTTATTGCAGCAGTCAACTCCGTG
>JABAQT010000089.1:3105-20086 GCA_019187195.1 Bryobacteraceae bacterium
GCCGCGGTTGGCAGCGACGGGCATCGCGGTTTGAGCCAGGCAGAGGCGCGCGGCTCGAATGTTATGCGGAATGAGTTGCCCGCGGAAGAACGCGTGCCCGCGTGGAGAAGGTTTCCGACGTAGGTTCAGGATGCACTTCGAGGATCCCGCCTGACGGGTGGGAGCTTCCGGTTACAATGAGAAAACACGCTCGCCAGGGGCGCGCCCGGGAAAGCTCAGGAGCATGAAATGAACCAGGAACACTCCGCGAAACTGCATGAATTTTTCGACTGGGGCGTGCGGGCGCGGCTGGAATTGATCCCCACGACGCGGAAAGTGCGGCGCGATTTCGCCCTCCTGGCGGAGCGGGAACCCGGGGGCGGCGCTATCATGGCGGCGCTCGACAGGATTCTTGAAGAAGCGGAGCGGTGGCATGACCAGTCCGTGGGTCTCCCGCCGGCCAAGGGCCCCTACCGGGAGACGCTGCCGGATGTGGACGTGCCGTTAACGGAAATCATATCGTGGGCCGAGGCGACCAACGCGCTTTTCGAGACGGTCAGCAGGCTTGGCACCTACTGTCATTTCCATCTGAAGGAGCAGCGCAAACGCGAGGCGGAGCAGGCGAAGCCCGTGGCAGCTCCGCTGTTTTCCAAGGAAGAATACCGGCGGCTCAAGGTCAAGAATTCGCTGCTCAACAACCTGGAGATCCTGCTCGGCAGGACCAGTCTTTCGAGCTATCCGCTGCGGCTGGAGATCGACCCCACCAACGAGTGTAATCTGCGCTGCCGCGGATGCCGGCACGGGATCACCAAGGAGTTTCACCACACCGAGATGCGCCGCGACTACGTCGAGATCATCAGCGAAGCGTTTCCGTTCGCCGACTACATGTATCCCATCGGCACAGGCGAGCCCACCATGTCCTCGACCACTCCGATGCTCATCCGGGAAGCGGCGCGCCACCAGGTAAAGGTGGACCTGTTGACCAACGGCATCGCGCTCGATAAAGTCGAAGTGCCCTGGGAAGCATTCCACCGTCTGGGCATCAGCGTCGATGGCGCGAGCGAGGAAACGATGCGGGCCTTGCGTCCCGTAGCCCCGCTGGCGCATGTGTTGGCTTCTCTCGGGAAGTTGCGAGCCAAGGCGCCGCAGGCCACTATCTACACCAAAGTCACGGTGTCGCGGATGAACTACGACGAGTTGCCGGCGCTGATGGAGAAGCTCGCCGGGGCCGGCGTGAACGAGGTGATTGTTCATTCGCTCGAAGTGTTTCACACCGTTCACGAAGCGATCCAGGTGCGCGCCTCCGACCGGGGGCACATGGAGCAGTGTGTCCAGGCGGCAAAGGAAACAGCCGAACGCCGCGGGATGCGGTTCGTCAACGCTTTGAATTTCGACGGGGCGGCGCGGCACGATGAATCAGCGCGCGACAAGGACGCAATGTTTCAGGTGCTGAAGCAGAACCCGCTGCCGGTGCTGCAAATTCGTGAATTACCCGCGCTTGGCGAGGCGATCGAGAGCACGCCGTTCCACTATTATCCGGAGACGCTCGCGCGCGCCACTGCCGCCAAACCCGCCTCCCCGCCCATTCGCCGGCCCGCGGCGGTAGAGGGCCCGACAATCGACCGGATGATCAAGGAGCACGTCAGGCTGGCGAGGGAGATCCAACCGGAGCAGGCGCGGATTCCCTACTGCTTTCTGCCCTGGAAGATGCCAATTGTGGCTCCCGACGGGAGGACGCGCGCTTGCTGCCACCTGTCCGGACAGTTGGGAGATATTGATCAAGGAAAGAGCTTTCAGGACTTGTGGTCGAGCCCAGGATACGTCGCGCTTCGTGAGTCGATGTTCGAGGTGGAGAAACTGCCCGATTCCTGCGCCACCTGCCGGGAGTTCGATCGCAGCGCGTATTCCGATGAGACGCTGGCGCTGGCGGACATGCTGGGGGTCCCCATACGGCAGGCTCCGCGATATCCGGCTCCGATGGATGTCACGGGGCTGCTTCGGGGCGCTGGAAATTTGGGCAGGCGGGGCTTCGAACCACACGGCGCCAGGGTCTCCTGGAACGGGCGTTTCGTCATTCCCCCGGGCGGACAGATTGTGGCCCGCTTTCCCAACCCCAGGAGTGGAGCGGGCGTGTACTACCAGGGAAAATTCCACTTCGAGGGCGGGCGGTTGCTGGCGGGCGTGAAGCCGTTCTGGGGAGAGGACCTGTGGCACTACATGATTGATTCCTGGTACACGAGCCTGCTGGGAGACTGGGTCGGACTGCCCATGCCCCCGCTTCCTCTGGACTTCTCTTCCTGCACGGCGGAAGAGTGCTGCGTCTTTCTTTGGGCTCCGCCCGATAATGCGCGCAACGTCGAGGTGAGAATCAAGGAATTCTCGGGAGTGGCCACCGCTCCCGGACCATGTCACAAGGACGGATTGCAGACCGGGCATTTGTGGCTGGGGGATCAGGCCGCCACATAGTAGCGGAGACGCCGCGTCTATTCGGGCGGAACTTCGTCGTCCACGTCGCCGATGCGGTTCTCGAATTTCGTCAGGCTGTGCAGGAAGACGAGATTCACCTTTCCGGTGGGTCCGCTGCGCTGTTTGGCGATGATCAACTCCGCCAGCCCCTTGAGGTCGGTGCGGTCCGGTTTGTAGACCTCTTCGCGGAAGATGAAGTTCACCACGTCGGCATCCTGCTCGATGGAGCCTGACTCGCGCAGGTCGCTCAACTGCGGGCGGTGGTCGCCCTGCCGGGTGTCCGGTGCGCGGCTCAACTGCGAGAGGGCGATGACGGGCACCTCCAGTTCCTTCGCCATCAGTTTCAAGCCGCGCGAGTAGGAACTGACCTCCTGGACGCGGTTGTCGAAGCGCCCGCG
This sequence comes from Bryobacteraceae bacterium, assembly GCA_019187195.1. Lineage (GTDB taxonomy): Bacteria > Acidobacteriota > Terriglobia > Bryobacterales > Bryobacteraceae > CADEFT01. The sequence goes on from JABAQT010000089.1 coordinate 5,949, forward strand.
GGAGCTCATCAGTTGCAGGTAGTCGAGCACCACCAGCCCCAGGCCGTGCTCGGCCTTGAGGCGTTTCACCTTGGCATGGATGTCCATAATGTTCGTGCTCGCCGTATCGTCGATGAACAATGGCGCCTCGACCAGTTCGGCGGCGGCCATCTGCAGTTGACGGCGCTCGCTCTGGTTGAGAAATCCGGCGCGGAATTTCTGGCTGTCCACGCGCGCGGCGGCGCACAGCAGGCGCGTGAGCAGGCTCTCTTTCGACATTTCGAGCGAGAACAGGGCCACCGGCTTTTGCGCTTTGGCGGCCACGTGATGCGCAATGTTCAAAGCCAGCGCGGTCTTGCCCATGGCGGGCCGGGCGGCGATGATGATCAACTCACCCGGGCGCATGCCGCCGGTCTTTTCGTCGTACTTGAGAAAGCCGGTGCTGATTCCCTGGATGCGCTTGCTCGGATCAAGGAAGGCGTTCAGCCCGCCATCGTAGCCTTCGATGATTTGCTGGGGAGTGGAAAGGCCGGCGCCCTGCCGGTTCGCGCCCAGTTTCATCAACTCGTCGCCGGCGCGGGCAAGGATGTTTTCCGGATCCTCGTTCCCCGCCAAACACTGATCCATGGTGCGCTGCGATTGCAGGATGATGCGCCGCAGCAGCGCTTTGTTCCTGACAATCCTGACGTAGCTTTGGAGATTCGAGATCTGCGGAATGCCGTCGTCGAGCGAGATGAGGTAGGGAAGGCCGTCCACGGACTCGAGTTGCCCGTGCTTCATCAGCTCATTGGCCAGCGTCACGCGGTCCAGGCGCTCTCCGCGGTCGTGCAGGTCGATCATTCGCAGGAAGATGCGGCGGTGCTTCTCGAGGCTGAAATCCTCCGGTTCGAGAATGCCGGCCACTTGAAGGAACGCCTCGTCGTCCACGAGAATCGACCCCAGCACGAACCGCTCGGCGTCCGTATTCGCGGGCAACCCTTTCTCAAAAATGGCGTCTCCGGATGGCATTCCGATGTCAACTTTTTCACCCTCGAGGACGGGAGCCCGCGGCCTGCCGGTAGTGTTCCCGCCGCCGGCTCGACCGTCTCCAGGGCGTTTCAGGGTTTCCTCATTCTAAGGCTTTCGCCTGTGGATTCCGCAGTGGATTTCGCGCAAACTTTTCCACAGGCCATTCAACGAATAACTCCTTTGTTTTAGAGTACAACCGGACAGCAGCCGGCGGTTTTCCTCAGTTTTCCACAGGGCGCGAACGGTTGGTCACGCCGGCAATGGCTTCGACGAGCCGTTCGAGACTCACCGGCTTAGGGAGATACCCGTCGGCGCCGGCTTCGAGGCACTTCTCTTTGTCGCTGAGCATGGCGTTAGCCGTCAGCATCAGGATGGGCAAACGGTTGCGGCTGGAGGCTTCGCGCTGCCGTATGCGGCGCGTCGCCTCGATTCCATCGAGTTCCGGCATCTGCACGTCCATCAGGACAAGATCGAAATGCTTGTGCGCGGTGATCGACAATGCCTCGGGACCGTCCGAGACAACCTCGACCTGATGTCCCTGCTTCTCGAGCATCCGGATCAGCAGTTTCTGATTGATGACGTTGTCCTCCGCCACGAGGATCCGCAACCGCCGCGTCCCCCCGTTGGTGACCGCCGCGGCCAGTTTCTCCAGTTCATATTGCGCGGCGGGCGGCGCGTTGGCGGCCGGCGTTTCCGGGGCCCGCGCAAAGAGCGCGGTGAAGAAGAACTCACTACCTTCGCCGGGGGTGCTGTTCACCCAGATTCGCCCGCCCATCAACTGCACCAGCCGGGAACAGATCGCCAGGCCCAGCCCGCTGCCGCCGTGCTTGCGCGTGGTGGACCCGTCGGCCTGGCGAAACGCTTCGAAAATGACCGCCTGCTTTTCGGGCGGAATACCACATCCCGTGTCCCTGACACAGAAACGCAGCGTCACGCCGCGCTCATCCCCGTGTTCGAGTTCGGCCGTGAGCCGGATCTTCCCGCGCGATGTGAACTTGATGGCGTTGCTGATAAGGTTGAGCAGAACCTGCCGCAGGCGCATCGGGTCCCCGACGACCTTCAACGGGACATCCGGACTCATATGCGACTCCACCAGGAGGTTCTTTTCCTTTGCCTGCAAAGCCATGGTGCGAAGCGAATCGTCAACAGCGGAGGCGAGGGAAAAGGGAACGGCTTCGAGTTCCAGCCGGTGGGCCTCGATTCTCGAAAAATCGAGGATGTCATTGAGCAGGGCGAGCAGCGCGTCTCCGGATGCCTTTGCCGCTTCCATGTACTCCCTCTGCTCGGCGTCGAGCGGAGTCCGCAGAGCAAGTTCCGTCATTCCCAGGATGCCATTCATGGGAGTGCGGATCTCATGGCTGACGTTTGCCAGAAACTCGCTCTTCAGGCGGTTGGCCTCGCGCGCCTTCTCGAGAAGTTTCTCGATCTCCTGTTTCTGCCTCTCGACGATCGCTTTTTCCTGCTCGGTGCGGTCCTTTTCCTTTTCCAGCTCCCGCGTTCTCTCGAGTACGGCCTGCTCGAGTTCCTCGCGCCTTCCGCGGATGGCGTGCATGCGGCTTTGGAAGAGCCGTGTAGTCAGCAGGAGAATGGCGGCTCCCAGCACACCAAGGAACCACCCGCGGCGCCACCATGGCGGCGCGACCTGAAATTGGAAGGCATCGCCTTCGGGATTCCATTTTCCGCCGGCTCCGGCTTCCACTTCAAATTCGTAACTGCCCGGGGCGAGGCTGGGAAAGGCCACCTCACGCTCCCTTGTTTCCATCCAGGCGCTGTCCAACCCCTTCAGGCGATAGCGGAACCGCACAGACTGGTTTTGCGAGAACGACAAGGTGCTGAAGGTGAAACTCGCCGACCGGCGTTCATAGGGGAGAACCGCCGGATCCGGCGGATCATGAGCCGCGCCGCCGAACCGCTTGCTGGTGATCGCCACCACCGGCAAGGGCTGGCGGAACATGTCACTAGATGGTTTATAGCGGGAGAGCCCGAGGTTGGTGCCGATCCACACGTCCGCGTTCCGGTCCTGGTGAAACGAGTTATATACGATATCAGGCCAAACCAACCCGTCCCTGCTGCTCAAATGTCTCCAACTCTCTCCGTTGAAGACATCCATGCCGTTATCCGTGCCCACCCAGATCCAGCCCCGGACGCCTGTTTCGAGCAGGCAAATATCGTTTGAGAACAGCGTGTTGTCGCGGTCGTAGTGCGAGATCAGGAGTTTGTCCCCCTGCTGTTGCAAGCGGCTCAAACCCGAGTGGTCGCCATAGCCGATCCAGATGGAATCGTCCGGCCCGATGGTCAGAAAGGGCACCTCTTCCGAGCGGAGTCCTTCCGGGATGCCGTAGCGCGTGGACTTGCCGCCGGTCACGCGCACAACGCCTCGAGTGCCGCCAAGCCAGGTGCTTCCGTCGCGGGTGCGGCCGACCGCGTAGATCTGCCCGGAATCGCGTAAGTGGTTCGCAAACATGCGCTGAAACTTCGGCGCATCCTTGGGCAGATAGAAGAGGCCTTCGCGGCACGCCACCCACAGACCGCCCGCGCCATCCACCCGGAGCGAGAGAATCTTCGTCCCTTCGATCCCCTCCGTCGCTGTCACCCGCGCGGCGCGCTGCGTTTTCCAATCGATGCGGCTGAGTCCGTTTTCCGTCGAGCCTACCCAAATCGTGCCGCCAGGAGTATAGGCAAGCACGCGCACTTCACTCGAGGCAAGGCCGTCATGGACGCCGAAGACACGCCGCTCCCCGGTCACGCGGTCCAAACGCACCAGCCCGCCTCGCGAGCCCACCCAAAGGGCGTCGTCCGGCGTGGTCACGATGCCACGCACTTCGTTCCGGATCAAACCTTCCTCGCGCGTCCAATTCTCCCACTGGCCGCGGCCCCTCCAGCACGCCATTCCGAGATCGGAAAAGCCGATCCAAAGAAGGCCTTCGCGGTCTTCGAGGACGTAGTTGACGCGATTGCTGAGCAGCCCCTCGGTCTCCGAGACGGATTCCCAGACGCCGGAGGGGAGGCGGAAGCACAGGCCGGCATGGGAGGGTGCGACCACCCTTTTCCGGTGATCGAGCAGCAACTGGCCGCTTCCCGAAAAATGAAATCCGGCATCGGCGGTGAAAGAATTGGAGCCTCTGGGCATGGTGAGCAGGGTGCCTCCGGCTCTTGCCAGCAGCGTTCCACCCGCGTCGCGCAGAAAGCCTTCCCACATTTTCCAGGGAACGCCTTTTTCGGGCCCAAAACGCTCCGTGGCTCCTTTCGTCCAGCGGCAGATGGCGGCGCCGCAGCCGAACCACAGCGAGTCGTCGGCATCCACCCAAAGACCGGGTACGGGAAGAGCGGGGGCTCCCGGCAGGGCGGCGAACGCGGAATGGCCGCGGGAGATCATCACGCCGTTTAGCGTCGCCAGATAGACGTTTCCGTCGCGGCCGGAATCAATGGCGTTGGGCGCATTGATATCCACGCCCGCGAGGGCAGTTTGAAAACGGCCGTCCACGAACCGCGCGAGTCCTTTTCGCGTGCCCACCCACAAGACGCCATCGCGGGCCACGTGCAATGCGCCGATTGCTTCGGTGGGCAGGCCTTCACTACGTGCATAGGCTTTGAACCGCGTGCCATCGTAGCGGTATAGGCCGTTCTTCGAGCCCACCCACAGGTACCCGACTTTGTCCTGCGCAATGGCGCGCACAATGGAGTTCGCCAACCCCTGTTCCTGACCGAAATATTCAAAGGAATACTGGCGGGCAGCAAGGCGCGCGGCGCAGCATAGAAATGTAATCACCGCGCATATCAGGGCGCGGCCGGCAAAAATAGACCGCTGGGCGGACATTGGTTCACCGTATTATATCGGCTGATCAAGGGAACGGGTTTAGCAGCAACCTCAGCGCTCGGGAGGTTCACTTCAAAGTGATCCTGTATTCCTCCAAAGTCTTACCGAGCGCCACCTCGAACCGCGCCACACTCTTGTTGTACTCGGCCGTGGCAAGCACCAGCCTGCGGCGCGAATCGGCGAGTTCGTTCTGCCGCGTGAGGACGAAGAAGTTCGTGGATTCGCCAGTCTGAAACAGGCGCGTCTCGCTATCGAGCTTCTCTCTCGCGGCGCGCGCGCTCGCCTCGGCCGCGGCGATACGTTGCTGGCTGGTGAGGACGGCCTGCAGCGCGTTGCGCACCTGAGCCGCGATCGCCTGCTCCATCTGCCGCCGCTCGAGTCCGATCTTCCTTTCGGTGATCGCGGTTTGCGCCAACGCGGATTCCGCGGCATTGTTGCGCGGCGTCCAATCAAGCGTCAGCCCGCCGCTGAACGTGCTGAATCGCCCGCTGAAGAGGTTTGACAACGATTGCCCGTAGCCGCCCACGAAATCAGAGGGCACCGCGCCTCCTGTCATATTCACGGTGATCGGGTCGAGGCCAGCGGCGACGGAGAGGTCATTCAAGCGCTGCACCAGCACCGCCTGGGAGGAGGCGAAGGGATTCTCCGTCTGCAGAATGGCGCCCGCCAGACCCGTGCTGACATATGCGGCCGTGAGGTTCAACTGCACCTTGCGCTGGTTCAGGGCGCTCTGCTTCTGCACCGCGTTGATGCGGCGGCTCAACTCGAGCACTTTCAACTCGACGCGTCGCCCAAGCGAACTGTTCACCAGCTCACTCAAGTCACTGGCGGCCGCGGCGGGCATTTCCGCCTTCCGGTCGGAGGTGGGAATCACTTCGTCCTTCCATAAGTCCTCGTCCCTGCCGGCGGCGAGCAGGAGCTTCAAGGCGTTCTCGGCGGCCGTCAACTGGGTGAGAGCGGTGAAGTAGGTATCCTTGCGGCGCTCGAGTTCCGCCTCGGCAGCCGCCAGTTCCACGGGAGCCACCGTGCCGCTGGCGATCATGCGGCGGGTGCGGTCCAACTGCTCCCGGGCCAGGTCGACGCTTTCGCCTTCCACGACCAGGTCGGCGCGTGCCGCCACCAGGTCGTAGTAGGCCTGCTCGACGCGGGCGATGACGTCAATCACCCGCAGAGCGAAGCTCGCGTCCGAGACATCGGCCTGCTTGCGTCGGATGGTCAACTGCGCCCGGTCCTGGTCAATCAACCGGTCGCGCAGCAGCGGCAGCGTGAGGCCCGCCGTGAACCGTGGAGTGATGTAGGGCGTCAGCCCCACGAACGGATTGTTCGTCGCCAGGCGGGAGTTTTCGAAGTCCACGCGGAACGACATTCCCTGCCAGGGCGTCCGCTGGCGGAAGTAGAAATTCTGGACCCAGGAATTTTCGGTAATCTTACCCGTGGAACTGGCGAGCACCGAACTGGTCGGCGTGTTACGGGTTTCCGCCGAAGGCTGCCAGCGGAAGTTGGGATCGAGGAATCCCAGTGCCCCGCGAATCGCTTCATGGGCGGAGGCCTGGGCGGTCTTTTCGATTTCGATTTCCAGATTGTTCTTGAGCGCGGTTTGAACGGCCTCCTCGAGGCTCAACTTGCGCTGTGTGATCCCCACGCCCACGCGGGGAGGAGATATCTGCCCTTGCGCACACATTACCAGCGCACTCAGCAACAGGACTCTCATGATACGAACCTCTCTAATCACCGGATTGCGGGGATAGCTCGCTCCGGCCGCCGCGCAGCAGTCCGCCAAGCCACGCCCAGAGGCGCGAATGGGCCAGATCATCGAACAGCGAATAGGCCACGGGCGTCACCAGCAGCGTCAGCAACAGGGCCATCGACTGTCCGCCGATGACGACAATGGCCACCGTGCGCCGCGTTCCGGCGCCGGCCCCTGTTCCGAGAGCCAGTGGAATCATGCCCGCCACCAGCGCCGCCGTGGTCATGAGAATGGGACGCAAACGGTCGTCACAGCCGCGCATTATGGCTTCCAGCCGCGGCATCCCTTCCCGCCGCAGATTCTTGATGTGGTCGATCTGAAGAATCGAGTTCTTCTTCACGATTCCGAACAGCACGAGAATCCCCACCGAACTGTAGATAATGGAAAAATTCTCCCCCGTCAGAAACAGCGCCGCGATGGCGAAAGGCACGGAGAGGGGGAGGCTCAGCAGAATTGTCACCGGATCCACGAAGCTCTCAAACTGCGAGGCGAGGATCATGTACATGAACACAATGGAAAGCAGCAGGGCGATGGCGAAGTTCGTGCCGGCCCTTCCCAACTCGCGGCTGCGGCCCGCCAGGCCGGTGCGGTACTCAGGGGGCATCTTCATTTCAGCCACCTGGTTGTTCAGGATCTGAATCACGTTGCTCAGCGACTGTCCCTTGCCGATATTGCCCGAGATCATGATTTGCCGCTGCCGGTTGTAGCGCTCGATCTGGATGGGACCGGTGGCCTCCTCGAGATCGGCGACATTCGCCACCGGCACGTTGCCCAACGTCGCCGAGGGCACGAACAGCCGGCGCAGGGCGTCGGGCGAATCGCGGAACTGCTTGTCGACGCGCAGCATCACGTCGTAGCGGTCGTCCTTTTCGCGATAGGTGGTCGCCTGTTCGTCGCCGCCCACGAGCGTGCGCAGCGCCGTGGCGATCGAGGAGACGCTGACGTTCAGGTCCGCCGCCTTGTCGCGCTTCACCAGCACCCGCACCTCGGGCTTGCCGCCTTCATACGAGCTTTCAAGGTCGACCACGCCCGGTTCCGCCGCCAGCCGCTCCTTGATCTTTTGCGCGTATTCGTTCAGCACATTCAGGTCCGGTCCCTGGAGGTAGAACATGAGTTCATGGTCGGGAGCGCCGCTGATCATCGCCGGCGGCTGCACGGAAATCGTCAAGTCCCGGTATTTCGCCAGCTTCTCACGCGCCACCGCCATCAGCGCCTGTTGCGATTGCTTGCGCTCCTTGGGCGGGACGAGTTCCACCAGCACCGAACCGCGATCGACCTGCTTGCGGACATCGGCTCCGATGGTGGTGAACAGGTTCCTGACGCCGGGCAAGCCGCGCAACTCCCGTTCCACCTGCCGGAAGACGGCCGAGGAGCCATCGAGGGATGAACCCGGGGGCGTCTTCACCAGCACTTCGAACTCGCTCTGGTCGTCCTGCGGAAGGAAGTCCTTGCCGATGCTCATGAACATCGGCCCGCTCGAGAGGCACACGGCGATCGAAACCACGACGATCACCCAGCGGTGTTTCATCGACCAGGAGAGGAGGGCGTGATAGAAGGCGGACATCCATTTGAAGAGAAACGTGTCCTTGGTGCTCTCTCCGGAGGCCGAATGTTCCGGTTTGAGAAACCGGGAACAGAGCATCGGCGTGAGCGTGAAGCTCACCAGCAGCGACACCATGATGGCGAAAGCGGCGGTGTAGCCGAAGCTCGACATGAACCGGCCCACGATTCCGCCCATCAGCGCCACCGGCAGAAAAATGATAACCAGACTGAACGTGGTGGCCATTACGGCCAACCCGATGTCGCGCGTCCCTTCAACAGCCGCCTCCATGGGCGTCATTTTCTTTTCTTCCATGAAGCGGAAGATGTTCTCGAGCACCACGATGGCGTCGTCGATCACGATTCCCACCATCAACGTCAGCCCGAGCATCGTGATCTGGTTGAGGGTGAACCCCATCATGTTCATCAGCGTGTAGGTGGAGATGATGGAGGTCGGGATGGCGATGGCGGCAATCAGAGTGGAGCGCCAACTGCGGATGAAAAGCATTACGATGAGCCCGGCCAGGATCGACCCGAGGACGAGGTGCTCCTGCACGGCTTCGAAGGAATCGTGAATGAAGCCGGACTGATCGCGCGCGTAGCTGATATCGAAGTCCTTCGGCAGGAACGGGCGCAGCTCCTCGATGCGCGCCTTGATGTTATTGATCACGTCGAGCGTGTTCGTTCCCGCCTGCTTGCGCACCTCGAGGGCAACCGCCGGGCGGTCATCGAGCCTTGCCAGGGAGCGGGGCTCTTCAAACGTATCCTCGACATGTCCGATGTCGGAGACGCGCACGGGCCGTCCGCCGCGATTGGCGACGATGATGCGCTCGAAATCCTGAGGTCTCTCCACGCGGCCAAGGGTGCGCAGGGAGACTTCGCGCCTGCCCTGGTCGATGTTGCCCCCGGGCACCTCGACGTTCTGCAACGCCAGTTGCTGGCGCACCTGGTCGATGTTCAGGTTGTAGGCGTAGAGACGCTCCCCGTCGAGGATCACCTGAATCTGGCGCTGGCGCTCTCCGACGAATCGCACCTGCCCCACGCCGCTGATCGATTCGATATTCTTCTTGATGCCGTCGTCCACGAGTTTCGTGGTTTCCCGCAGATCGCGGCCCGAAGAGACCACCACCGTCAGAATGGGGGAAGCGTCGGTGGCGAGCTTCTCGACCACCGGCGGATCGGCGTCCTTGGGAAGCTGGCTCAGCACGCGGTTCACCTTGTCCCGCACTTCCTGCGCCGCTTCCTCGGCATCCTTCTCGAGAACGAACTGGACAAAGACGATGGAAATTCCCTCGGCCGAGGTGGAGCGCAGATCGTCGATGCCGCTGATGGTGTTCACGCTCTCTTCAATGCGCTTGCTGATCTGCGTTTCGACTTCCTCGGGCGAAGCGCCGCGCAGAGTGGTGGTGATGGTGACGATGGGAAACTCGACCTTCGGAAACAGATCGACGCCCAGTTTGCGGTAGGAATCGAGCCCCAGCACCACCAGCGCCATGATCAGCATGGTGGCGAAGACGGGACGCTCGACGCAGACTTTCGCTAGTTTCCGCATGGCGTCAACTCCTCGCCTTCACGCGCACCGGCTGCCCGTCGATCAACTGCCCCAGATCCGACACCACCACCTGTTCCCCGCCCCGGATGAGTTGTGGCGGAACCTGCATCCAGTCTTCCATCATTTCCCCCGGCGCCATGCGGCACTCGACCAGTTTCCCGTTGCGCACCACGAAGACCTTCGTCAGCCCCGCCACGGCATAGACGGCCTCCTTGGGAACAACGACGGCTTGAATGCCGCGTTCGAGAAGCAGGCGCACCTGCACGAACATTCCCGGACGGAGCCGCGAATCGGGAGAGGTAAAACGCGCCTCGGCGATCAACGTCCGGGACTGCTCGTTCAAGGCCGGATTCAGTTCCCTCACCGTGGCGCTGAATTTCCGCCCCGGCGCGGCGTCCGTCGTGAACTCGAGGGCCGTGCCGATCCGCACCGTTCCAGCCGCCGTCTCGGGCGCCTCGAGCCGCAGCCGCATCGGGTTCGCCTTCACCAGCGTCAACAACGCCACGTTGTCTTTCACATACTGTCCCGGAGAGACTTTGCGGTCGGAGACGGAGCCATCAAACGGCGCCCGGATCATCGTATCGCGCAGTTTCTTTTCCATCAGGGCAACGTCCGCTTTCAACGCGTCGACGCTCGCCCACATGGTCCGCATCTCGTCCTTCGTTGCTTCATAAGCGGCCTCGCGCGCGTGCAGCGCCTTTTCAAGCTCCGTGTACCGCTCCTGGCTGATGTCGCCGCTCTTCACGAGTTTTGCCGCGCTTTCGAACTTGAACTTCGCGTCCTCCCACTGCGCCCTGGCCTGCCGCATCGCGGGGGTTGTGGTGGGAGTCCGGTTCCCCGCCCCCGGCTCGACTCCCAAGCGCGCCAATGCCTGGGCGAGCGCCGCTTTGCTGCGGTCCAACTGGAGCTGATATTCCGTCTTGTCGATCTCGACCAGCACGGCGCCCTTGCGCACCGTCTGGCCGAAATCGTAGTGCACCGCCGTGATGCGGCCCTGCACCTCCGACACCATGGTCACGGTTTCATCCGCCAGCAGGGAGCCCGTCACCAGGATCGAACGGTCGGTGGTCCGGACCTCGGCCGCCCTCACCTGTACTTCGACCGGCTCGTCCTTCTTCCGCGTGGCCGCCTCGACGGCGCCCTTGTCCGGCTGATTCGAGCACGCGGCGAGGCCTAACAGCAGCGCGCACAATGCGTATTTCTTCGGGAGTATTTCTAAGGTTTTCGGACGCCACATAAAAAGATATTCACCATTGATTCAAGATTCGTCCTGATGGATTCTTCTGTTTCCGATTCGTTGAAGAGAACCAGGTCCTGGGCATAGCCCGAGATCATGTTGCAGAAGGCCCGCGCCGCCCTCATCGGATCAACGCCGCGGAAAGCTCCCTGTTCGATTCTTTGCCCGATATATTTTGATATCGCCTCGAAAAAGGGGACGATATGCCGCTGATAGAACAGATCGGATAATTCGTGCCCTTCGAGCGCGCTGAACATCAGCAGGCGGATGCGCGCCGGTTCTTCACGGTGCCACTGAACCATCCCATGCGCGAGACGGAGAAAAAATGCCCGGTCATCGCCCATTCTGGCGAGGACGGCCATCTCGCCCCCGATATCGCGCGGGGGACCCGATTGCGCGAGTTTTTCGATGATCGCCGAATACAGGTCACGCTTCGTATGGAAGTGGAGGTAGAGGACGGGTTCCGAGACTCCGACGGCCGCCGCCAGTTGCCGCGTGGTGGCGCCGCGAAAGCCCTTCCGGCTGAAGACTTGAACAGCGGCGTCGACGATGGCGGCGCGGCGCTGAGGGGAGCTCATGCGGGGTTTGGGAGGGGAGGAAGTGGGGCGGGGGCGCATAAGTTAGCAAATGATCAGCGAGATCAATTCGCATCTTAGCATTCACTAGTATCGCGGCGCAACCGCCCCCGTCCGTTACATCTGTTACATTCCCCCGGCGCCTATCCCCGCGGAAATCTCCATATCCGCAACGCGTTTTCTCCCAATATCAGCTTCCGATCCTCGGCCGTATAGAAATCCAGTGACCGCTCCACGAATTCCAGTTCCTTATCCATCGGCAATTCCCAGCGAGGCTTGGGATATCCCGTTCCCCAGATCAACTGCCTGCCGCCGAATTCTTCGTAGACCGCCTTGAAAAACGGAAACGTGTCCTTGTAGGGAAACTCCTTGGTCAGAGACAGTTCATACGGTTCGGAGGCGCTCACCCAGACTTGGGGAAACCGCTTCAGGCGGAACATTTTTCTGAATTCCGGCCAGGGGTCGGATGCTTTCAGGTCAGGCTTTCCGAGGTGATCGATGACGATCTTGACTCCCGGGAACCGGCCCGCCATGTCCTCGATCATCGGCATCTGATGGGGGAGTATGTAGTAGTTGAACACGGCTCCCAGCCGTTCGGCTTCCTTCCACAGCGGGTAGTGCGCCTTCGAGTTGAGCCAGGTCGATTTCGGATGATAGATGGGGCTGAAGCGCATCCCTTGAAAGCCGTGCTCCTTCACCCAGTAGCGCAGGCGCGCGGCCGGGTCCGGATCCTCCGGGTTCAGCAGGCCGTGCGCCACAAACAGGTTCGGATACATGTGCAGCGAGTAGCTGATGTAGGAGTTGTCCCAGCCGTAATACCGTGGGTTGATGAGCACGGCGTATTTCAATCCGAACTCCCGCATCTGCTCCACTTCGTTCTCGATGGGAGCCTGCACGGGAACGCGTTTCAGGTCCGGGCGCTCGGGATGGTGAAAGGGGAATTTCGGATCATCGGTCCACACCTCGAGATGGGTGTCGATGATGGTGCGGCCGCCGGCGGCCGAAGCAGCGGCGGCCAACTGCGCCAGAAGCGTCCTTCTCGTGATCCTATGCATAAATGGGCTCGAGTTTGTTCACTACGTAACGCCCGCACCGTTCGTAGCTCACGCGCGGCCCTTTGCGGGTCCGGTCGAGGTCCACGCAGATCCAGCCTTTGTAGGAGATCTCCTTGAGGATGCGGTGGCAGGCCGGGAAATCGATATCGCCATCACCGAGATCGTAAATGCTGTCAAAGAATTTCGCCGTCGAGGAATCCTTCTTATAGACTTTGCCGTTGGGCAACGTCAGGTCTTCCTTCGGCGTGGTCCAGCGCGCATCCTTATAATCCATGAATACCAGCCGGTGTTTGTACTTCCGGTACATCTCGACGACATTGCTTCCACCGAGGTGCAGGTGAGCGGTATCCGGAGCGAAGTTGAAAAGCTTGGGATCGGTCATCCGCATGCACTTGTCTACTTCCGCCGGGCCTTCCACCATCTCGTCGAGGTGGTTGTGGACTCCCGCCTTGAAGCCCATCTCGTTGGCCGCTTCGCCGATCAGATTGAAGCCCTTGCACATGGCGGCGAAGGCGGCGTCCACGTTCTCTCCGGCCTTGCGGCGGCCGGGGGGGAAGACAACAAGGTGATCGGCGCCGAAGATCTTGAGAAAATTCATCGCTTCGCGCGCCTTCGCCACAACGTTGCCGTGCTGAGCGGGATCGTTCACCGGCCCGCCGAAGGAGATGGTCGCCACATGCAGATTGCGCTTCGATATCTCACGTTCGAGTTGCTGGGCGGTCATACTGTAGGTTTTCAGGATGCCGGGATATCCGGTAAGCCGGATGCCGATGAAACCAGTGTCGCGCATGACATCCAGGATGTCGGTGAAGGGGGCCAGGGGATAGTGCGACCAGAGCCCCGCGCTGACGGCCCACTTGATGTTGCGGTTGGCGGGAAGCTTGCCGGCGGCGGAGGCGAGCGAAGCGGCGAGGGTGGCGGTAAAGGTGCGTCGGTTCATACTGTGCGTTACTATACTCCATCCCGCCGCGGTTGCGTCAGAAGCGGCCGGGTGGGAAAATCTATCGCGACAACCGGCGCCGCAGCCACGCCTGCGCGAACCGTATATCGTGCCGCGCCACGTGCACCGACATCCCCAGGGCCTCGGCGGATTCCTCGGCGGTCATACCGCCGAAGTAGCGCATCTCGATGAGGCGGGCCATGGTTTCGTTCTCGGCGGCCAGCGCCTGCATGGCTGCATCCAGTTCAATCAGTTCGAGCGGTTCCATGCCCTTGCCTGTCTTCACCTCGAGGCTCGCCTCGAGCGGCGCCGGGCCACCCACGCCCGGAGAACGCTTGCGCGCGGCGCGCGCGCGGCCATAGTCCACCAGCACCTGCCGGATCACGCGGGACGCCACAGCGAGGAAGTGGACGCGGTCCGTGAACTCACGGCTTTCCCCTTCGAGCAGCTTCAAATACGCCTCATTGACGAGCGCGGTGGGCTGAAGCGTGTGGTTGGGGCGCTCCCCCCGCAAGTGCCGCGAGGCGATACGGTGCAGTTCTCTGTATAGAGTGGGAGTGAGTTCGCCGAGCGCGGCGCCGTCCCCTGCCTTGAGCCTCTCGAAGAGGTGCTGGATGGCGGCGCTCATTCTATCAAGGCTAGCACCGGCGCTCTTGCGGCGCATCTTCCACTTGGCCAGTTTGTCACTT
>JABAQT010000099.1 GCA_019187195.1 Bryobacteraceae bacterium
CCGTATACCGCAGTTCCAGGCTCCCTCCGCTCACCGCCGCTCGGGCGGACAAATCCGCCCCCGATAGAATCCTGCCCGAATCAAACTCCAGTTGAAACTCATTGGGCGGCAATTCGAGGCTTTCGCCCGTCAGCCTGTTCGAGATTGTCTTCCTCGCCACCCTCCCGCCGTCAACCCCCACGGACAGTTCGAGTCCCTGGTTGCTGAGCTGGTACATCTTCGTTGCCGCCGCGAGCCGCTGCCCCGCCGCCGCAATCATTGCTCTCGCGCAATCGCGCCTGGTGATCGAAGACTGTTTGCCCACCCCAATAGCTTAGACCCAAAGTGGGACGGGCCTCCCGGACCGTTCATGCGTGCGCCATCATCAGTGCGCCGCCACGCTCACCCCGCCCTTCGGACGCCGCATCAACATCACCAGCGGAACCATAACCAGAAAAATCAGCCCCAACAGCCAGAAAATGTCCAGAAACGACAAAATCGCCGCCTGCCGCAGCACCATCCCGTACAGCGCCGCGTACCCTTGCTTTGCCGCCACCGCCGGAGCCGAACCCCGCGCCATCAGTCCCTGCGTCACCCCCTCCAGCATCCCCCGGCTCACCCCGTCATACGGCGTCACGTGCGACACCAGTGTATTGATGTGCGCCTGGCTGTAACGCGATACCAGCGTCGTCACCGCCGCGATCCCCACGCTCCCGCCCGTGTTCCTCAACAGATTGAAAATGCTCGTCGCGTTCCCCATCTGCTCCTTCGAAATCAGCCCCATCGAAACCGTCGTCAGCGGCACGAACAGCAGCGCCAGCGAAATCCCCTGCACAAACTGCGGCCAGAAGAAATCCCAATATCCCGCGTTCAAATCAAGCCGCCCCAACTGCAGCAGCGTCAAAGCCGCCAGCACCAGCCCGAACGCCAGAAACTTCCGCGGATCCATCTTGCCCAACAGGCTCCCCACTACCGGCATCGCCAGAAAACTCCCCAACCCCCGCGGAGCCAGCGCAATTCCCGCCACCACCGCCGGATAGCCCAACAACGTCTGCATCCAAATCGGCAGCAGCACCAGGCTTCCGTACAGCACGAACCCCAACACCGTCATCAGAAATGTCCCCGTCGCGTACGTCCGGTCGCGAAACACGCGCAGGTTCACCACCGGAGCCTCCGTAGTCATCTCGTGTATCACGAACGCCGTCAGCGCCAGCGCCGACACCACCAGCAGCCCCACAATCAGATGCGACGAAAACCAGTCTTCCTGCTGCCCCTTATCCAACAGAATCTGCAGCGATCCGATCCCCACCGCCAGCATCCCGATTCCCCAATAATCCACTCCCGCCGTCCCCCGCCGGATATACGGTGGATCAAAAATGAACATCCGCGTCATCATGATCGACGCGATCCCCACCGGTATGTTGATGTAAAACACCCACCGCCAGCTATATGTGTCCGTCAGCCATCCCCCCAGCACCGGACCCAGAATCGGAGCCACCACGATCCCCAACCCCCAGAACCCCATCGCCTGCCCGCGCTTCTCCGGCGGAAACGCCTCCAGAAGCACCGATTGCGACAGCGGTTGCAAAGCCCCTCCCGCCGCCCCCTGTATCACCCGGAACACGATCAGCTCCGGCAGCGATACCGCGAACCCGCAAAAGAAGGACGCCAGCGTGAATCCCGTCACCGAAATCATCAACAGACGTTTCCGTCCGAAATAGTTCGCCAGCCACCCCGTAATCGGCAGTATGATCGCGTTCGCCACCAGGTACGAAGTCAGCGCCCACGTCGCCTCGTCAATCGTCGCCGAAAGGCTCCCCGCGATATGCGGCAGCGACACGTTCACCACCGTCGTGTCCAGCACCTCCATGAAAGTGCCGAACATCACCGCGATCGCCACCAGCCACGGATTCACCTGCCGCGCTTCGCTCACTGCCCGAACCCCATCGCCGCCAGAATCGCCGCCGCCGCCCCCTCTTCTCCTATGCACGAACTCACCATCAGGTGATACAGGTGCGGGTCCTTCCAGTTGCACCCGTAATTCATCCGCACATACTCACTCCGCATCCGGTCCGTCACCCGGATCAACTCCGCCGCGTCCACCCCATCCCCCAGCCGCTTCTTCACCCGCGCCACCTTCTGATCCCACGGCGCGTACACGAACACATGGAATGCGTCCACTTCGCCCTGCAGAATGCACTGCCCGGCCCTCCCCACCACCACGCACTCTCCCTGCCGGTGCGCCTCCCGGATCAGACTCCCCGCCAGCGATGCCTGTGTCCGCGCGTCAAACACATTCGCCGCCTCCGGAGCCGCCACCCCTTCAAACCCCCCATGCCACAACGCCATCCGGCTCACCCTGTGCAGCCATCCATCCACCTGTTCGTCAAACCGCCGCGCCAGTTCCGGAGCCACCCGCGCCGCCTCCGCAATCTGCATCACCAGCGCGTTATCGAGCAGCCTCCACCCCAGCCGCTCCGCCGCCGCCTTCGCAATGCCCGCCCCGCCGCTCCCGAACTCCCGCCCCACCGTCAGCACCCTGTACATAAGGCCTACTTCGTGTACACCGTCGGCTCCACCGACATCCCCGGCCGCAACACCTGCTCGGCATCCTGGCCCTTCTCGATCAGAATCTTCACCGGAATCCGCTGCACCACCTTCACGTAATTCCCCGTCGCGTTCTCAGGCGGCAGCAAGCTGAACTTCGCCCCCGTCCCCGCCGCGATGCTGTCCACATGGCCCCGGTACGTCCGCCCCCCGTAAGCGTCCACGGAAACCACCGCCTTCTGCCCCGGCCGCATGTTCTCCAGTTGGTTCTCCTTGTAGTTCGCCGTCACCCATACATTGTCCAGATCCACCACCGCCAGCAGCGGCTGCCCCGCCTGCGCCACCTGTCCCAACTCCACGTTCCGCTGGCTGATCACCCCGTCCACCGGAGCACGAACCACCGTATGCCCCAGGTCCAACTCCGCCCCCTCGAGCGCCGCCTTCATCTGCAACACCCTCGCCGCCGCCGATTCCGCCCGCGCCCTCGAGGCCGCCACCTGCTGCGGAGCGCTTCCCGCCGCCCGCGCGTCCGCTTCCGCCCTCGCCACTCGCGCCCCCTGTTGCTCGAGCGCGCTCCGCGCCACCCGTACCCCCTCCTCCGCCTCGCGTTCCTGCGCCTTCGCCGCCTCCCACTGCGCCTTCGATGCCGCCGCCGCCGCCATCGCCGCGTCGAACTGCTGGCGCGAAATCTCCTCCTTCTCCACCAGGCTCCGGAATCGCTCCAAGTCCCGCGCCGCCTTGTCGGCGTGCGCCTTGGCTTCCCGCACCAGCGCCGCCGCCGTCACCCGTTTCGCCTCCGCCGCGCCCACCTGCTTTTCCGCCGATACCAAACCCGCCTTGGCTTCCTCCACGCCCGCCATCGCGCTCGATAACTGGTTCGATGACGTCGTCGTCACAATCGGCACCTCCGTGTGATTCGCGTGCCGCGTCGCCTCGGCCTCCGCCAGGTCCGCCTTCGCCCTCTGCACCGCCACCTGGTACGGCTGCGGGTCGATCACCAGCAGTACATCGCCCGCCTTCACCCGCTGGTTGTCCTTCACCAGCAGCTTCACCACCGTCCCCGTCACTCGCGGACTCACCGGATGTATATGCCCGTCAATCTGCGCGTCATCCGTCGTCTCGTGCCCCGCCGTAAAGTGCAGGTACGCCCCCGCTCCCGCCCCCAGAATCAGCACGAACAGCCCGAATATCAACCACGCCTTCAGCCGGCCGTTCTTCGGCCCGTCCGCCTGTCTCTTCTCTTCCTGCTTACCCACCGCTTCCATTTACTTGCTCCCCAGTAACAGCGCTCGAATCTTCGTCTCCACCCCGCCCATCGCCCGCGCCAGCGACGCCTTCGCAATGTTGTACCCGAGCAGGCTCGAAATGTAATTCTCGTTCGCCCCCGCCAGCGCTTCCTGCGCCTGCACCACTTCCAGATTGTTCGTCACTCCCGCCGCGAACCGGTCCCTTGCTTGTGTCTCCTGCTGCCTCGCCAGGTCCACCGAACTCCTGCTGACCTCCACCTGGTCCGCCGCCGCCTTTACGTCCAGCATCGCCGCCCTGATCTCATACGCGATCCGCCCGCGCAAATCGGCTAACTGCGCCTTCTCCCGTTCAAGCGCCGCCGCCGCCTGCTCCACTTCCCCCTGTACCCGCCTCCCCTGGAACACCGGAATCTTCACCCCCACCGAAGCCGTATATACCCCGTGCGAACTCACCACGCTCGACCCCATCACCCCATAGTCCCCATTGAAGTCCACCGTTGGATACCGCCCCGCCGACGCCGCCTTCAGCGACCGCTCCGCCGCCCTCACCTTCGCCGCCTGGCTCTGGTAATCCATCCTCTCCGCATAGGCCAGCCGCAGCGCTTCCTCGAACTCCATCGCCTGGGCCGGCGTGTCCGGCATCGCGTCCGTCAGCCGGATCGCCTGCCCGTCCGGCAGCCCTATTGCCCGGCCCAGTTGCAGCTTCTGCTTCGCATACGCGTTCCGCGCCGCTATCAGCCGCTGCTGCTGCGTTTGCAACTCCACCCGCGCCCGCAGTACATCGATCGCCGGCACGGTCCCCGCCTTCTTGAAATCCACCGCCTGCTCATACAGCGCCTGCGATCCCGCCACCTGCGCCTTCACCGCCTCGATGCGGCTCGCTCCCGCCTGCGCCTGTAAATACAACGCCGCCACCACCAGCGTCACCGCGTCCCGCGCGTCCTTCACCTGAAACTCCGCCGCCTTCACGCTCTCCGTGCCCGCCCGCGCGTTCTCCATGTTCCGCAAATTCAGAATCGTCTGCGACACCACGCCCCGAAAATCGAACACCCCAAACGGACCCACCACTGCCGGCATCCCCGGAGCCGGTTTCAACCCGAATGCCGCCAGGTTCAGTTGCTCCGACGTCTCCGAACCCTGAACGCTCACCGCCGGCAGCAGCCGGCTCAGACTCACCCTCCGCGCGCCGCGCGCCGCTGCCGCTCCCTGGTCCGTCAACACCAGCCCCAGGTTCGCCTTCAACCCTCTCTCGATCGCCTCCGCGAGCGGCAATGCCAGTTCCTCTCCACTCGCCGTCCCCCTCGGAACCGATCCCGTAAACGGATTCTGGGCCGTCTCCATCCCGACCGCTGGCGCGCTCTCCACGGTCTCTTCCCGCGAACGGTTCGAAAAACCGGGAATCCCCACCTGCCCCAGGCACGCGCCCGCCAGAAACAGCGCCCCCACTCTCATCCACCACCGCGTCTTCATGAGTTCCCTATCCCGCGCCACACGAATTCGTTCAGTGTCTCCACGTCTTCCTCCACCGTCGTCTCCGCCCACCCCAGCAGCCTTCGTAACATCAGTCCCCGCGTCATCTCATACAACGCCATCGCAATCGCCCCCGCCGGAGCCTTACGGATCTCTCCGCCCTCCGCCGCCTTCTCGAGAATTCCCTCGAGCGCCTCCACTTGTTGACGGTGCAGCTTCCGGAAGGCTTCGCCTACCGCCAGCGGATGCGTCAGATTCCCGAACTCCGCATGGTAAATTTTGAAAAAATCACGGTTCCGCTCCACGTACTCGAGCCGCGTCCGGATAAATGCGTGGATCTTCCCCCGGATCCCCTCCGCCCGCTCCATGTTCTTCCCCGTCGCCTCCCCCAGCTCCGCCACCCCGTTCCGCAGCGCCGCCATGTAAATCTCTTTCTTCGACGGAAAATACAGGTAAAGCGTCCCCTTCGCAAGCCCCGCCGCCTCCGCGATCTCATCCACCGTCGCCCCGCTGAACCCCTTTTCCGCGAATACCCGGCGCGCCGCCTCCAGTATCTCCGCGGTGCGGAATTCGGAAAGAACCTCGTGTTTGGTTTTGCCCCCAAATGACATCGGACTGACTATACGGTCAGTATACTAGACTTGCCGTCTAGCCGTCCGCTTCACACCACCCGCCGGTTCCCCATCCCGATTCCCCTTTCTCCCCCACTCTTCCAGCACGCCAGCGCCACCGCCATCACCAGATCGTCATGCTGCCCCTCGCCCCATGCCCCATATTGCTCCCTCCCCCGTCCCGTCACCTTCACCCGCATGTTCTTCAGCTCTTCCTCAAACTCCTCCGCCCACCGCATCCGCCGCGCCACCCGCAGCCTCCCCTCCTCGAGCATCACCGCCAACCCCGCCACCAGGTCCTTCTTCGGCACGCGCCACCCGCCCGCCGCCGCCGTTTTCCGCTCCCCGCCCGTAATCGTCACCGCCGTCATCCCGCAACCCAACCCGCCCCTCCGCAGCAGATCCACCACCGGAGCCCCCACTCCCGTCGCGTCCACCACCAGCGCGCACCACCCTTCCGCCCGCACGCCCCGCACGATCCTCCCCACCCGCCGCGCCACGTCCGGATAGGCCGTCCCAAGCGGCATCCGCTCCAGCATCCGCACCGCGTGCCGCACCACCGTCCGCCTCCGGTAATCCACCGGGCTCCGCTCCCCCACCTGGTAGCTCGCCTGCTCCACCACCGCCACCGCCGTATAGTCCCGCGCCTTGCCCAGGTCGAGCCCCACGAAAAACCGCCTCCATTCGAGCGTGTCCGCCGTCATCACCACACCCTCAACGGCTCCACCTCATCGGTCATCGCCCCCTCGATCGCCTCCCCGGAAAACACCTGGTCCTCGGCGTCCGTGAACTCGCACAGATACTCCTGCCGGAACCACCGCTCCCCCATTGTCGCCCGCTGTTCCTCGAGAAAACGCCGCGAAATCCGCGGGCACTGGGTCGCCGGAATCGCCACCCGTTCCCACTCCTCGCCTCCCCTCTCCCACACCCCATGGAAAAATCCCCGCTTCCCGTTCGGCGTGCTCATCAGCCACAACGCTCCGTCCGCCACCGCCTGCGCCGGACGCAGCGAATGGTACAGCGCGTCTCCCACCCGCGCCGCTTCGTCCAGTATCAATAGCCCCACCTTCGAAAATCCACGCACCGTCGTCTCGTTCCCCGGCAAACCCACAATCCGGCTCCCGTTCGGCAGCAGCAGAGACGTCCCGTTGTCCCCATCGCCTCTCCGCCGGATGCCCAGCTTTCCCAGAAAATCCCCCGCTTTCCGTACGAACTCCCCCGATTGCCGCAGGCTCGGGCTCATCACCAGCGTCAGGCTCCCCTCGTGGAAATACGCGTGGTGGACCGCTTTCGCCGCCGTCACCGTGGACTTTCCCCACTGCCGCGTGCAATTCAATACCACCCGCCGCGGCGAACCCTCGAGCAGCCTCTCCTGCGCCTCGTCCGCCGGAAACCCGAGCGCCTCCCGCGCGAACGAAGCCGCGTTCAACGCCCACTTAACTTGTGCCCTGCTCATCTTCTTCCAACGCCGCCAGCACCGCCCGCCGCAACTCCGGCCTCCGCTCTAGCGCCGCCAGCAGCATCGGCGGTATCGCCCCGCTGGGCTCTTCCCCGGCCCGCCGCCGGCTCCGTCTCAGCGCCGCCTCCACGCTCTCCCTCCCCTGCATCACCGGCCCTCCCCAGTCGATCCCCACCAGGTCCGTCCCTTCCTTCCGTTCCACCCGCGTCTCCGCGCGGTGCCTTGCAAAATATGCCGCGACATCCATATCCTGCCTCAAAACTACAGTACAAAAAGCTCTGAAATACAATTCATCAGACCCAAATAACACAAAATACGAAAAAAATAGTCTCAGACTCCGCGTCACCAGGCGGCCCGCCCATCCTTTAGCCGCTACGGAACAATCGCCTCCGCCGCGAGTGAGCCCATCCTACAGCCGGACGCCCTTCTTGCCGAATGACTGGATGGAGGACTTCTCTCTTGCGCGCATTGAAATCGTCTCTCGCCGTCATTCTGGGGCTGTTCGTGTACGGAACGATCTTCCAGCGCGATCTCGGCAAAGCCATGATCAGCAAGGCCGTCGGCGGCGATCAGCCGTGCCCGTGGAAGCAGTTGGCGCAGTACCCGTGGGCAACCGGGCGGTTTGCCGATCTGCAGGCGGAGATCGGCTCGATCGTCAGGGTGGAACGTGAAGATCCGGTGCTGCCCATTCAGTTGATGAAGACGCGGGGGCGATCGTTCTGGATAAAGAAGGCGGGCGGCGACCGGGACGGTAAGGGAACCCTGGCCTATGTGCTGGCCGAGCAGAAATGGATCAGCCAGTATGCCGGAGCGAACAATGTGAAGCCGGGAGACGTGGTTGTGGATGTGGGCGCGCACATCGGCACGTTTGACGATGACGCGCTGTCGCGCGGAGCGAAGAAGGCGATTCTTGTCGAGCCCGATCCCGTCAATGTCGAATGCATCCGCCGTAACTTCGCCAAGGAGATTGCGGAGGGCAAGGTTATCGTTGTGCCCGAAGGGGCTTGGAGCTCGCGCGCCACGCTCGAGTTTTCAACCGGCGTGGCGAACTCGGGCACGGGCAGCTTCGTGCTGCATGAGAAGGGAGGCGCCGCCATCAAAGTGCCGGTGCGGCCGCTCGATGAGATTCTGGCCCAGCTCGGCGTGGACAGGATCGACTACTTGAAGATGGACATCGAAGGCGCCGAGCGGGAGGCGCTGAAGGGGGCGAGCCGGACGCTGGCCAAATCCCGGCCGGTGATCATGCTCGACCACTATCACCTCCCTGACGATGCCGTCGTCCTGCCGAAAGTGATCCGCGAGGCGAATCCGGCCTACCAGCCCGACTGCGTGCTCTGTTCGCCCGACCGGCTGGGACGCCCGGACCGGTTCATCCCCTACTCCGTCTTCTATCGGTAAGCAGGACAGGCCTCCCGGCCTGCCCTCTCCCTGAACGAGCCGTCAAAACTCCTGGAACTGTTCTTCCGCCGGGAAGCCCTCCTTGCCCTCATGGGCCACCACCGGAGCCGCCGCAATCTTCTTCTGCTTGCCCCCCGCCGCCATTGCCCGGCCACGGCCCCGCCGTCCGTGACCCCTCGATAGCTCGCCGCCGCCCACCATCGCCGTCAGCCGTTCGACAATACCCTTCAGCGTCTCCGACTGCGCGTTCAACTCCTCGGCCGCCGAAGCGCTCTCCTCCGCGTTCGCAGCCGTCTTCTGCGTCACCTGCTCCATCTGCGTGATCGCTTTGCCGATCTGATCGATGCCGCGCGCCTGCTCCTCGCTCCCCAGGTTCACTTCATCCACCAGCGTCTTCACTTTGGCCGCTTCCTCGGTGATGGCCCGGATCGCCGTCGCCACCTGGTCCACCTTCACCTTGCCGTCGTTGGACTTGGCGATCGACTCCTCGATCAGCGCCGCCGTGTCCTTGGCCGCCTGTGCGCAGCGCTGCGCCAGGTTCCGTACTTCGTCGGCTACCACCGCAAACCCCATGCCCGCCTCGCCCGCCCGCGCCGCCTCCACCGCCGCGTTCAGCGCCAGGATATTCGTCTGGAAAGCGATCTCGTCGATGGTCTTGATAATCTTCGAAATCTTGTCGCTCTGTGTGTTGATCTCGCCCATCGCCACCACCGACTGATCGAGCGACAGATTGGCGTGGACAAACTCCTGCTGCGAATGCGCCATCAACTCCGCCGCCACGCGCGAGTTCTCGCTGTTCTTTCGCGCCATCGAGTTGATCTCCTCGCTCGATGCCGAAGTCTCCTCGAGCGATGCCGCTTGTTCGGAGGAGCCTTGCGCCAGCGATTGGCTCGACGCCGAAACCTCGCCGGCCGCGCCCGCCACCTGCTCGGCCCCCTCCAATAGCTCCGCCACAATCTGCCGCAGCGCCCTCCCCACGCTCCGTGTGATGAAGAAAGCCAGCAGGCTCCCGCATAGAAACGCGATCGCCGACACCACCCAGTTCAGGACTCTGGCTTCCTTGGCGGCCGCCTCGGCCTGGTTTGCAACCTTGAATGCCCACGCCTTGTTCCATTCCACCATGTTGTCGACAGTCCTTTGCGCCTCATCGAGCGCCGCTGCGGTTTCGGACCGGAACACCGGCATGACCTCCCCCGGCTTCCCTCCCTGAACCAGCGAGCGGACCCGCCCCCAGGACCGGATGCAGCGCTCATACTCCTGCTCGAGCGCGTCGAAATTCCGCCGGTCGTCGTCCTGGGTGATCGTCCCTTCGTAAGCCTTCATCTCCTCCTGAAACTTCCTCTGCGCCTCGGCCACCTCCTTGTCGAGCCGCGCCATATCCTTTCCCGAGTTCCCCGAAAAGTCGAGCAGAACGCTCTGCATCTTCTTCCCTATGTCCCGGAAATCGGAACTGATCCTGCCCACCGAATACTGCCCCGGAATCGGATCGGTCTTCAGGACATTGATGTTTCTCGCCAGAGTAGCGATACTGAACAGCGAAGCCGCCGCCAGCCCTACCGTAAACGCGACCAGCGTCGCGCAAATCAGCCCGAATTTCTTCCCAATCGTCATGCTTGATCCCATTGGAGTCCTCTCTGCCGCCAGTCACTCATATCGGAAGCATTGGCGGGTTCTCGAAAACTTCTTTCGTGTCTTCAGCCTGCCTGAACCCAAAGCGGAACCCTCCTCCCGATCTGCCATCACGCGCGAAGGGCTTCCCGCTGACAAACCGCCAACCGCCACCCTCCCTCCTGCGATACAATGCCCTCGACATATCCTCAAGATGCTGCAATTGTTCCGTTACCGCTTCCGTTTTCGCGCCAATGATCCGCTATATTTTCCTCCAGGCAAGGCCGGCAACATTCTTCGCGGCGCTTTCGGAACCATTTTTCGCAAAATCGCCTGTGCCGCCTCCTGCGCGGGCGTTTCCTCCTGCGAGATTCGCCACCAGTGCGCCTACGCCAAGGTCTTCGAGCCCCAACCCTTTCCTTCTTCACCCAGCGGCTACAGCGACATGCCCAGACCCTTTGTCCTGCGCGCCGCTCACCTCGGCAGCCGCCGTCTCGACCCTGGCGAGGAATTCACCTTCAGCCTCAACCTGTTCAATACCCGCGATTCTCTGCTCCCCTACTTCGTCCTCACCTTCATTCGCATCGTCGAGGAAGGCATCGGCCCGGGCCGTGGCCGCGCCCGTCTTCTGTCCGTCGAGCAACTGCCGGCCGATGATTCCTCCCCCCTCCTCCTCTTCGAAAACGGGACATTTCTCGCCCACCAGCCCCATCCGCCCCTCACCTTGGATCTCACCCCACACACCGCCAATGTGCGCCGTCTCCATGTTCGCTTTCTCACCCCAACCGAGCTCAAGAGCAACCGGGAGTCCGTATCCCGCCCCGAATTTCCCGTCCTCTTCGCCCGCCTTCGCGACCGCATCAGCAACCTTCGTGCGTTCTACGGCGGCGGCCCCCTCCTCATCGACTTTCGCGCCGCCGCTGAACGCGCCGCCGGCATTCGCCTTACCCGCTGTGATATCCGCCACGAACAGGTCTATCGCCGTTCCTCCCGCTCCGCCGAAATCCACCCCATCGGCGGCTTCGTTGGCGAAGCCGGCTATGAAGGGAATCTCGATGAGTTTCTTCCCTTTCTCCTCGCCGGCCGCTTCACCGGCGTCGGCAAACATACCGTCTGGGGCAACGGGGAGTTGGAGGTCGCGGCCTGATTCATGACCGCCTACGATCAGTTCTTCCTCCATTTAACCCAACACGCGCCGTACCCCTATCAACGCCGTGTCGCCGGCTCTCTCTTCGAGCGGCGCAACATCGTCGTCCGCGCTCCAACCGGAGCCGGAAAAACCCTCTCTGTTCTCGCCCCATTCCTCTTCGATCGAAACCGTATCGGCGTTTCCAGGCTCATCTACTGCCTGCCGCTCCGCGCCCTCGCCGCCGGCATTTATGAAGAAGCCGTCAGGCTGGCCGGCTCTTCGCTTCGCGTAACTCTCCAGACCGGTGAAACCCCCAACGACCCCTTCTTTGCGCTTGGCGATATCATCATCACCACCTACGACCAGTTGCTCAGTGGGCTGCTCTGCTCCCCCTATGGCCAGTCTTCGAGACTGAACAATATCAACGCCGCCGCCATCTTTGGTGCGCTCGTTGTCTTCGACGAGTTCCATCTCATGGATCCCGATCAGGCGTTCCTCACCGCCATCCATTGCCTCAAGACATTCCGTGACTACTGCCTGTCCGTCTGGATGACCGCCACCGCCACCTCTCCGCTTCTTCACGAATTGGGCGCGCAACTCAACACCTCTGAGATCCATCTCGCTCCGGAAGAACTCGCCTCCCTCTACGAAGACCGCTCCATCAGCCGTCTGCTCCGGCTTGAGTCCTCGCCCCTCACGGCGGACCGGATCCTCCAACACGCATCCGGCCGCACTCTGGCCGTCGTGAACCAGGTCAGGACCGCCCAGAATCTCTACCGCGATCTCGCCCTGCTTGCTCCGAACCAAGGGTTTCCCCCCGAACGCATCGTGCTCCTCCACGCCCGCTTCTTCTCATCCGATCGATTGAGAAAACAAGCCATCATCTCTGACTACTTGAGAAAGGGTGCTTGCGAAAGATCCATTGTCGTCGCCACCCAGGTCGTCGAAGCCGGCCTCGACCTGTCAAGTGACCACCTCTTCACCGAACTCTGCCCCATGAACTCCCTCGTCCAGCGCGCCGGCCGCTGCGCCCGCTTCCCCGGCGAGTCCGGCGAAGTTCACGTTCATCCTGTCCTGAATACCGCCCTCCCTTACGCCAAAGCCAGTCTCGATCGCACCGCCGCGCTCCTCGAACCGGATGCCCAGCTATCGCCCGCCACCGTTTCCGCATGGGTGGATCGGGCGCATGCGGATGAGGATCGCGATCTTCTCCGATTTCACCGCGGCCCGCGCCCCGCGCAATGCCTCAATCGCATCAGGGATGGAATCATCAGGAAAGACTGCGGCGTTTCCGAACTCATCCGAAAAGGCCGCGATACGATCCGCCTGATCATCTCCCCCGGCCCCTTCGGGAGCCTGCCTTCCTCTTTCGAGGCCATTCCCGTATACCGTGCCGCCATCAAGCCGCTGATCAAACAGTTTCCCGCTCTAAGCTTCGATCCCGAAGCCCGTGATCTCTGGTCGCCCCTTGTCTCCACCGGCCTCGACAACGCTTTTGTCGTTTCCCTTCCTCCTTCCGCCGTCCGCTACACCCCGGAACTCGGCTTGGAATTGGGCATCGCCGGCGATCTTCTGAGTCCGTCTCGCCAGCCGCCCCAGCGCCCCGGGTACGCGCCCCTCCGCCGCGAAACCTGGCTGGATCACAGCCTCGCCGTCGCCGGCCATGTACGGCGAAGCTTCGCCGGCATGCCTTCCGGACTCTGCTCCCCTAACCTCGCCGCCTCGCTCCTCGCCGCCGCGACCGCTGCCGCCCTGCTTCACGATCTCGGCAAACTTCAGACTCCCTGGTATCAATGGGCATGCGCATACGAATCCGCGAAAGCTCGCACAGTGTCTCACACGCCGGTATGGAACAGAACTCTTGAATCCACGGGCCGGGACTCCGCACTTGCGCCTTCTCCGGAAGACTCCTCCTTCTCTCCCCTCATCCCCCTCGCTCATACCACTTTCGATTCTTCCTCGGTCGAGGACCGTATCCTGAGCAACTCCACAAAGCCGCAAAGACCCCAACACGCCGCCGCCGGAGCCTTCTATGCGAGCGCTTTTCTCCCCTCAAATCAGCCCTATCGCGAATGCATTCTCGCCGCCATCCTCTCTCATCACGGCGGCTGGTTTCCTCCAAACCCCGCCATCCACCCCCTCATCCCGCAGGCACTCGATCAGTGCGAACAACTCGGATTCACTGCTCACCATCCTCTCCGCCCGCCCACCCCGGCGGATTTGACACGGCTGCGGTATCCAATCGAGGAGATCTTCGCCGGCGGGTTCGAGCAACTTTGGCCGGTTGCCGCCTACCTCATGCGCGTCCTCCGCCTCTCTGACCAAAAAGCCACCGAGGAGTCAAACTCCGATGCATAGTTTCATAATTCCCAAACTCACGGGCACCCACGCCGATGTCTTCGCGGCCGCCGGCCTCGCGGATCTCCTCTCTCCCCTCGACCCTCATTCCACCATCGTCGACCTCGGCCATTCCTTCCGCGTCAACCTAACCTCGGCCGTATCCCGCGAATCCATCGCAGCCCTCGACCCGAGCCCCGGTTACAGGTACCTGCTTCCACAGCCCACGGATACCATCCCTCCCTCGCTCCCGGGTGGCATGGTGCTCGACTATCAGGAGCAGAAAGAGAAGGCGAACCGCCAACGGGAAAGAGAGCAGGCTAAACGTGCCGGAACCGAATTGGCCGAAGAAGCCGCCGCCGATGCTCCCGTCGATGATTTCCGCCTCTATCAGGTTCTGAACGCCCTCCAGGGAGACGGAGCCACCAACAAAATGCTCTTGACCGTCCTCCACGAGTCCAATTGGCCGCAAACCCTTTGGGCGGCTCTCGTCTCCCTCGCCAACGGCGAATCACCCCGCCTGAATTGGGAAACCGATCTCGTCCAGCTTTTCAATCCCCACGCCGCCAAGGGGTACTCCCGCCTCAAACCCGATTCCACCGCCCGCGGCGACAAAACCAAGGACGCCTGGGCCGAGCCGTTCACCGAGTGGCTTCGCTTCCGCGGGTTCTTTCAAGCCGCCGCTCCATTCTTCCTCGGCGCCAAGAGCGAAAATATCCGCATCCTCACTCCGCTTCCCAAGTCCATCTCCTACCGCCGCATCGCTTTGGCGGTCGCTGCTCTCCGTCAGGCCCGCATCTTCGGCAGCGCTCCCAAAATCGATACTCTTGGGGTTCTCAAACTGGCCCAGATTCTCATCTCGTCATCACCTCCCGCCGAACTTGCCCCCCCTAACGCTCTCGTGGACGGTATCGTCATCACCCACTACCAGTCCATGGGCAACGCCAAAACCGTGACCTCCACCGAAACTCTCGCCTTGCCCGGCTGGTTCGAACTCAACAATGCCGGCGATGCCGCCCTCTGGCTCTCCGTCCTCGAGGAGCATTCCCTCATTCTCCGCAACCTCGAGGACCGCAACTCCGACGAGTTGGGAATGCTCATTCAATACCGTCGGTTCCTCGAACATGGCGGCGCTCACGGCATCTATGAGCTGCTCGTCTTCCTGGAAACATATGGAATCTTCCTCATCCGCAAGAGAGCCCAGGATTCCCGCAGACACAGACAGTTTTCAATCAACCTCTTGGAGAAGATCCTCATGCCACACTCTGACTACCTCGCCATTCTTCAGAATCCTGGCTTTCGCGCGCTCGCTTCCGCTATTCGAAGCGCCACCGTCAGCGCGCAAACCTTGAAACGAAACAAGTCGCGGGACTATCGCGAGATCCGCTATGATGTCCTGCCCGATCTTCGCCGCAAGCGCCTTCTGCCGGACTCCGCTCCGTTTCTCGAAGCGGTCGCCGACTTCGTGGCCACCTACAACGCGGAAAGCGCCCGCCGCCTCGAACAGAATAAGCCTACCGGGATTCGCCGCGTCACTACCGAAGACCTTCAAGCCTTTGTCGCCCTCTTCGAGGACCGTAAGGATGCTTCTCTCATCGGAGCCCTCCTGTGCGCCTATGCGACTTGCCGCGAATCCTCGGACCCCGATGCCCCCTCTCAGGACAATACTACTCAACCGGAGCAATAATCCATGACCGAACTTCAATCCCTTTCCCTTTGCGCCCGCGTCACTCTCGACCTTCATAACCTCAACAGTGAAGGCACGGAGGGCAACCAGCAACAAACCCGCATGGTTCACGTGGTCGATTCCGAAGGCCGCCGCCGGAATGTCAATGCTGTCAGCGGAGACATGTTCAAGCACATCTTCGTCGAACACCTCACCGCCGGTCTCGCCGCCGCCGGCCAGCCTCTCTCCTCGGGCGCGCGTTCCTATGACCCGGACCGTGTGAACGTCGACGACGCCTTCAAAGCCGCCATCAAAGACTTCAAGGAAGGCTCGCTTGTCCTCGATGAAGTCATCAGGTGCTGCGCGGTCACCGACATCGCCGGCACTCTCATCACCGAGGGCAGGGCGGTGGCCCGCAAGTCCTGCGTCGAGTTCGGCTGGGTCGTCGGACTTCCCGGGAAAACTCACACCGAACAGTACTTCCATGTTAAGTACGCTCCCGATACCCGGGCCAAGTCCGCCGGACAGGATGAACGCGGCGAAGGCACGGTCGCCGGCCGCCAGGCCATTTTTCATCGCCCCGCGAACTCCGGCGTCTACGCCCTCATCTGCCACCTCGAACTCTCCCGCATCGGTGTGAACGATATCACTCGTAAACTGGTCATCGATCAGGCGGATCGTAAGATTCGCGCTCGCGCGGCCATCGAAGCGCTCATCGCCACCCTCGTGAAACCTTCCGGCGCTCAACGCAACACGCAGAACCCGCACATCGTGGCCTGCGAAGGGATTGTTGCCGCCTCCACGTCGTACCTTCCCGCCCCCACCGTCAGCCCGCTCGGCGACGGCTATCAGGCTCAGGTCTCCCAAATCGAGACAGTGCTCAATCGCATTCAGCCGGACTCCGTCTCTACGCATGCCTTCGCGGATCTTGCGTCGGGTATCTCCCATCTCCAAACCATTTCCGGGCAGGTATAGCCAGTGGCCACCCGCAAACAGACGAAATCGTCCCTCCCTCCCACGCTCTCTCTCGATTGCCTCGGTTCGGCTGAGGAAGTGGCCGGCCTCCCCGGCCCGGGCCAATGGCTTGTGCTCTCTTACATCCCTACCTCGCTGTTCTCCCTCAAGATGAGCGCCGCCACCAGTACCGTCGGAAAAACGCTTCTCGTCCCCACGCCCTATGCCTTCAAAATGGCATTGCTCGATGCCTCCCTGCGTCATGGGTTTCCTCGGAACCCGGAGGAACTGGTGCCGCTCCTCGCCCGGGCCGCCCTTCGCATCGGCGTCCCTTCCGCCGCCGTTGTCACCCATACCATCGTGAAAGTGCGCCAGGAACCCAAGGATCGCAAGTCCGGTGCGCCTTATATTCCCGCCGTTGCCTACCGCGAGTTTGTCTACTACTCCGGAGACCTCTCGTTCGCCTTTGATCTCTCCACCCTGGACGTTTCCACGGCCTCCTGGATTGCATCCGTCGCGCCCGCCGTCCAATACATCGGGAAGCGGGGCGGCTTTCTTCAGTATTCGCATTCCCTCCGCCTGGAACAGCTCTCGAAACGCTTCACCGCGTCTGTTGTCTCGCTAGCCGGCGAGCTTCCCCGCCGCGTTCACCTTGCCTGGCTCGATGACTTTGGCCCCGAAGCCGTCTTTGAGGCGCTGAACTCCTATAGCGCCGCTAAGATCAAGCGGGAAAAGCACCGCGGGTTTGTTGAAACCGTTATCCCCTTGGGATTGGTTAATACGGGGCCGGGATTTGCTCACTATCAGGCGGATCCGGACTGACCGGTTCCGCTTATCCGTAATGCGCGCGGCCTCTCTTGCGCACCATGAAAGGAGACTGATGTCAGCCCTGCCCACCCCGCTTCCCGCTCCGGGAACTCCGCCCGCCCAGTTCAATTGGCTCACCCAGTCCTATGAATCGCCCCCTGAACAACTCTCGCTCCCCCTACCGCCTCCCGGCGATGTCATTCTCCCCGACGACGGATCCGTCTTCTTGCTCGCCACGGAGAACTCCGCCCAACTCCTCGTCTCTGGCTTCGGCCTCTTCCTCGGCCGGAAGTCCGGGCGCCTGGTCGTCAGGAAGAGCGGCAAGCCCTGCGCTGAAGTCCCCATCCTCCGCCTGCAGGAGGTGATCATCGCTTCTCGTGGCGTCAGCTTCTCCTCTGACCTCATCGAGGAACTCTGCTCCCGGGGCATCCGTCTGTCCTGCCTCTCCGCCTCGGGCCAGCCACTCGCCCTCATCACTTCTCCACTCCTCTCCGCCACCGTCGAAACCCGCCGCGCCCAACTCGCCGCCTTTTCCTCTCCCGCCGGCGCGGACATCGCCCGCTGGATCGTCGCCGGCAAACTTCACAACCAGGAAAAGCTCCTCCTCTACTTCGCCAAAAGCCGTGCCGGATCCCCTCGAGAGAAGCTCCGCGCGGTTGCCGCTCAAATCCGCGCCATGCGCCGCCAGGCGCTCGCCGTCCCCGGAGACTCCGCATCCTCGGTTCGCGCTCCCCTCATGGGGATCGAAGGCGCCTCCGCCCGCCTCTATTGGACCCGGATCGCGGACATGCTCCCCCAATCCAACGGTTTCGAATTCCGCCGCCACGTCTCTCCACCCGACCCCGTCAACGCCGCCCTCAACTACGCGTACGGCATCCTCTATTCCCACGTCTGGGGAGCGGTCATGAACGCCGGCCTCGAACCCTTCGCGGGCTTCCTTCATGTCGACCGCTCCGGAAAGCCTTCCTTGGTCCTCGACCTCGTCGAGGAATTCCGGCAACCGGTTGTCGACCGCCCCCTCTTTTCCTGGCTCAACAAGGGTGGAGCGCTCTCGCTTCACGGCGGTCTGCTCGACGCGCCGTCCCGTGAAAATGTCGCTTCGCGCGTCATGGCCCGTCTGCAATCTGCCGAGCCTCATCGTGGAAAGTCTCACGAGATCCGTTCCATCATCCAGATGCAGGCGCGGTTAGCCGCTTCCGCCGTCCGCGGCCTTCGCCCCTACCGCCCCTTCGCCTTCAAGTGGTGATCCATGCCGCGTAAGAACCGCTACACCGGCATCCTGAAACCGCTTCCCGCCGGCAAGGGAAGCCCCGAAGTCTCCCTCGTCCTCGTCTACGACATCGAGGATGGCCGCATTCGCGCCCGTGTCTCCGAAATCTGCCTCGACTACGGACTGGAACGCATTCAGTTCAGCGCGTTCTTTGGAAAACTCAACCGCAACCGCCGCCAGGAACTGGCCCTCCGCCTTGCCGGCCAGATCGGAGCCGAAAGCGCCCGCGTTCGTATCTTCCCCATCTGTGAACAGGATCTTCGCGATATGTGGTCTCTCGAACAATACCGGCGGGATGCCGGGCAACTCAAGGCTGTCGAGGAGACTTCTCCCCCCACTCCGCGCCTCCACATTGTCACCCGCGATCCCGCATGATCCCCGTAACCGATCTCAAACAGTGGGTCTATTGCCCGCGCGTCGTCTATTATCATCGCCTCATGCCCACCGCCGGTGTCATGACGCACAAAATGCGCGAGGCCCTTCGCGCCCAGGACTGGCTCGAACACCTCGAGTTGCGTCGTAGCCTAAAGAAATACGGCTTCGAACATGCCCGCCGCCGCTTCGGTGTCTGGCTGTCCGACTCCGATCTCGGTCTTTCCGGCCGTGTTGACATGCTCCTCCAAACTCCGGATTCCGCCACCATCGTCGATTTCAAACTCACCTCCGGCCCTCCAGCGGACAATCACAAGATGCAGCTTGCCGGATACGCCCTCCTCGTCCATCGCGTCCTCCACCTCCCCGTTGCCACCGCTTTCCTCCTTCGCATCCCGGATTCCACCCTCTTCGAGATCCCCATCACCCCAGCTCACCTCGAACACGCCATTCAAACCACCCGCCGGATTCAGGAGATGGCCGAATCCCAACTCCTCCCCGATCCGGCGTCCAACCGCCACAAGTGCGCCGACTGCGAGTATGCCAACTTCTGCGCCGACGTCTGGTAGCCATTTCGCGGATCGCGCGGTACTGCGCACAGAAAGTCAATCTGCGACATTTCCGGCTATCGCATTCATGATAAAATGTTTGCAGTCAACTGGTTCCAGAGCGGTTGCATTAGTCGCCCCTATGAGAAGGGGACTGAAAC
>JABAQT010000097.1 GCA_019187195.1 Bryobacteraceae bacterium
ATCGCAATCCGAACTGGCAACCGCCGGCCCACCCACAGTTCCGCATAGCGGATTGATGAGGCCAGGACGGCGCGCAGCCGATCGCGGCGAATATTCAAACGGCCCTTCCGGTCCCGTTCCCACTAACCGGGGTCCGGACTGTGCCCTCACTACCGCTGGGGTAGCGAACGTCAGGCACAGCGTGGCCGCTAAGGGCAACACACTTGACCACCAAAGACGTCCTTTCATTCCGTTCCTCCAGATTTCGCCGGTCCATCACAGACCGAGAATCATTCAAATTAGCCTTAGGCCGTCCGCCGCTTTCCGGTGGCCGCCGAGGCTTTGGAGGACTTCCTCGATGAGAGGACTACTGCGTCCGGTTCACCCGACGGCATCCGTGGGAAGAAGCGAAACTCCTAACTTCCTTAAAAGTATACACAATTTAGCCCGTTCGTCTCCCACGAAATTTGGGACTTTGCATCATTGTTTTGGGGCGGCGGCAAGAGGAGGAAAGGAAAGGAGAAGATGGAGGAGGACGCGCATCTTCGATTACATCTCATAACATCCGTATTTTCAATGCGCTAGAAGAGCGGTAAACGAGAAGGGAAAGAAAAAGAGCCTGCCCGGCGTGGAAGACCTTGACCGGACAGGCTCGAGGGAAGAAGACGAAAAAATGGGATTCTACCGGCCGCGAGCGCCCCTGGCGCCGCCTCCGGCCGGGTTGCCGCCCCGGGAAAAGCCCCCGCCACCGCTGCTCGGACCAGCGCCCCGGGCGTGCCCTCCGCCGTCAAAGCCGCCCCCTGGAACACGTGGAACGTTCTCCATCCGCGGACGGTTCGGAGCATCGTAACTGCCGCCTCGCGGACGCTCCCGGACAATTGGCGGGCTGAGCCGCAGAGGCTGTCCGCCCCCGGACTCGACACTCCGCCGCTCGACGGGCTGCCATTGCGGTTGAGAGTTCCGGCGCGAAGTTTCCGCGGATGGCGAAGCAAAAGGTTCGCGAGCCGGTTGATCCGCGGCCGGCGCGGCGGGACGGCCGAAAGAGCGCCATGCGCCCCGGTCCGGCGTAGCGGCACGGTTGGAATTGCCCCGGATCTGGCCGGCTTCGCGCGAAACAGAACCGCGTGGCGTATCCGGCCACCGCCCGGCGGAAGGATCTCCGAACGCGCGCCAGCCATTCTCCCGAGTGTTCGAACGTCCGGTTCGCGCGCCAGGGCTGATGGGCGCCGGAGAGTTCGCGCTGCCCGGATCACCGAATCGCCGCCAACCTCGCGCGGCATCGGGGCCGGTGGCGCCCGATGGCGCTGGAGTTGAGGTCGCGGTGGCAGATCCCGCACCGGCGGGATGCGCGCCTCCAAATGTCCTCCGCGAGAGGTCCTGGATTCCGCGCTGCTGATCCTCGAATGACACATGCGGAACCGGGGACGGAGTCTGGCGGCTGTAGAAACGTTCGTTATCGCGGGAATTCGGCGTGAAGCCGGGCGATCTGTCAGAGACGCGCTGCGAGTTGCGGCCCGGCGCCAGTGGAAGCTGGCCTTGGACCAGACTGGCGCGCTGCATGTCCGCCTGATTCATCCGGACAAAACTATCGTGACGGCCGCGGCCAAAATCCATCGAGTTCACGGCCGTAATTCCGTTATGGACGCGAGCGTTGCGATAGACCGTCGTCAGGTTGATGTTATTGACGATGGTAACGTTGCCATGGCCACCGTAATAGCCGCGGCCATACCAGGGATGATACGGCTCAAAGGGCGCTAGCGGCACCCAGCCGATGTTGCCGAAGCCGGCTCCTACTCCGCCCGCTCCGAAACCGGCAAAGGCGACCAGGCCGGGGCTCCAGTAATGACGGCTACGAATCGCTCCGGGCCACCAGCACCAGCCGCGCGGCCCCTGATACCAACGGCCGTAGTGGAACGGCGCCCAGCCCCAGGGATCATAGCTTACCCAGGTCCATCCATAGTAGTCGATCCAGGACCAGCGTCCGTAACGGTAAGGGGCCCAATCCACGGCAACCCGGGGAGCCCACACATATCCGTAAGGAGCATCGTAGACCCAATCCCCATACCGATCGAGGTCTTCGGCTCCCGGGATGGATGGGCTGACATAGCGATAGGAAGCGGAGCGCTCCAGATCCTGGTCCCGTTTTTCGTTCCACTGGTCCCAATCATCGCGAGGAATGGCCGAGCTGACCTGGAACTCCGGGTCATCCGGCGTGCCGCGCACAAGCATTGTCCGGCCCGCGCGAAGTCTTTCGGAACCACGCGGCGTCAGGATGTCCACCTCCCCTGACCGCACGGTGATTTCCGTGGTGTCATCCGGAAGGATGGTCAACCGGTACAGACCACGCCGGAGCGGATGGATGGCGACGTTCGGCGTGCTGAGTTCCACCTGGGCGTCGGAGTCGCGCAATATGCGGTAGTTCACCGTGCCGGAAGCCAGTTGAAGAAGGAACCGGCCATACTCGAGTTCCGCGAAACGGACCTCGGCTCCGGCGGCGAGGCGCACCAGATTGCTGTAATCCAACTGAACTTCAGCGATTGAAGCTCCTCCGCCCGTGATCAGACGGTCCTGAACCACCAGAGGGGTGTTCGGAGCCGCCGCCACCCACTCGCCCGAGTCCCCGCGGCGCACGGAAACATCGCCCTGCAGCAGGCTGATACGAGCGACGCCGCGTTCGGTATTGTTATCATCTTGAGCATTAAGCCCCAATACCACAACAAATCCGGTCAGCCAGAGCGGCCTCAGAAGCCGGGAATTGAGGATTTGCCGCGACATAGTTGCCTCCGTATCGCACCGCAAACAGAGTGGCACGCCAGGGGCCAAACGGGATCTCTGTGTCTTTCAGCAAGATACACTACGATGCCGGATTCCCAAGATGGCTGAAAACCACCACTTTGATCCGAAACCACCATTTTCCTGGATGCGACGCCTCGGCGCGCCGGCGCTTCTCCTGCTGGTGACAATCGGCTTCTACTGGAAGCTGACCCTGACGGCGCAATACACCTGGTTCGACCACCCGGACATGGCCTATCTCGAGATCCCGCGCCTCGAATTTCAGGCACGCGAAATTCATCAACATAGGTTTCCGCTCTGGGATCCGCACCTATGGGGCGGCCAACCGCTGTTGGGACTGACACAACCCGGTCCCGTTTATCCCTTGAATCTGCTTCTCTTCACCCTGCCGCTCCGGGGCGGGTATCTCAAGTTCGGGTATTTGAACTGGTACTGGACGCTGATCCATTTTCTGGCGGCGCTTTTCACTTATCTGTTGGCGCGAGATCTCGGATTGGGAAAAGAGGGCGCATTTCTCAGCGCATTCGCGTTTGGATACGGCGGATTCGTGGGAACGGTGGCATGGCTCGACGTGGTGAACGGAGCGATCTGGACGCCGCTTATCCTTTTATTTATGCTGCGCGCGGAACGCGGGCCTGGCAGGATGGCCTCGGCGGCGCTGGGAGGTCTGTTCCTGGGCGTGGCATGGCTCAGCGGCCACCACGAGGCTCCGGTCCTCGTCTCGCTGCTGTGCGCGTTTACGTGGCTGTACTTCTGCCGTCAAAAGCGGGAATTGCTTCCAGCGGCGGGATTATTCTTCCTGGTTTGCGGCCTGATTGCGGCGGCGCAGGTGATTCCCACTTACGAATTTGCGCGCCGTTCGGTACGCTGGGTGGGCGCCGATCACGCCCTTTCATGGGGGGAGCGGATACCCTATACCATCATGAGGACCTATTCTCTTCCGGCCCGGTCGCTGCTTGGGCTGGCGCTGCCGCTGACGGGACGGATTGCGGACTCGAGTTCCTTCCTCGGTGTGACCGCCGTAAGCCTGGGCTTGCTGGGAATAGCCGCGAGGTGGAAGCATCAGGTGGTCAAGCTGGTTACGGTGATGACGTGCGGCGGAATGATCTACTCGCTCGGCGCGCTGACTCCGCTGCAAGGCATCCTGTATTCGATTCTGCCGGTTGTGGACAAGGCGCGTGTCCCGGCGCGCGGAATCCTGATCGTGAATTTCGGTCTGGCGCTGCTTGCGGCGTTCGGGATGGATGCGCTGGTGAGGGAGAGCGGATCGCGGCTGGTGGGCTATTTCCGCAACGGACTCCTGGCGGCGGGCGGTCTCCTGCTGGCCGTTGCTGTCTCGCTCGCCATGGCGGAGAAAGGGGTGAATGACCGGGTCTACCTGGCAATGGCCGCCTGTCTGTGCGGATCGGCCCTGGTGACCGCCTGGCGGAATGCGTCCATCTCCCGGCGCGGCCTGTTCGTGGGCCTGGCGATCCTGAGCCTGGTGGAACTCACCAACGCGGGGCCGTCGGTGTACAGCAACAAGTTCGATAAGAACGCCAACAAGGCCCTCAATGGACTCATCCAATTCGACGACGTGGCGGAGTATCTCCGGAGCCTGAAGCAGGAGCCGGTTCGAGTGATGGTGGATGACCAGGTGATCGGGTCGAATTTCGGGGACTGGCACGGAATCGACATGATGTACGGCTACCTGGCGGGCGTAAGCACGAACATAAGCCTTCAGGAGTTGAGCACGCAGCGCGCGCAGGACCTGTTCGCGGTGACGCATTTCATCGGCGCGAAACCGGACAGCGCTGAACAGGAGGAGGTTTTCAGAGGGGAGGCGGGGGCGGGCGTGTTCCGCAGACCGCATGCGCTGCCGCGGCTTCGCGCCGTCCACGAGGCGCGTCTGGCGAGGGACATCGTCTGGTTGAGAGCGCTGATCCAGGACCGGACGGTGGACTTGCGCAAGACAGCCCTGTTTCTGGGCGAGGCGCCGGAACTGGAATCCTGCGATGGAGAAGATGCCGTGAGATTGACACGGCACACAAGCGACTGGATCGACATGGACGTTACCCTGCCCTGCCGGGGCCTGGTGGTGCTGGCGGAGACCATGTTTCCGGGTTGGGAGGCATGGGTGGATGGTAAACCGGCCCGGATTTGGGAGGCTTACGGAGCGATGCGAAGCGTGGTGGTGGAAAGGGGAAGCCACCAGGTTTCGATGCGCTACCGGCCGCGATCGGTCTATACCGGAGCCGCACTGACGTTTCTCGGATTGGCGGTCACGGCGTTGGTGTGTGTTGCCGGATGGCGCAAAAGACCGTTCAAGGCGGAACAATGACGGTTCGCTGCAACGGCGACTGAAACGGTCGCTGTCTATGCGACAATTTTGGTCTGCGAAGCTTGACCGGCCGTGGCCGGTGGCGTATAAAGAATATAGGACCATGCAGGTCGGGTATTCTTAATGCTCAAGTTGACGAAGAAAGCGGACTACGGGTTGATCGCCCTGAAGCACCTTGCGTCGCTGGAAGCTCCCGAGAGCGCAAGCGCCAAGGAGATAGCGGAGTTGTATCAGGTTCCGCTGCCGCTGCTGGCGAAAGTGCTGCAGAAACTGGCGAAGCAGGGGTTTCTGCGCTCGGAACACGGCACGAACGGGGGCTACCGCCTGGCGCGCGAGGCGGGCAAGATCAGCGCGCTCGAAGTGATCCGCGCCATTGACGGTCCAATCATTCTGACGTCGTGCTTCACCGATCATGGCGCCTGCGTTCAATCGACCTACTGCAACGTGCGGGAGCCGCTGCGAAAGATACATGAAGGAATCCAAGGGCTGCTGGCGAACATCTCGATCGCTGACATGTCGGATGGCGAGGTAGACAACCCGGACGGGCGTCTGTACTCGCTGCCCCGGCTGCCGGCGCAGCCCGCTTCGACTGTATAGGAGTTACTGCCTTGGCTATCAAACTGCCGATTTACATGGACTATCACGCGACGACGCCTCTGGACCCGAGGGTACTCGAGGCGATGATGCCGTATCTGACCACGAAGTTCGGTAATGCGGCAAGCCGGAACCACAGCTTCGGATGGGAAGCCGAGGAGGCGGTGGAAACGGCGCGCAAGCAGATTGGGGACCTGGTTGGCGCCAACGCCAAAGAGATCATTTTCACGAGCGGGGCGACGGAATCAAACAACCTGGCGCTCAAGGGCGTGGCGGAGATGTACTCCGAACGCGGCAACCACATCATCACCGCCGCGACCGAGCACAAGGCGATCCTCGACACCTGCAAGCGCCTGGAAAAGCACGGCTACCGGATAACCTATCTGCCCGTGACGGCAAGCGGGCTGATCGATCTGGACATGCTGCGCGAGTCGATCACGGACCGCACGATTCTGGTTTCGATCATGTACGCCAACAATGAAATCGGCGTGATTCAACCGGTGGCGGAGATCGGAAAGATCTGCAAGCAGAAGGGCGTCCTGTTCCATTGCGACGGCGTGCAGGCGGTGGGCAAAGTCCCCGTGAACGTGATTCAGGACAACATCGACCTGTTGTCGTTGAGCGGACACAAGCTCTACGGACCGAAAGGCGTGGGCGCGCTTTATGTGCGGCGCCGCAATCCGCGTGTGCAGGTGACGGCCCAGATGGATGGGGGCGGTCATGAACGCGGAATGCGCTCGGGGACGTTGAACGTTCCGGGGATCGTGGGACTTGGCGAGGCGTGCGCTCTTTGCCGCAAGGAGATGGCGGAGGAATCGGTGAGAGTGGGTGCCCTGCGCGACAAATTGAAGGACCGGCTGACGGCGCAACTCGATGAAGTGTACGTCAACGGGACGATGGAGAGCCGGTTGCCGAACAATTTGAACATCAGCTTCGCCTTCGTGGAAGGCGAGTCGCTGCTGATGGGGATTAACGACGTCGCGGTATCGAGCGGGTCAGCCTGCACGTCGGCGACGCTCGAGCCAAGCTATGTGCTCAAGGCGCTCGGCGCGGGCGATGACATAGCGCACTCCTCGATCCGCTTTGGATTGGGGCGGTTCACCACGGAGGAAGAGGTGGACTACGTGGCGGAGAAGGTGGTAACGGTGGTCCGGAAGCTGCGTGAGCTTTCACCGTTGTATGAAATGTTCAAGGATGGCGTGGATCTTTCGAAGGTGCAATGGGCCGCGCACTGACATGAGGGACTCGATGAAAGGGTAGCAACGATGGCATATTCGAACAAAGTTCTGGATCATTACAACAACCCGCGGAACGTGGGAGCGCTCGACAGGAACGATCAGCAGGTGGGCACGGGCATGGTGGGAGCGCCGGAATGCGGCGACGTCATGAAACTGCAGGTCAAGGTGAACCCGGAGACGGGCATCATCGAGGACGCCAAGTTCAAGACGTTCGGCTGCGGAAGCGCGATTGCCTCGTCTTCGCTCGCCACCGAGATGCTGAAGGGCAAGACGGTGGACGAAGCGCTCGAGATCAAGAATACGGTGATCGTGAACGAACTCGCCCTGCCCCCGGTGAAGATTCACTGTTCGGTGCTGGCGGAGGACGCGATCAAGGCGGCTATCGCCGATTACAAGAAGAAGAACAGCGTGGGAAACCCCGCGGCGGCGCAGGTGGCGCAATAGCCATGGTCGCAGCCGAGACAAGTATCCAGGTGACTCCCAAGGCGGTCGAGAAGATCCGCCAGGCGTTCGCGCGCGAAGGCGTGCAAGGGGGGTTGCGTCTCGGAGTTCTCGGAGGGGGTTGTTCGGGCTTGAGCTACCAGTTCAAGTATGAGCCGAAGCCGCGGACGGCGGACAACGTTCTCGATTTCGACGGGGTGACGATCTACATCGACCCGAAGAGCATGTTGTTTCTCGAGGGCATGACGCTCGACTGGCAGGACTCGCTGGTTCAATCCGGGTTCGTCTTCGAGAATCCGAAGGCCAAGAAAAGCTGCGGCTGTGGGACATCCTTCTCAGCCTGATCCGGGGGCGCAATCCACGCGCTGCTGGCAGTGCGGCGAGTCCTCCGGCGGCGGGTTGTTTTGCGTCCATTGCGGCACTCTGCAACCACCATCCGCGGATTACTATCAGTTTTTCGGGCTGAAGCGAGGGCTTGCCCTCGATGCCCCGGAGCTGCAGCGAAGATTCTATGAACTGAGCCGGAAGCTGCATCCCGACCGGTTCACGCGGAAAGCCGCCCGTGAACAGCAGTATTCCCTCGATGCCACCGCGATTCTGAACGACGGATACCGCGCGCTGCGCGATCCGCTGGCGCGGGCCGAATACCTGCTGAAGCAGGAAGGCTTCGACGTTGGTGAGCAGCGCGGCAAGGATGTGCCTCCCGAACTGCTCGAGGAGGTCTTCGAGCTGAACATGGCGATCGAGGAACTGCGGCACGGCGGCGAGGACGCCCGCGGGCAGCTTGAAGAGGCGTACGGCAGGTTCCTCGCGATGCGCGATGCGATCGACAAGGAACTCGACACACTATACCGGCGGTTCGATGACACCCGGGATCGCGCCGTCCTGCAACAGGTGCGGAGCGTGCTGAACCGGCGCCGCTATGTGCGCAACCTGGTGAACGAAGTAGAGAAGGAACTGGCCCCGGAAGGCCAGCCAGCACAATGAGCCAAGTGTTTGATATTGACTTTGGAAATCATCGCAAGGGACGGGTTGTCGGCATTGATCTGGGAACCACGAACAGCCTGGTGGCGTTTCTTGACCTGACCGGTCCGAAGATCATTCCGGGGGCCGATGGAGGTCTTCTGGTGCCGAGCATCGTGTCGTACGCGGAGGATGGCGGCGTAACCGCCGGAAACGCGGCGCGGCGCCTGCTCATCAATCAGCCGGACCGCACCGTCTATTCAGTGAAGCGCCTGATGGGGAAGGGCGCGAGCGATGTGAAGGATGAGCTGAAGTTCTTCCCGTTCCGGATCGCCGAGGGAAGCGAATCGGTCATCCGGCTGCAGCTTGGCGCGAAGGCAATGACGCCGCCCGAGATATCCGCGCAGGTGCTGGCGGAACTGAAACGGAACGCGGAAGCTTATCTGGGCGAGCCCGTGACACAGGCGGTGATCACCGTTCCGGCATATTTCAACGACGCGCAAAGGCAGGCGACGAAGGACGCGGGGCGGATCGCGGGACTCGAGGTGCTGCGCCTGGTCAATGAGCCGACAGCCGCATCCCTGGCTTATGGCCTGGACAAACGCCGGAACGGCATAGTGGCGGTGTATGACCTGGGCGGCGGCACCTTCGACATTTCCATTTTGCGGTTGCATGACGGGATTTTCGAAGTGCTGGCAACCAACGGCGATACGCATCTTGGAGGAGACGACATCGACAATCGTCTGATGCACATCGCCTTTGAAGACATCGCCGCCGAATGGGGAGAGGATATCTCGCACAGCGGCGAAGCGGTGCAAACGCTGCGCCAGGCCGTGATCGCGGCCAAGGAGCGGCTTTCCTACGTTCCACTGACCCGCATTGAATTCGATTTCCGCGGAAAGACATACCGGCGCGAGATCACGCAGGAACTGTTCGAAGGACTGATCAAGGATATCGTCGACCGGACGTTGGGCCCCTGCCGGCAGTGCATTGCCGATTCGCGCGTGAGCATCGAGGAGATCGACGAAGTGGTGATGGTCGGCGGCTCGACACGGATTCCGCTGGTGCGCAAAGCCGTGGAAGCGTTGTTCAAGGCCAAGCCTCATACGGAACTGAATCCCGACGAGGTGGTGGCGTTGGGAGCCGCCGTGCAGGCGGGGATCCTGTCGGGCGAGGTGGGCGATGCGCTGTTGCTCGATGTAACGCCTCTCTCGCTGGGAATTGAAACGATGGGCGGCATGGTTTCAAAGCTCATCCACCGCAACTCGACCATTCCGGCAAGCGCCACCGAGGCGTTCACGACCGCCGTGGACGGACAGCGCAACGTGCTGATTCACGTCGTGCAGGGAGAACGGGAACTGGTGAAGGATTGCCGCAGCCTGGCGCGATTTGAACTGAAGGACATCGCTCCTGTTCCGGCGGGAGCGGCGCGGATCGAAGTGCGGTTTCTCATCGATGCGAACGGGATACTGAACGTTTCGGCGCGCGATGCGCGTACTGGTAAGGAGCAGAGCGTCGAGGTGAAGCCCTCCTACGGCCTTTCAGAAGAGCAGGTGGAGGCGATGATCCTCGAATCGGTCGAGAAAGCGGAGGACGATTTCCACGAGCGGCAGGTGCGCGAGGCGC
This sequence comes from Bryobacteraceae bacterium, assembly GCA_019187195.1. GTDB lineage: Bacteria > Acidobacteriota > Terriglobia > Bryobacterales > Bryobacteraceae > CADEFT01. Next base: position 9,955 of record JABAQT010000097.1, read on the forward strand.
GGGTCGAGGCTGACGCGATTCTCGCCGCCACGGAGAAGGCGCGCGCCAACGAAGCCTGGGTGGACCTCTCCGGCGAGGAACGGGCAAGGATCACGGCGGCGGTGAACCAGTTGCTCATGGTGTACCACTCGGAGGATCACCTGTTGATCCGGGCCAAGATCGGGGAGCTGAACGAAGCCACCACCGCGCTGGCGGAAACAATGATGTCCACGGCCGTTCGCGTGGCGCTGAAAGGAACGAAGGTCTGATGGGCAAACTGAAGTGGACGGACTCGGAGGACATCGCCATCGCTCTGGCCGAAGAGCACCCGGAACAGGATCCGCTGAAGATAAGGTTCACGGACCTGCACCGGATGGTCATGGAACTGATGGACTTCGACGATGCGGCGGCTTCGTCGAACGAGGCTAAACTCGAGGCCATCCAGATGGCGTGGTATGAAGAGTGGAAAGAGAACCAGGAGCGGACGGACTGAGTTAGACCTGTTTCCTTGTCTCCCTATCCTCGATCATGCGCTTGACGCTGTCGAGTTCGCGCCGCAGCCGCCGTTCGCGGGCGGCAAGCGAGAGAACATACAAGGCGAGAATCAGCCAGGCGGCCGCGAAGCCGTAAAACATGTATGTGAAATTCCGGCTATCCATGCCGTTTCTCCTTTATAAAGCGTGCGCGTAGCGCCGCAATGCTTCGACTTCCCGCTGCATGTCTTCCTGCCTCATGCGGACGACGACAATGGCGGCGCACAGCAGAAGAAGCGCGCCGAGGTTCTGGAAGAGCATGTGCTCCATCGCCGGGTCGATGTTGCCGCCGCCGGTGCGGAAGCTGAGAACCGGTCCCGGATGCTGGGTGCGCCACCAATCGATGGCCTTGTAGGTGATGATCACCGAAGTGAACGAAAAGATGCAAAGCACGGCCGAATTCTTCGCGCGCGCGGTGGGGTCGTCGATGGCGTGGCGCAGCATGAGGTAGCCGGAGTAGATGACGCACGTGATGAGCGCCCAGGTCAGGCGCGGATCCCAGGTCCACCAGATGCCCCAGATAATGCGTCCCCAGATGGACCCGGTGACCAGCCCCACGATGGTGAAGACAACGCCCGCCTCGACGGTGGCGACAGCGAGCGTATCAAAGCGCGAATTCTTCCGGACAAGGTAGAGAACACTCGATACGCCGGCGACGAAAAAGGCCGTGAAGCAGGTGATCCAACTGGGGACGTGGAAGTAGATGATGCGGTAAATGGCCCCCTGCGCGGCTTCGTCGCCCATCGTAAGGAAAATGACGTACAGGTTGCGCGCCAGCCAGAGGCCGGAGGCGAGGCAAAGCACGGCGAGAATTTTGGTTCGCATGGTTTAACCTACCAGGACAACCTCCACCAGGCCGACGGCGAGCGCGGTGAAGATGATATCAAAGCCGATCAACAGCCTGACCCAGATTTCATCGTCCGCGGGAATCGGTTCGCCGGCGATGAGCAGGGTGGTGAGGCGCATGGCGGACATGAGAGCGGGAATCATCATGGGATAGATCAGCGTGGGCAGCATCAGTTCGCGCAGGCGCAGGTTCACGGTGAGCGCGCTGAACATCGTGCCGATGACGGTGACGCCCCATGTGGTCAGCAGCAGAATCGCCGCCAGCGCGCGCGGCCGGCGCGCCCATTCGATGTTGTAAAGAACTCCGAAGATGGGGAGCGAAACCAGTTCGACGATGGTGAGCAGGATAAAGTTTCCGAGCGCCTTGCCAAGGAAGAGCGCGGAACCGGTAAGCGGAGAGGAAACGAGCGCGTCGAGGCAATCGTTGCCGAGTTCGCGCGCGAAGCTCCGGTTGAGGATGAGCGCGCCGGCAAAGGCGAACACCAGCCACAGCAGTCCGCCGGAGATCTCCCGGATCTGGTCGGCCGTCGGATCCATCGCGAAGCTGAACAGCACCAGAATCACGATGGCGAAGGAGATGGCGGCGTTTAGAGACTCCTTGGTCCGCAATTCGCTGCGCAGGTCTTTGCCCGCCACCGTCCACACCTGGCGAAAATAGAGCATCAACTCTCCCCGTAGGCACGGTACAACCAGGTGGGATCCTGCAGCATCGCGGCGGGGCGCTCGCCGTGGAAGATCAACTTGCCGCGGCCGAGAAGAGCGGCGTGGGTGGCCAGTTCCATCGCCTCGCGAAGCTGGTGAGTGGACATGATGACGGTGGCTCCGCGTGCGAGAGCGTCCCGCATCAGGCTTTGCAGCAAGGCGATGGCGCGGTCATCGAGCGACGTGAAAGGCTCATCGAGAAGCAGCAGGGACGGATTGTGGAGGAAGGCGCGCGCGACGGCCAGCCGCTGGCGCATCCCGCGGGAAAACTCGCGCACCAGGGAGCCGGCCACATTATCAAGCGAAGTGCGCCGCAGCCATTCCATGGCGGCGGAGGAGGGGTCGTTCAATCCGTAGAGGCGCCCGAACAGGAGCAGATTCTCGAAAGCCGACAGTTCGTCATAGACGCCGATGCCGTGGCCGATGACTCCGATGGAGGCGCGGGTTTGCGGGTGCCGCGCGTCCCGGTCGAAAATGCGTATCGAGCCGCGTTGCGGGCGCAGGAGGCCGGCCATGATGCGGAGGAGGGTGGTCTTCCCCGCCCCGTTGCGGCCGAGCAGCGCCAGACACTGGCCTTCTTGCACCGAAAACCCGATGTTTCGAAGAGCCGGGTAATCACCGTAGTATTTCCAGATGCCTTCTACGGCAACGGCGCTCATGCGCGGCGTTTCCCTTTCGGGGAGGAATCGGCCTCGGCGGGCGCGGCGGCGCGCGGATTGCCGGGGGCGCGGTAGAGGACCAGGAATCCGAGCGCCAGAATCGACACCGCAAGGCCGAGGACCATGTAGACCCGCTCATAGACCCGAGGCAGAATTTCCTGGATACCCGGACCTTCATCGCCGGATGCCGCGGAGGCGTCGCTCATCGACCCGGAGCCTTCAATCTCCACCTTGAGATTCTGCCCGCTAAGACTGTAGATGGCCGCCTGCGTCGATGGTTCCCGGCCGAGTTCCCGGACTCCCTCGCCCTTAAGGGTGACGCCCCTGGGAGTGACCAGCCGCGTGACGCCTTCCTTGTGAAGAATCCTGCCGGTGAACACCGCCGGGGAAGCCGCCGGAATTTCATAGGCAAGCTGGAACCGTGTTTCCCCCGGCTTGATGGGGAAATCCACTCCATAGACATTAGGGACCTTCGTGGGCATGGCGGCGCGTTCAATAGCCATCCCCTGCGGAGCGGTGCATTCGACCTTCACTTTCCCGTTTGCCTCCGGCGGCAGGTAGAACTGGAGGGTGCCGTTGTCGGGATTGTTGTAGCTGATGAGGCCCGGGTTCTGATAGATGATGTTCTCGTTCACCATCAGCTTGCCGTCAACGGGTTCGAACAGCACCATGTGCTGCGCCACTTTGGCCGTGCCGGGCTTCGATTGCGAGTTCCAGACGTCCACCTCGACCCCCGTGCGGGGAGTGTTGGGAGTGAGCATCTTGTTGTAGGTGACTCCATCCCAGGCTCCCTGGAGCAGCGCCGGGCCGGGTCCCGGGTCGGCGGTGAAGGAGAACCTGCCGGCGGCATCCGTCTTGACGCTCTCGAGCGACTCGATGCCCGCGGTTCCAAGTTTGTAGACGGTGACCGTCGCGCCGTGCTGCGGCTTGCCCGTGGTGCGGTTGATCACGGATCCGTCAATAACGGCGAACAGCGGGATGGCCAGCAGGAAGACGGAGAATTTCATGCCGCGTCTCCCGGCATCGGCTTGCCGCATTCGCCGCAGAACTTGAGGGGACGGTCAAAGCTTGCGCCACAGTGGGGGCAGGTGTTGGCCGCGTTTCGCTTTACCGGTTTTTCCGGCGCGGCGATGGATGGCGGCTCCGGCCCGCCCTTCAGGCTGTCGATCTCAGCGAGCACCTTGGCGAGATCGCGCTGCAACTCGAGTTTGGTCTTCTGGTAGTCTTCATCGGAGAGTTTGCCGACGCGGAACTCGAACTGCAAATCACGCAGGTTCTCATAGATCTGCGCCTTGCGATCCTCGAGGTACTGAAACGGGGAGACGGAAGCAGGCGGGGGGAGATCTTTTTCCCGGACTCCGAGCGTGAAAACAACTGCTCCCACAATCAAAAGGGCTGCCGCGGCTAAGAGCATCGTGCTATTCCAGTTTGGCGAGATCCTTCTCGATCTCCTCGTGGTAGCGGTCGAGGGCTGTATTGTCCACGGGAGCATTCGGAATCGCCGGCTTCCGCAAGCGCCGCACATAGAGGATGACGGCGCCCAGGCCAAGCGCGAGAGCGACGAAGGGCATTACCCAGCTCAACAGGTTGAATCCCTCGGCGGGCGGCGCCACCAGGGCGCGCAGTCCCTCCCGCTTGACGAAGTCGGCGATGATCGCATCGTCGGAGACGCCCTCGGCTTCCATCTTGGCGATCCGCTCGCGGGCAGGCAGGGAGTAGTGGCATCCAAGCATCGGGCAGGTGGCCACGCTGTTGTTGCATGCGCCGCAAAGGCAGGCAAGCCTGTCTCCGACGCGCTTCACCGCCGGCGAAAGCATCTGCGAGGAGCTCTGCGCCAGACACAACCCCGCGGCCAGCACAACGAGCAGCAGTTTATTCAGTGACAGGCGCATGTTTTCGCACGTACCCCACAGTCTCCGTCCGCATGTACTGCATCTTCACCTTGGGCGGGACGAGGCAGATGAAGGTTCCAAACAACGTCACGTAAAAGCCGGCCCAGATCCACGACACGAGCGGAAACACAAAGGACTGAATGATCGCCATGTTGCGGCCGTCGTTGGTTGTTCCGGCGAAGTTGAGATAGAGGTCCTCGTTGAGGCGGCGGCGGATGGCGACAACGGAGAGCGGCTGGTTGCTGGCCTTATACAGGCGCTGTTCGGGTTCGAGCGTTCCCAATGGCGCGCCGCCGGCGGAGACGTCGACGACGGCGCGGCGCCAGGCATAGTTGCCGTTCTCACCGTCTGAAAGGTCGCGAATTTTCAGGTCGTAACGGCCGATGCTGAACCTGTCGCCGACCTTGACGTCGTGGGTCGAGTCCTTGTTGAACGCGGCGCCGGTGAATCCCAGAAACAGCAGAACCATTCCCATGTGCACCACGTAGCCGCCGTAGCGCCGCGTGTTGCGGTGGGTGAGTTCCACCATGGCCGCGATCAGATTCTGTCCGGTCTTGCGGGCGATGGCGCGCGACCCTTTCCAGAACTCGATGACGACTGTAGCAGTGACAAACATGCACAGGCCGAATGAAATCAGCGCATAGAAGTGCCGCACTCCGGCCGCCAGCAGGACGGCGATGACGCCAAGGCCGAGCATCGAGGGGATGGCGAAAGCCCGCTTGAGGCTGTCGAGGGAGCTACGCCGCCACGCGATGAGCGGCCCCACCCCGGTGAGGAAGAGCAGGAAGAGCCCTATGGGGACGTTGACGCGGTTGTAGAACGGGGCGTCCACGCTGATCTTTTCTCCGGTAACGGCTTCGGAGATGACGGGGAAGATGGTGCCCCAGAGAACGGCGAAGCAACTCGCCAGAAGGATGAGGTTATTGAACAGGAAGCTCGACTCGCGGCTGACCACGCTCTCCAGTTGGGATTCGCTCTTGAGATACTCGAGACGGTCCAGAATGAGGTATGCGGTTGCGGCGATGCCGATCGCGAGGAAGGCGATGAAATACTTGCCGATGGGGGATTGCGCGAAGGCATGCACGGAGCCCACGATGCCGCTGCGCGTCAGGAAGGTGCCGAAAATACAGAGGAAGAAGGTGGCCGAGATGAGCACCATGTTCCAGACCTTCATCATCCCCTTTTTCTCCTGCATCATCACGGAGTGGAGAAAGGCGGTGGCGGTGATCCAGGGCAGGAGAGAAGCGTTTTCCACGGGATCCCATCCCCAGTAGCCGCCCCACCCGAGGACGGCATAAGCCCAGCCCGCCCCCAGCAGAATGCCCGTTCCCTGGAACATCCAGGTGATCAGCGTCCAGCGGCGCGTGGTGTGAATCCAGGCATCGCCGGGCTGCCGGGTAATCAGCGAGCCCATGGCGAAGGCGAACGGTACCGTAAAGCCGACATAGCCGAGATAGAGCATGGGCGGGTGGGCGGCCATCGTCCAGTACTGGAGCAGCGGATTGAGTCCGTTGCCATCGGGCACCTCGGTGATTCCCCTGCCAACGGCGAGCACCTGGAAGGGGTTTTCGGGAAACGCGATCAGAAGCAGGAAAAACGCCTGGACGGCCATGAGAATGGCCGTCACGTAAGGCATCATGTCGCGGAACTTGTGACGGTTGGTGAATACGAGAATCGCGCTGTAACCGGAGAGCAGCCACGCCCACAACAACAGCGATCCTTCCATGCCGCCCCACCAGGAGGCAAATTTGTAGACGAGGGGCATGGCGCGGTTGCTGTGCCGGGCGACATAGGCCAGGCGGAAGTCACCCGCGATGAGAGCATAAACCAGTATGCCGGAGGCGATGGTCAGCAGGAACCAGATGGCATATACGGCCCGCTGTCCGCTCAGGACGAGCAGCGGCTTGCGCCGCAGTTTTCCGGTGATGGAAGCGGCGACGGCGTACGCCGACAGACAAAACGCAAGCAGGATTGCCAGCGCCCCCAGATTCTCCATGAATTCTCCTTGTGCAATTCCCAGCCGTCTTTACGAGGTCCGCTTTTCCTGATACACGGGCGCGCCCTGGTTCTGACCCGGCTTGGTTTCATATTTCGAGGCGCACTTGGCCTGAATGCGGTTGGCCCTGAAGACGCCGTCGTCACCAAGGCGGCCGTCGGCGACGGCCTGCGCGCGGTCGCGGAAGGTGTCCGGCAGCGGATCGCTGCCGTTATAGACGACTTTCAGCGTTTTCGCTTCCTGGGTGAGGACGAATTCCACCTCCCTGCCGCGGCGAATGATCGAGCCCGGTTGCACGTCTCCGGCAACACGCAGGCGCTCGGAACGGGTCGCGGGATTCATCTGTTCGAGTTCCGCGACTGTCTTGTAGTAGCTCTTGCCGTCGCTGACGCCGCCGACGGCGAGCCAGACCAAAGTGCCTACGATGACAGCCATAATCGCCCCGAACTTCAGGTAAGTATTCATCCGATTGCACCTGCTCCATAGTATAGCGCCCGCGCCTTGCCATACGTTTTCATGAACTTGCAAAAAATTGTCTCTACCGGGGCTTGTAAAATATCTCTTGGATCTGATTGACGAAGCCTATGCCCGCGCCGTCGAGGCACTAGGCCGGTGTTGCACGCCCGCGGGATTGAACGCCTCGGGGCGGAAACACGGCCATCACCAGGTTTGGGCCCGCGACAGCATGATTACGCTGCTCGGCGCGCGGTTTGTGGAAAACACAGTGATCCGCGGCGCGCTGCGCGCCTCGATCGAGTTGCTGGCGAGCCATCAGGCCGCAAGCGGCGCCATTCCGAACAATGTGGACGCGGCGAGCCGCAAGCCGAATTTCCGCGCCTATGCCGATGGCGGGTTGTGGTGGATCATCGGGAGTTCCTTGTTCGCGCCCGCGCCGGAGACCGCGCGGTCCATCCTCGCCTGGTATGCCTGCCAGGATGTGGATCAGAGCGGTTTGCTCTCGATGCAGGAGGGCGCGGACTGGCAGGATCTCTTCTGCACGCGCGGAAAAGGGCTGTACCTAAACTGCCTGTATGTGCTCGCGCTTCGGGCGGCGGCGAAGATATTGCCCGCTGAGAGTGGGAGGCTGACGGCCCTGGCCGAATCCGTCGCGGAGAAGATCAACCGCTGGTTCTGGTATCACGGCGATGGAAACATGCTGCCCCTTCATTCGCACACCTTCAGCACCGAGAGCAGGCGGGAACTCGATTCTCTCGGCAGGAAGCGGTTCCTGCCGCCCAAGCGGCACTTGGTGGGCGAGCAATACTACCTGCCCTATCTCGGATTCCGGGCCGTGGGGGAATGGTTCGATTCGCTGGGTAATCTGCTTGCCATCCTCAGCGGCGCCGCCAGCCCGCAACAATCGGGGATCATTTTGGATTTCATTACGCGCCACGGGCTCGACCAGCGGCCGCTGGTGAGCCTGACACCGGCGGTGCGTTCCTCGGACCCGGACTGGCGGGACTACTACGGGACATTGAATATTCCCCACCACTACCATAACGGCGGCATCTGGCCCTTTATCGGCGGGTTTTATGTGGCCGCCCTCGTCAGGATGGGGCGGATGGATGCCGCCGGCGCGGCCCTGCAGCGGTTGGCGGCGATGAATCTGGAGGGGGAGTTCAACGAGTGGCATCACGGCAAGACGGGGGAGGCTCTAGGCGTGCGGGACCAGGCATGGTCGGCCGGAATGTTCATCTATGCGGCCGAGTGCGTGCGGCGGGGGAGGGTGGAGTGAACGTATGCGGCCATCCCGCCGGACAATGGACCCGCGGCGCGCGATAGGAGAGAATCGGTGCATGAGACTCTGGCTGTGCGTTCTCTTCGGCATGGTCGAGGCCTTGGGGCAGAGCGTGGCGGGAAACGGCCTCGCGGCCGGAAAACTGCTGGTGGCCAGCCGCAAACTGGGGGATCCGAACTTCGCGGAAACAGTGATTGTGATTGTCAGTTTCGACGAGAAGGGCACGCTCGGCCTGATTCTCAACCAGCCCACGCAACTGCCCCTGTCGCGGATATTTTCCGATCTCAAGGGCGGCAAGGAGCGGACCGATACCGCATATCGGGGCGGACCCGTGGAGCGTACCCAACTCCAGGCTTTGCTGCGATCGAACTCGGCGCGGGAAGGGGCGGTCCACGTCCTGGGAGATGTGTATCTCACCTCGAGCCGGACGCTGGTGGCAGGTTCACTGGCGGAGGGCAGTGGCCCGTCGCGTTTTCGCGTGTATCTGGGCTATGCGGGGTGGGCTCCGGAACAACTCGAGCAGGAAGTCGAGTCGGGGGCGTGGCACGTGCTGCGGGGAGAGCCGGACCTGGTGTTCGACCCCGACCCGGAGTCGTTATGGAAGCGGATGATCCGGCGCACGGAAACGCGGTTCGCCTCGGCCGGTCCACGCCTGGAACCCGTCCGCCCTTAGACGCGATATTCGTCGGCGCGCCAGTTCTTCACGGATTTCTTGATCTCGTCCGGAGCGGTTCCCTGCTCGGCGGCGCGCTTTGCCAGGGCAATAAACTCGTCATCCGGAGCAAAGCGGAGCGCGATGATCTGGCGGATAGTGAGCCGGGAATCGAACGGTTTTCCGGTGAGGAGGTAGTGGCGGAAGTTCTCCTCGGCGCGGATGGCGCGATCCTGTGCCTTGAGCGCGAAGACGCGGCAGAAAAAGAAGAGGAACAGGAGACAGATATCCAAAACCACGATCAACGCGGCGCTGTACAGCCGGTCGTGATTGCCGATGGAGAGATAGAGGTTGACGAGAGACCCGATGAGGGTCAGCACAATCACCCCGAAGAGAACCCCGTGAAACAGAGGGATAAAACGGGCGTGATTCTTATAGTCCTGCGTGGCCAAGCTGACCTCCCTTCGGGAATGGCTGCTCCAAAATTGTAACCTACCCCCGTCCCTCGATCGAACCAGCGGCCCGCCCGCTGTCAAC
>JABAQT010000024.1 GCA_019187195.1 Bryobacteraceae bacterium
GCGGAGTGAAGTTCCACAAGCGCTCCGCCGGGGGCTTTGAATACAACATTCCCGGCGCGCTCTCGCCCGAACAGGTAGTGAAGCTGATTCCCAAGGATATCCTCATGTTCAACTGGGTCTGGGGTTATACGCTGGACCCGAAGGTCGCGCCGGTGACCAACGAACAGCGCCTGAGCGCCTGGGGGTTCGATTCGGTCTACGCGAACATGTTTCCATCGCTTGAGAACTTCAATGAGCGCGTAGCGGCATCCGCCAGGATCACCGGCGGCGAACCTTCAGCCTGGGTCGCTACCACCGAGTTCAATTTCGGCAAGGACCGCATTGCCGATTTCGCCATCTGCGGCGAAATGCTCTGGTCCGGCCTCGCGCGCACCGGCGCGGAGCAGGGGAGCGTCCTGAGAGAGTGGATGCCCTCGATCCGTTCCCGCCTGAGCGCGGAGACGCCGCCGAGCGCCACCGAGCCCGTCGTCCCCGTGGATATCAGTTCCGCGTTCAGCGCAAACCCGGCCGCTGCCGGCCCCGCCTGGAAAGCGGGCCGCGTTAGCCGCGGAAGACTGGTGTTCGAACTGGCGGATGCCTCCGGCAAGGCTCCTTCCGCCGTGGTGGCGGGCAGCAGAGGGATCGGCGAGGCCCCCTACCCTCTCCGTTCCAAAGCCGTGCCCATCGGGCGCGATGCCGCCGGCCTCGTTTTCCTGCATGCGCTGCTCAATCCGGCCGCTTCCGCTCAGGGCTATCGCAGGATTTTCGCCTTCGAGGATTCCGCTGACCTGCTGGGTTGGTACGAAATCAAATTCGAGGATGGTTTCGTCACTACCATCCCGCTGCGCTACGGCTGGAACATCCTTGATTGGAAAAATCCGCGCGGCGTCGTCTACCGGGCTGACACCGTCGACGCCGGCGGAGGCGCTACACTCTATGCATTCGAATGGACCAATACGCGCCCCGGCAAGGTGATCAAGGCGGTTCGGCTGAACGGCTCCGACGGTTTTCGAAATCCATCGGGGAAAGTGATTCCGAGCAACGCAATCATTCTGGCGGCCGTCAGCGCCGTCCCGAAAAGAGAGAAGCCGCAAACTCCCGACCCGCCGTTTCCAAAATAGGCATGTGCGGAACACTTCTTGCCTGCTTCTTATCGGCGTTCCCCGCATGGGCCGCCGAAGCCGGCCCGGTTGTTGCCATCCTGCACGCCCGCGCCGCGCCTCGGGGCGTTGCCTCCAGTTCGCAGGCAAGCCCGTTCATCGCTGATGCCGGTGGCGGCATCACTCAGGTTCTGCGACGGAATGTGGCCGATCCGCTGGCGAATACCGGTGGAAACCCGGCCGGTATGGCCTTCGGCATTGATGGCAATTTGTACGTCGCGGATCGCGCACGCAAAGCCATTCTGAAAATCACGCCGTGGGGCGAGACTTCGGTCTTCGCGGACCGTTGCGGCGGCCGTCCGTTCACCCCAATGCATATCGCCGCCTCCGCTGACGGCGCCTTCTATTTCACCGATACCCTGGATTCTCGTGTCTGCCGGGTGGACGCCGGAGGCAAGGCGGCCGAGTTTTCACGCGGCGTGGCCGGGCCAACCGGCATAGCAGTCGCCGCCGCCGGACCCATCTTCGTGGCCGGCCGCGACGGCAAAGTCTGGAAATTCACCTCGAACCGAAAACGCCCCACGCTTTTCGCCACATTGACGGGAGAGGGCGAACCCTCCGGCATGGCGCTCGACGAGAAGGGCAACCTCTACATCGCGCGCGATGGCGGCGGAGTGGTGACCGTGCTTGGTCCCAACGGTGAAACGGCCGCTTCCTATTCCATTCCCGACCGCCATCCGGTGGACCTCGCATTCGGAGGACTGCCCGATATGCGCAGCCTGTATATTTGTGGAGCCGAATCGCAAACCCTATACAAGCTCTCCACCCCCTTCCGCTCTCAGCGCATGCCCTGGGAGCCCGATCCGCCACTCGCCATCACCGAACCCGTGGATGGAGCCATTCTCAACCGCCACGATGGGGAGGCTACGGCGGATGGACTCACGATCGCCGTCCGCGGCTATAGCCGCCACGGCGCGGCCGTTCGCGTCAACGGCGTCCGCGTGCCGGTGCGCTCCGGCCAATTCGAGACTTCGCTCGTATTGCGGGAGTTCCAAACCGGAATTGTTGTCGAGGGCCCGCGCGGATCGCGCCGGCAGATCACCGTTCTTTGGGACCGCTTCTCCTACCCGCGCTATCGCATGTCCACGGACGACAATATCCTATGGCTGAAAGACATCGCGCGCCACGCTGACGCCTATCGTTCCATCTTCGATAACGCCTATCTCGCCTTCTGGCGCGAGATGCACCGGAAGTACGGCGCCAGAGTCCACTTCAATATCTACTACGAGACCAAAGGCTTCAACCTGTCCGAAATGCCCGACAAATTCAAGCCCGAATGGAAGGCGAACGCGGATTGGATCCGGCTCTCTTTCCACGCCCGCGCCAACGATCCGGCGCAGCCTTATCAGCATGCTCCGGCGGAACAGATCAGTCGCGACAACCGCCTCGTCAACCAGGAGATCGAGCGCTTCGCCGGCCGCGAAGTGATGAGTGATGTGACCACTGTCCACTACGGCGCCACCACCCTGGCCGGCGCGCGCGCACTGCGGGCGCAGGGAATCAGGACGATGGCGGGCTATTTCCGGGCGCAGGGAGCCCTCCCCGGAGAAGGGCCGCTCACCGGCGATTCACCCCTGGTCAGCTACTACCTTCCGCTGGCGCAATGGAGATATATGACAGGCCGCGATTACTGGAAAGACACGAAAGAGGATATCTTCTTCGTGCGGCACGATATGGTTATCAATTCCATCCCCCTCCCCCAAATTGTGCCGCAACTGGAAAAGATCGCCGCCGATCCGCACCGGGCCGAGATTTTCGAACTGATGATTCATGAGCAGTTTTTTTATCCTGATTACGTCGCCTATGAGCCCGATTACCGTCAACGTGTCGAGACAGCGATCGAGTGGGTGACCCGTCACGGCTACAAGCCCGTGTTCTACGGCGAAGGCTTTCTGGGCGCGGCGGCGCGTTGAATGGCGTTGAATATCGTGTAGAGTATTACAGAAAGGGGTCTTCGTAATGCGATTGCTTCTTTTCCTTCTTTCCGTAACCTGCTGTCTGGCTGCTCCCCCCGTGGACGCCGGCATGCACATCCGCCTGGCGGGCTTCAAAGCCGGCGGAAACGGATTGCCCGCCGGTTGGAGCGTCTGGGCGCCCCGTCCGGAGATCTCTCCCCGCGCTTTCCTCGATGTCACGCGCTACCGGACCGGCCCCGCCTCCCTGGCGCTGACCGGCAACAGCAATCCGGCGGTGCACGGCGGATGGGATTACTTGGTGGAAGGCGTTCAACCGGGCAAATGGTATCGCTTCACGGCCTGGTACAAAACCGAGGGCGTCACCTACGAACCGGTCCAGGTTCTCGCCAAACTGCGATGGGAAAGCGCGGATGGCAGGCGCGCCGGCCCGCCGGAGTTCCCCGCCGCGGTGTCGGTTCGCGACGGCTGGAAGCGCCTCACGGTGGACGCTCCGGCCAATCGCGGCGCGGCCAGGGTGCGAATCCAACTGCTTCTCGCCAACGCCCCTCAGGCGACGGTCTGGTGGGACGATATCTCCTTCGATGAGATCCCGCCGCCTCCCCCGCGCAATGTCACCGTCGCGGCGGTGAAGTTCGAACCTCGCGGCGCGGGTTCCGGAAAGGAAGCCGTCCGCCGTGCCCTCGAGGTGCTGGACCGCACCGTGCAGGCAAAGACGGACGTTATCGTCTTCGGCGAATCGCTCACCTGGGCCGGGATGCGCGGACCGATGGTGGACGCCGCCGAACCGATCCCCGGCCCCAGCACGGAACAACTCGGAGCGGCGGCGCGCGCCAAACACTCCTACGTCGTGGCCGGACTCACCGAACGCGAGGGAGCCGCCATCTACAACACCGCCGTCCTCATCGACCGCCAGGGCCGCCTCATAGGCAAGTACAGGAAGACCCATCTGCCCTACACGGAAATCGAGGAGGGAGTCACGCCCGGCAACTCCTACCCGGTCTTTGAAACCGACTTCGGAAAGGTCGGGATGATGATCTGCTGGGACACCGAGTTCCCGGACCCGGCTCGAGGGCTCGCGCTCGGCGGCGCGGAGATCATTCTGGTCCCGATCTGGGCCGCCACGGAGAATCTGATGCGGGCGCGCGCCATGGAGAACCGCGTCTTCCTCGCCGCTTCAAACTATTCGAACCCTTCGCTCATCATGGATCCCAAGGGAGAGTCGCTGGCGGTGGCTACCGAACAGGGCAGCGCGGCCGTGGCCACCATCGATCTCAACAAGCGTTACGATTGGGGCGGCCTCGGAAATATGCGCGGCCGGATCATACGCGAGATGCACCCCGAAATCCCCCTGATCCGCCCGGGATTCATTCACTGAACGTGGTGTGAGCCTCCTGCGCCTGCCCGTGAAACAGGCAGTGTACGCCCGAGGGGTCGTCCAGGCCGAATGGAGGCGCTTCGGGCCTCGGGCGGCCCGCCATCATACGTTCGATGCGTCCGGCCGCGAACGCCATATCCGTGATGTAACTCCGGCGAGCCGTCCCCACCCAACCGTTTCGCCCCAAGACATCCAGGATCTGCTCGCCGTCCAGGGAGTCCGGAGCCTGTACATTCCGGAACGGCCGCATGGTATCCTCCCCGTGGATGATCTTGGTGAATGCGGTGGTAGTGATGTCGCAAATCCAGCGGGCGATTCCGCTTTCCCGCCACGCTTCCCCCGCCATCGCATCGACCGTGCCCGCGGGAAGATACATAAGCACCCCTTCGGTGATCATGAGCGCGGCCGCTCGGCCCGCGGCCTGATACATCGCACGCCTCTGTTCGCGGTCATTTAAGTCCACGCTCAGCCGCTCGCGGCGGCAGCGTGGAACCTCCCCGGCCATGTGTTTGTCTTTGTAGTCCAGCACCTCGGGAAAATCTATCTCGATCCATCGAAGATCGCGCGGGAGTTCGAGACGCCACGGCCGCGTATCGAGCCCGCATCCCACCGAGAGCACCGTCGCAACCGGAGCCAGCGCATCGAGCAGGAGTTCATCGAGAAACCTGCATCGTACCCCAAGCCCGAAGCGTATCATTTCCGGCTGCGGCAGCGTGCGCAGAATAGCCATGCCGCGCTCCCCGGCCAACCGGGCGGCAAAGGGGTCGTGGACGAATCCATCTTCGCTCTCCGTCTCGAGAGCACGGCAGGCGGCCACCATCAGGGCGGTGTCGCTGACATGCTTAATCTCACCGGGAGAAGCGGACATCTATTGCAGGGAAATCGCTATTCGAGCGAGAACGCGACACCCCGTTCGCTGTTCAATTGCAGGCTCACGCCCTTGTCCAGCGTCTCGAGCGGGACCACCTTCTTCGCGTAGCTCTTGGTCACATAATGCAGATCCTGCCCCTCCACCCAGTAGGCAATCACCGCCACCACGGTGCTGTCCCGGAATGCGAGCAGAGTCAGCGTAGGCCTCGTCGCCGAAACTACCCGCTCGGGCGAAACTTCCTCCTGTGTCCCCCGCGGATACACCGTCGCCTGCTGTTTGGGTTCCTCGTCCTTCGGCTTCACCGGTTCCGGCAGGTCCGTGTACTCCTTGATCTGCGGCCTAACCACTTCGGGTGAATAGTACTGATTGATAATCACCGCCGGGCTCTGCGCAACCGGCTCCGCCATGCCCTGCGCCGGTACACCCGCATCGTATCCCGGATACCCCACGCCATAGCCCGATCCTACGAACCCGTAGGGAATCCCATAAGGCACAACCACCGCCCGGCCGTGTCCTCCACCGCCGTAACCGCCCCGTGGGCCGCGCCCCGGACTTGCATAGATCCCCGGCCGCCGCAGCGGAATCACCCGGTTGGTTTGAGGCAGGCTGCTCACCGTCGCGCCTAATCCCGCCGCAAACCCGGTGCTATCGAACGAGCCGACAATCTTGCCTGTCGAGACGCCTCCATACATCCCTCGTTGCTGCGCAGCCAGGGGCAGCGCCGCCGCCGTCATCATCCAGAGCGCCAACCGCGTCGTTCGCATGGAGAACTCCTCGTTCGAGCTTAGCCTCATTCGGTAGACGCGGGCAAGCTGATTCGCGTTCTACTTTTCCGGCGGACTATTCCGTCATTTTGAGAGGAGCCAGAATCCGGTCGTGGATCCAGTGCGCGTCCCACCACTCCACCGGATTCACCATCACCCCGTCCACCATCATGCTGAAATGCAGATGGTCCCCTCCCGCCAGCCCTGTCGCTCCGCTCTTCCCGATAATCCGGCCCTTTTTCACCGCATCTCCGGGCTTCACCTGAATCTCGCTCAGGTGCGCGTACAGACTCTGCAGCGCCAGGCCATGGTCGATCACCACCGCGTTTCCATAGATTCCCAGCGGCCCCGCAAACACCACCACCCCGTCGTTGGCGGCCGCCACGGGAGTATGCGCCGTCACCGCCAAGTCAAATCCCAGGTGCACCTGCCGGTCAACCAATTGCCGCTGATAAAAATAATCACGGTAGTCGCAGAACTGCGCCTCGACGCTCGAATTCGCCAGTTGCAGAAACGGTCCGTGCCAGAGAATTCTGTCCGCCGTCTTCAGCCGTAGTTCCGAGAGAGTCTGCGCGTTCGCCTTCCTCATGTCGCTGTTGATCTTCACGAAACGCGGAGCCGGGTTCCCCTTCCCCCCGGGATCGAGTTCCTTGAAGATTTTCTCTAGAAATGCGTCTGTAACTTCAATATTACGCTTGCGAAACGTCTTCCATGTCAACCGGTTCCAGAACCCGCTTGTCGCCTCCGCGCCGGCCGGGTTTCTTACATAAACCACCGGAACTTCCCCGCGCTCAGTGTCATACGGAATGGCGAAAAGGCAGACTCGCCGGTTCACATCGTTCGCTCCCGGCAGTGGAAAACTGCGAAACGTGTACTTCCCCACCCGCACCCCGGCTTCACTCCAGTAACCGCTCGCCGTGAACACCACCACCTCGGAACCTCCCAGCGTGAGGTAATGTTGGCCCTCGTCCACGCTCACCGCCGGCGGCCGGCTGTTTACTTCCACGTCCAACTCCAGCAGGTCCGTCCGTCCGGCAAGATCGTTCGATACCGTCTCCACCCGCAGCACCGCCCTGCCGTCTTTCAACCCGTTTGCCTTCCCCGTACCAGCCTCGAACTCGAACGGCGTTGGATTCACAGCCTTCGGAAACAGGTTCCACCGGCTCGCGGAAACCGTCCTCTCATAAACTGGATAGCTCTGGCCGCCCTGCCGCAGGCTTGCCCGCAGACTCCGCACCCCGTGCGGGTTGATCGCCACCAGTTTCACCGGAGTCGCCGTCCCGACCACCTTCACAGCCTCCTGCAATTCGATCTGTGTTCTCGTTGACCGGATGAATAACGCGGCCAGATAGAGAACCCCCAAAACGGCAACCCCTGCCAGGGGAATAAGCGCTCGAAACCGGTTCATGACTGTTCGAACAGCCCCAACTGTTCCTTGACCACCTTCACCCTCGGCGTGTGCATCCGCCGCTGCGGGCTCCCCACTACCGCCAATACCTGGAACTCCTTCAATGCCTGTCTCGGTATGAAAAGGCGCTGGCTGTTCGAGGACGGGTCAGGCGGGGTCACCGAAAACCCGTACGGATCGAGCAGCAGCAGGTTGTTGGCAAGCAGGCCGTCCATCTGTTCATTATCGCGAAATCGCATCCGCACCCATAGCCCCGGCGATTTCGGCCGCGTTGTAAACAAACGCCGCTCTCCGGGATCCGGAGCCTCAAACTCCCTTACGAAGGAAACCACCCGAATATCGCTATACGGCACCAAAAGCAGGTTCCCGGACAGGTTCAACAGCTCCACCCCCGCCGGTTGAAGAAATGCCCCAGGGTTCAAGTAACCGTAGAGGTCTTCCCGGTCAAATCGCTGAATCAAAGCTTTTTTGTTTGTGGAAACCGGCACCGCGGCCACTCTGCTCCCATCTCCCGCGCCTAACCATCGCGCCTTGGATTGTTCGAAACAATTTTGCGCTTATTGTATCATTGGCTGAATGCCTCTCACTCCTTCTTTCTCCGCCGCCAGGGAGGCCTTCCTTGACTTTTGCCGCATCGAAAAAGGCCTATCCCCCAATTCCCTCGCCGCCTACGACCGCGACCTCCGCCGCCTGGAAGCCTTTTCCAACCGCGATTGTGGCGGACTTCTCCCGGATGCCGCCCACCTGCCCGCCTACCTCGATCAACTGTATGCCGCGCTTGGGTCCCGCTCCATCGCCCGCCACCTCAGCACGATCCGGAGCCTCTACGCCTACCTCGTCCGCGAGGGGCGCATCGCCGCGGATCCCGCCGCCGTTCTCCCCGCCCCCAGACAGCCCCACAAGATCCCCCGATACCTCAATTCCAGCCAGATCGATAACCTCGTCGCCAAACCCGATATCTCCAAACCCAACGGCCTGCGCGATCGCGCCATGGTCTCTCTCCTCTATGCCAGCGGCCTGCGCGTCTCCGAATTGTGCGCCCTCGAGTTGTCCGGCCTGAACCTCGAGATGGGTCTCGTCACGGTCACCGGCAAAGGCAACAAGGAGCGTCTGGTTCCCATGGGAACCGAAGCCATTCAGGACCTGCGCCGCTACTTGCTGGACGCGCGTCCCGCCATGCTCAAGGGACGCGCCAGCCGTTTCCTTTTCATCACCACCCGCGGTGGCCCTCTCACCCGGCAGGCATTCTGGAAATCCCTCCGCGGCTACGGCCGCCAGTCCGGAATCTTCGAGGGATTGAGCCCCCACGTTCTCCGGCACACCTTCGCCACCCATTTGCTCGAGGGAGGAGCGGACTTGCGCAGTCTGCAGACCTTGCTCGGGCACGCCGATATATCCACCACGCAGATTTATACCCACGTGGCCCGCACCCGCCTGAGGGCCGCGTTCGATTCACATCATCCGCGCGCATGAGGATACCGACGACATGAGCGACTACATGTTCATGCTGGAAAACCATCTGAACAGCGAGCAGGCACGGTTCCTGGCCGCCCTCGAGGCCGTCTGCGGCCTCACCAACACCAAAGTCTTTCTCGCCGGCGGAGCCATGCGGGATATGCTCGGAGGATTTCCCCTCCGCGACCTCGATTTCGTCGTCGAGGGTCCCGCCCTCAAACTCGCGCGGGAACTGGCGGACACGACCGGAGCCTCCATCGTCTCCACCGACGAACTCCGCAAGTCCGTCGAGATGCAGCTTCCCCGGGGGGCTACCGTCTCCCTGGCCATGGCGAGAACCGAAAAGTACCCCAAAGCCGGTGGTAAACCCCAGGTCTCACCCGCCACCATGTACGAGGATCTCCTCGGCCGCGATTTCACGATCAATGCCATCGCGCTCTCCCTCAGCAAGGCGTCACGCGGACTCCTCATGGATCCGAGCAATGGCCTCGCCGACATCGAGCGCCGTGAACTGCGCGCCGTCAACAGTTACGTCTTCTACAATGATCCGGTTCGTCTCTGGCGCCTCATTCGCCTCAAGGTTCGCCTCGGCTTCGCCATCGAGGAGCGGACCGCTGCTCAGTACGCCAACGCGCGCGAAGCGGAGATGGAAAAGCACATCCCCCCCCAGGCTTTGCTCGAGCAACTGCGCGTCACGGCCAACGAGCCGAACCCGTCCGATGTCCTCAAAGCACTCGATGAAGAAGGGCTCCTCGCCGCGGTCTCGCCCGCGCTCACCGGAGCCAGGCTCAACCTGCAGGGTTTCGCCAAACTCCTCAAGGTCCGCCAGTTGGTCCCCTTCGGCGTCGAGATGCAGGTGGATAACTTCGTCCTCCTGCTCCAGCTCCTGACGGAAAAACTCACGGCCCGGGAAAAATCGGCCATGTTCGACGCCATCGGAGCAGGCAAGGCGGAATCCGCCGCCTTGGCCAAACTCGCCGCCTCCGCCAAAAAGCTCGAGAAGACACTCAAGTCTCCAACTCTCCAGAAGCCTTCCCTCATCTATGAGGCCGCCGCGAAGGAATCGGGTGAGGCTGTCCTGTTCCTCTTCATGGGCACTTCCCAGCGCATGGTCGCCGACCGCATCCGCAACTACCTTATGAAGTACCTGCCCGCCGCCATGGAGATCTCAGACCGCGAAATTGAAGCCGAAGGCCTTACTCCGGGGACCCCGAAGTTCGTGAAGCGCAAGGCGGAAAAGATCCGCCTCCGCCTCGATGCCCGGCCGAGGAAACCCGCTCCCGAACGGGAACCATCCGAATCCACCCCCGTCAGCGCCGCCGCCTCGCGCCGCCCCATATGATGCGCCGCCGCTCTTTTCTCTTCCTCGCCGCCTCGCCTCTCGCCCCGGCTCCGTTTCATGACAAACTCTGGTCCGCCGCCGCCCCTACTTTCGCCGAAATCATGCGCCACCCCTTCCTCCTCGGACTGCGGAACGGAACGCTCCCCCAGCGCAAGTTCCAGTTCTATCTGATCCAGGACGCCCTCTACCTCACCCGCTTCAGCCAGGCGCTCAATATCCTCGCCGCCAAAGCGCCACGCCCCGCCTGGGCTGACGGTTTCCGCCGCGACGCTGTGGAAGCCGTCCAAACCGAACGCCAGATGCACACCAGCATCCTCGCCTCCCATGGCGTCACCTCGGCCCGAATCGAGTCCGCGGCCATGGCTCCCACCAACCGCGCCTACACCACGCACCTTCTCCACGCCTGCCGCAGCCTCTCTTTTCTCGAAGCCCTCGCCGCCATGCTCCCCTGCTACTGGATCTACTGGGAAGCCGGCAGGGAATTGAAAAAATACGGCTCGGCGGACAAGACCTATCAGCGCTGGATTGATCAATACTCGGCCGGGGAGTACGCTCAGACGGTCCGCCGCGTCCTATCCGTGATCGACGAGGCCGCCATCACCGCCACGCCTGCTCAACGCGCCTCGGCGGAACATCTGTTCCTTCAATCCGCCCGTTTCGAATACCGGTTCTGGGACATGGCCTGGCGCGAGGAACAATAGGGATTCCATCGAATATTAATACCCTGAAGTCTTCAAACAATCAACAAAATCAGTGAATTACGTAAGGCCGCTCCGCCGCCTGGGTCGCCGCGGCGAGACGCAGAAATGATACGAATTCCCGCACCTCTTCAAACCGCCGCCGGCAGTGCGGACATCGCGCCAGGTGGCAGGCTACGGGTTGGCGATCCGATTCGGTCAGGTCGTCAAGGGCGTGTAAACCCAGTGCATCGTCGCTGACATGTTTCGCTTTCGTGAAGATCTGCATGTTCGTTCCCCTTCCAACTACTAACGCGCGGTACACGGGGCGGAATCCGTCAACAAAATAGTGACAACCGCCACCATGGCGTTTCACCGCCGCCCTCATTTCCTCTTCACTGCCATCCGGTACTCGTTCTCTCCCGCAATCACCAGGTAACGGCCCGCGCCAAGCGCCTGCGCGGGCATCCACAAGTCCGCCACGCCTACCCCACTACCCACGCTCCTCGCCGGCAATCCCTCCTGCCGCCAGATCGCGTGCCCGTCCTGATCCTCGACGCGGGCGGAGATTCGCCCGCCCGGCGAAACCTCGCCGAGCTCGAGTTCCAGGTGGACCAGCCGGCTCTCCGGGGTCAACACAATCTCTCTCTCCCTTTCCACCCCTCTTCGCCGTGACGGGCTCAGCAGCAGCGTGACCGATGGTTGCGCCTCCGCCCTCATCCTCGCTTCCGTCAGTTCCCGCCGCTCGGCATCGAGCAGCCGTTTCAGCGCCCGGTTGCTCGTCCACATCCACGCCGCTGCCACGGAGCAGATCACCGCCGCCGCCAGGGAGACAGCGGTCAGGCGAAGTTTCCCTCGCCGGTTCCCTCTCGCCTTGGCGAACGCCCGCGCGAAAGCGAGTCTATCTTCCCCCCAAACAGTAACCAGGTGCGCTTCCACCTGTCTCCTGTCTTGCTCATCGAGAAGGTTTCGGGCATAGAGGTCCAGCAAATCCTCCTCCACCGCTAGCAGGCAGTTGTGAAACTCCTCATCGATAAGCAGGCGCTCCTGCGCCTTCATGCGCTCGGCTTCGGAAAGCGTCAGCAGTAAGTAATTCTTCGCCAGAAGTTCGTCTGATTGAGCTTCCATGGTCTCCCTTACTTCGCGGACGGCCCTTTATCTTCTTGTGGAAATTCGAGCCCGGATATCACGCTCGATTCCCGCGACTGCCGGCATTTCGTCACGCATTCGAACAACCGGCGCCTGATGCGCAACGCGCGGTTGCGCAAGGCGTTCACGGGTATGTTCCGCGCCTTCGCCATCTCGTTCCTGTTCCGGATCCTAGCCCCTTCGCTTCCACTGTAGTAAGAGAGGATGAACTCCTCCTGCCCCTCCGGCAGTTTCCGCAGACACTCCTCCAGGCAGCGCGACGTCCCCTCGATATCCGCCTCCAGGGTCCGCGCCTGCGCGCGCCGGGCGAACTCCGCCATCGTCTTTTGCGAGCGCCGCCACTCGGCGGCCGCCTCTCTCGCCAGCAACCGCGCCACCCCCGCCGCGTACGCCTCCAGGCCGCGCACGCGCTCCCCTTCCTCCAATCGCCTGGCAAGGCGGCTCATCGCTTCATCGGCCCGGTCTTCGGGAAACGGCGTCCCCTCCAATCGAAAGAACGTCACCAGCCGCAGCCGCAGCTTTTCATATCTCACGGCAGCCGCCGCCGGGTCCGCGTCGAGCGCCGCCAGGAGCGCGGCGAACGACTTATGGCTCAACGGCGTCGGCCGGCTCAATTCCACTCCCCAATCAGAATAAACGGAGCCCAGTAATACGGAGAGGACCACCGTGGAATGCTCCGCAACTCCTCCTGCGCCGCCGCCAGGGCAGCCGGCGGCCGCATCTTCTTCCGCAACATCGATGCGTAAAAATGTTTCATCAGCTCAGCCGTCGCCCCGTCATCCACATCCCACAAACTCGCCACCAGCCGTGGAACACCCGCCTGCAGGAAGCCCGTCGCCAGACCCACCATTCCCTCCCCCTCGACGTCCTTCCCCAGTGCGCTGCGGCATGCGCTGAGCACAACCAGATCCGCGTTCCATCTCAGATTGTAAATCTCGAACAGCCGCAGGCTCCCCTCCCGCGGCCGCGAATCGCGCCCCAGTTGCGAGAGGATGATCCGGCTCAACTCGGGCCTCTTTTCATCAATTACCGCGTGCGTCGCCAGGTGGATATACCGGTATTGGCTGAAAACTTCACTTTCCACCATCTCCCGCGTGGCGTCGAACCCCGTCACCAGCAGGCGCGAGCCGGCCGGCCAGAAGGGAGCGATCGCCCGCGCTTCTTCGAGCGAATGGCGCAAACGCGGCCAATCTTCCGCTGTCGCCACATCGCGCCGCGCCACGCGCGAGTCCCGGGCGGTGAACACGGGATCGGCCACCACCGCCAGTCCCTTCTCCGCCGGATGGCGCTCTTTCCGGCGGATCTCCACCAGGCTCGATGCCGAAGGCAGGTAGACATAGGCGTGCCTCGCCCCACCCTGTTCGAGCGCCGCGAAAGGGATGTGACGGAGTATTCCCGCCCCCGAAATCAACAGCGTCCGCTTGCCGCGTGTCAGTTTCTCCGCCGGGTTCAACAGCATGCGCCGTAATTCCGCCGCAACCACGGGAAGCCTCTCGCCGGCCGCCTGCAACCGCGCCACCCGCGCTTCCATACTCGAGTCCGTCTCCTGATTTCTGGCCGTCAGCAGATCGATCAACTCACGCGCTGCCGCCTCGATAGTCCTTCGCGGCGGCAGCCGGAAACTCGCCAGCCCGTTGTGTGACACCACCCACAAGTAGCTTCGCGTCCGTCCCAGCGTGTATTGCAACAGGACGGCGCCCGGCCCGAGAGCCGCGCGTTGTATCTCCTCGAGCGGACGCGGTTCGGCGGTAAGAAAGTCGCCCGCCGGACGGTTCATCCTCCTCGTCTCGATCTCCCACTGCCGGTATTCCTCGAGCAGGCCATCCATTTTCTTCCGTGCCTGCTCGAGTTGCGCCCTCCCCGTGGCCGTTCCCTCGAGCCGCACCAGCCGGTCGGCCTGAGCGTTGAACTGCCGGCGCAACAGCATGCCTCGCTCCGCGCCGGGACCCGCCTTCTCCACTTCGCTCCGCAGATTCGCCAGCGAATCGAGCAATGCCCGCGCCCGCGCCCGCTCGCTCCAGTCGAACGCCCGCCGGTCAAAGCCCTTTCCCGGATTCTCCGCGTCGAGCCGCATGTACAGATCGGCGGCGAATTCATAGTAGGAATGATGCGTCGTGAAATAGACGCTGCGCAGGTCCGGACGCAACACGCTCGTCCTCGTCCTCTCGATCAGAGCGAGCGATTCACTGATCTCCTCGCCCGCCCTCTCTAACCTACCCGCCGATGAATCGAGCGACGCCATCGCCGCCAGGGTCAGCGCCTCCCCATCCCTGTCCGCCGTCGACCGCCGTAGCTCGAGCGCCTGTTCGTAGAACCTTCGTGCCCCGGCGGTTTGCTTCAATTGCTGGTGAACCTCGCCAAGGCTGTGCAGCGTGTGCGCCTCGCCCCAGCGGTCTCCGATCTCTCGTTTCAATGCCAGCGACTTCTCATAAGAGGCGAGCGCCGCCTTCCTTTTCCCCTGCCGCAACCTCACGTCACCCAGGTTCTGCTGGACGTATGCCTGCCCGCGCGAGTCCTTCAATCGCTCGAGCGGAGCCCGCGCGGCTTCGATAGCCGCCTCCGCCTCCCGCACCCGGTCCTGGTCGAGATAGCTCAGCCCCATGTTGTTCTTCGTGTATGCTTCCCCTCCCTCATCGGCGACTCTCCGCCAGATGGCCAGCGCGGCTTCGTATTGCTCGAGCGCTTTCTCCTGATTGCCGAGCCCCGCATACACCAGACCAAGACTGTTCCTCGCGTTCGCCTCCCCCCTCGCGTGGAATCCTCCCGGATCCGGCGCGCTTCTCAACTCCCGCCATGCCGCCAGCGCTCGCTGGTAGTGATCGAGAGCATCCTGATACTCCCCCATTGACCAGTCCGCCGCCCCCATCCCATAGAGCGTATATGCCATTCCGGCGGGGTCATTTGTTCTCAGCGCCAGCGCCCTCTCGTAGTACTCCATCGCCTTCGGACTCTCTCCGAGCAGCCAGTACGTCACCCCGATGTGATGCAGGACGCGAGCCTGCTCGGAGACATCCTTCAATCTGCCGAGCGGAATGAGCGTCCGTTCGAGATAGCGAATCGCCGCCTCGTAGTTCGCCGTGTCTAACTCCACCCGGCCCAATCCGTAAACCGCCAACGCTTCCCAGCGCGCGTCTCCAGCCTGGCGGTTCCACGCGAGAGCCTCCTCAAACGCCGCCCGCGCCTCTTCGAACCGCCGCAGCTCCCCAAGCAACTGCCCTTCCATGGTCCGCAGCACGCGGCGGCGTGTCTCGTCCCCAGCCTCTTGCGCCAGTTCGAGCGCCCGCCGGCATGCCTCAACCGCCGCTTCCCTGCTATGGCGCTGTGTTGCCATGCGGCGCTTCCCTTGTGCCGTTTCAAACGCCGCTTCGGCTTCCAGTTGCAACCGGTCCTTCGCGCTGAGGGCATGCGCCGCAAGCCACTCGATCCGGTAACCTGTATCCGGTGCGGCCTTCCCGGGAGCGCGTATTTCCAGAGTCTGCGGTCCCTTCTCCGCCACCCAGGAAAGCCGGAACACGCCCGAAACGTTCGGCAGGGCGCGCTCCCCGGCGATTGGCAGCCGTACTGCCAGCGCCGAGCCCTCGAGTGTAATGAGAACGGATTCGATCGAGCCCGCCTCCGCAACCGCTCCGTGATGGATCCGCGCCTCACCCGGAGCGAGCGCGAAGCGCTCCGCGCCATGCGCCGCCCATGCGCTCGCCAGCGCCACAAAGGCGCCAATGAGACTCGGGCATCTATACCGTCCGCGGCTCTTCAACTCAGGAGGCATCGGCTGCGTTTGAACCGGCCCCCGGCGCCAGCCCGTAGGCCAACCCCGCCGCGCCTAGCAACACCAGTGACACCGGAATCGCCCACCGCTCATCCCACTGCTCCCAGGGTAACCCCGCCGCGATGCCGAGATAGTGCAGCGCCACATAGGTCCAGGACACATACAGCGCGTGGAAAATCAGCACCGCCAGCAGGGTCGTATTGAGGATGCGGTTTCTCTCGCGCCTGGCCTCGCGCAATGTGCAGACGCCGCGCGATCGGAAATATGCGGCAAGCGTGAATAGCATCAGCCCCATCGCCGCCAGGCGGAAATGCCACCGATAGTCGCCATACAGCAGATTGCCCCAATTGTTCGCAATCGCGGCCGAGGTTATCCCCGCCGCCGCCAGCACGACCGGCGTTGTGCAACACAGGCTTGCCGCCAGCGCGCTCACCGCTGCCCGCGCCAGCGCCGCCCGGCGATCTTCGGCTCGTAAGGCATCCATCCGCTTCTTCAGTATTACCCGCGCGCCAATCCCCGCCGCAACCCGGCCACTTCATCCATCTGCTCCCCCAACCCCGAAACCGGCCTCCTTGGGTCGATGAAACACCAGCACAAGGCGCCGAAAAAGTACAAAGCTCCGGTCAGATACAGCGGCATCGTCCAGTTCCTCCATTGATCGAGGACGAAGCCGATTATTACCGGACTGAACACTCCTCCCACCTGCCCGGCCGTGTTCATGCAGGCGCTGACTACGCCAACATGCGGTCCTGCAATATCGAGGCATGTCCCCCACGCCGCCCCCAGCAGAAACGCCGACCACCCGCTCGCCAGCGCCAGCAGGATCGCCGCGTTGGTGGCGTCGTCCGACGCCGTCCCCGCCAGCATGCACACCGAAGCGATCAGAAACGAGGCTCCCGCCACGGCGGCGCGGCCGGTGCGCAATCCGAACCGCCGGCTGAAGGCGTCCGTGGCAATGCCTCCGGTCACATCCGCCACCACGCACGCCAGCATCGGCAGACCCGTAAAGATTCCCAGGTTCATCGCCGAAAATCCTCGTTCACGCGCCAGGTACGTTGGCAGCCACGTAATGAAGAAATAGAATCCGTAGCTCTGCGCAAAGTAGGCGGCCGAGAGTAACAGAACATTCCTGTCGGAAAGAATCCGTCCCCAGGGCACGCGGTGCGGGTCATGGCTCTCCGTCTGTACGCGTCCCGCCTCGATCAGCCGCCGCTCCGCCTCATTCACCCACCGGTGTTCCGAAGGCTCGTTGCGAAACCACCAATACCACCCGATCGCCCAGAAGAAGCCCACCGACCCGAAGATCAGGAACACGCTTCGCCAGTGCATCAGCGAAAGCATCCAGGTCACCAGTATGGGCGTCACCGCCGCGCCCCCGTGCGCCCCCGTGAAGAAGATGCCCTGTGCCCTGCCGCGCTCGCTCACCGGAAACCAGCGGGAAAACGTCCGCGCTACGTTCGGCCAGGCGCCGGCCTCGCCCGCGCCGAACAGAAACCGCACCGCCAGCAATCCGGAATAGTTCGCCGCCGCTGCCGTGAGCATCGTGAACGCGGACCACCAGGTGACGATGCGCGTCAATACCGCCCGCGTTCCGATGCGGTCCCCCCACCAGCCCGTCGGAATCTCGAACAGGCCGTAGGCGAGCGTGAAGGCGCTGAACACGAAGCCCATCTGGAAATCGGAAAGCCCGAGTTCGCGCGCCATGTCCTTCGAGGTCATCGCAATGCACACCCGGTCCATGTACGTGATCGCTCCCAGAATCACGCAGACGGCAAGCACGAGATAGCGGATGCGAGTTGGCAAACGCCAATTATATGCCAACTATCCTTCGAGGCTGGATACGGTTCCCTACTTCACGCCGCTGGAACTGCGGTATTCCGCAAGGTTCGCCTTTGTCACCAGCGACAGCCCGGTATCCACGTACTCGGGCAGCGGTGAGTTGGGATTGTGCGTGAAATCGATATTGAGCGACGGCAGTTTGTTCAACTCCAGGTCGCACAGCATGCGCAGTCCGACATAGCCCATCGAAAACGGCTTCTGCGCGATGGTGGCGGTGATGAACCCGCTCTCGATCGCCTCCAACGTCGGCGCGAGCGTGTCCATCGCGATCACCACCTTGCCCTTGGCGTTCTTGCGCTTCAAGACCTCGGCCACTTCCTTGGCCGATTGGCCGTCCATCGAGATGAAAGCGTCGGCCTTGTCCACCAGGTCCATCGCCTTGTCAAAGGCCAACTTGGGATCGCCCTTCATATCCACCACTTCCACAATCTTGATCTGCGGGTAGCCCTCGAAGACGCTGCGGTAGCCTTGCAATCGGTTCTGCATGTTCTGCTGGCTGGCCGTCAAAATGGCCACTACATTCCCTTTTCCGTTCAGTTCCTTGGCCGCTGTGCGGCCGCCCAACTGCCCGGCTTCGAAGTTGTTGGTTCCGACGAAAAAGAGGCGTTTGCTTTCCGGCGCGTCCGAATCCACGGTGATGACCGGAGTGCCCGCCGCAATAGCAGCGTCAATCGCCGGCCCGATCAGGGCGGGATCGGCCGGAGACACCATTATCCCCGCCGGCTTCATCGCGGCAATGCGTTTGAAGTTCTCCGCCTGCAGCTTGGGGTCGAATGTCTCATCGCCGATCATCGACGCATGGACGTTCAGATCCTTGGCGGCCTTGTCGAGACCGGCTTTCACCTGATCCCAATAGGGCGACTTCAGGTTCGGCACAACTAGGTAATACTTCTCTCCGGGAGTATGCGGAGGGCCTCCGCATCCGATCGCGGCGGCTAACGAGGCGGTAGTGAGAAAAAGAAGTACGCGGTTTGACATACGAATTCTCTATACAGAATATTACGTCTTACGCTTCTAAAGCGGGAGACGCCGG
>JABAQT010000091.1 GCA_019187195.1 Bryobacteraceae bacterium
CGCGGCGCGCTGCGGTTCACGACGCCGGAAGGCGCCGTGTATCTCGTGGTGGAGCATGGCGCGCGCTACACGACCACGGAGCGGCCTCCAATGGACGATGGCCTCATCGAGGACGCCGATAGTGGGAGTATAAAGGCCGTGTTGTGGCCGGCGGTGCAGGCTCACGCCTCGTGGGTGCGCAAACACGCGCCGAAACTGCTCGAAGAATCGGGGCTGTTCGATGCGATGCGGAATCTTTCACGCTACTACGACGCGGATGGCGGTATGCGCCGGCGGGAGGCGGTCGAAGGCAGCCTCGATGACACCGCGATCCGGCTGCTGTCGCAGGCGCCTCCGCCACGTGACCCGGGACGCGCGCCGGATTCCGAGATCCTCGACTATGCCTGGAAGCTCGAGGACAGGCTGAGCGTGGGATACGGGCGTTTTCTGCTGCCGGGTTACTATGTGGCGCGGCAGTTGGCGGCGCTGGCGCTGTTTCATACATGCCCTTACAATCTCTCTTCGCTGTACCGCCTGAGCCTCGAAGCGGTGGCTCCGGTGGCGGAGACGGGGAAGAAGAAGCGGACGGCGGTGATTCCGGCGCTCGATCCGTCTTTCTATCTGGAGCACTCCTACTTCGACGGCGAGCCGGTTCGGGAATGGGCGTTGCGCGCGGCGAAAGGGATGCGCGCGCGCGGAGAGGGGCGGCTGCGGCGGGCGAGGGAGAGCGCGACGATGGGGGCGTTTCTCGCCTACACGCAGGGAGCGCTGGTGTATTTTCTGGCGGCGGCGATCCTCTACCGCAAGGCCGGCGCGGAGCGGGAGTGGGCGGTGATGGAAGAGCACCGCGCCGTGCTCGGCAACTCGCTGCTCGAGAACGCGCACGCGTGCGGCTCACACAGGTTCGCGAAGCTGGGCGATTTCGCGCGGTGGCTGGATCAT
Source organism: Bryobacteraceae bacterium (assembly GCA_019187195.1). Taxonomy (GTDB): domain Bacteria; phylum Acidobacteriota; class Terriglobia; order Bryobacterales; family Bryobacteraceae; genus CADEFT01. The sequence goes on from JABAQT010000091.1 coordinate 922, forward strand.
CTCGAAACACTCGATGAAGCGGAGGCGAAGCGCGAGGTCTACGAGATGGAGATGCAGGTGCGCATCCCTCTGCTGCTGCGGCACACGGCACTGGCGATTCTGGAATTGCGGAGAGTTCCGGAGAGCAAGGCGTTCGGTCAACTCGAGGGTATCGCGGCGCGGTTCGAGGCCGAACTGGCCAAGGAGGAAGTACTGGCCGGCGAGCCGAACTTCCTCGGATTCGTGTATCTCGAACTGGCAAGAGCCGCGCGCGCGGCGGGCAACGAAGATCAGGCGCGGGCCTACGAAGAGAAAACCGCCTCGCCGGAGACGCCGGATTAGGCCGAACCAAGACAGGTGAGGGCCGCCGTAGGATAAGGTTTAGTTGTGACGTCCGCTATTTTCGACAGGATCGAAACGCTGCCGCTGCTATCGCGCACGCCACTCGAATGGGCGCGCGAGGCGCTTGCCGAGCCGATGGAGTTGTTGATCGACCATGCCTTTCTCGAGAGAAAGGCGGCGAACAACGCGCTCGAGTTGCTGACCAAGTGGCCCGGTGACTGGACTCCGGGATGGGTGGAGACCATGGCCGGCGTGGCGCGCGATGAAGCGGCGCACCTGGCGCTGGTGACGCGCATGGTGGTGCGCAGGGGCGGACGGTTGGACAGGGTCCACAAGAACCCGTACGCGAATGCGCTGCGCCTGCTGGTGCGCAAGGGCCAGGTGTGGGAGGCGCTCGACCGGCTGTTTGTGTCGGCTCTCATCGAGGCGCGGTCCTGCGAGCGGTTTGCCGTGTTGGCGCGGGCGGCGGAAGACGAGGAACTGTCGCGCCTTTACGGCGGGCTGTTCGCTTCCGAGCTCGGCCACTACAAAGTGTTTCTCAAGATGGCCCGCAAAGTGGCGAAGAAGACGGCGGTGGATGAGCGGTGGAGCGAGATGCTCGCCGCCGAGGCGCGCATCCTCGATGAACAGCCGCCGGGGCCGCGAATCCATTCCGGGGTGCGGAGCCGGAGGCGTGAAACGGAGCCTGTGTTAACCTGATTTTTTGTCAGTGGCAACAGACTCAGAATCACAAATTTGGAAGCCGGATTCCTGGCAGACCAGGCCGGCGCTGCAACAACCCCATTACGAAGAAGCGCGCAAACTCACCGCGGCGCTCGCGGAGCTGGCGAAACTCCCCCCTTTGGTCACCTCTTACGAAATCCTGCAACTGAAATCGCAGCTGGCCGAAGCGCAGGCGGGCAAGCGGTTCATTCTCCAGGGCGGTGATTGCGCCGAGAGTTTCGAGGATTGCCAGGGTCCCATCATCGCCGCGAAGCTCAAGATCCTGCTGCAAATGAGTCTCGTTCTCGTGCACGGCAGCAAGAAGCCCGTTACGCGCATCGCGCGTATCGCCGGACAGTATGCCAAACCCCGTTCCGAGGATACCGAGACCCGCAACGGCCTCACCCTGCCGGCCTACCGCGGCGATCTCATCAATCGTCCGGCGTTCACCGCCAAGGATCGCAGGCCCGATCCCGGCCTGCTTCTGCGCGCTTACGAACGCGCGGCGCTCACTCTCAATTTCCTGCGTTCCCTGGCCAAGGGCGGCTTCGCCGATCTGCACCACCCCGAATCCTGGGACCTCTCCTTCGCCCGTGACACTCCGCTCGAGCACGACTACCACCACATGACCGCCAACATCGGCGAGGCGGTGCGGTTCATGGAAAATATCCTTGGCGTGCGCGCCGCCGAAATCGAGCGCGTGGACCTCTTCGTGAGCCACGAAGGTCTTCACCTGCACTACGAGCAGGCGCAGACGCGCCGCGTGCCCAGGCGTGAAGGGTGGTTCAATCTCTCGACGCACTTCCCGTGGATCGGCCTGCGCACGGCGCAACCCGAAGGGGCGCATGTCGAATATTTCCGCGGCATCCGCAATCCCATCGGCGTCAAGGTGGGCCACCAGACCTCGCCGGAAACCCTCATCCGCCTCATGGATATCCTGAATCCAAACGACGAGCCCGGGCGCCTTACCTTCATTCACCGTTTCGGAGCCGGACGCATCGCCTCCGGACTTCCGCCACTCATCCGCGCCGTGCAACAGACGGGGCGTCCCGCCGGCTGGATCTGCGATCCCATGCACGGCAACACGTTTCTGACTTCGGACGGCATCAAGACCCGCTGTTTTGAAGATATCCTCGCGGAACTGGAGCAGGCTTTCGATCTTCACGCCGCCCACGGATCTCATCTTGGCGGAGTGCATATCGAACTCACCGGGGAGAACGTCACCGAATGCACCGGCGGAGCTCGCGGCCTCACGGAGAACGATCTCAAGGTCGCCTACCGGTCGGAAGTGGATCCGCGCCTCAACTACGAACAGGCGCTCGAAATCGCCATGCTGCTGGCGCGCAAACTGGCGCGAATGAGTTAGCTTACGCCTGCCCCACGGCGGCCGCCATGGGCTGGCTCCGCTCCCAGGCGACCGTCCGCCTCATCGCCTCGGCGCGGTCGATCCGTTCGCGAAAGCCCAATTCGGCGCGAATGCTGTTGGAATCGAGCGTCCAGTGCTGTTCGTAGTGGAAGGGCATCTGCCGCTCGTGCACGGGCACGATGGCGCCCTTCCATTCCGCGGCGTCCGCCAGCAGGCGCAGCCATGTCCCGAAGTCCGGACTGTTCTGCTCCGCCACGTTATAGGTGCGTCCCGTGGCGCGTGTGCTGATCGCCGCCAGCGCCACCGCGTCGCATACGTTCTCCACGTATCCCCAGCATCCTCTCCACCTCGACAACTCCTCTTCGAGGGGGATTGTTGCCTGACCGGAGTCCATCTGTTGAAGAAACGCGCGGAAGCGGTGCAGCGGATCTCTGGGACCGTAGATCATCGGCAGGCGCAGAATGGCCGGCTCGAGCGGCGCCAAAGCCTGTTCCGCCAGAATCTTATCGTACCGGTTCGTATCCACCCACTCGTAGCCGGGGATCTTCTGCCCGCGATAGGGATACCGGTAGCGGCGCAACTCCCCATCCTCACGAATGGGGACCGGCATCAGCGGCCCGGCATCCCTGCCGTGCATCACCTCATGCGCCCGGTAGACATCGGCGCTGCTCAGCATGACTATCCGCGTGGGTTTCCGGTGGAAAGCCTCGACCAGTGTCGCCGCGTCGGAAAGGTTGGTACAGATGCAGTCGATCACGACATCAAATTGCCGGCCCCGTACGTGGTCGGCCAAATCGCTCCGGTCGCCGATGATGGTTTCCGCGCCCGGAGGAATGAAGGTCTTCGATTTGCCGCGATGGAGAACTGTAAGGCGATGGCCTTCAAGAGCGCACAGAATATGGGGGCCGAGGAATCCGGTCCCGCCGATAACTAGGACGCGCATCAATAAAAGATAGCAGGGAAGGAAATCGGATGGTGACCGGGTTCGCCCATTTTGCGATGATTGAATTCTCGAAGGAGTCGAGTGATGAAACTGATGCCCGCATCGCGGCTCGCCGCGCTCGCCGTCCTGGTCATCCCGGGATGGTCTCAAGTGGACAGGGAGGCCGCGCAGAAGGCCGATCTCGCCGGTCAGATCGACGGTATGAAGAAGCAGACGCAAGTGATGGTGGACACCATCTTCAGCTTTGCCGAACTCGGTTTTCAGGAGTTCGAAACTTCGCGCTATCTGACGACGATGCTCGAGAAGGAGGGCTTCCGCATCGAGCGCGGCGTCGCCGGCATCCCCACGGCATGGACGGCCACCTGGGGATCGGGAAAACCCGTGATAGCGCTTGGTTCGGATATCGACTGCATCCCGCAGGCTTCCCAGAAGCCGGGCGTTGCCTACCATGATCCGATCATCGAAGGCGCCCCCGGGCATGGAGAGGGCCACAACAGCGGCCAGGCGCTGAACGTTACCGCGGCTCTCGCCATCAAGCGCCTCATGGAGCGCGAGAAGTTGCCGGGCACGCTCATGCTGTGGCCCGGCGTCGCCGAGGAGCAGTTGGGGACCAAGGCTTACTATGTGCGCGCGGGTCTCTTCAAGGACGTCGATGTGGCGCTCTTTACCCACGTCGGCAGCAACCTCAGCGTCTCCTGGGGAGACGGCTCGGGCAGCGGCATGGTCTCGGTGGAATACCGCTTCGAAGGCGAAAGCGCCCACAGCGCCGGCGCTCCCTGGCGCGGCCGCAGCGCTCTTGACGCCGTGGAACTGATGGACGTTGGCTGGAACTTCCGCCGGGAACACTTGCGCCTCCAGCAGCGCTCCCACTATGTCATCACCAATGGCGGTGACCAGCCCAACGTCGTCCCTCGCAATGCTTCGGTCTGGTACTTCTTCCGCGAACTCGACTATCCCCACATCATGAGCATGTGGAAGACCGGAGACAAGATGGCCGAAGGAGCAGCCCTGATGACGAACACCACCTATACCTCCCGCCTGCTCGGGTCGGCATGGCCCACGCACATGAACAAAGTCCTTGCCGAAACCATGTACGCCAATATCAAACAGGTGGGCCTTCCCCAATGGTCCGAGGATGACCAGACGCTCGCCAAAGCCCTGCAGAAGGAGTTGAAGGTCAAGGAAGGAGGGCTGAGCACAAAGCTGGCCGAATTCAAGGGACCGCCGGCGGAGGAGGCGCGCACCGGCGGCGGTTCCGACGATATCGGCGACGTCTCCTGGAACGTCCCCACCGTCACCCTCTCGTTTCCTTCGAACATTCCGAACCTGCCCGGGCACAACTGGTCGAATGCGATCGCCATGGCCACGCCCATCGCGCACAAGGGAGCCACCGCCGGAGCCAAGGTGGTGGCCTTCACCATCCTCGACCTGCTGCATCATCCGGAGATCATCCGGAAATCCTGGGACTACTTCCGCAACGAGCAGACGAAGGAAAGAAAATATCAGCCCTTCATCCGGCCGGGCGACCAGCCCGCCATCTGGCTCAACAAGAAGATCATGGCGGAATATCGCGAACAGATGAAGAAGTATTACTACGACGCTTCAAAGTACCCGAGCTACCTCGACCAGCTCGGCATCAAGTACCCAACCATCCGCAAGTAGGGGCCGCGGTATGCCGGAAGCGGCTACTCGTTGTGGTTGGCTTCGAGGAAGGCGCGCAGGCGGTGGCTGCGGCTGGGGTGGCGCAGTTTACGCAGAGCCTTGGCTTCAATCTGGCGGATGCGTTCGCGGGTGACGGCAAAATGCTGCCCCACCTCCTCGAGCGTATGCTCGCTGCCGTCCTGGAGGCCGAACCGCATCTTGATGATCTTCTCTTCGCGCGGGCTGAGAGTCTTGAGCACCTCGGCGGTCTGCTCGCGGAGATTGAGGTTGATGACAGCTTCGGAAGGCGAAACCACGCGGCGGTCCACGATGAAATCTCCAAGGTGCGATTCTTCCTCCTCGCCGACCGGCGTCTCGAGGGAGATCGGTTCCTGCGCGATGCGGAGCACCTTGCGGACCTTGCCCACCGGCAACTCGAGTTTGCGCGACAACTCCTCGGTGGTGGGCTCGCGCCCCAGTTCCTGCTGCAACAGCCGCTGTGTGCGCACCAGTTTGTTGATCGTTTCGATCATGTGCACCGGAATGCGAATGGTGCGCGCCTGATCGGCGATGGCGCGAGTGATGGCCTGGCGCACCCACCAGGTGGCGTAAGTGGAAAACTTGTATCCGCGCTGGTAGTCGAACTTGTCGACGGCCTTCATGAGGCCGATGTTGCCTTCCTGAATGAGATCGAGGAACTGCAGTCCGCGGTTGGTGTAACGTTTCGCGATGGAGACCACCAGCCGGAGATTGGCCTCGATGAGCTGCTTCTTGGCGGTTTCGGCTTCCGTTTCCCCGCGCTCGACGATCTGTAGCGTGCGCCGCAGTTCGGTGGCCGATGCGCCGCATTCGTCCTCGAGCTGGGCAATGCGCTGGAGCACCGTCTTCAATTCGCGCTGCGTTTCCTTGGCGGCGCGTTCGCTGCTCTCCTCGATCTTGCGCTGCATGCGGGCCACGTCGCGTTCGAGAGGCTTGAACTCGTCGACGGCGCGCCGGAGCTTGCCGGCAAACTGCCGGTAAACGACGCTCGCGAAGGCGATGGAGCGCAACATGCGCGAAATCCGGATCATGGTGCGCGCCAGTTGCCAGCGGAGCGTCCGGTATGACTTGGGTTTCATGCCCTTGGAAAAGGACTGCATCTTCTGTCTGTGTTGTTGCGCGCGCTTTTGCAGCTTTTCAATTTCGAAGATCAGGGCGGCCAGCTCCGCCGTTTGCGCATCGACAGTTTCATCGCTCACCAGCATGTCCGCCTGGATGAGAATGTCGCGCACGGAGACAGCGCCGCGCTGCAACTCACCGGACATGCTGATCAATTCGCGAATGATGAGCGGGGAGCGGGACAAGGCGCGGCTGACAAGGCGCTGGCCATGCTCGATGCGTTTGGCCAGTTCAATCTCGCCATCGCGCGTAAGCAGAGGGACCGTGCCCATTTCGCGGAGGTACATGCGGACGGGGTCATTGGTCTTATCGCCGAAATCCTGGGTGAGATCGATATCGGCAAAATCGTCCGCCTCGTCGATCTTTTTCTCGAAATCGAGCTTTGGTTCCTCGAGAATTTCGACGCCGGCTGTGTCCAACTCCGCCAGCAAATCATCGATTTCCGGACCGCCGCCTATGTCATCGGGAAGGATTTCATTGACCTCGTCGTACAAAACGTAGCCCTTCTCCTTTCCCATGTGCATGAGGTGCTGCAGGCGTCCGTATTTTTCCTCCGTTGCCACCGCTGTCCCGTTTAGCCGCTGAAGAGCCTGAACCATCACAATTCTACAACAACGCACCGCGCCAGCGCCCGTTCCGGCGAAGGCCTACCTGCCGGTTCGGACGCGTCTGTGCTGCCTCTTGAGGGCATCCAATTCCTCCATGAGCCGCATCGCCTCCTTGGTTTCGCCGCGGTCGATTGCCTCCTTCGCCATCCGCTGCAGGCTGGCCACTCTCCCCTCCCGCGCCCTCATCTCGAGCGTCCGCAGGCAGGAGATTGCGTCCAACCGGGCCTGATCCATGTCTCCGTTCTCCTCCACCTCATCGGCAAAAAGAACACGGGACAGTAGATCACGCCAGCTATCCTCGAGACGCGCATCGAGTTCGGCGTACTCGAAATCCGGTTGCGCGCCGAACAAAGCCAACAGAGCCTCGAAGATGGGGCGGAGCCGGAACCCCTCGATAATCTCCCGTTCGAGCCGCGGCGCCAACTCGCCGCGCAGGTCCGGATACTGAAGCAGCGCCCGCAACAGCAGTTTCTCGACGGCGGGCACGGGTTCCTCGCGGAACGGAGACTTGCGCCCGCGCGGATCGATCGCCGCCTTCTTGAACTGGTCGAGGATAATGCCGCGATCGACGCCCAGGTAGGCGGCGAGGTCTCCGGCCACACCGGCGCGCTCGATCTTATCCGGAATGCGCTGGACGGCGGGGAGCAGAAACTGAAGCACCTGTCCGCGGCCTTCGGCCGTGCGGCTGTCGAAACGCTTCCGGGCCTGATCGGCGAGCCAGAAATAATAGTTCGGCGCCTGGGAAGCCAGTTCGCGATACCGCTCCGCCCCGTGCTTGCGGATGTATTCATCCGGATCGAGATCCTCATCCAGTTCGAGCACGCGCACGCGCGCATTCTCATCGAGAAGCACTTCGATGGACTTCGCGGCTCCGCGCGCCCCGGCCGCATCGGGATCGAAGTTGACGATCACCTGTCCGGCGAACCGCTTCATCAGCTTCACCTGCCCGTGAGTGAGGGCCGTTCCGCAGCTTGCCACCACCTCCGTGATCCCCGCCGAGCACAGTCCGATGACATCCATGTATCCTTCCACCAGGAGGATTCGCCCCTCCTTGCGAGCGGCGTCCCTGGCCCGATTGAGGTTGTAGAGAATCAGGCTTTTCTTATACACCGCCGTTTCCGGCGAGTTGAGATACTTCGGCTCGTCACCCTCGGCGAGGGCGCGGCCCGCAAAGCCCGCAATCTTCCCCTGCTCGTTATGGATGGGAAAGATGAGGCGTCCGCGAAAACGGTCGAAGAAGCCGCTGCCGTCCTGACGTTTAATGACCAGCCCGGACTCTTCGAAGTACTCTTCGAAGCCCTCCCTGCGCAGGATCTGGATAAGGGCCGAGCCGCCGCGACCGGCCAGGCCCAGGCCGAACTCGTCCGCCGTGCGGGCGGACACACCGCGCTCTTCGAGATACCGGCGCGCCGCGGCGCCATGAGGCTCCATGAGAAGTCCGCGAAAGTGCGCCACGGCGATCTCATTCATACGGTGGATAGCCTCGCGCAGGCGGCTCTCGCGATCGCTGTGGAAAGGGCGCTGGGGCATTTCGAAGCCGTAGCGATCGGCGAGGATCTTCATGGCCTCGGGGAATGTCACATGGTGCATCTCCTTGATGAACTCGAAGATGTCGCCTTTGGCGCCGCAGCCGAAGCAGTAAAAGATCTGCATGCCGGAGTGGACGGAAAACGACGGCGTTTTCTCGGTGTGAAAAGGACACAAGCCCATGTAGCGCTGGCTCGAACCGGCGCGTTTGAGCCGCACCTCCTCCCCGACGACGTCAACGATGTTGATGGCGGCCTTCAACTGCCTGGCAAAGTCCATCGGAAGGCCTATTTTAGCTTGAAGCGGACGGCGCAACGCGTGTTGCCCATCGGATCAGCCTCCGGAAAGCGCCAGGACAAAGTGGACCTCGCTCGAGGGCGGCACACTGGCGAGGATGCCGAGTGTTTCGACTTCGCCGTCGATGGCGACGGAAACGCCGGAGCGGAGGCGGGCGCCATCCACCAGCCGCTCGCGGACGCCGGGATAGAGTTCTTCCAGCCGGTCGATGATCTGGCGCACGCTACCCGCCTCGACTTCGACCTGCTCGCGGCCAACAATGGGCCGGAGCAGGGCGGGGATGTAGACAACGGCCATGGTCAGAGGTTCTTCGACCAGATGGCTTCGGCAACGGCCGAGGGCTTCATGGGAAGGCGGCGCAGGCGGACACCGGCCGCGCGGTAGATGGCGTTGGCCAGCGCGGCTGGAGGAGGCACGATGTTGGCCTCACCGACGCCGCGCACGCCGAAAGGATGGGAAGGATTCGGCACCTCGACAATGCAGGTGTCGATCATGGGAAGGTCGAGCGTGGTGGGCATGCGGTAGTCGAGCAGGCTCGAGTTCATCATCGCGCCCGCGGCGCTCATGTAATACTCCTCGTTGAGCCCCCAACCGATGCCCTGGGCGCTGCCGCCCTGCATCTGGCCTTCGACATAGGCGGGGTGAATCGCTTTCCCCACGTCCTGTACGGAGGTGAAGCGCAGGATGTTGACCTTACCCGTCTCGGGGTCCACTTCGACATCGGCGATGGCGCCGGCGAAGGAGCCGCCCGCGCCCCGCGGGTTGACCGCCCCGCGTCCGATGATCGGGCCGCCCGTTTGTCCAAGTTTTCCCGCGAGTTCCTGGAAGGAACAGGAGTGGCCGTTGCTTCTGAAGGAGCCTTTGGCGAATTCGACCGAGGAGGCATCCACCTCCCAGAGCCTGGCGGCGCGCTCCTTCATTTGGCGGATCGCATCCTGCGCGGCCTCGCAGGCGGCCATGCCGGTGGCGAAGGTGGTGCGGCTGCCGCCGGTGACGGCGGTGAACCCGATCGAATCCGTGTCGACGACCGAGGGATGAACGCTTTCGGCGGGGATGCCGAGGACTTCGGCCGCCTGCATGGCGATCGAGGTGCGGGTGCCGCCGATGTCGGTCGAGCCTTCCACCAGGTTGACGGTCCCATCCGAGTTGACGCTGAGAGTGACACTCGAGGGGAGGCCGACGTTGAACCAGAAGCCGATTGCCACGCCGCGCCCGCGGTTTGGTCCCTCGATCGGAGCGGTGTAGTGTGGATGGCTCTTCATGGCCTCGAGCACTTCGACGCAGCCGATCCTGCGGTACTTAGGCCCGTCGGCGCGGCGCGTGCCCTCTTTGGCGGCGTTTCGCAGGCGGAAGTCGATAGGGTCGATGCCGAGCTTTTCCGCCAGTTCGTCGATGACCGTTTCGGTCGCGAAGGCGGCGTTGGTGGCTCCAGGGGCGCGGTAGGCGGCGGTGCTCGGCTTGTTGACCACTACGTCGTAGCCATCGATGGTGATGTTGGCGATGTCGTAGGCGGCGAAGACGCACATGGCGCCGGCCCCCACCATGGCGCCGGGGTACGCTCCGGCTTCATAGGCGAGATGAGCCTGGGCGGCCGTGATGCGGCCGTCCCTCGAAGCGCCGATCCTGACCTTGATATACGAGCCGGGTGTAGGTCCGGTGCCCTCGAGGATGTCCTTGCGCGGCATCGTGATCTTCACGGGGCGCCCGGATTTCCTCGACAGGACCGCGGCGACGGGTTCGAGATAGACAGGAATCTTGCCGCCGAAGCCCCCTCCGATCTCCATGGGCGTAACCTTCACCTGCGAGACCGGGATATCGAGAATACACGCCATGGTGTCGCGAACGACGAACGCGCCCTGCGTGCTACACCAGACCTGGACGCGGCCGTCGTTGTTCCACAGCGCCGTGGCATTGTGCGGCTCGATGTAGCCCTGGTGGACGGTCGAGGTGTGAAACTCGCGCTCGATGACGGCATCGGCTTGCGCAAAACCCTGGCTGATATCGCCGAGGACATGGCGGAAATGCTCGGCAACGTTGCTGACGAGGCCGCCGTCCTCGCCGAGTTCCTTGGTTCTGAGCGAGTCGTGGAGGATGGGGGCGCCTTCCTTCATGGCCTCCGGCGCCGTCAGCACACAGGGGAGCGGCTCGTAGTCTACCTCGATGAGGGAGGCGGCTTCCTCGGCGACGTGAGCGCTCACAGCGGCGACGGCGGCGACGGCGTGTCCCTTGTAGAGGACCTTGCCGCTGGCGAGGACGTTGCCGCGGATATAGCTGAGTGGAGTTTGACCTTCGCCGAGGTCGACGAGGCGGTCTCCGCTGGGAGGGAAGTCAGCGGCGGTGGCTACGGCCCTGACGCCGGGTAAAGCTTCAGCTTTGCGGGTATCGATACGGACAATGCGCGCGTGCGCATGCGGGCTGCGCAGGACATGCCCGTACAGCAGGCCGGCGATCTGAAAATCCCCGCCGTAGAGCGCGCGTCCCGTGACCTTATCGGCGCCGTCATGCCGGATGGGACGTGTTCCGATGACGGAATATTCGGTGGCGCTCATGCTTTTGCTTCCTCCATTTGCGAAGCCGCGTGCTGAATGGCGCGAATGATCTTGTCATAGCCGGTGCAGCGGCAGAGATTGTTGGCCAGATAGCGGCGGATCCGCTCCTCGGTGGGGTGGGGTTCCTGATCGAGCAAAGCCTTCGCGGCGACAATGAACCCCGGTGTGCAGATGCCGCACTGCAGGGCGGCGTCTTCGAGAAAAGCCTGTTGCAGCGGGTGCAGCCCGGAGCCGCCCGCGATGCCCTCGATAGTGGTGATCGAGCGGCCTTCGGCTTCGACGCCGAGGACTAAGCAGGAGGTAACCGCGCGGCCGTCGAGAAGAACAGTGCAAGCGCCGCAGTTGCCGTCATTGCAGCCCTCCTTTGTCCCGGTGAGCGTGAGAATGTCGCGCAGGCACTCGAGGAGGCTCTGGCGCGGCTCACAGAGAAAATCGGCGGCTTCGCCGTTGATGGTGGTTTGGACGTGAACTTTCGCCATCGGCATATCAGTTGTTCTCCTTGGCTTTGGCAAGCGCGGCCTCGAGGGCGCGCCGCGTGAGGACCGCGCAGAGGTGGCGGCGGTAATCGGGCGTTCCGCGCATATCCGTAATGGGGCGGGCGGCCTCGCGGGCAAGTTCAGCGGCCGTGCCGAGGGACTCCTTTGCGGCCGGTCTACCGGCGAGAGCATCCCCGGCGGCCTTGACAAACAAGGGGGTGGGGGCAACGGAGGAAAGAGCCACCCGCGCCGAGCGGATGGTTCCATTGTCGAGTACAAGGCTGACGCCCGCACCGGCCACGGCTATATCCATCTCATTGCGCGGAATGAAGCGCAGGTATTGGGCCGCGGAGCGGGGGCCCGGCTTGGGTATATGGAGGGAGACCAGGAGTTCACCGGAGCGAAGAGCATTGACGCCCGGCGCGGTGCAGAATTCCTCGGCGGGCATGGTGCGTTCGCCGGCCGCCGAGGCGATGCGGCAGACGGCGCCAAGGGCGATCAGTAAGGGGATGGAATCGGCGCTGGGGGCGGCGTTGGCCAGGTTGCCGCCGATCGAGGCGCGGCTCTGGATCTGCGTACCGCCGATGAGGTTGGCCACCTCGGCGAGAGCGGGATAGGCGCGGCTTATGCCGGAATCGCCGTAGATGGCGCAGCAGGGAACGGCCGCTCCCAGCGTAAGGCCTTCGGGCGAATCGCGCAGTTCCATCAATTCAGGAATGTGCTTCAAGTCGATGACGAGATCAGTTTCTTTGCGGCCGGCGCGCATCTGCACGAGCAGATCAGTGCCGCCGGCCAGGAAGCGCGCGCCGGGATGCGAAGCCAGGTGTTGGAAGGCCTCTCCGAGCGAGCGTGGAGCAACGTAGTCAAACCATTTCAAGCGCCGGCTCTCCTTATTTCGAGTGGTGATCAACCGCCAAAAGGGTGGCGAACTCCCTTACAGGGTACAACGAACGCGGGAAGGAAACAGAGGCGCTCGCCATGGAGCCGGCTTTAACTTCCGGTGGAGCTGTAGTTGCGGACCCCGCGATTCCAGAGCCAGAGGGCGGCGGCGGAGAAGCCGGCGGTCACCACGGGGAGGAGCCAGACGAAGTGGCCGTAGATGGAAGGGCGGAGCACGGCGGCGGGAGGATAGAAGGTGGCGAAGCCGAAGGGGACGATCCAACTGAGGACGACGCGGATGAAACCGTTGTAGATATCGAGGGGATAGCGCCCGAAGGCGATCAGGTTGTAAAAGGGCGGCATGACGCCGACCTTGTCCTCGAACCAGAAGGAGACAGTGCAGAGGATGGTGAAGATGGCGGTGTAGAGCAGGGCGCCGAGGAGGATGGCGGCGCAAAGGAAAAAGACGTTGAGGGGGTTGGCGTGGATGCCGAGTTTTGGTCCGGTGGCGGAGAGGATGAAAAGGCCGAGCACGGCATCGCCGAGGGCTTCGATGCGGAGTTGCTCGAAGAGGATCTGGAAGAGGGAGTGGACGGGGCGGAGCAGGACGCGGTCGAATTTTCCTTGGATAAGGTAGATATCGGAGAACTGGTAGAGGTTGACGCTGAAGACGTTGAAGAGGGACATGGGGAGCAGGGAGAAGCCGTAGAGGAAGAGGAGCTCGTCGAAGCGCCAGCCGTTGAGGTCGTGGAGGCGGCCGAACATGAGGAAAACGACGGCGAGGCCGAAGACGGTGGCGAGCGTCATGGTGAGCACGCTGATGAAGAAATCCCAGCGGTACTCGAGGCGCACTTTGGCGTATTGGAGGGCGTATTGTCCGAACAGGGAGAGATAGCGGGTCATGACGTCAGCCTCCGTGGATGGTGATGCGGCGGCTGAGGCGAAGCCAGAACCAGTTGGCGAACCAGAGGAGGGAGAGGATCCAGAGCAGTTCGAGGGTAAGCGTGAAGGCGATCTCGCGCCATTCGATCTTGCCGAGGTAGATCATCATGGGCGTGTAACCGATGTGCTCGAAGGGGAGCAGGGCGCTGATTTTTCGCAGCGGGGCGGGGAAGAGGGCGAGGGGGACAAGGAGGCCGCTGAGCAGTTCCTGCATCCAGAACTTGAAGCGCAACAGGCCCTGGATGGAAGTGAGTTCGAGGGCGCAGCAGCCGATGATGAAGTTGATGGAGGTGACGAGCAGGACGCTCCCGGCAAGGGAGAGGAGGAAAGCGCCGAGGTGGGCGGCGTCCTTGGGGGGATTGATGGGGAAGATGAGGGCGAGCACGATCGAGGTGGGCAGGGAGAGGAGCAGTGTGCGGAAAGCGGCTTCGCCGAGCGCGCGTCCCATGTAGGTGAGAGGCAGGTTGACGGGGCGGAGCATGGCCATGGCGACCTTGCCCTCCTGAATGTCGGTGGCCATATCCCAATCGATGTTGTTGAAGTAGAGGGAGCGGATGATCCAGCCGACGGTGACGTAGGTGATCATCTGGTCGAAGCGGAAGCCGCCGAGGGTGGGATTCGAGGCGAAGACGGCTTTCCAGATGAAGTAGTAGACAGTGACGGAGAGGAAGTAGTTGATGACGCCGGTGTAGTAGCGGAGGCGGTAGGCGAGCATGTCGAGGAAGCCGATGCGGGCGAAGACGGCGAGGAGGCGGAGGCTCATGGCACGGGTTCCTGGAGGAGGTTGCCGGAGTAGATCTGTTTGACCACTTCGTCGATGGGCTGTTCCTCGATGGCGATGTCGAGGACATCGGCCGAGTTGACGGCACGGCGGATGATTTCGGCGGTGGTGTAGGCATCGCGGGGGAAGCGGAGACGCAGAGAGAGGTCGCTGAGCCGCTCGACGGTGAGCCCGTCCGAGGCGAGGGCCTCGAGTTTGAGCGCCTGTTCGCGATCCTTGAGGTCGAAGCGGATGGTGTGCTCCCGCCAGAGGCGCCGCTTCAATTCCTCGAGGGGGCCATCGAAGAGGAGCTTGCCTTTGTCGATGACCATGAGGCGGCGGCAGAGTTCCTCGATATCGGCGAGGTCATGAGTAGTGAGGAGCATGGTGGTGCCGTGCTCGCGGTTGACCTGTTTGAGAAACTCGCGGATGTGGTCCTTGGCGACGATATCGAGGCCGATGGTGGGTTCGTCGAGGAAGAGGATGGGCGGATTGTGGAGGAGGGCGGCGGCGACGTCACAGCGCATGCGCTCGCCGAGACTGAGCTTGCGGACGGGGGTATTGAGATAGCGTCCGAGTTCGAGCACGCCGTCGAACCGTTTCATGCGGGCGTCGTAGTCGGCGGCGGAGACGTTGTAGATATTCTTGAGGAGACGGAAGGACTCGACGACGGCGATGTCCCACCACAGTTGGGTGCGCTGGCCGAAGACGACGCCGATGGTGCGGGTATAGCGCGTGCGTTCGTGGAACGGTCGAAAGCCGTTCGAGCGGATGAGTCCGGAGGTAGGCATGAGGATGCCGGTGAGCATTTTTATGGTGGTGGACTTTCCGGCTCCGTTCGGTCCGATATAGCCGACCATCTCGCCGGCGGGGATTTCGAAGGTGATGCGGTCGACGGCGCGGATGGTCTTGTGCTCGCGGAAGAAAAGATCGCGCAGCGCTCCGCGAACGCCCTGGGCGCGCTCGAAGCTACGGAACTCCTTGACCAGTTCCGAGACTTCGATGAGCGGCTTCATGAGGACTAGTTGAGGAAGTAGGTCCTGTAGAGGGTGTCCCGCTGTTTGGGAAGGAAACCGGCGTCGCGGATGATGCGGCGGAGTTCTTCCTCGCTCGCGTGGTTGCGCGCGCCGGCGGCGGAGACGACATTCTCCTCGATCATGATGCTGCCGACGTCGTTGCCGCCGAAACGGAGGCCGAGCTGGCAGGTCTTGAGTCCCTGGGTGACCCAGGAGGATTGCACGTTGAGAATATTTTCGAGGTAGAGCCGGGAGATGGCGAGAGTCTTGAGGTACTCGACGGCGGTGGCTTCGCTCTTGACGAAGCGCCCGAGTGAGGTGTTCTCGCGCTGGAACGACCAGGGTATGAAGGCGGTGAAGCCGCCGGTCTCTTCCTGCAGGCGGCGGACGCATTCGAGGTGGTTGACGCGCTGCTCGATGGTTTCATCGACGCCGAACATCATGGTGGCGGTGGTGCGCATGCCCAACTGGTGGGCGGTCCTGTGAACGTCCACCCATTCGCCGGTGGAACACTTGAGGCGGCTGATGCGGTGGCGGACGGCGTCGTCGAGAATCTCGGCTCCGCCTCCGGGGATCGAGTCAAGGCCGGCGTCGCGCAGACGGGCGATGGTGTCGTGCAGGGTGAGGCCGCTCACTTCCGCGATATTCGTGACTTCGGGAGCGGAGAAGCAGTGGAGATGGACATTGGGGAAACGGCGTTTGCACGCCCGCAGCATGTCTTCATACCATTCGATTTTCAACTCCGAATGAAGGCCGCCTTGCATGAGGACGCCCGTGCCGCCAAGATCGACAGTCTCCTGGATCTTGCCGAGGATGGTCTCAAAGGATAGAACGTAGCCTTCCTTGTGGCCCATGGGCCGGTAGAAGGCGCAGAAACTGCAATATTCGGTGCAGAAGTTGGTGTAGTTGATGTTGCGATCGATGATGTAGGTGACGACGTCTTCGGGATGTAGTTTTCGGCGCAGGGAATCGGCGGCCATGCCGATGCCGATGAGATCCTCGGAGGCGAACAGGTCACAGGCTTCGCGGTGGGTCATCATACAGAAACGTTCCCAGTGGAGGTTGACATTCTCAGAGTATCGAACTCGCGGGCGCATTTCAGGTACGCGCGCATGCCGGCGTAGTCGCGTTCGGTGAGTTCGAAGGCGATGTGGTGAGTGAGGTAGCGGCGGCCGAGATCTTGCGGAATGCCGCGCGGCGGGCAGGCGGCCTGGACGATGTCGCCGATGCGGCCGAGGCCGTAGCGGCAGGATTCGACGAACATGGCCGCGAGGCCGGGAGTGAGATTTTCGGGGCGGCCCGCCCACAGAGCGAAGACCATGGGCAGGCCGGTGTGGCGCATCCATTCCTCGCCGAGATCGAGCACTTCGTACTGGAGGCCGAGGACGGCGGGATCGAGGAGAAGGGCCGGGTCTCCGATGATGAGAGCGGCGTCGGCGTATTCAAGCATCTCGAGCCCCGCGGGGGCGGGGAGGATCGAGGGAACGGCTCCGTGGCGCTCGGCGAGAAGGATCCGGGCGAGCATGACGGAAGTGCGGGAACCGATGTCGGCGGCGAGGGTGCGGACCCGCGCGAGAGGGACTTTCGAGAGGAGAAGAATGCTGCGGACGGGGCCGCGGCAGGCGATGCCCGTGCCGGGGAGCCATTCGAGCCGCTGGCGTTCGATTTCGATGACAGGGAGGATGCCGATGTCAGCGGAACCGGCGCGGACGCGATCGGCGCAGGCGGAAGGGAGGGCGTATTCGAGGCGCGCGCGTCCTCGCTGAGGGCCGTGTTCGAGGCCCCAGACGAGAGGTACGGTGTTGAGATAGCTGACCGCGCACACCAGTGGTTTGGGGATCAGCGGATTTTGGGGGATCAAATCCGAGTCTAGCATGGGGCAGTTACTTCTTGAGCGCGAGCATGATGCCGTCGCCAAGGGGCACGAGGCAGTGGTGGACGCGAGCGTCGGCGGAGAGAGCCTGGTTAAAGGCGCGGATGGCGCGGGTGTCTTCGTCATTGACGGCGGGATCGATGACGCGGGAGTGCCAAAGAACATTGTCGACGGCGATGAGGCCGCCGGGGCGGAGGAGTTGGAGGGCGCGTTCGTAATAGCCCTGATAGTTGGTCTTGTCGGCGTCGATGAAGGCGAAGTCGAAGGAGGCGGCGTGGCCGGAGGCGAGAAGATCATCGAGTGTTTCGAGAGCGGGGCGGAGGTGGAGTTCGATCATGTGATCGAGGCCGGCCTCTTTCCAGTAGCGGCGGGCGATGGAGGTCCATTCGGCGGAGACGTCGCAGGCGATGAGGCGGCCGCCAGTGGGAAGGGCGCGGGCCACGCTGAGTGAGGAGTAGCCTGTGAAAACGCCGACTTCGAGGGTCTTGCGAGCCCCGATGAGGCGCACGAGCATGCCCATGAGAGCGCCCTGTTCGACCGTGATTTGCATGCGGGCGTTGGGGAGGCGGGCGGTTTCCTCGCGGAGGCGGGCGAGGTATTCGGGTTCGGGAGTGGAGACGGAGCGGACGTATTCGAGGATGGGGGCGGTGAGTTCGATGTGTTGGGAGGACATTGTTTCATTATGACGGTGGATGGGTGGGGGGGAGATAACCCGGAATAATCGGGCTC
>JABAQT010000046.1 GCA_019187195.1 Bryobacteraceae bacterium
GTGTGCGGGGCGGTGATGGTGATGCTGGGCGTTGCCGGGCTGGTGGAGTGCGGATTGGAGCCGGCGGGGGTGGGGATGGCCGCCGCCGGGGCGCTGTGTGTGGCCGCGGCGGGGCGGGTTGGATGGCCCGCCACGGCAGCCGCCGCTTTACTCGTGTCGCTGGGGGCGCGGTATCTGGTGAGCGGGCCGCGGATCGCCTGGGTGGCGGCCGTGGGCCTTTCAGTTCCGTTCGTTTGGATTACAGCGTGGCTGGCTGCTATTGCGATGCAGGCGCGCTCGAACAAGATGACGCCGTAATCAGCGGCGGCCGGCAAGGACGGGCATGAGGGCGAAGACACCGAGCATGAGAAGATAGACGCCGCCGGAGACAGGGTCGCGGGAGGCGGCATATTCCGCCAAGTCCAGTCCGCGGATCCGCAAGACTACGGCGAATTCCGCGAGGAGCATGAAAACGAGCGCGAGCAGGCCCACGGCGAGGCGGGTGTATCCGGCGGTCGGGAGGCGGAAGCGCCTGACGGTGTAGCGGGCGGCAAGAAGGATGGCTCCGAGCATCAGGGGCATTTCCATCAGCTCCGCCCAGCGTTCGCCGGCGCGCGGAACCATGACCAGGATGCGGACGGGCGCGAGCGCGAATCCGGCGGCGAAAACGAGGATGAAGTAGAACGCGGCGGCTTTCAGGCTGTTTCTCATCGGCTAGTGGGAGGCAATCAGGATTCCATCGCGCCCGCGAAGACAGCGGAGTTCCGCCGCGGGTTGACAAATAGCCAGAGAACGGCGGAAACGGCGGTGGTGGCAACACCCAGCAGAAGGACGGAGTTCCAATTGCCGGACTGCTGGAGGACCCAGCCCATCAGGGCCGGGGAGGCAAATCCGGCGCAATTGGAGGCGGCATTCATGAGTCCCGCGACGGCCCCGCCGGCGGCGGCTCCGCCGATGTCGATAGCGGAAGCCCAGGCGGCTCCCAAATAGAGATCCACGGCTCCGGCGGCGAAGCCCATGAGGAGCGCGGCGAGGGCCGGTTCGGAGCACCAGATTCCGGCGGACATGAGGATCGCGGCGCTCGAGAGAGAGATGACGCCAATGATTGTGCGCGCCGAACGGTCATCGCCGATGCGGCGCGCGGCGAAGTCCGTCAGGATGCCTCCGGCCCAGGTAGCCCCCACGCCGAGCGCGAACGGGATGCTCGCGTAGAAGCCGGATTCGGCGAGAGACATGCCTCGGTTCTGGCGAAGATAGGTGGGGAACCACGTGATGTAGAACTGCCAGAGGAAGGTCGAACCGAAGGCGGCGGCGAGGAGGCAGCAAAGGCGCGGCGAGAGGAGCAGTTCCATCCACGGAACGGACCGCGCGCGTTCCGGGGCGGGGGGAACGCCCTCGCGGATGCGGCGAATCTCCGCGGCCGTGATGCGCGGGTGGTCTTCCGGCCGGCTCCGGAACCAGTAAAACCACAGCAGGGACCAGAAAACCCCCACGGCTCCGAAGAGGAAGAACGGGGCCCGCCAGCCGTAGTGAAAGAGGATAAATCCGGCGATGGGCGGCGTGATGGCTCCGCCGAGACGTCCGCCGCCGAGGAAGGCTCCGAAGGCGGTTGAACGCTCCGCCGCCGGCATCCAACGCGCGAAGGCGGAGGCTATGGAAGGAGACAGGGCCGCCTCCAAGGCTCCGAAAGTGAAGCGGATGAGCATGAGGGAGGCGAAGTTCCAGGCGGCTCCAGTGAGCGCGGTGAAGGCGGACCATCCGGCAACGGCAAAGCTGACGAGGCCGCGGGCTCCGAAGCGATCGGCCAGAATACCCCAGGGCGTCTGGCCGAGAAAATAGGAGAGGCTGAAGATGCTGTAGACCAGGCCCATTTGGGCGGGAGTGAAGCCGAAGGCTTTGCTCATTTCGGGTCCCGCGATGGCGATGCACACCCGGTCGGTGTAGCAGATGAGGTTGATGAGCAGGGCCAGCAGGACCACGGAATGGCGCACCCGCGGCAGCGTCTTCACAGGCGCAGATCCCCGGGAGGAGCGGTTCCGGCGTCCAGCGGGTAGATGGGCCTGGGGATGCGTTTAAAGGGGAGGGAGCGAAGATTGGCGGTGCTGACGCCGGGCGTATCCACCATGATGATGGCCTTGGCGATGGGCTCATAGGCGGCGCGGAAGCCGTTGGGGGACTTGACGACGACGATCTTGCAGTAGACCGGATCGATCCCGTGGCTGCGAAAGAGTTCGGGATCGACGGTCATGGCGGACCGCTCGGCGATGAGGATGAGCACGTGACCGCATTCGAGAACCACGCTGCGCCCCATCTCCGTGACGATGCCCGTGTTATAGCCGCGGGCGCGCGCCGTCCAGCGGCCATCGGAGATGAGTCTAACGCGCCCCGAGACGGCGACGGGCTTCGAGTGTTTGCGGTCGAAGGCTCCGCCGATGGACATCCTGACCGTCGCGCCGATGCCTGCCTGAATGGCTTTGGCGACGGCTGGGGGATCGACGAGGAAGATAGCGGCCGGGCCGGAGAGCTTCGCCTTCACAAGATGCCTGAGCACTCCGGTGCTGTCGCCAGGGGAGCCGGAGCCGGTGCTGTCGGAAGATTCGGAAAGGACGACGGGTCCGCCCTCGGTCTTCTCCGCGGCGGCAAGCGCTTCGGGCACGGATACCAGTTTGACCTCGAAATCGCGCCTGCTCTTCCACAACCGGGCGGCGAGCGAGTCAGCCATGCGCTGGGCGGCGGGCGGCCCGTCGTTTGTGACGGCGACCACGGCGCAGCCCATTTCGTCGATATCCATCCACGGCTGGACGGGGAAGATGGAGACGGCTTCGGCTTTGCCGGTTTGTTCGAGGGTTTGGGCCGCGCGAATCAGCTTGTGCATGGGCCCGCTGCCGGTCTGGCTGTTTTCCGCGTTGATGATGAGCGGGAGTTTGCGGAACGCCATGGAGGGGCGGGTCCTGCTTTTAAGCATCCGCAGCAGAAGGCGCGCGCCCTTGCGGCCGGTTTCGAACATGTCGATGTGAGGGTAGGTGTGATAGCCGGCGATGGCATCGGCGTTCGCGACCATGCGGCGCGTGATATTGGCGTGCAGATCGAGTGTGAGAACTATCGGTTGATCAGGGCCGAGAACGGAACGGGCAAGCGAGAGAACGTGGCCCTCGACGTCATCCTCGCCCTCGGCGGTCTGCGCGCCGTGCATGGCAAGCAGCAGCGCGCCGGCGCGGGCGCGGCGGAGGCCGTCCACGAATCGCGAGACAAGGAGATCGAGGTCCGGGCGCGCCATGCGATTGGCGGTGATGGCCCAGGCGGCGCAAACGGGCACGGCCTCATGCTTCGTTTTCGCAAGCACATCCAGGAATCCGCCCATCTCGGTGAACTTGCCCTGGTGGCGTTCGAGGGCCGCTTTTCCGAACACGGGATGGAAATCCTCGTAGCGGGTGTAGACGGGAGAGAACGTGTTGCTCTCCTGCAGAATCGAAGCAATGGCGATGCGCAAATTTCCTCCGGAGCGGGCGCGAAGCCGCAGTGTGAGATTTTAGAATACTAGTTTCAGGCTTTTCGGGTGAAGAGGACCAGGGTCCATCCCGGACCGGCCGTATTGGGAGTGACAAGGAGACACGCATTGAAGAGCAAATGGGAACGATCGGAGGCGATGCTGGCGCGGTCCAGGAAATCGCTTGCCGGAGGAGTCAGCAGTCCATTCCGGGCGAAGGCTCCGGTGCCGCTGTTTTTTCAGGATGGGAAGGGCGCGCACCTGTGGGATGTGGACGGGAACGAGTACATTGACTACCAACTCGCCTGGGGGCCGATGATTCTGGGATACAGCAATCCGAATATCGCGGCGCGGGTGAGGGAGGCGGCCGGCAAGCCGCTCAGCTACGGCTCACAGCACGAGCTGGAGATTGTTGTCGCGGAGAAGATTCAATCGATGGTTCCCTGCGCCGAACGCGTGGCGTTCACATCGAGCGGCAGCGAAACCATCCAGTTGGCGCATCGCCTGGCGAGAGCGTTCACCGGGAGACCCCTCATCCTGAAGTTCGAGGGTCATTACCACGGCTGGATGGATGGAGCGCTGCACAGCTACAAACCGCGAGAAGAGGAAACGGGCCCGCTCGAGAGGCCTTGCGCGGTGGCGGGGTCGCGCGGGCAGGTGGCGAACTCAGTGGAGAACGTGGTGGTGTCCCCGTGGAACCGCCTGGACCTTCTGCGCGACATTCTGGGGCGGCACGAAGGCGAGATCGCGGCGATATTCCTCGAGCCGGTGTTGTGCAACAGCGGATGCCTGATGCCGGAGCCGGGCTATCTGCAGGGCGTGCGGGAGCTAGCGGCGCGGCATGGGTGTCTGCTGGTGTTTGACGAAGTGATCACCGGGTTCCGCATCAATCCGGGCGGCGCGCAGAAACATTTCGGCGTGACGCCGGACCTGGCGACATTCGGCAAGGCGGTGGGCGGAGGCGTGCCACTGAGTGTAATTGCCGGACGCGCGGATATCATGGAGCAGATGTTCCACGGAGGCGTCGTTTTCGGTGGGACGTTCAACGGGAATCCGCTGTCGCTTGCGGGCGCGGCGGCATGCCTGGAGGAGTTGGACAAAGACGGCGGCGCGGCGCTGCGGCACGCCAACCGGATGGGCGAGGCGTTAATGGAGGGAATCAGGGAGCACGCCCGGCGATTGGGGATCGCGCTGCGGGTAACCGGATTCGGGGCGGCGTTCTATCCGCACTTCACGGAGTTGGAACGGTTGCGGGACTACCGGGATACGCTGGCGGACGATCGTGAAATGTTGCAGCGATTCCTGCGCGCGGCTCTCGAGGAGGGGGTGCAACTGGTGCCGGACGGGCGCCTGTATGTGTCGGCGGCGCACACCGGGGAGGATATTGCCGAAACGGTGACGCGGCTGGGCCGGGCCCTGGAACGCGCCGCCGGCTGAGGATGCTACCGCCCGGGCTCCAACAGGCGGCGCATTGCCCCCATGAGGACATCTTCCACACCGGGGTCCGTGCGCGAGACCGGGCCGGTTTCATAGCCGCCCTGCGTGTACGAGATGCGGGTGCCCACGTAGCCCGGCCCGTAATCCCCATAGGCAGCCATCGCTACAAACCGGCCGGGCCTCATCTGCTGGGCCGCGAGTTGGTATTCGACAAAAAGCTCGCCGGGCATGTATAGGACGGCCGCCGGCCCGAGCGTCAACAGGAACAGCGGGATCCTGTGCTTTGCCTGGCAGCGCAACACCCAGTTGAGATCATGGGAGGTCCGCAACCTCAGGCGCTGCTTCTGGCTTTCGTCCGCCATCAGTTTCCGGAGCCTGTCCTGATCCTCCAATGACTTGGAGGGCGGCAACAGGACGGGAAGGACCCGCCAGCCGGCGTCTCCGGCGTGAATGGGTGTCCGCACGGTGGAACCGAACGCGGCTTTCATACCGGCGGCGAGACGGCGCGCAAGCACGGGACGGACCTCCGGCGAGCCGTCGTTATACTTTCCCGCCGCCACGTTGCCTCCCGCTCCGTTGAAGTGAATGAACGCCACGCCGGGCTGATCCTTTTCACGAAGCGCTCTTGCCATGCCGACGAAATCGGCGCTCACGCCACCCTCTCCGTAGTAGCTCTGGGGGTGTGTCGCATAGTAGGTGATCACGGCCAGGGGTTGCGTTCCGCGCCAGAAGCTCACCGCGCGGACGTAGGGATCCACCACTCCTTCGGGCGCCGCCCGGGCTTCCGGATTTGTACTGGAGCTCATGCGGGAATACTTCACTTTGCCGTCGGGGCCGAGAACACGGCGGGAGGAGGCCACCTTCTCGACCTTTGCCTGGCCCAAACCGAGATGAGTGACAGGGAGCGGATTGCGCGCCGCCGCCCTTACCGCCGCCGCCGTCCGTTCCAGTGCCAGGCGGGCAAACGCGCGGTTGTAGAGCCTGCCGCCCAGTCCGACACTTTCGAGAAGGCGGTCGGCGGCGGGGTCGTATTCCGGGGCGTCATGCTGATGCAGAGTGTTCACGGTGACATGATCCGCATCCGTGCCCGCCGCCTTGGCCAGTTCCGCCCGCCATTCGTCCCACCCTTCATTGGAGATGCCCGTCCAATCGACGGCCGCCAGCACGACCGGCTTGGGTGAAAGGAAGAGGATGACGCCCCGGGCGGAAAGCGGATCAACAATCTTAGCGGCCGGCTTGACGCCGCCATCGCAGCAGAGCGGCGATCCGATCGGGGGGGTGACATCGGCGCGGAAAGTGGCGATGCGCAGCGGTTCGGCCGCGAACGCGGGAAGGATGCCCAACAGAGCAAGGAGGCGGAGAATCGGCATGTTGAAGACCAGTCTATACCCTGGCGGTCCGTGGGATGTGCCCGGCGCGGGAGGGGTTTGGCCCGGCATTTGCTACGATTCTTGCGGAGGCGTCATTCCATGAAGATTCCCGCCCAAGAAATCGACTGTCGAGGCGGAGGGGTGGGGCGCCGATCCAGCCGTGCCCGGCACGCGCCTGGATCGGCGCCGGTGGCGCGCACTCCACGCGCCCTGGCATCGTGACCCCCACCGGCCGGAGTTGTCAATTACACAGGAAGGATAGAATACACATAATGACAAAAGCGGAACTGATTGAAGCCCTGAATCACGATATCGCCGACGAATTCGCGAGCGCCATTCAATATATCAATCATGCCTCGCTCATCACCGGCGCCCGCTATATGGCCGTGCAGGCGGAGTTGCTGGTTCATGCCACCGAGGAGATGCAGCATGCCACCACGCTTGCGGATCAGATCGCCGCGCTCGGCGGAAAACCGTCGACCGAGGTGGGTCCGGTGGAGACATCGGACGATCCCGAGGAGATGCTGCGCCAGGATCTGGCCGGTGAAAAATCAGCCGTGGCGCGCTATAAGCAGCGGATTCGCGCCGCCATGCAACTCGAGGAGTACGGCCTGGCGCGGGTTCTTCAGGACATTATCGTGATGGAAGAAGAACACGTGAAGGACCTGGAGATGGCGCTGGGGCTATAGCGCCAGGCGCGCCATCCACCGCTCGACCACGGTATAAGGGTCCACTTTGCGTTCAGCCACCTCCCTGGCGGCCGCTTCGAGGTCGCCGGGCGGAACGAGGTCGAGAAGGCGCTCCCGCAGCAATTCCCGAAGACGGAGTTGCCACAAAGCGGCTCCATCGCGGCGCGCGCGGGCTTTCACCGCGCGCACCGCGGCCAAGGTTTCCGCGATGCCCTCTCCCTGGCTGGCCACGGTCTTGAGGATGGGGATCTCCCGGCCATGGGAGTCGGGCGCGATGCTCCGCATGGCGCGCAGTTCCTGTTCGAGGCGGACGGCTCCCGGCTGATCGGCCTTGTTGATCACGAAGAGGTCGGCGATCTCCATGATGCCCGCCTTGATGGCCTGGATATCATCGCCCATCCCCGGCGCCAGCACCACCACGGTGACATCGGCCAGGCGGGCGATTTCCACTTCGTCCTGCCCCACACCCACCGTTTCGATGAGGACCACTTCCCGCCCCGCGGCATCGAGCATCAGCGCCATATCGAGAGTTCCGCGCGCCAACCCGCCCATGTGGCCGCGAGTGGCCATCGAGCGGATGAACACACCCGGATCGGCGTGATGGTCCTGCATACGGATGCGGTCGCCGAGGATGGCTCCTCCGGAAAACGGGCTCGAGGGGTCCACGGCGATGATCGCGATGGAGACGTTTTCGGCGCGCAACGCGCGCGCCAGCTGGCTTGAAAGAGTGCTCTTCCCCGCCCCGGGCGGCCCCGTGATGCCGAGGATGAGAGCGCGTCCGGTGTGCGGAAACAACTCCTTCAACAGCGGCGCGGCCCGCTGTTCGCGGTTCTCGATGGCAGTGGCCGCCCGCGCCATTGCACGGATATCGCCGCCGAGGATTCGCCGCACCCAGTCTTCCATCAGAGATTCAACAGTTGCCGCGCGATCACCAGCCGCTGGATTTCGCTTGTGCCCTCTCCGATGGTGCAGAGCTTCACGTCGCGGTAGAACTTTTCGACCGGATAATCCTTGATGAAGCCGTAGCCGCCGTGAATCTGCACCGCTTCATTGCAGATATCGACGGCCGCCTCGGAGGCGAACAACTTGGCCATGGCGGATTCCTTTGTAACGCGGCGGCCCGCGTCCTTGAGGGAGGCGGCACGGTAGGTCAGCAGCCGCGCGGCCTCGAGGGCCGTCGCCATGTCGGCCAGTTTATTCTGGATGGCCTGGAATTCCGAGATGAACCGTCCGAACTGTTTACGGTGCTTCGAGTAGGCGAGAGCGGCGTCATAGGCTCCCAGCGCGGCACCCACGCTTAAGGCGGCGATCGAGATGCGCCCCCCGTCGAGCACGCGCAGGCTGTCGATGAACCCCTCGCCGGGTTTACCGAGCAGTTGGGATTCCGGGAGCCGGCAGTTCTGGAACAGCACTTCCCCGGTATCGCTGGCGCGCATTCCCATCTTGTTTTCCTTCTTGCCCACGAGGAAACCCGGCGTCCCCTTTTCGAAGACGAACGCGGAGATGCCGCGGTGCGACTGCGCGCGGTCGGTGACCGCCATGCCGACACAGACATCGGCGTAGTGCGCGTTGGTTGTAAACGTCTTTCCGCCGTTCACCACCCAAACGTGGCCATCCTTAACCGCCGCGCTGCGAGTGCCGGCGGCGTCGGAGCCGGCCTCGGGCTCGGTCAGAGACCAGCAGCCGATCCATTCGCCGGTGGCGAGTCTGGTCAGATAGCGGCGCTTCTGATCCTCGCTTCCGGCGAGAAAGATGTGGTTGGAGCAAAGCGAGGTATGCGCGGCGACAATGAGCCCGACGGAGGGGTCGACCCGCGCCAACTCCTCGATGATGATGCAGTAGTCGAGATAAGTGAGCCCCGCCCCGCCGTACTCCTCGGGAAAGATCGAACCCATGTATCCGAGCCGGCCGCACTTCCGGATCACATCGAGCGGAAAGATCTGCCCCTCGTCCCACTCGAGCACGTGCGGCGCGATCTCGGAAACGGCGAACTCGCGCACGCTGCGGCGCAACTGCTCCTGTTCCGGCGTGAATTCGAACGTCATGACGCGGCGTTAGACGATCTCTTCATTGGCCGCGTCCCAGCGCACAGCGCGCCCGCGGCGATAGCTTTCAACCGCCATGCGGCAGGCAATGGAGACGCGGTAGCCGAGTTCGAACGGGCAGTTGGTTTCCTTGCCCGCGCGAATGCAATCGAAAAAATTCCGCATGTGCGCCCGCGGTTCGGTGCGGGTCTGTCCGAGGATCTCCTCACCCTTCGGCAGATTCACTTTCTGAGGAAGATAGCGGATCTGCTGGGCCTTCATGATGGTGCCATCCGTGCCGAGGACGTGTTCGGAAGCGCCAAGCTGATTGTTGCCGAAGCAGGATGCCCAGGTCACCAGCAATTCCTCGGGATGCTCCATCGAAACGTTCATCGTATCCGGCACCTCGCGCCCATCCTTCCAGAGGAACACGCCGCCGGTGGTGGTGACCGACTTTGGTATGCGCAGGTTCAGCGCGCGGTACCAGAAGGCCAATTGATGGCACATGTTCTCGTAGAAATTCCCCCCTGAATAATCCCAGAAGAACCGCCAGTTGACGTAGCGGTTGGCGTCGAAGTCATGCTTTGGCGCCTCGCCGAGAAACTGGTTCCAGAGGATGTTTTCCGGATTCATGTCGGGGTAGACCGGGCGCGACCACTGGGGCTTGCCATGGGGCGTGTTGCGGAACATGTGGGATTCAATCATCGTGATTCTGCCCAACCGAGCGGGGGTTGCCATCGCCAGGGCATCGGTCATCAGGCCCGAGGAGCACCCCTGGTGGCCGATCTGCACGGTCCGTTTGCCCTCGACTTTCTGGTAGGCGGCGCGCATCCTCTTGGCATGTTCGACCGTGAAGGCCATCGTCTTTTCCTGGTAAACATGCTTTTCCGCTTCGAGCGAGGCGACAAAGTGCTCGCAGTGGAGATGTTGCGGGGTGGCGATGAGGACGGCGTCAATCGATTTGTCGTCGAGGAGGTAGCGGTGGTCAAGATATGTCTTCGCGCCCGGGGCGACGGCTTTCGCCTCTTCGAGCCGGCGGGTATAGATGTCGGCGAAGGCCACAAAATCGACATTCGGACAGCCCATCGCGTCGCGAACGATCTCGATGCCGCGGGCTCCGGCTCCGATAATGCCGGCGCGGATCCTCTCATTAGCGCCCAACACCTTGGAAGGGGCGAGGCTCGTGGCGAGGCCGGTGGCCACGCTGCCGAGAAATTTGCGGCGGGAATCCATGGATAGGGGAGGCTCCTGTCTCATCGTAACATTATGACCCCATGAAGCCGGCCGCGCGGTTCCCGGCGCTCTACCAGATGTATTCCTTCGCCGTATCGCGCCGCTGATAGCCGTCGAGCACATGCACCACCCGGATCCTCTTCAACTTCGCGGGCGATAGCTGTCCAAGCGGAACATACAGAATCTTCCGCCCAAGGTGACTCGCAATCGAGCGGAACACGCTTCTCGGCGGGCGGGAGGCGGCATATACCACGTGCCGCTCGACCGAGTAATCGAGCGCGGCCATCAACAGCCGCTCCGCTTTCGTCTCGGCGAATTGATAGTCCGGATCGCGCCACACATCGAACATGCGCCGCGGCGGCAGCGTCATCAGCAGACCACCGTACTCGGCCC
The DNA here is from genome assembly GCA_019187195.1 of Bryobacteraceae bacterium. Lineage (GTDB taxonomy): Bacteria > Acidobacteriota > Terriglobia > Bryobacterales > Bryobacteraceae > CADEFT01. The sequence goes on from JABAQT010000046.1 coordinate 10,613, forward strand.
GCCCCACGCCCGGCCCCACCATGTGTTCGAAGGGATGCGTCGAATAGAAGGCCATATCGGATTCGTTCTGGTTCTCCCCGAGCCAGGTTGTCAGATAGCCGTAGCGATCGTGCGGATCCTCATCGAAGATGATGCACACCGCGCCCACTTCCCCGGCCAGGCGCTGCGCCTGCCGGACGAAGATCTTGCCCTGATGCCAGTTGCGAATCGTCTCGCGAATGTCGATGCCGTCATGCAGCGACGTCGAGAACGGCTCGACGCGGGCGCGCTCTTCCGAGAGCAGGCTTTTCGCCTTGCGCTTGAGAAACCGGCCGTAATCCTCAATCACGAGATCTTCGGGAGGATATGAGCAGATGGCGTTTCCATCCAGTTCCGTGGCCCATTCGCCGGGCTGCTTCTCGCGTTTTCTGGGCTTCAGATTGGCGGGCCGCGTCAGGTGTTTCGGACGCGGAAGCCGGCGGCGGATCCGGATGCGCCTGGTTTCGAGAAACACTTCGTCAGCCGATAACCGGACCGTCGGCGCATCGGTCTGGTCGCGCTGCGCCTCGTAGCGGTTCGCCGTCCGCCAAACCTCCCACGCATAGTTGTCATCCACAACGGACCGCGCGGCCACCGTCAAATCGTAAAGACCGCAGATGAGTTCGCCCGAGATGCCCGCCAGGTTCCGCGTATACCGCGCCAGCATTCTCCACTGCCAGTGCGAGAGCTTATCGCCGGTGATGGCTTCATAGGCCTGCCCGGCTTCCTTGAGCAACTCGTACTGAAGCCGCGGACGGTCGAGGAACCTGCCCCGCGCGTATTCCCGCCATTGCAGATACTTCTCCTGCAGCCAGGGTGTTTCCACGGTAATCTCGGCGAGGCAATCGGGATGCGGGTTCAGCAACTTCACTCCGAGAGGAACTTCGGGAGGCGGAGGCGCGGGCTGCGGCGTCTCCATCGCGTCGAGCAGCGGATCGAGCAGATTCAGCGACAGCGCCACCAGCGAGGGCGCCTCGGGATCGGCCCCTTGCAGCTTCCACGCCATCGCCGCGGCGTGCCGCTCGATGCTCTCCGGCCGGGGCTGTGGAAACAGGCGGTAGCTTGCGATGTACTTCTCCAATCCGATGTGCTCGATTGCGTAGGGGTCGGGATAGAGCCCCGCCACATGCGGCCTCTCGTATGAATCCGGCTCGAGCAGCAGGAGCCGCGCGCCCACTTCGATCGCGGTCCGGGCGGCTTCCACGAACGGATCAGCGGGTTCCACGGGGAAGTATCCCGCTTCCGCGTAATCCTCTTCCCCGCGCGGCGCGCACAACAGCACCGATAATTCGGGCAGCCGGCGCAGCGCCTGGCGCAACGAAGACTCGAAGCACCCTGGCAGTTCGATCGCCACCACGCGAGGCTGCGCCGCCAGAATCGCCTCGCGCACGCGCAGGGCAAACTCGAGCCGTCCCGGAACCACGGGAAAGTAGGTGAAGTTTCCCCGCGTCAGGTTGTTCGGATCAAAATAGTCAAGGCCGGGGGGCATAGCGGAGCGCCTCTTCCCCCAGTGTCTCGAGCAGGGATGTGTGCAGCGCCGCCCGGTAACTGATCTCGTCCTTGGCCAGCATTTGCAGCTTCATCGCGAACCGGGCCATGTTGATCCCGTCCCGGGCCGTGTAGCGCTCGTCGGCGGCGTGCGCGTTTTGCAGGAAATCCGTCACATATTCGAGGATGCGTTCTTCTCCAAACGGCAGGTTCTCGCGCAGGATGGCCAGTTCCTCGCTCCGCTCGGGGAAATCAATCAGAATCTGCGGCTGCAACCGGGAGTGAATGTACTCGGGCAGATCGAACGTCGAGGCGTCGTCATTCATTGTCGCCACCATGCGGAAATCCGGATGAGCCTTGATCTTCACTCCCGCCACGATGGACTCGACATAGCGGCGGTTATCGAGTAGCGGCGCAAGGCTCGCCCAGGACTTCTCCGGCATGCGATTCCCTTCGTCGATGATCGCAATTCCTCCGCGCAGCATGGCCGACACCAGGGACGAGGCCACGTACCGCAGTTTCCCCGCGTCTTCGAGCACGGGCGTGATGATGAGATCCTCCGGCCGTGTATCCACCGTCGCCTGCAGGATGTAAACATCCCGGCCCAGCCGCCGCGCCGCGGCGTAAGCGAGAGTTGTTTTCCCCACCCCCGGCTTGCCTACAAGCCTGGGGTTCATCGGCAGATCCCGCTCGTCGACCACCAGCCAGGCGGCCAGCAGTTGACGCATCACCTCTTCCTGTCCCACCCACTGCACCGGCAGTTCATCCGGATGCGCCAGGTGGAGACGCACACCTTCCACGTCCACCATCATGTCCGCTATGGTAACGCGGGTGGTTCCCCCCTGCTAGCATGAAAGTTACACCGTGATCGCGACCCGCCCGACTTCCGCTGCTTCTCTTTCGAAACGCTTCTCCCTGTTCGCCTGGTCGACGCTCGCCTACAACATCCTCGTCATTCTTTGGGGTTCCCTGGTCCGCGCCACCGGATCGGGAGCCGGATGCGGCCAGCACTGGCCCCTTTGCAACGGCGAGGTGCTGCCCGTTTTCCCGCAGGCGCACATGGCTATCGAGTTCACGCACCGCGCCACCAGCGGCATTGCTCTTGTCAGCGTCATCGCTCTTTATTTCTGGGCGCGACGGTGCTTCGCGCGGCATACTTCCGCCCGCCGCGCGGCCTTCTTTTCGCTGGTTTTCATGCTCAACGAGACGCTTGTCGGCGCCATGCTCGTCCTTCTGGGGCTCGTGGCCGGCAACCGGTCCCCCTGGCGCGCGGCCGTGCTTGGGGTGCATCTGGTCAACACGCTGCTCCTGCTCGGGTCGCTGACGCTCACGGCGTGGTGGTCAGATCGCGAAGAGCCACACCGGTGGAATCAGGGGCGGCTCAAACGGCTCATCCTCACCGGCATCGTACTGGTTATTGTTCTGAGCGCGACAGGCGGCGTGGCGGCTCTAGGGGATACGCTCTTCCCCGCCCCTTCGGTTAGCGCCGGCGTTCAGCACGAATTTTCCCGCAGCGCTCCGATCCTGGTGCAGCTTCGCGTGGTTCATCCCGTGCTCGCCGTCCTTGCCGGCGCCTATCTGCTATGGCTGATCCCTCATTCGCTTGGCCGCGTAAGAAGCGCCGCCGCCGAGCGCTGGGGCTATGCCGCCGTTCTCTGCGTGCTCGGTCAATTCGTACTGGGAGCGATGAATATCCTGCTGCTCACCCCCCTGTGGACCCAACTCACGCACCTTCTTATCACCGATCTGCTCTGGGTGAGCCTGGTTATATTCTCCGTTTCGGTTCTCACCGCCGATCCGCGCGAAGCGGCCGTATAGAGGGAACGCCCCGCGCCGAAGCCGGCGGCGTATCCTGTAGGTACGGTGTGAAATGACATTGAACCGACGGCAGTTCACCACTTCCGCGCTTGCCTCCGCACTCTCCGCTCAGCGGATCGTTGGCGCCAATGACACCATCTCGATCGGCTGCATCGGGACGGGCGGCCGCGCCCAACAATTGATGCGCAACATCGAGCGCGTCCGCAATGCCCGCATCGCGGCGGTGTGCGACGTGTGGAAGGACAACCTTGCCAAGGCCCGGCAGATCGCGGGGCCCGGCGCTTTCGCTACGTCCGACTACCGCGAAGTTCTCGCACGGCGGGATGTCGATGCCGTGCTCATCGGCGCCCCCGATCACCAACATGTCCCTCTCACCATCGCCGCCGTGAAGGCCGGCAAGGACGTCTACGTGGAAAAGCCCCTCACGCACGATGTTTCCCAGGGCGCGCCGGTGATTGAAGCCGTTCGCCGCGCGGGGCGCATCGTTCAGGTGGGCACCCAGCAGCGCAGTATGCCGCACATGATCAAGGGCAAGGAACTGGTGCGCGCGGGCAAGATCGGCAAAGTACACAAGGCACACATCACGTGGAATCGCAATTCGCCGCGCGGGGCACAGACCTATCAGATCGATCCGTCTTCCGTCGATTGGAAAATGTGGCTTGGCGATGCCCGTAATCAGCCCTTCGATCCCTACCGCTTCCGGCAATGGCGCTGGTTCTGGGACTTCGGCGGGGGCCTGTTCACCGATCTCATGGTGCACCAGATCGACATCGTCCACTGGATCCTCGGCATCGACCATCCGAGCATGGCCACAAGCATCGGCGACTGGTTTTCGACCAAGGGTGTATGGGAAACGCCGGATACCGTGCAGACCTTGCTCCGGTACCCCGATTCGGAGGTGCAGGTCTATTTTGAAGGGACCTTCAGCAACGCGCGCAACGCCGCCATGATCGAACTGATGGGCACGGACGGCACGCTCTATCTTGATCGCGGCCGCTACGAACTCTATCCGGAGGCGCGCACGAAGAAGTTTCCCTACGAGGAGTGGATTCTCGGCGAAGGCCCCCGCGGGGCCGATTTCTACGACAATCCCAACGGCGAACTGCTCCACCTCAGCAACTGGGTGGAATGCATACGCTCCCGCAAGGAGCCCGCGGCTCCCGTGGAAGCCGGCGTGAGTTCAGCCGCCGCCGCGCACCTTGCCAACAAAGCGCTGCGCTCGGCTCGCGTCGCCAGCGCCTGATCCATCTCATGAAAATACTCGTTCTGAACTTCGGCAGTTCCACGGTCAAGAGCCAGCTTATTGATACCGATCCTGATTTGATCGCTCAGAATAATGACCGTCTGCTTGCCAAAGTGACGGTCGATCGGATGGGCACGCCCTATTCCGTGGTGAATGTTCAGGCTCCGGGCAAGCATCCGGGCAAGAAACGCATCAAGATCTCGAAGCCCGTCTATAAAGCCGAGGATGCGGTTCAGGCTATCATTGACGCCTACCTCTCTTATCTGCCCGATGAACTGCATGGCCCAACGGATATCGAAGGCGTCGGCCACCGCGTGGTTCATGGCGGAGAGCGTTTCCAGACCTCCACCATCATGACGGAGGAGGTGGTGGATGACATCGAGGAAACAGTCGACTTGGCGCCGTTGCACAATCCTCACAACCTCAAGGGGTATTACGCCGCCAGAGCGCTGCTGCCCCATGCCAGGCATGTGGCCGTGTTTGACACTTCGTTCCACCAGAGCATGCCGCCGCACGCCTATCTTTACGGGCTGCCCTACCTTTACTATGAGCGCTACAGGATTCGCCGCTACGGCTTCCACGGCACGTCCCACCGCTACATTTCCTACCGCTACGCGCGGATCCACGGCCAGACGCGCGAAGCCTACAAGCTCATCACCTGCCATCTCGGCAACGGCTGTTCTCTTTGCGCCGTCGACCAGGGCCGCTCCATCGACACGTCGATGGGATTCACCCCGCTCGAGGGCCTCCTCATGGGAACCCGTTGCGGGGACGTCGACCCCATGGCGGTGTTCTATGTGCTCGCGCACGAGGAGGTGGACGCGCAGGGCCTCGAATCCCTCCTCAACCGCCTGAGCGGCCTTTACGGCGTTTCCGGCATCTCGAGCGACATGCGCATTCTGCTGGAGGAGATGGACAAGGGCAGTGACCGCGCCAAACTCGCGATTGACATGTTCTGTTATCGCGCCCGGAAATATATCGGCTCGTACATGGCGGCGCTCGAAGGTTGCGACGCCATCCTGTTTGGCGGCGGGATCGGCGAAAACTCCCCGCCCGTGCGGCGGATGATCTGCGACGGGCTCAAGGGGCTCGGCGTCGAAATCGACCCGGAGCGGAACGCCAATGCTATTGGAATCGAAACACAGATCAGCGCGGAGAACTCCCGCATTCCGGTGTGGGTTATTCCCACGAATGAGGAGTTGCTAATCGCCCGCGACACGCTGCGATGCATCCTCGGCCTGCCGCTGCCTTAGGAGTTTGTGTTTACCGCGCCGTGGCCAGGTACGCCCCCGTCGTCGCGTCCACGAAGATCGAGTGGTTGCTGCTGCCCACCGATTCGCCCCAAATCACGCGCCATGCCGGGTCGGGAAATCGCGGCGTCAGTTCCAGTTGGAACATGATGGGCGTGTTCGGGAACTTCTTCATGTAGTCCTCGCTCTTCTTCACCGCCGTCTCATACGCTTCATCCGAATCGATCTTCAATGCGGCGACAAGGAACGGCTTCGCCTGGCCGAGCGACCCGCTGAACCGCTCATCCGGCAACGCAAACACACCCTGATGAAGGCTGCCGCCCGCCTCGATGACGGAGTAGCTGTAGGTCTTCATTCGTCCCTTGCCCGGCGAGACGAACACACACTGCCATGCGCCGTACTTTCCTTTGGCGGCCGGAACGTCCTTCAGGGGAATGCTGGTGATTTGAATAGGCTGCACGTCCACCGCCCAGGCGCGTGCGGCGGGGAACATCTGATAAAAAGCATAACGCCCGGTAACGGGTTCCGGCGGTTTTGCGGGTTCCTTCTTCGCGGCCGCTTCCTTGGGTGCTTCCGAACAGCCAAATGCCGCCAGGAGGGCAGGGATGAGGAGCCAATAGCGTCGTGCGATCATTCATCCATTGTAAACATCCCATCCTCACGCCGTGCCGCGCCCCCGAGACGCGGGGGAATCCTTGTGCCATAATGTGCGCATAGTCGCGGCGTTCACGCCCGCCGTCCCAGTCTTGAACCTCAGGAGGGCTCATGCTTTACTCCGCTTTGGTTACCCGCTGTTCCCTGGCAGCGATTTCCGTCACCGCTTGCGTCACATTTGCTTTCGCCCAAGGCCAAGGATCGCGTGGCGGCGGACCGGGAAGCACCAGTTCGCCCGGCAGCACGGCCAGTCCCGGCGGAACTCCGGGCGGCTCGCCCGGCGGCCTACCGGGTTCCACTACCCGGCCTCCGTCGTTCCCGAGCCCCACCGACCAGCGCCAGACTCCTTTTCCAGCCGACATGCAGCGCCCGATATTCTTCCAGGGCAAGGTCATGATGGAGGATGGAACTCCGCCTCCCGAACCCGTTGTGATTGAACGCGTGTGCAACGGCAACCCGCGCCCCGAGGCGTACACCGATTCGAAAGGCCGCTTCAGTTTCCAACTCGGGCAGAACAGCCAGGTGATGGCGGACGCCAGCGTCAGCAACACCAGCGACGTGTTCGGCCCGAACTCGCCCGGGATGGGTGGAATGGGAGGCATGCGGGGGATGGGCGGCTCGATGCGCGGCGGCATCTCCGAACGCGACCTCATGGGCTGCGAACTGCGGGCATCCCTGGCCGGCTATCGCTCCGAATCCGTCAACCTGGGCGGACGGCGCTCGATGGATAACCCGGACGTCGGCGTCATCATTCTCCGCCGGCTCGCCAACGTGGAAGGGCTTACCTTCAGCGCCACCAGCGCCATGGCTCCGAAAGACGCGAAGAAGGCCTTTCAGAAGGGCCGCGATCAGGCGCGGAAGAAGAAGTATCCAGAAGCCAGAAAAGAGCTTGAAAAAGCAGTCACCATCTATCCGAAGTTCGCCAATGCCTGGCAGGACCTTGGCCGCGTACTCGAGAGCATGAATGAGCCCGCCGAAGCGAGGAAGGCTTATGAGCAGGCCCTCGCCGCCGATGGCAAGCTGGTGGAACCTTACGTCCAGCTCGCTTACCTTTCCGCTCGCGAGAACGACTGGAAAAACTGCGCCGAATCGAGCCAGAAAGCCCTCAAGCTCAATCCGTTCGACTTCCCGCAGGCGTATCTCTTCAACGCCGTCGCCAACCTCAACCTCCACAATCTGGACGCCGCCGAGAAGAGCGCGCGTGAGGGAGTGAAAGCCGATCCGCAGAAGCGCATTCCCAAGATGCGCCAGATTCTCGGCATCGTCCTCGCCCAGAAAAACGATGTCAACGGAGCCATGGAGCAGATGAAGGGGTATCTGAGCCTCCTCCCCGAGAATGCGCCCGACGTCGCCGTCGTGAAGAGCCAGATC
>JABAQT010000092.1 GCA_019187195.1 Bryobacteraceae bacterium
ACGGCGAGGAAGATGAGCAGAAGGCTTGAACTCTTGGGGTAGTTGAACTCGTAGCGGGTGATCTCTCTGCCGATGGTGGCCTCGATGCCCAGCTCCTCGCGCAACTCGCGGGCCAGGGCGGCGCGCGGGGATTCGCCCTGCTCAACCTTGCCGCCGGGGAACTCCCATTTGAACTCATGGCGCGTGCCTGCTTTTCGCTGGCCGATGAGCAGCTTGCCGTCCTTTTCGATCAATCCGGCGACAACGGGGATGCGGTAGATCCGCGCCATCAGGTGGTCTCCAGCGCCCGGAACCGTTCGATGTCGCCAAGAGGCATTTGCGGCAGTTTCCGCCAGCGCTGGCGCAGCCACGCCCAGGGAATGGTGAACAATTGCACGCGAGGGGAGAACTTGGAACTCTCCTGAATGAAGCAGCTATGGGTACACCAGCAGTTGGCTTCCCGTATGGCATCCACCTCATCTCTCATCGCGGATGAGGTCATGGCTTTCGGGATGTCGAAGTCAAAATCGGCGAGGTTTCCGACAATGCCGCGCATTTCACAGGCGCGGAACCGTCCGTTGTGATCGATGACGATGGTGGTTTCACCCGCCGTGCAGGGCATGGGCCATTTCCGCGGCTGTTCGAGGCAGGATTCGTGCAGATCGAAGTGCAGCCGCAGATTTCCCAGATAGTACATGGTGGCGAATTGCCGGGCTCCGGGCGGCAGATGGGCGAACAGCTTACGCGCGTAGTGGCGGTGGAAGGGCATCAATCGGCGGTGGAGCGCGGCGACGTCATCACGCCGCAAGCGCTTCAACTCCGCATCGGGCGTTTCTCCGCGCACAATCTCGAAATAATGTCCGCTGAGATTTTCCCCGGCGAGGCGCAGTCCCAGTTCCACGATCTCGTTGTAGTTTTCGCGGGTGATGACGGTGAGAACATTGCGCCGAAGGCGGCGGACGTTGGAATAGCGCTTTTCCGTTTCGCGGATGGTTTCGAGAGTGCGGCGGAAGTTATTCGGGACGCCGCGAATGGCGTCGTGCGTGTTGGCCAGGCCGTCGAGGGAGAAGTTCAGATCGATCGAGACGCCGGGGGCGGCGGCAAGCATGCGATCGATGGAGCGGAAAATGCGCTCCCGGAGAAGGCCGTTCGTTGGCAGGTTGACATTCGCCACCCGGTTGTTGCGCGCAAACAGGGCCACGATCTCCGGGAGTTCGTCCCGCAGAAAGGGTTCGCCGCCCGAGAGCCAGAGCTTTTCAAAGGGCGGCGCGGTCTCCGAGATTTTCCGGATCTGATCGAAGCTGAGGTCATCCTTGCTGTTGAGCTTGTCGAAGTAGAAGCAGGTGCGGCACAGGGAATTGCAGCGCGAGGTCACAAAGAGGAACAGCGAATGGAAGGTGCGTTTCCGCACACGCTGCCGTAGGATGGGGAAGTAGCCCGACATGTACTCCGAAAGACTATTAGATCATTTTCAGAACCCGCGAAACGTGGGCGAGTTGCCTCCGCCGGCGCAGACGGTGGAAGTGATGAATCCCGCCTGCGGGGATATTCTGCGGCTGTCGGTGGCGTGGGATGGAGAGCGGGTAAAGGAGGCGAGGTACAAGACACGCGGATGCACCGCTTCGATAGCCACGGGGAGCGCGCTCACCGAATGGATGGCCGGCCGCAACAAGGTGGAACTGCGCGCGCTGAAGGCGGACGAAGTGGAGAGATTGATCGGCGGCCTTGCTCCGGAATCAAAGCACGCCGCCGCGCTGGTGGTGGATGCGGTCAGGGCGCTGCTGAAGGCGGCGCCCCCTTCCCCGTGATGCGAAAGCCGGGGGCTCAGCGGTTGAGTTCCGCCAGGCGCTTCTTCACATAGGCGTCGTATTCTTTCTGGAGTTCGGGGGAAAGTCCGGAACCGCCGTATAGTTCGCTCGCTTTGTACTTGCCGGTGAGGAACTTCTGCTTGGTCCACTCGTCATGGATGTGGGTGCGGTCGGCGGCGTCCACAATTTCCTTCACCAGGTGCGGGGGGATGAAGATCACGCCTTCGCGGTCGCCGAGCACGACGTCGCCGGGCATCACCACCGCCTCGCCCACTTTGATGGGAATGTTGATGCCCACCACATTAACCTCGGCCACGGCGGCCGGATGCGCCTTCTTGAAGTAGATCTGCGTGGGGAGTTCGTAGATTCCCTCGAGATCGCGGATGGTTCCGTCAATGACGGCTCCGGCGCGTGTGAGGCCGGCGACAGCGGCCTGAAGATTATCGCCGCCGAAGTTGTGTCCGGCGGCCGCTCCCATCAGGTCGATCACCGGAACATCGTTCAATTGAAGCAGGTCGATCACCTTCTGGTTTTCACCGCGCGGGCGGCCCTCGGCCTTGGCGTCGGCGGCCAGCACGCCGGCCAGGTCAGGGCGCACGGGAAGGTATTGCGCGGTCACGGCGCGGCCAACCAGCTTCTTGCCCGGGTGGAGCACCTGGAAGTCCCAACCGGCGAACTGGTGCTTGTAGCCCTTGCTTTGCAGGATGCCCCAAGCCTCCTCAAGAGAAAGTCCCTTGACGCGCTCGAGGATTTTGTCGTCCACTTTGGGGCGTCCGTCAGGGAAACGGCCGAAAGGATTCTCCGCCGTGTAATGAATCATCTGCTCACGAGTGAGCCGGAAGACCTGCGCGGGAGCAGCAAGGCAGCCGCCGAGCAGGAGTGCAAGCAGGAACCGCATGAAGTCACCTCCGTTAAGCCGTTGATCTTATCAAAAAGCGGAGACAGGATCCGCACGGTGTTCACTTCGGTGGCGAGATGGATGAGGACAGGCGGGGAGGCCCGTCTCACTCTGCGTTGCGCAATGCGAATGCCGCCGCGCGCTACCTCACGGGCGGCATCCGCCGGCATTCATTTCAGCGTGCCCGAAGGAGTGGCCTTCAGGCGTTTCGAAGCGGAGCGTTTGCGTCTTGCTTATTCCACCATGCGAATTACGGTTAGCAAGCCGCCAACCACAACAACGGCGATGACGAGCGTCAGGATGTACTTCATCCACCGCTCCCGCGGTGTGCTTTGCTCTTCCTCGTCGTGTTTCATGGTTTCGTCGAGACTGTCGAACATGGAACACCTCCTGCAAGCTGGACGACTAATGCCTACAACCCAAAGAGCGGCCGGAAACTCACCTCCCGCCTCCGGAAAATTACCTATGAAGGTATCGGGCAAAAAAGCAACCAGGGGTTCATGAAAGAGCTTTTGAGAGCCTCTGAGACTATCCGCCCTCATTGTAGACCTGTCTGGAGGGAAAAGCACGCGAAAAGTACGGGCAAGAGGGGAAGTTCGATCTGTCTTTGCCTGGATCGATAAGCATGTGCTATTCTTACGCACAATATTTCGAGCGTGATAGCCCGGGCTAGAGTCTAGGGCTTCTCCCCCTCCGTTCTCCCCAGTAGCACCCGTAAGGCGAAACCGTGAGTCCCACGGTAGGGTTAATTTTACTTTCGCCGACGGGTAATGTTTAGAACTACTCACCCGATAGTAATGGGACAACCCTGGAGGACTGTGAGAATCGACATGCGAACCGCTTTTTCCCCTTTCCATCCGCTGCCGTTCACCATGCTGATGATGCTGCCAACCGCCATCGCATTCGCCGAATCATCCGCCGTCTCGGTGACCGTCAACCCGTCCGCCTATACCATTGTTGCCGGAGCTTCGAAGACATTCTGGGCTTCGGTTTCGAAGATCAGCCCGAAGACAGTGACCTGGTCGGTCAATGGAGTCACCGGCGGCAACGCCACGGTCGGAAAGATCTCCGATAGCGGGCAGTACACCGCTCCCGCTCTGCCGCCGGCGCCGAACGTAGTGAAAATCCGCGCCACCAGCACCGCCATGCCCACAGTGCGGGGCGAGGCCGTGGTGACGGTGAACAACCCCGTGCCCAGCCTGAGTTCGGTCACGCCGAATCTGGTAAACGTCGGCTCCTTTTCCATCCGGTTGTCGGGAAAGAACTTCGTTCCCGGATCAAAGGTTCTCATCGGCGATAAGCCAGTGGCTACGTTTTTCGTTTCGGCCACGGAGTTGAAAGCCACTGCCACGGAAACCAGCCCGCGCGAAACCGAGGTCGCCGTCGCCAATCCGGATCCGGGCGGAAAGATTTCAAACAAGCGCGGATTTCGCATCGCGCCACCGGTGACCATCAGCGTCACGCCGGAGAAGGTGACGCTGCGGTTGGGCGTCACCAGGCAGTTTCGGGCTTCGGCGGGCAACACCCTGGATAGGACTGTCACCTGGTATGTGAATGGCATCAAGGGGGGCAATACGCTCTATGGAACCATCGATGAGGCAGGGCTCTATACACCACCGGTGATGTTGCCGCCATCACCCGCCGCCCTATCCGCGGTTCCGGCGAACACCTCCACCGCCGCCGGACCGGTGGTGAATGTCAAAGCCGTCAGCAATGCTGATCCGAAGGCTTCGGACACAGCGGTGGTGACGCTTCAGAATGCCATTCCGGTCATCACATCGGCCAATCCCGGGAAGCTGGTGGCAGGCAGCCAGGTTCAGTTGGCGATCAGCGGGACGGGATTCGCCGCCGGAGCGCAGGTTCTGCTCGGCTCGACGCCTTTGACCGTCCATTCGTTATCTCCAACAGCGATTGTGGCGTCGGGTAAGGCGGGACCCGGGTTCGGCGGCATGATCAGCGTGTCGCTAAGGAATCCGGACCCCGGCGCGGCCAACTCGAACGCCATGGTCCTCAGCGTGGGTCCCGCGCGCCAGGTGATGACGGCTCAGGCGGCTGCCCGCTTCCTCGAACGGACGACGTGGGGGCCGACGCCCGATAGCATTCAGCATCTCCAGGAGACTGGTATTCCTGCCTTCCTCCAGGAGCAGTTTGCCGCCCCCATCTCGGAGTTGCCCGAGCCAATCGCCGAATCGACGTCTATCGGGCCCGCGCAACGCGCGTTCTACCTCAATGCCATGACCGGACAGGATCAGTTGCGTCAGCGGGTGGCTTTCGCCCTCAGCCAGATCCTGGTTGTATCCGGCGTAAAGACGCCCCAGTCGAACCAGTTGGTTCCCTACATGCGAATGTTGAGCCAGAACGCGTTCGGCAACTACTTCACGCTTCTGCGGCAGGTGACTCTCAGCCCCACCATGGGCCGGTTTCTGGACATGGTGAACAACCGCAAGGAGACGAAAGGGGTGGAGCCGAACGAAAACTACGCCCGGGAACTGTTGCAACTGTTCACACTCGGTCTCGAGCAGTTGAACAGGGACGGTACGCCGAAGCTCGATCCAGCCACCGGCAAACCGATTCCCACATACAGTGAAGCGGACGTGAAGCAGTTTGCCAGGGCGTTCACCGGCTGGACGTATCCCACCCGTCCGGGCGAAACGCCGCGCTTCCCCAATCCCACCTACTACGCCGCTCCGATGATCGCCTTCGAGGAGCAGCACGACGCGACGCAGAAGACGCTTCTTCTGGGCGATGTGATTCCGCCGGGACGCACGGCAAGCGAGGAGGTCGACCTGGTGATCGACAATCTTAGGAAGAATCCGAACGTCGCTCCTTTTGTCGCCATCCGTCTCATCCAGCGCCTGGTGATGGGGAACCCGTCGGGCGCGTACATCAGCAGAGTGGCTTCGGTGTTCGAAGCCACGGGAGGCGATCTGTGGCAGACCACGAAGGCTATCGTCACCGATCCGGAAGCTGACTCGCCGCAAGCCTACCAGGGCAAGCTCAGGGAGCCGGTTCTGTTCATTCTCAGCTACCTGCGCGGCATGAACGCCGCCGTGACGACGGACAACAACCTCAACGGCTATGCGCGGAACATGGGAGAGGATCTGTGGTTTGCGCCGAGCGTCTTCAACTACTTTTCGCCCTTCTACCGGGTGAACGGGCAGGTGGCTCCGGAGTTTCAGATCAGCACTCCTTCGGTTGCGCTCAACCGTGTGAATTTCATCTACCGTGCCAGCCGGAACGGCCTCGGGGCATCGGTTCAGATAGACTTGGCCGAACTCGAGAGGCTGGCCTTTGACCCTCCCTCGCTGGTGGAGGCGCTCAACCAGGCGCTGATGCATGGATCGATGAGCGCGGCGATGAAGTCGAGCATCCTTACTGCTCTGAGCGCCACATCGGATACTCGCGTCCGTGCGCGGAACGCGGCCTATCTCGCCGGCAGCGCCAGCCAGTTCCAGGTGGAACCCTAAAAAATCAGGAGACGAACACATGACATCCCGTAGAAACTTTCTCCGCCTCGGCTGTTGCTCTCTGAGCACTCTCACCGTTGCGAGCCAGTTCAGCCGTCTCGGCCTGGTCAGCGCCAACGCGCAATCGACGGGCGATTACAAGGCGCTGGTGTGCATCTTCCTGTTCGGAGGGAACGATTCGAACAACATGGTTGTTCCCGTCAGCACGCAGTATGCGCAATACGCGCAGGCGCGTGGCCCGCTGGCGATTCCGCAGGCCCAACTGCTCCAGATTCCCACTCCCGGTGGGGCGGTCTATGGACTTCATCCGAGCCTCGCGGCCATTCATCCGCTTTGGGCGCAGCAAAAACTGGCTGTCGCCGCCAATGTCGGCATGATCGTCAGACCCACGACGCGCGCCCAATATCTGGCGGGAAGCGTCCCCGTGCCCTCGAACCTGTTCTCCCACTCGGATCAGACTTCGAGCTGGCAAACGGCGATGCCGCTCGGCGGAACCACGGGGTGGGGCGGCCGCATTGCCGACCGCCTGGGTTTGTTGGGCGTCAATGCTCCCTCGAACTATCCGCTCGGCACCTCTGTCGCCGGCGGAGCCCTGCTGCTCAACGGTGTGAATACCAAAGCCGCCACGGTCATCCCCGGCCAGACTACGACGGGGCTTGAAGGCAGCAACCCGGAAAACGCCGCCATGGTGGCGCGCGACAAGGCGTTGGGGGAACTGCTCGAAATGGATGCCGGCTACGCTCTCATTCAGGCGGCGAGCGCGAACACGAAGGAGGGGATTCGGATTGCGACGCTGATTAACAACGTTACGCAGTCCAATCCCCTCCAGACACAGTTTCCCGGCACCGGGTTGGGCACGGAACTGGCACAGATCGCACGGCTCATCCAAGTCCGGAATGAACTTGGAATGCGGCGGCAGATCTTTTTTGCGAGCATCGGCGGCTTCGACACGCACAGCAATCAGCTTCCCGATCAGCAGAACCTGTATACACAGCTTAGTCAGGCGATGGCGGCGTTTTACAACGCCACCGTGGAGATGGGAGTGGCGGCGCAGGTGACGACGTTCACCGAATCAGAGTTCGGCCGCACGTTCCAGCCCTCGGCCGGAAACGGGTCCGATCATGCCTGGGGATCCCATCACCTGATAATGGGAGGAGCGGTGAAGGGCGGCAATCTCTACGGGACGTTTCCCACGCTGGCGATACAGGGGCCGGATGATTCCGGCAATCGCGGCAATTGGATACCGACGACCTCGCTTGATCAATATGGGGCGACGCTGGCGGATTGGTTCGGGGTTCCGGGGACGGAGATGTCCGTCGTGTTTCCCAACCTGGCGAACTTCACAACGCAGAACCTGGGGTTCATGGGATAGGAAGCCGCCTCCTTTTTCGTCGTTTCGAGGCGGCCTCAGCCGGTGGGAAAATTGCGAAGATGACAGGCCGCCAGCGGACCTGTTCCGCTTTGAATCTCGTGGACTGCGCGATCTACGCCCTTTCTCACCGCCGCGCTCAATTCGCTCCCGGCTTCGAACGATGAGCCTTCTATGGCGTAAATGAGGAGCTTCGAAGGCAGCGCGCCGAGCGCGCGCGCCAGTTCCACGGTTTCGCCTACTCCAAATGAATGGCTGCCGGCACAAGGAAACCGCAGGCGGCTCAATGGCTCCGCGGTCGCGTCGAGCACGACGCGGGAGCCAGGTTCGCGTCCCGATGCCATGGCATCCACGAGGATCACTTCCTCATGCCCGCTCCAGGCATCGATCAGGGACAGACAATCGCCCTCGTGGCGCCGCGCGGGAAGACCCATGGCCTGTAGCCGGTCAGCCACCATCCAGCCGGCGGCGTCGTCCCCGCTGTTGGCGCTGCCGCAGCCCAGAATCAGCATCAGACGCGCTCCAGGTGAAGCTGTAGAAAATGGGTGGCGCAGGAGATGCACGGATCGTGGTTCCTGACGGCCTGCTCGCACTTCCAGGTGATTTCAGGCTCCGGAAGGTGGAGCAGGCGCGGGACCAGTTCCCGCAAGTCCTCTTCCATGCGCTTCTGATTTTGCGAGGTGGGAGGCACGATCCGGGCGCTCTTCACCAATCCGCCTTCATCAAACCCGTAGTGATGGTAGAGGAGCCCGCGCGGAGCTTCGGTGGCCGCGCATCCCGTTCCTGCCTGGTCGGGGACGGGCACGCGCGGTTGGCCGGGCGGATGGTAGGCTTTGATGATTCGCAGCGCTTCCGAGAAAGCAAATATCAGTTCGATGGAGCGCACGATGATGCTCTGGAAAGGGTTGTTGCAGGGTACGGAAAGCCCGCACTCACGCGCCACCTGCCGGGCCGCGGGTGGAAGCCGGTCGAAGTTGAGGGCGAAACGCGCGAGTGGCCCGACAAGATAGGACCCGCGCCCGCGAACCACCGAATGCAGAGCATTGGAGTGTTCCACCTGGTATTCAGTGAAGTGCTGATCGTAGAAATCGGCATCGGCGTGAATGCCTTTGCTCGATTTCACCACCCCTTCGTTTAGCGGGTACTCGAGCGGGTGGAACAGCGAGACGAACTCATAGTCCTGTTCGAAATCCGGAAAATCGAGCGTGGAGGCAAAGCGCGCCGTTTTCACCGACGCCTCGAGACCCCATTCGAGGTCAGCGGCGAGAGCCTCGAGTTCCCGCCGGGAAGGAACGCGATAAAAGCCGCCCGCCGTAGCGGAGACGGGGTGGATCTCCCTGCCGCCGAGAAGCGATACGATGCGGTTTCCGATCTTCTTGAGGCGTAACCCCTGCTCGACCAGGCTCCTGTGATCGCGCGCCATGTGAATGGCATCGGGATAGCCGAGAAAATCGGGCGCATGGAGCATGTAGATGTGAAGGGCGTGGCTCCCGATCCACTCGCCGCAGTAGAACAGCCTGCGCAGGAGCCGGACGGTGGGATCGATCGAAATGGCGAACGCGCGCTCGATGGCGTGGACGGCGCACATCTGGTAGGCGATGGGACAGATTCCACAGATCCGCGCCACCAGGTCCGGAAGTTCCGAAAAGTGACGCCCGCGCACGAACGCCTCGAACAGCCGCGGAGGCTCGAAGATCCTGAGTTGTACATCCACCACCTTGTCCCCACGGAGTTTCACCGCCAGCGCGCCCTCGCCTTCCACCCGCGCAAGGTAGTCCACCTTGATCGTGCGCGTCTTCATCTCATTCGCACTCCTCGCCCGCCTTGCGAAACTCCAACGCCCAGGCATTGAAGCCGCGATAAGCACGGCGGATCCGGTTCCCGTCATTGCCGAGAACGCGGAGTTGCGCCGTGAGGGCGGCGGTGTTGGGAGTTTCCATGGGGCCGTAGCAGCCATAGCAGCCGCGGCCGTAAGCCGGACAGATGGCTCCGCAGCCTGCCTGTGTAACCGGCCCCAGGCAGGCAACGCCCCGAGCCACCGCGATGCAGACATTCTCCCGGCGTTTGCATTCCACGCATACGCTGTAGGCTGGGATGTTCGGTTTGCGGCCGATGAGCGCCGCGGAGATCACCTCGAGCAGATGATTCTTGTTGATGGGGCAGCCGCGCAGTTCGAAATCAACGGGCACGTGCCCGGCGATGGGCGTGGACATGCTCAGCGTACGGATGTAGCCCGGCGTCGCGTAGACCGCGCTCACATATTCCTCCGTGTCGACCCAATTGCGCAACGCCTGGATGCCGCCCGCGGTCGCGCAGGCTCCGATGGTGATGAGCGTGCGGCATTGCTTTCGCACCTTCTGAATACGGCCGGCGTCATCGTGGGTGGTGATGGAGCCTTCCACCAGGCCGATGTCGTACGGCCCTTTGAGCATGGCGCTGCTCGCTTCAGGAAAATAGGCGATGTCCACGGCATCGGCGACGCCGAGCAACTCGTCCTCGGCTCCGAGCAGACTCAGCTGACATCCATCGCAGGAGGCGAATTTGAACACTCCGATCTTCAGTTTGCGTCTAGAGTTCATGAATTCCCAGCAGCGGCTTCACCTTTTCATAGGAGAAGACGGGGCCGTCCTTGCAGATGAAATACGGTCCGAACTGGCAGTGGCCGCAGAAGCCGGCGGCGCACTTCATATTGCGCTCCATGGTAAGGAAGATTTGCGAGGGCGGGATACGGTGGTTTCCGCAGATTTCGGCGCACACGTAGCGCATCATGATTTCCGGCCCGCAGAGCATGGCGATCGTCCGTTCGGGTACGAGGCGCACATAGCGGAAGAGGGTGGTCACGACGCCCACGCGCCCGCGCCAACGCATGTCGCCGTGATCCACTGTTGTCAGCGCGCGTGTTTCCGCCTGGCGATTCCAGTGTCGAAAATCGGCGCGGTAGAGGAGATCCTTCGGGCTCCGCGCGCCATGAAGGATGATGAGGCGGCCATAGGCATCGCGGTTGCGGAGGGCGTGATAAACGACGGAACGCAAGGGAGCGATTCCGATACCGCCGGCCACGATCAGCACATCCATGCCGCGCGCCGCTTCCACCGGCCACGCCGAACCGAAGGGACCGCGCACTCCCACCCAATCCCCGGCGCGCAGTCTCGCCAGCGCCTCCGTGGCTCTCCCCACCACGCGGACGGTATACGTCAACCGCCCCGGCACACCCGGATCCCCGCTGATCGAGATGGGAAGTTCTCCCACGCCGAAGACATAGAGCATGCTGAACTGGCCTGGGGCGAACTCCGCGCGGCCCTCTGGCGTGACTTCCAGTGTGAGAGTGAAAGTGTCGTGAGTTTCGCGTCCCACGTGAAGAACGCGGCATGGCGCCGGCTCCATCGGATCGCCTCCGCGGTCCCCCGAGTCACGCGCGAGCGGCGGCATAGACATCAAGAAGTTGCAGGCGGGTGGCCTGAAGGCGGTTATCGACGACATAGGCGAAGCGCTTCAACAGTTCGTAGCCGAGATCGTGATTCTCCTCGCATTTTCCGCGCAGGCAGCGCCCGTCGAGAGCCAGGGCGCGCACGGAGCCGACCGCGCGCATGTCAAACCGCCAGAGATGCGGCGGCACGAGCCAGGAGAAGCCAAGGATGTCTCCATCCTCGAGGGTGAGAATCACCAGCGGCGGGCGTTGTGGCGTGCGGATCTCGAGCGCCACCTTCCCCTTGCGGATGAGAAAAAAGCTGGTTGCGTCCTCCCCCTCGCGCCCCAGGTAGGCCCCGGCCTCGAAGTGAACGTTGCGCGCGCAGCCGGTCAGAATATCGAGGTAGGTCTTGCCGATCCCATCGAAGAAAGGATGCTCGGAAAGTATCTTCTCAAGGTTCTCCATTGCGGTTCTCCCTGCGTGTTGAAGCCCGGGCAGGAGTTTCCCGAATGGCGCGGACTTCCTCGGTGAGGTCGATTCCCACCGGGCACCATGTGATGCACCGTCCGCAGCCGACACACCCGGAGCCGCCGAACTGCTCGATCCACGAAGCGAGTTTGTGGGTGAGCCACTGGCGGTAGCGCGACTTGACGCTCCATCTCACGCTGCCGCCATGAATATGAGAAAAGGACAGCGTGTAACAGGAGTCCCATCGCCGCCAGCGCTCCGCGCGTTCGCCGCGCACATCGCTGGTATCCTCCACATCCGTGCAGAAGCAGGTCGGACAGACCATGGTGCAGTTGCCGCAACTCAGGCAACGGCTGGCCACCTGGTCCCATCGCGGATGTTCCCAGTTGGCATACATCAGGTCCCGCAGGCTCTCCGTATCGAGACGCCGCCGGATCTGGTTTGCCGCGCGCTGTGTCAACTTCTCAGCGAGTCCGGAGTCGTCCGGTCCGGCTTTGCGGGGATGCAACTCCTCGAGAACGGCAGCTCCTTGCGCGGTGCCCGCCTCGATCAGGAACTCGTGACGCCCGCCTTCAAGAATTTCCGTGATTGCCAGATCGTAACCCCGCCGCGCTCGAGGCCCCGTCCCCATGGATGTGCAAAAACACGTGGGCGCCGTCCGCGAGCAGTTGACGGCGATCAGGAAGAGATTCTTCCTTCGCCCCTCGTAGATGGGATCGGAAAACCGGTCTCCGATGAGCACGCGATCGAGCACCTGAATGGCCTCCAGTTCGCAGGGGCGAACTCCGAGAAACGCATAGCGCGGGAGAGGTTCGGCCTGATTCAGAATCTTCAGCAACCCGTTCTCGCGGCTTGCTTCGAGTAGACGCACTTCGGGCGGATGCAGATATTTCTTCCAGCTTTGCGGACCGAGGTTGTATCCGAAGAGGGCATTATCGCCGCTATGCTCGAGGCGGTAGCGCCCGGCTTCCTGGTCCTCCGTCCAGCCGCGCGGAAGGTCATCGATGGATTGCAGGCGGTCATACACGATGGCTCCATCACGCACCGTGGGGCCGGCCACCAGCCACCCCCGCCGTTCGAGCGCCGAGATCAATCGCCCGATTGACGGCGGATCCACCAATCCAATTGGACCCTCTTGCCGGGAACTCATTCCCTGTTCCTCCGGACATTTCAGGCTAGCGAATCCCGCCCGCCGCCGCCAGCATGGCGATATACTTGTCCATAAAATTTCGCAACAGGAGTGAAACTCCCGTGTCCATCAAACGGTTTTGGCAGGCGGCGCTGCTGGTTGCCGCCATCGTTGCCGGGTTCGCCGCTCATGCCGCTTTCCAGGGCAGGGAAACTCCCGCCCCGATCATGTACGCCCATCCCGAAGCCGTGCTGCTGTGGTTCGGCTCGAACGCCTCGGCGGAGGAGCGCTATGACGGCAGCGCCGCGGTGACGGGA
Source organism: Bryobacteraceae bacterium (assembly GCA_019187195.1). Lineage (GTDB taxonomy): Bacteria > Acidobacteriota > Terriglobia > Bryobacterales > Bryobacteraceae > CADEFT01. The sequence goes on from JABAQT010000092.1 coordinate 12,845, forward strand.
GGAACGCTGCTTGCGGTAAGAGGCCGCCACTTCTCGAATGGTGATTCCGTGTCGGGGAATCAGTGGCGGGCGGTGACGCGCCGTGACGCGGTGGCGCCTTTCGCGGACATACACTATACCGAGATGCGGCCAGGCTCGGTGCCGGAAGTCCGGCATCAGCCCGTGGGCGTTTTTCTTTACCTGGATGCTCCCCCCACGGCCGGCATCAAAGTGGACACGGCGCAAGGGGCGTTCGAATTCGTACTATCCGATTTGAGACAGGAACCGCGCGCCTTCCTGCAGGGAAAGGTGCTCGCCAGCCGCGTTCCGTTTCCCGAGAAGCTCACTACGGACACCTATGAGGATGACGAACCCGCTATCGCTTCCCTGCCCGGATCCGTGGCCGTTTCCTGGGTGGCCTACAAGGATGGCGCCGACCGGGTTCTGGTCCGCACCCGCGGTCCATCGGGCTGGCAGGCCCCCGAGGAGGTAACGCCTCGGCCCGCCGATATCTTCCGTAGTTCGCTCGCCGCCACTCCGAGTGGTGTGTTGTGGGTCTTTTGGAGCCAGCGCGACGGAGACCGGTGGTTTCTTTGGGGACGCGCGAAATCGAATGGCACATGGGCCGCGCCCGAGCGCATCAGCGAAGCCGGGTCGTCGACATTCCATCGCGCGGCGGCTTCCGCGGATGGAACGGTCTATGTGGTGTGGCAAAGCTTCCGCGACGGGCAATCGGACATCTACCTGCGCGCCTGGCGCGGTGGCGTATGGCAACCCGAGGCACGCGTGAGTGAATCGCGGGCAAACGATTGGGAGCCGGCCGTGGCTGCTTCCTCGAATGGAACGGCCTTCGTCGCCTGGGACTCCTACGACAAGGGCAACTACGACATCCATTTCCGTTCCTATGCTGGTGGAAAGCTTTCCGAGTTGAAGCGTGTCACGGAGGGACCGCGCTTCCAGGCCCATGCCACCGTCGCCGCCGATCCACAAGGCCGTCCCTGGCTCGCCTGGGATGAAGGCGGCGTCAACTGGGGCAAGGATCAGGGATTTCTCATTCCAGTTCCACTGGCGACTCCTCTGCACCAGCAGCGCTGGGTCAAGATAGCCTTCCTCGACGGCGACCGGTGGCAGGAGCCGTGGCCTTTGATGGAAGACAGTCTCCCTCCCGCGATGAAGGTGAACGCCGAGCACCCGCAACTGCTGGTTTCAAAAGGTGGTTCCGTGACCCTGGCTTTCCGGCATTGGACGCGGCGCAACTCCCGCACCATCGGTTCTCCTATCGTCTGGGAGAATTACCTGAGCACGTACGACGGCCAGAAATGGTCGTATCCGGCGGCGATTCCCGAGAGCGGAAGTTGGATCGAGAAACTGCCCGCTCTGACGGCGGATGACGGTGGCGAATTGTGGGCGGCATGGATGACCGACAACCGGCCGTTCGCTACCATGATCCCCGCCAACACTGACGTGTATGCCGCGAAGATCGGTTCCGCGATGAACCTGGATGGCGGCCAGGTCACCAAGCGGCCCTACGTTGAACCGTTCGAGGAAGCGATTCCGGTACACAACAACGATGCCGGCGACGTAAGAGCAATTCGCGCGGCGGCGATCAATTCGGAGGGGAAGACCTACCACATATACCGCGGCGACATGCACCGGCATACGGATATATCGCAGGATTTCAAGTACGACGGATCGCTGTTCGAGGTGTACCGTTACGCGCTCGACGCGGCAAGTTTCGACTACATCGCGCCCACGGACCATCAAGCGGGGTACGACCAGGAGTACTCCTGGTGGCAGGGACAAAAGTACGCGGATTTGTTTCATGTCAGCGGCTATTTTGTTCCCCTGTTCGCTTATGAGCGAAGCCTGCGGTATCCCAATGGCCATCGCAACGTGGTGTGGGCCAAACGCGGATTCCGGACGCTGCCGGTCCCACCCGAGGAGGCATCGGGGCAGGCAGGGGCCGGCAAACTGTACGAAGCGCTCCGTCAGACCGGCGGCATTTCGATGCCGCACTCCACCGCTACCGATCAGGGCACCGATTGGCGCGACAACGATCCTCAGGTGGAGCCGCTGATGGAGATCTTCCAGGGCTACCGCAACAGTTATGAATATGAAGGCGCGCCGCGTTCCGCCACCACTCTCAATATGCAGGCTCAGAAGAGCGGATGGCGGCCGGCGGGCTTCTATTGGAACGCGCTGGCGAAGGGCTACAAGTTGGGCGTGCAGTCCTCGAGCGATCACTGGTCGACGCACATCAGTTACGCGTGCCTGCTGGTGGAGGGGGCGGCACGGGAGAATCTGCTCGACGCCATCCGTAAGCGTCATTCCTACGCCGCCACCGATAACATCATTCTCGATTTCCGCGCCCGCGCGGGGGGCAGGGAATACCTCATGGGCGATATCTTCACGGCGGACGCCGCTCCGCAACTGGCGGTGAACATCGCCGGGACCAGCGTCATCAAGCAAATTGATATCATTCGCGACAGGAAGTTCATCTATACTTCAAGACAGGGGGCGAAGTCGGCGAACTTCACTTTCACCGACGCCGGCAAGGGAAAGGGAGAGAGTTGGTATTATGTCCGGGTGTTGCAGGAAGACGGCCAGTTGGCGTGGAGTTCCCCGATTTGGATCACGCTTCGATAACCGTGTGCAATTGCGCTAGAATCGAGTATTTTATGCAGGACCCGGAGTACGCTTCCGCCGACAACCTGTTTCAGCCAAGCCCGCATTTGAGTGATTCCATCAACCGCAACATCGTCCGCTCCGAGGTTGAAGGCGGCGTCTATCTCAAGGATCTTCCGGAGGAAAGCACTCTCGAGATAGAGACGCAGAACCGGTTTTATACGCTCGAGAATCGCGGCGGGGGGAAGTTTCTTATTTCCGGCCATCCGAAGTTCTGTTCCGCGCCGACCCTGGTCACGGTATGCGGATCCAATTGGGGCGGCTCGATGCTGAAGAAGGCCTATGTCGGCCGCGGAATGCACCTCGAGTTCCTCCACCCGGGCTACGAGCGTCCCATCGTCACCAGCCGTATCATCGAAATCCGCCTGCTTCGCTTCACCTGAGCGGCCGGGTCGAATGCCGCAAGAGAGTTGCGGACGCGGGGAGCTATCGGGGCACGTGCCACCCGTTCCGCTCCCGCGCGTCCGAAGTCAACCGGCTGCAAGAGAAGCAGTCACACCATATCAGAACTGCAGTTTCGCTCCGATCTGGATGTTGCGGTTCGCGCTGGCGCTGGTAATGTTGCCGAACGAACTGGTATTGATGGTGGCGGATGGATTGCCGAAGTTGGTGTGGTTGAACAGCGAGAAAGTCTCGAGCCGGATTTGGAACTGAAGACGCTCGCGAATGGGGAAGTTCTTGAAGATGGAGAAATTCACCGTCTGCGAGGCGGGGCCGAAGAGGATGTTGCGGCCGGCGTTCCCATAGGCGAAGTTGGCGGGGGTGATGGGGTACAGATCAGCGACAGTGAACGCGCTCGGATCGATGCACCCGATCAGGTTCCCGCGGCCGCAATTGTCGCTAGCGGCGTGAACGAGGTCCGGACGGTAGGGACCGCTGGCGGCGGTGTTGGCGGTATCGGTGCCGGTGGTGACGTTAAACGGCAGACCGGATTGGAAGATCAGGATGCCATTGGCCTGCCACTTCGCAAACATCCCCTTGAGAATCGGGTTGGTGACTCCGAAGAAAGGGATATCGTAGACAAAGTAAGCGACCAGCCGGTGGCGGATGTCCCAGTTCGAGTTGCCGTAGTCGGACTTCCACCAATAGGGATTCATGGGGGTGCCTCCGCCGTTTGAGTCCGTCGAGACATCGAGCGTGTGAGACCAGGTGTAGCTGGCCTGAACCTGCAGGCCTCTCTTCAGATGCTGGCGGAAGATGGCGCTGAAGCTCTCGTAGTTGGCGATGACGTCGTTGTTGATGGTGCGGATGGGACCGAACGACTTATTCGGACGCCGGGAGTTGACTGGGCCAGGGCCCGGTTGCGGCGTATTGTTGTAATAGTTCCGGTCCAGGTGATAGGAGTGGGAGCCGAGGTATTGCAGTTCGAGGCCGCCTCCGTTCCACAACTGGCGGTCGAGACTGGCGCTCCATTGATTCATGCGGCCGGGCGACAGATTGTAGGCCGGGGTGACAATGAGCGCGCCGCTATTGCTGCCGGGCAGCGGGCAAGCGGCGGATACGGCAAACGGATTGTTCAGGCTGAGCGCGGTGAGACCCGCCGACCAGTTGCAATTGAAGATGGGGCTCCATGGCGGATTGGTGTTGAGGAAGGTGAATGTGTTGGTCTGGTTGGGATTGTAGTAGATGCCCGCGCCGCCCCGGAAGACGGTCTTGTCGGTGATGCGATAGGCGAAACCGAGGCGCGGGGCGAACAGTTTGTGTTGCGGCGCGACAAATCCAAAGCCGGGAGTGGCCACGACAAGCGCGGTCTGGTCCGGATTCAGGATGCTGGCGTTGCCGTTGATGGTATACGGCACGGTAGGCAGTTCCCAGCGAAGTCCGTAGTTGATGGTTAGTTTTCTCGATGCCTGCCACTTGTCGAGGATGAAGAGGCCGTCGCGCCAGGAGGCGACGCGGCCGCGTACTTCCGGCCCCGCCGTGCCGAAGCTGACCGGCGTACCGAGGATGAAGTCAGCCGGC
>JABAQT010000062.1 GCA_019187195.1 Bryobacteraceae bacterium
TTGCGTACAATTTCAGGTCCATCGGGGGGCATGCGTCCGTCGATCGAGTACATCGGCAGGGCAGCCCTCACCGTCCGCGCGTACAAGGAAGGATCGCCGCCCTGAAACGAGGCGGGCATGCGCGCCGCCGCTTCGGAAGGCGAGCTCCGGACGAAGGCAAGCGCCTGGCGGATGGCGCGCGCCAGACGGACAACGGACTCCGGGTTGCGAGCGACCCACTCCTCGGTCGAATAGAGAACCGCGGCCGGATACTGTGCGGTTCCGAAAACCAGCTTCACGCCTTCCTCGGTTCGCGTGTCGGCCAGCAGAACCAGCGGATGGCCCGCGCGCTTCTCGAGGATCGAGATCGCGGGATCCGCCATGATGGCGGCGTCCACTTTGCCATGTTCCATCGCGGCGATCGAACTCGCACCCATGCCTATGCCCGTGACGCTTACCGACCCGGGATCGACGCCGTTGCGGCTCAGAAGGTATTTCAGGAACAGATCCGTCGAGGAACCCGGAGCGGAGACGCCCACCACCCGGCCGCGCAGACCGTCCAGCGAACCGGCTCCCCGCGGCGCCGCCGGCGACACCACCAGGGCGAGGCCGGGAAACCGCTGCATGGTCACGAACGCCTTCAGCCGCCGGCCTTCCGCATTCAACTGGATGACGTGATCGAAGTAGCCGCAAACCACGTCGGCGCTGCCGCCGAGCAGAGCCTCGAGCGCTTTCGACCCTCCGGGAAAATCGGACAACGCAACCCGCAGTCCTTCCTTTTCATAAAGGTGAAGCTGGCTGGCCAGCGTCGCCGGCAGGTAGACCAGTTGAGACTGGCCGCCCACGGCAATCCGGACCGTGGGATCCTTTTCCCGATGGGCGCATCCGAAAAGGCCCGAAAGCGCGAGTATCCACACACAGCGGCGCATCGGCCTTCGATTATCTCACTCCCAGGTCGCGAAAGGCTGTCTCCATGGTGGAAGCTCCGAGGAACTCCACCGCCGCCTGATGGGACGCGGCACTGATGTCCGGCGTGTTCGAAAGCATGGGGATGGCCATGCGCACGGCGTCACGATAGGCCTCGCGATCCTGCCCGTAGTGGCTTGCGGGCATCCGCGCCACGATTTCCTCGACCGGATGCGCTCGCATCCAGAGGACGGCCTCCCACACGGCGCGGGCGAGACGCCGCGCTTCATCCGGATGGCTGCCGGTCCAGGAGGAATCCGCCATCAACACAGTGCCGGGAAACGCGCTCACGCCGTGCGCCTCGAGAACGCCCTCCCGCGAGCGCGTGTCCGACAGCACGCGGAGTTTGCCGTAGCGCCGCTCGAGATAGCGGATGGTGAAATCCGTGATGACGCCCGCGTCCACCACGCCGCGTTCCATGGCGGCGGCCGCGCGGGCGGCGGTCCCGATCGCCACCGGTGTCACCTCGGACGGCGCAATCCCATGCCGCCGCAGAAGAAAATCCACGAACTGGTGCGTGGCGGAACCGGGCGTGGTCACCCCCAACTTGGCGCCGCGCAGGTCTTCGATCCGTCGCACGCGCCCCGCCGCCGCCGGAGCCACGGCCAGCGCCACAAGCAGAGAATCGTAACAGCCGAGAAATACTTCGACAGGCCGCCCCCGGGCGCGCACCGCCAGCGCCTGCGTATAGTAGCCGGACAACACGTCCACACTGCCGCCGAGCAGCGCCTCCATTCCCTTCGACGCGCCGGGAAACTCGGCCAGTTCCACGTCGAGCCCATTCCGTCCGTAGAGGTCCAGTTGGGCCGCCAGGTAGATGGGGACTTGCGACACGGACTGCTGGGCGGCGATCCCCAATCGGATGACTTTCGGACGCCTGGTTCCACACGCGCCAAGCGCCAGCAGCGCGAGCAGGACCGCCAGGGTGGTCTTCATTTCAGGCGCGCGGGTTTCAATGTCCAGGCCTGTAGACGGCCCATTTCAAGCAATGCCGAGCCGTCGAAGTCCTCGGGGTGAATGGCCCAGTTGAACGAGCTTTTCGCGCTGGCGGCGATATGACGTTCGAAGGCCGTATTGCCCTTCCGCACGGCAACCGATGGGCCGCCGTCATCGCCCGCCAGCGTGGCTGTGAAGTCCGCCAGCGACAGCCGCTCATCTCCGAACCAGACATGTGAAGGCAGGCGGCGGTGGCGTTCGATGTAGTCCACGGCATCGGCCTTGCCACGCTCGAACAGCACGCGAGGAATGGACGTGGCGCGGATCGTGGTCACCCCGCGTCCGGCCGGACCATCCACGTACATACGCTGGAACCCGAGCAGCGCCAGCAACTGGTCGGCGGCCGAGGCCGCTCCGCGAATGTCGATGGACTCGGTCAATTGCTTCCGGATGGCGGGCACGTCGACCGCCGTGTTGGGATCCTCGAATACTTTCGGCAACTGGCGCGCCGTGATGATCGTGACTCCGGGCGTCTGCTTGACGTGCGCGACGAAGTCCATCAGGATGCGGTGCGCCTGCTCCGAGGCTTCGCGCGTGCGCAACTTCGGCCGCTGGTAATCGGACGCCGCCCGGTAGCGGCCGCGCGGAAAGTTCACCGCATCCCAGAACTCCGTGGTGACGAACTCCGTTGGGTGGTAATACGTGTGGATGACGCCGCCGCCCTTGGCCCGCAGTCCGGCCACGGCGTCGTCAAACCGCTTGTAGGCGGCCGGGAGTTTCGAGGGATCGTTCAGATCGGCCCGTATTGTATTCGGCCCCAGGTTGAACACATACAGCATGCCCATGTACCAGAAGGGCTGGTTTTCGTAGCCCACCTGGGAACCTTCATCCATGTACGCCGGGATGCCGAGCCGGCGCAGTGCGATATTGCTTTGCGGCCCCCAGGATGAGCCCGGTTGGCCGTAGCAACTGGGAGTGATCCCGAAAATCCGCCGGATATCATCCACTCCGCGGTGTTCGCGGCGCTGGAACTCGGCGGCCCCTTCGAGCAGTCCAAGCGGCTGAAGATAGACAGCCGGGCTGGGAGGAATGCTGTGATTTTCCGCGTGATAGCCGATGTCGTGTTGGGAAAGGGCGCGAATCACATCGGCGCGCCCGCGGGCTTCGAGCACGCGCGCCTTCTCGCCCACCACCTTGAAAGTCGCCCGCACGCCGGCCTTTTCGAGATCGGTGGCAAGGCGCAGCGCGGCGTCATCCGCCGCCGGTTCGATGTAGTCCTCGGTGTCGAACCACAGAAGATAATAAATGCGGCCATCGGACCCCGCCAGTGTCAGGGCCGTGAACAGGAGAATCAGGAGCCGGATCATCCTCCCTATTCCACCACGCTCCGCTCTCGAATGCCGCCCATCCCGCCGCAAAAATTTCTACAATGAAACTTGACCCTTCATCCAACAGCCGGGAGAACGGAAAGTTCGAATCTCCCGGCGTTTACTGTAACCTTATGAGCACAGCGTCATCCGCACTCGCGGGCAAAACATCCAGCCGCATCGGGTTCTGGGAATCCACCGTCGGAAAAAAAGCGGTAATGGCCGTTACCGGCGCCATCCTGTTCCTGTTTGTTGTCGCCCACATGATCGGCAACCTGCAAGTCTATCTCGGACAGGAGAAACTCGATAACTATGCGCACCTGCTGAAGAGCATCAAGTCGCTGCTGTGGGGTGAGCGCGTGACGCTCCTGCTGAGCGTCATCCTTCATATCACCGCCGCCACGCAACTGGGGCTGCGCAATCGGAGGGCACGTCCGCGGGCCTACGTGAAATGGGCCAGCGCCGGATCCACCTATGCATCGCGAACCATGTACTGGAGCGGTCCCATTCTGCTCGCATTCATCATCTACCACATCCTGCATTTCACCACGGGACAGGCGCTCGGTCCGCAATTCCGCGAGGGCGAGGTCTACCACAACATGATTGTGGGCTTTTCCTTCGTCCCTGCCTCGATTGCCTACATCATCGCCATGCTGATGCTGGGGATGCACCTCTGCCACGGTGTCTGGAGCATGTTCCAGAGCATGGGTGTCAGCCACCCCAGGTACACTCCACTGCTCAGGAAATTCGCCGTCGCCGCCGCCGCCGCGCTCGTCATCGGCAACATCTCGATCCCCGTCTCGGTCATGCTCGGAATTCTGAAATAAGCCAATGAAGCTCGACTCCCGCATCCCTTCCGGTCCCATCGAACAGAAATGGGACAACTGTAAGTTCGAAATGAAGCTGGTGAATCCCGCCAACAAGCGGAAGTTCACGGTGATTGTCGTCGGCACGGGCCTGGCCGGCGGCTCCGCGGCGGCCACCATGGGCGAACTCGGCTACAACGTCAAGTGCTTCTGCTTTCAGGATTCGCCGCGCCGCGCGCACTCGATCGCCGCCCAGGGCGGCATCAACGCCGCCAAGAACTATCAAAATGACGGCGATTCCATCTACAGGCTCTTCTATGACACGGTGAAGGGCGGCGATTTCCGCGCCCGCGAAGCCAACGTCTACCGCCTGGCGCAGATCAGCGTGAACATTATTGACCAGTGCGTGGCCCAGGGAGTGCCGTTCGCCCGGGAATACGGCGGACTGCTGGCGAACCGTTCGTTTGGTGGAGCCCAGGTCTCCCGCACATTCTATGCCCGGGGACAGACCGGACAGCAGTTGCTGCTCGGTTGTTACCAGGCCCTCGAGCGGCAGGTTAACGCGGGCCGCGTCACAATGTTCCCGCGCCACGAGATGCTCGAACTGATCGTCATTGACGGCAAGGCTCGCGGCATCGTGACGCGCAACCTGGTAACCGGCGGCATCGCCACTCACCTGGCGGACGCCGTCGTGCTCGCCACCGGCGGCTACGGCAACGTGTTCTATCTCTCGACGAACGCCAAGGGCTCGAATGCCACGGCCCTCTGGCGAGCCTACCGCAAGGGCGCGCTCATGGCCAATCCCTGCTTCACGCAGATCCACCCGACCTGTATTCCCGTCTCGGGCGACTACCAGTCGAAGCTGACCTTGATGAGCGAGTCGCTGCGCAACGACGGCCGCATCTGGGTGCCGAAGAAGGGCCGCGATTCGCGTCCTCCCGGACAGATTTCCGAGGACGAACGCGATTATTACCTCGAGCGCCGCTATCCGAGCTTCGGCAACCTGGTGCCCCGCGACGTCGCCTCGCGCGCCGCGAAAGCGGTTTGCGACGAGGGCCGCGGCGTCGGCAAGACGGGCCTGGGTGTGTATCTCGATTTCGGCGACGCCGTCCGCCGCCTGGGCCGAAAAGTGGTGGAAGAGCGCTACGGTAATCTGTTCGAGATGTACGAGCGCATCACCGGGGACGACCCCTATTCCGTGCCCATGCGCATCTTCCCCGCCATCCATTACACGATGGGCGGCCTGTGGGTGGATTACCGCCTGATGAGCACCATCCCCGGCCTGTTCGTGCTGGGCGAGGCGAACTTCTCCGATCACGGAGCCAACCGCCTCGGCGCGAGCGCGCTGATGCAGGGACTCGCCGACGGCTACTTCATCATCCCTTACACCATCGGAGATTACCTGGCCACGGCGAAGCTCGACAGGATCGACTCGAACCATCAGGAGGTTCGCCGCGCCGAGAACGCGGTCGGCGAGCAGATCAAGCGCCTGCTGTCCATCAAGGGTAAGCGCACCGTCGATTCCTTCCACCGCGAGTTGGGAAGACTGCTATGGGAAGACTGCGGCATGGCGCGCAACGCGAAAGGTCTGCGGCACGCCATGGGTAAAATCGCGGAGTTGCAGCAGGAATACTGGCGGGACGTGAATGTTGTGGGCGATGGCGCCGAGTTGAATCAGTCGCTCGAGAAAGCCGGCCGCGTCGCCGACTTCCTCGAACTGGCGCAATTGATGTGCCTCGATGCCTTCGAGCGCAACGAGTCCTGCGGCGGTCATTTCCGCGAGGAATATCAGACGCCCGAAGGCGAGGCGCTGCGCAACGACGACGAGTATTGCTATGCCGCCGCGTGGGAGTACACCGGACCCGGGCAGGCCCCCGCCCTGCATAAGGAGCCGCTCTCCTTCGAACACGTCCATCTCGCCCAGAGGAGCTACAAGTAACCATGAAACTCAAGTTGCACGTGTGGCGCCAGAAGAACGCCGCTTCCGCCGGGCGCATGGTCCGCTATGAAGCCGAAGCCGATGAGCACATGTCGTTTCTCGAGATGCTCGACGTGCTCAACGAATCGTTGATCACAAAAGGCGAGGATCCGGTCGCGTTCGATCATGACTGCCGCGAGGGAATCTGCGGAGCCTGCGGGTTCATGATCAATGGCGTGGCGCACGGTCCGATGCCCGGCACCACCGTTTGTCAGCTTCACATGCGCCATTTCAAGGACGGCGATGAGCTCTACCTCGAACCCTGGCGGGCGGCGGCATTTCCGGTAATCAAGGATCTGATCGTCGATCGCGGCGCGTTTGACCGCATCATCGCCGCCGGCGGCTACGTTTCGGCTTCCACCGGTTCGGCACAGGATGCCAACGCGATCCTGGTTCCGAAAAAGGACGCCGACCGGGCAATGGACTCCGCGCAATGCATCGGCTGCGGCGCTTGCGTGGCGGCATGCCCCAATGCTTCCGCCGCCCTGTTCCTCTCCGCGAAGGTCAGTCACCTCGGCCTGTTGCCGCAAGGACAACCCGAACGCAATGAGCGCGCCATCAAGATGGTTGCCGCCGCCAATCACGAGTTGTTTGGGGGCTGCACGAATATCGGCGAGTGTGAAGCGGTGTGCCCCAAGAACATCCGCCTCGAGTTCATTGCGCGCCGGAACTGGGACTTCCTCAAAGCCTCCTGCACGTTTCGAGAGGAGAAGGCCGCCGCGGGCGCCGGCTAGGCCCGGTTCACGGCGTTCTGAGGGGGGTCCGGAACTCCCCGCCCGATGGGCCGGCCATTACCTATTCTCTGATGGCGCCAGCCGCCGTCTGACAATCGCGGCCGCCCCGGCGCTAACGTAACCGATCCGATCCGCCGATAGATGAGGGCACGCCAAAGTTGCGTGCCGAGAGGCGCCGACGTGTCGACAAAGAAAAAAAGCCTGGTTCCTTTATTCGGGGTAGCCTTCATTGTGGCGATCGTTTCCACTGGTATCTTTTATGGATTGTTCGTGGGGAAGCTGAACTCGGCTTCTGTCGCCACGGCGGGCAGCGGGAGCGTTCTCACGGCTTCAAAAGCCGTTCCCGCGGGCTCGGTGTTAAAGCAGGAGGACTTGAAAACGATTCCCTGGACTTCCGCCGCTCCCCCGGCGGGATTGGTGACCAGGCCGGAGGATGCGGTGGGCCAGACTCTGGTCGAACCACTCGTGGAAGGCGAAGTATTGACGGTGTCGAAACTTGCCTCGAAGCCCGGCGGTGGTGCTTTGTCCGCCAGCAGGGGCATTCCCGATGGCATGCGCGCCGTATCCCTGATGGTGCAGGATTCGGCGGGAGTGGTGGCGATGCTCAAGCCCGGCAACCGCGTGGACGTTCAGGTGGTGGGGTCGGTGAACGGCCAGTTCAACAATGAACCCCAGTTGCGCACCATCCTCGAGAACGTCAAGGTGTTGACTGTTCCACGAGAACCGCAGCTACAGAACGGCAGGGGCGCCATCATCACCTTGCTCGTCAGCCCGGCGGAAGCCGCCGTGGCGGGGCTGGCCGATTCCACGTCGAAGATTCGCATCGTGTTGCGCAACCCGATCGATCAACGGAAAGAGAACATGGGCGCCGTGGCGCTGGGAAATATCTTCCGGCAGGGGACCGTTCCTCGCGCCGCGCCGCAAGCCGCGGCCCCGGCTACGCCTCGTGCGCCTTCTTATCCCCCGGCGCAGATTCAGTTGCTGGTTCGCGTCGCCGGCGCGGGTAGTGAAGCCGTCAAGGAGATCGAATCTCAACTCGACAGCGCGGTGAGCAAGGACGCGTTTCAGGTAAGCGCCCTAAAGCCGGGCGCCGCCGTGGATGGCGCGCTTGGGCGGATGCAGGTATTGAGCGCCTCGAATCTGGTGGCCGGGCAGCGCCGCGAAGCTGGAGCTACATGGAGCCTCGAATATCCGGGCAAGGACTACGGCCTGCGCATTGAATTCTTGCCCGCCATTCAGAGCGGAGGACGCCTCCTGGTAAGGGTGCATCCGGAAGTCGCCGTGCCTGTGGAAAGCGGGATCGCGCGCCGCCAGGTGCGGACCGAGATTGAAGTGGCCGACGGGCAGAGTTTCGTCGTGAGCGGCTTGACCGGCCCGGGTAAGCCGCCGGTCCTCTGGGAACGGCTCTTCCCTGGCCGCCAGTTGGCTCCGAATCTAAAGGAGTTGCTGGTATTCGTCACCCCCCGGCTCCTGCGCGCCAACACGGGCGCCCTTATCCGCCCCAAAGTCTGAGACACCATGGCCTTTTCCACGGCAACACTGGTCTTCCTGGCCACCTTCTCCCTGGCCGTCGTGGCGGTCTGGATTGCGCGAATGGTGATGGATCGCCTTGGCGTGGCTGATGAAGAGGAAGAGGAGCGGGCTCCGGCGCCGAGTTTCCTCGATGAGGAAGACTCTCCCATTCTCCTCCGCGAAGCTCAGGTCAGTTCGATTTCCCTCTGGGCGTGGCTGCTCGAGCGTTTCGATTTCGTTAACCGCCTGAAGCTCACTCTGGTTCAGGCGGATCTCGATTGGACGGTTGGGCGCGTCACCGCGTCGATGCTCCTTTCAGGGGCCGTGGGATTCGCCATTCTCAGCGGCATCCAGTGGCTTCCCGTCTGGGGGATCGTCCTGCTGGCCATTCCGATCGCGCTGATTCCGCAGTATTACATTGTGCGCCGGAAGAATCGGCGCTGGACCCAGATCGAAGAACAGTTCCCCGATGCCGTGGAATCGATGTCGCGGGCCTTAAGGGCCGGCCACCCTTTCGCAAGCGCCCTCGACACGGTGGCCAATCAGACGCCCAACCCCCTGGGCCGCGAGTTGCGCAAGACGTTCGCGGAAGGCGCGCTTGGCCTCCCCTGGGAACGCGCGCTCGAAAATCTTTCCGCGCGTCTGCCAATGCAGGAAGTCAGCCTGTTTGCCGCCGCCGTCCAGATGCAGAGTAAGTCCGGCGGCAACTTGAGCGAAGTTCTCGACAAGCTCTCGGAAAACATGCGTGAAGGCGCGGCGATTCGCGGAGAAGTCCGCTCGCTTTCCGCTCAGGGGCGCGCGGCCGGATATATTCTCACGGTGTTGCCCGTCGGCATCACCATGGTCATGATGTACGTCAATCCCACTTTTCTCGATCCGCTGTTTCAGGAAGAGGCGGGAAGAATCATGTTGTTGTGCGCTGTGCTCGGACTGATCCTGGCGCACCTGGTCATTCGAAAACTGGTCGACATCCGCTTATGAGTGTGTTTCTGATTGCGGGCTTTTTTCTTTTCGTGCTGGCCATGGTTTCCGCCGCCGGCTACTTCCTTCTCGCCAGGCGTGAGGCTTCCGAGCCGGAGACCCTCGATATGACCGCGCGCATCGGCCTCGAAGAGGACGGGAAGAAGGGTTTGATGGACCTCGCCGTGGGCATGTTTCACAACCTTGGGGAGATGCTGCCCGCCTCCGATGCGAGCCGCGCGGCCATGCGCCGGCGCCTGAATTTCGCCGGCTACCGCGGTCCGGCGGCGATCACTTCCTATTTCGGAATCAAGTGCTCGAGCGCGGCTCTTCTGGCGGTGCTTTTCTGCGCTCTGGCGCTGCACACACGCGATGACGGGTCGATGATCTTCGCCGCGGCGGTATGCGGGCTGGGCCTCGGCTTTCTCGTTCCGGAACGAATCCTCGATGTGCTGATCAAGTCGCGAGACCAGAGAATGCGCCGCTCGTTGCCGCCGGCCCTCGACCTCATGGTGATGAGCCTCGAGGCGGGACAGGCCCTGGATCAGGCTCTGCTTCTCGCCAGCCGCGGACTGCAATCCTTCTCGCCCGATCTCTCCCAGGAATTGCTCGGTGTCTACCTCGAAACGCGCGCCAGTAAGAGCCGCGCCGATGCGATCCGTAACATGAGGGACCGCAACAGCGAGCCCGAACTGCGAAAATTCTGCAGCCTCCTGCTCGACGCGGACCGCTTTGGATCGAGCCTCGCCCCTACGCTTCGCAAGCACGCGAAATTCCTCCGTGTCCGCTTTCGCCAGCGCGCTCAGGAAGACGCTCGCAAACTCTCGGTAAAGATGGTGTTTCCCGTCTTCTTCCTCATCTTCCCCGCCATTCTCGTGGTTACGCTCGGCCCGGCCGTGCTCATCATGCAAAAATACCTGAAGAACCTCTGGGTCTAGCGCACCCGCCGCACACCGTAGCGGTTCAACGCGAAGGCGAGAAACTGAAGCACGGCCGCCACCACCAGCCATACCTGCCAGTGTGAAAAGAACCCCTTGGAGATGGCGAATTCGCCCGTCAGTCCGATATCCGCGCAGATGCGCCACGCCGCAAGCACTCCGGCCATCACCGCTGCCGGCGTCAGCAATGCCGCCGCGCCGGCCGCGAGATGCTGGTTCTTGCCCTCGACGCGCTTTACGCGCGGACCCTCTCCAAAGCGTACATGTACGCGCATCCGCCTTCAGTCTATCAACTTGCGGTAGAGTGTGGAGTTGGCATTTCTATCGCCCACCAGGAGGAATTCAGGCGCATGCGGAAGTTGAAAACGGCCATTATCGGGACCGGATTCATGGGGAAAGTCCACTCGGAGAACGTCCGCCGGCTGGGCAATGTCGAGGTTGCCGCGGTGGCGGGATCGAGCGCCGCGCGGGCCAGGGCCTTTGCCGATTCGATCGGCGTGGACAGTTCCACGGGCGACTACCGGACCATTCTCGAGGACAAGTCGATCGACGCCGTCCACGTGCTCACGCCGAACGCGCTTCACTTTCCCGTGACAATGGCCGCGCTCGAGGCGGGCAAAGCGGTGCTCTGCGAAAAACCTCTCACGCTCGACTCGGGCGAGGCCCGTCAGATGTTGGAACTGGCCGATAAGAAGGGGTTGGCCCACTGCGTACAGCACAACCTGCGTTACTATCCCGTCGTCCAGCACATCCGGCAGATGATCGCGGCCGGCGAGTTGGGGGACATCCTGATTGTCCAGGGCACCTATTCCCAGGACTGGCTCCTCTACGACACGGATTACAATTGGCGCGTCGAGAAGGGGCCCAACGGCGCTTTGCGCGCCGTGGGTGACATCGGCTCCCACTGGATGGACATGATCCAGCATCTTACAGGCCTCAAGATCACGGCGCTGTGCGCCGAACTGGCCACGTTCCACAAGACGCGCCGGAAGCCGAAGCATTCGGTCGAAACGTTCACCGGCAAGACGCTCCGCGCGGAGGACTATGACGAGATTCCCGTCGAGACGGAGGATTTCGGCATGGTGCTGCTTCACTTGGGCTCCAGGGCACGCGGCGCTTACACCGTCAGCCAGATGTCGGCGGGCAACAAGAATCGCTTCGCCTTCGAGATCTACGGAACCCGGAGCGGCGTGCAGTGGAACCAGGAGCGGCCTGATGAGCTGTGGATCGGCAATCGCAATTCGCCGAACCAGGTGATCGTGAAGGATCCTTCGCTGCTGCTGGAACCCGCGCGCGGCTTTGCCGATCTGCCCGGCGGGCACAGTGAAGGCTATGACGATTCGCACAAGCAGGTCTTTAAGCGGTTCTATGCCAAGGTAGCCGACCCTTCCGCTCCGGTGGATTATCCCACCTTCGCGGATGGATTGTGGGGCATGCGCCTGCTCGAGAAAGTGGCCGAAAGCGCGTCCAAACGCGGCTGGGTGGATTGCTAACGCCCCGCTACGCCCCTGGCGGCCGCCGCGAGAGTGAGGAAGAACACCAGAAACAACAGGCCGTAGTGAATCCAGTGCCGCGTGAAGACAATGATATTCACCAGCCAGTGACGCTCTTCGATACCCTTCAGCAACTCTCGCATGCGATATCAATATGCGGCATAACCGCCGCTTTCGCCATGGGAAGACCCCTCCTCCATCTGTCCTCCGGTTCTAGTACCGTGACGGTAATCTCTCAGTACCACCGCTCTGTGATGTAATGGACGGGCCGCCATGCCACACCGGATCACAAGACGATCCTTCTGCGCCGCCGCGCCTGCTCTTGCTCAAACCGCGCCCTCGAAGCCCAACATCGTTCTGGTGCTGATGGACAATCTCGGTTGGGGCGAATTGGGCGTGTACGGCGGGGGAATCCTGCGCGGATCCGCCACGCCCCGTCTTGACAGACTGTCCGGCGAAGGAATGCGTCTGCTCAACTTCAACGTCGAGGCGCAGTGCGTACCGAGCCGCGCCGCGCTTCTGACGGGGCGCTATGCCGTCCGGACGGGTAACGGATCGGTGCCGCTCGACACACCGGTCTACGGGCTGACGAAGTGGGAGTACACGATGGCGGAGATGCTCTCGGACGCCGGCTATTCGACCGCGATGTACGGCAAGTGGCATCTGGGTCAGACGAAGGGCCGGTTCCCCACTGATCAGGGTTTCGAGGAGTGGTACGGAATTCCGAACTCATCGAATGACGCCTTCTGGCCAGGTAATTCCAGATTCCGTCCTGGCTCGCACCCCTTCGTCCGGTACGCCCATGTCATGGAGTCGCGGCGTGGCGAGGAACCGCGCGAGTTGAAGGTCTATGACATGAAGGCGCGGGCCTCGATTGACCGCGAAATTACGGACCGGGCAATCGACTACATGCGCCGCAAGACGCGGGAACGCAAACCGTTCTTCTTGTTCTTGCCCTATACGCAGGTCCACATGCCGGTGCTGCCCGATCCGGAGTTTGCGGGCAGAACGAGGAATGGCGAGTTCGCTGACGTGCTTGCCCAGGTGGACGCGTTTACCGGCCGCCTGCTGGATGAGATCGATAAGCTCGGTATCCGCGGCGACACTATCTTCATCTTCACTTCCGACAACGGCGGGGAGGCGACCGCTCCCTACCACGGTTTCAACGGCCCGTGGAGAGGGACCTACTTCACCGCCTACGAAGGCTCGCTGCGTGCTCCGTTTCTCATACGCTGGCCCGGCAAAGTTCCCGCCGGAGCTGTCAACAACGAGATTGTGCATGAGATGGACCTCTTCCCCACCTTTGCCCGCGTCGCCGGCGGCAGGGTTCCGAAGGATCGCGTCTTCGACGGCATTGACCAGCTCGATTTCTTCCTCGGCGGGAAGAAGCAATCGAACCGTGAATCGCTGGTGGTCTATCTGGGCAATGAGATATATGGAGTCAAGTGGCGGAACTGGAAGATGATGATGCGCGAGGTGAGCCGCGGATTCGGACAGCCGGTGGAACAATACAGCTTCCCGTTGTGGTTCGACCTCTATACGGATCCAAAGGAGGAAAACCCGCTCGATCCGCGCTTTGTCGAAAATCTGTGGGTGCGCTGGCCCACGGGCCAGGTGCTCATTGACCACCGGGAGTCGCTCAGGAAGGAGCCGCCTATCCGGCCGGGAACGCCTGATCCCTAGCCGGAGCGCGCGGTGAAGAAACGCGCCCCCGGCAATTATCCCTAGCCACTATATAATCGAACACATGTCCGCACTACTGCTCGCCGCGCTCCTTTCCATTGCCTGTCAGGCGCAGGATCCCGGCGAAGTGAAGGAACCGTTCTGGCGAACCCTTGTCATGGGGACACACGGAATGGTGGCCGCCGAACACCCGCTCGAAGCGCGCGCCGGGCTGCACATCCTCGAGCGCGGCGGAAATGCCATCGACGCCGCGGTTGCCGTCTTCTATATGACCGGAGTGGTCGAGCAACACCAGGCGGGCATTGGCGGCGATGCGTTCATTCTGGCCTATCTGGCAAAGCAGAAACAGGTGATCTTCATCAACGCGACGGGGCCCGCTCCGAAACTGGCGTCCATCGAACGCTACCGCAAGGAGGGCGGGATCCCGGCAAGCGGCATCCTCTCGAGTACGGTTCCCGGCGCTGTCGGCGGATTCGATCTCGCCCTGCGGAAATACGGTACGCGCAAGTATCCCGAGTTGCTCGAGGAAGCAATCGAAGCCGCGCGGGATGGCCATCCGCTGACGCACTGGTGCGCGGGCAATCACAATGCCGCGATCGCGAAATTGTCGCCATATCCGGGTTCCGTCAAGGCGTTGTTGAAAAATGGCGGAGCCTTCGAGCCGGGTGATGTTTTCCGGCAACCGGATCTCGCGAGAACCCTCGAGTTGATGGCGCGCGAAGGAGCCGGTACGTTTTACCGTGGCAAGCTGGCGCATCTCACGGCCGATTTCTATGGGAAGCATGGCGGGGTGTTGCGCTATGAGGATCTGGCGTCATATCAGCCCGAGGAAGGGCCGCCTATCCACACCAGCTACAAGGGCTACGACGTGTATGAGGCTTCGCCGAACTCCCAGGGAATCGTGCTGCTGCAGTCGTTGAACATGCTCGAGCCCCTGGATCTCAAGGCGATGGGCCACAACTCCGCGCCATATGTTCATACGCTCGTGGAGACTCTGAAACTCGCATTCGCCGACCGCGACCACTGGGTAGCGGATCCGCGGTTTTACAAAGTGCCGTCCCGACAGTTGCTGTCGAAGCGCTATGCCGAAGAGCGGCGCAAGCTGATTGATCCGGACCATGCGCATCCGGGCGCCGCCGCGTACGGCAATCCCGGGGAGACGTCGTCCTTCTCCATCGCCGACCGCTACGGCAACCTGGTTTCCGTCACCCATAGCAACAACGGGACGTTCGGAAGCGGAGTTGTCGTGGAAGGCGGCGGGTATGTGCTCAACAACCGGCTGCAATACTTCAGTCTCGATGAGAAGGACGCCAACGCGCTCGCTCCGGGCAAGCGCCCCCGGCACACCATCAACCCCGCGCTGGCGATGAAGAACGGTAAGCCGGTGCTCGCCTGGAATACTCCCGGCGGGGACAATCAGCCGCAGGCGATGCTTCAGGCCTTCCTGAATATCGTGGAGTTCGGGATGAACCCGCAACTGGCCCTCGAGCAGCCTACGGTGATGACCGCCAACTTCCACGCGTCGAACTATCCGCAGCCCGCCGGGGATAAACTGACGATACCGGAAGTGCTGGCCGCGCGGATCGGCGGCGAACTGCGCCGGAAGGGCCACCGCCTCGAAGTGACCAGGATGCAGCGGCCATACTCGCAGCAGCCTGCTGGAGCGGGAGCGATGAAGGTGGTTTGGATCGATCCGGAATCGGGTGTCATGTTCGGGGCCGTAAGTCCGGCGAAGGACGACTACGTGATGGGATGGTGACACATGGACAGACGCAATTTCATTGGTGGCTCGATGGGCGGTGGATTCGCCTTCCAGGGGCCGGCGCGGGCACAGACGGCGGACGCGCGTCACACTCTGCCGCGGGGGGCGACGCCCACAGCGTTCGCCAACCAAAAAACCGGCTACAGTCCGTTCACGGTTCCGGACTATTACACCTATGCCGATGATCTGGTGATCGAGCGTAACCGCCCCGGCAAGCCGCATCGGGGAAAGGTGCTGGCGGCGGTGCAGGCGCACTCGGATGACATTCCACTGTATGCCGGCGGGCTTGTGGCGAAGTTGATCGACGAGGGCTACACGGGCTACCTCATCCGCATGTCGAATGATGAGGCTGCCGGGCGCACCCTGGGTTATGGCGTCGTGCAGAACGAGATCGACAACCAGGAAGTGGGCAAAGCGCTTGGCTGCGCGAAAACATTCACGTTCTACTACCGCAATCACCGGATGGACGATTGCGCGGCAATCGAAATCCGCTCGCGGCTGATCTTTCTGTTCCGCGTCTTGCAGGTGGATACGATTGTGACCATGGATCCCTACAACCACTACGAGGAGAATCCGGACCACCTGGTAGCGGGCCGGGCGGTCGAGGGAGCCTGCTGGCTCTCGGGAACCGGCAAGGACTATCCGGAACATTACAAGATGGGGCTGAAACCGGCCCACATCCGCGAGAAGTATTATCACGCGCGGTCGCCGGAAGGGCACAACCTCGTGAACCGGGTTGTCGACATCAGCTCGTATATCGACCAGAAGACTCGAGGGAATGTGGCGAATCGAGGGAAGGGCCCCGCTGGAGGAAGCGGTTCGCGGTTGCGGCGGGAGTTGGCAAGCCGCGGCAAGCGCCTGCCGCTGCTTGGCAATGATGACGCCACCGCTGATTTCGCCTATGTGAAGCACTTCCTGATGGAGGACTGGCGGCTTCTCGGCCAGCGGTTCGGAGTGGAGTATGCCGAGGCGTTCCGGTATATCGGCCCGCAAGCCGAGTACGGCGCCAACATCCGGCGCTGGGTGGATCAGCACGCCGAGCCCCTTTAG
>JABAQT010000109.1 GCA_019187195.1 Bryobacteraceae bacterium
GTTCCTTGCTCGGCCGGGGCCAACTCTCAAAATTATCCGCGATGTCGCTCACCCAACGGAATACAACTCGTCGGTCTGAGGCGAAGCCTCGTTAGGGTATCAGGAGATCGATCGGCCCGTCCGGCGTGGTGCGAAGGAGCAGCCGATCCGACTGCGGCGTGGAAAGACCAAGCCGGCTGGATCATCGTGACCGGCAACGGGAGTACCGGCTCCGCCAGCAAGCCGCCGCGGCGAGTGTGACGGATCATAGTTTACCTTCGATCGCTTCCCCGGCATCATTGCCTCGTGGACAGGTTGATGCCGGCCGAGGAACGCCACCGCGACCTGCATCCGTGGCTTGGCGGCCACCGCGTTGCCGGATCTGTGGCCGCGTGTTTCATTACATCAACCCTTATCCACCGATTCCTCAACGAAAGTGAGTCTGGTTGATGATCAGTCCAGAAACCCGCGCATTGATTCGACGCTACTTCTATGCCGAGCATGGAAGATCGGCACCATTGCCGGCCAACTCGGCGTACACTCCGACACAGTGCGCAATGCTATCGAAAGCGAACGCTTCCACAGCGCGCCGATCCGCCCCTACCTGGCCGATCCCTACCTTGGGTTCGTGCGTCAGATCCTGGAGCAGCATCCGCGATTGCGCGCCACACGCATCCACGCCATGCTTCGAGATCGCGGCTACACCGGCAGCATCGTACAACTCCGGCGAGCCGTGGCCCGCTTGCGCCCGAACAAGCAGGAACCCCTTCTGCAACTGCATACGCTGGCCGGCGAACAGGCACAAGTGGACTGGGCCCACTTTGGCCACGTGATGGTGGGCCGTGCCAGACGTGCCCTGTCGTGTTTCGTGATGACTCTCTCTTATTCACGAGCTCTCTATCTGGAGTTCTTCTTCGATCAAACGATGGAAAACTTCCTCCGTGGGCACGTGCACGGGTTTGACGCCTGGGGTGGTCAGCCACGCGTCATTCTCTACGACAATCTCAAGAGTGTCGTGCTGGAACGGCGCGGCGATCAGATCCACTTTCATCCGCGGTTGATCGAACTCAGCGGGCACTATCACTTCGCCGCCCGGCCTTGTCAGGTCCGCGCCGGTAACCAGAAAGGCCGCGTCGAACGAGCGATCCGCTACGTGCGGGATTCGTTCTGGGCCGGCCGCGTTTTCACAACGCTGGCCGAATGCAATCGCCAAGCCTGGCTCTGGCGCGACCAGGTCGCGCATCAGCGGCGCTGGCCCGGTGGCGACCACCACACCGTGGCCGAGGCTTTCTCTGAGGAACAGCCCCGTTTGCTGCCGCCGCCTCAGCATCGGTTCCCCACAGAGTGCATCGTGCCTGTTCAGTCGCGCAAGACAATTTATGTTCGCTTCGATCTCAACGACTACTCGATTCCTCCCCAAGCTGTAGGCCGCCCGTTAACGTTGGTGGCCAGCGACACCACGGTGCGTATACTCGATGGCTCGGCCGAACTGGCCCGCCATGTGCGCAGTTATGACCGGCACCAACTGGTACTCGATCCGGCCCATCAGGACGCGGTCCTGGCACTCAAACGCAAGGCCTTCCACGCCACCCCGGCAGGCCGTCTCGAACAGGCCGTGCCCGAAAGCCAGCAACTGCTTGACCTGGCGTTTGCGCAAG
This sequence comes from Bryobacteraceae bacterium, assembly GCA_019187195.1. Classification (GTDB taxonomy): domain Bacteria; phylum Acidobacteriota; class Terriglobia; order Bryobacterales; family Bryobacteraceae; genus CADEFT01. The sequence continues at coordinate 1,638 of JABAQT010000109.1, forward strand.
GAGAATCGGCGGGTACACAGACCTCACAACTGATGAAACTGTTGGAAAACTATGGCGCGGCGGCGTTGCGGCGTGCGATCCAAGAGGCCTTGGCGCGAAACACTCCCCGCGCCTCGTCGGTGGCGTTTCTGCTCGGCCGCCAGCCACGCCCCACCCCACTGCTGCTGGACCTGAGCCGCCATCCTCATGTGGCCACACTGCATGTTCATCCGCATGATCTGGAGACCTACGATCAACTCGCCCGGTTTAGCAACAACGAAGGGGAATCCGGCGATGACGAACTATAGCCTACCGGAGCAACTCCGTCAGATCGGTTTGTGCGCCGTTCCACCACAACTGGATGATTTTCTCGCCCGCGCCACCAAGGTCCGTTGGTCTCCCCTGCAACTGCTGGAGGAGATAGCCCGGGGACCACGGAACGTTCGCGCCGCAGCCTGGAACGGCGCATGCGTCTCAGCGGGGTGAAGAGCTTCAAACCCATGACTGATTTCGATTGGTCCTGGCCCACGCAGGTCGAACGAAACATCATCGAGCGAGCGCTGACACTCGACTTTCTTAGCCAGGCGCGGAATCTCGTCTTGATGGGCGGCAACGATTTGGGTAAGACGATGATCGCCCAGAATCTCTGTCATCAAGCGGTGCTGGCCGGCTACTCGGTAGTATTTCGTTCCGCCGCCGCTTGCTGGACGATCTACAACGGCAGACACCGGAAGGCCGCCGCCGCAAGATCCGTGCTTACGCCAATATTGGACTGCTTTGTATCGACGAAGTCGGCTATCTTTCCTTCGACGACAAAGCCGCCGATCTGCTCCATGAGGTCATCAACCGGCGCTACGAACGCAAGCCGTTGATTGTCACTACCAACAAGTCCTTCCAAGAGTGGAGTGAGGTCTTACCCAACGCAACGTGTCTGGTCACACTACTGGACCGTCTCATCCATCATGCGGACGTGACGGTACTGGAAGGCAAGAGCTACCGTCTCCGCGAAAGTGAGTTGGAAACGGCAGCCAGGAGGAAGAAGAAATGACTTCCGCTGCTGCTCCCGCTTTCGTCATCGCAGTCCTCAAGCTCTACCTTGATCTCCCAGATACGCCACACCGCGCCAGTTCCTATGATCAAGCGGTCGCGCGATTGTTATTCGAGCGCGGTGTACCTCTGGACGTCGTCGAATCCGCCCTTCTGCTTGGCTCCTTGCGCCGTCTGCGCCGACCTGCCGGTGCGCTGCTCCTGTCTCCTGTGCGCTCGCTCGCCTACTACTCGCCGGTCATCGACGAGATCCTACAACTGCCCCTGCCTCCAGCCTTTCATGCCCACCTGCGCCATCAGGCCAACGAGATTCTCCGGCCGGTTCACAAATCTGCGTATTCACGCGATCGCTAACAACTGTGAGGGGACATTTCTATCGAGGAGAACAAGAGGCTTGACATGGTTGTCTCAAACCGCGGCTCCAGAAGACGATTCGTCTGCGGCAGTCCTTCTACCCAAGCTTTGCTCGAGGCTGACTATCGCAGCGGCGTGGGGTCGATCACATGACATCAAGCTTACTCCGGTCACCGGCCTCGAGATTGTAGGCAGCTTCAGAATGGCCATTAGGAAAAAGATCCATACAGGTGCCGTCATCCGAAAAAAAGAAGCCTCGGTGCAGTTATAAACCACGCCCACAACGCAATACGCGAAAGCAAGATTCGCAGTCGGAAGTTGCCTGCGCACTGCATCGACAGTGTGACTATATCCCGATACAATCACAGCCCCGAGAAGAGCCACACCAATCCAGCCGAGATTCAGATAAGTTTCCAGGTAACCATTGTGGGCCTGATTGGGCTGCCAAGAAAATTCCGCCCACATTCGATCAAGACGGCGGCCAAGCCAGAAACTCTCAAATCCGGTTCCAATTAACGGGTTCGGCATCAGGCTCAGCGCCAACTTCCAGATGTTTGTGCGGTCCGTGAGAGTCGCATCTCTACCCACAGCTGACAAAAGGCTTGGAGCCACAAACAATGCAATTAGCGACACCATCACCACGGCTCCCGCAAGGAGATGTAAGGCTGCTGGTCTTCGGATAAACTCCTGCCGACTCGCTGCCAGCACCAGGGGACACGCCAGCAGAAACGAACTTAGTGATGACATGGAGTCAGCCATCCAAAACAGCCACAACACCATCCCCAGAATTACACTGTGCGCGATCAGGCGCCGGGGCTCCTTCTCTGTTAGATCAGACATAAACCGCCACAATGAGGCGAGTCCGAATAAAAGGCAGATTGCGCCGAGTGAATTCTTGTTAGTTGTTACGCCAGTATAGTAAGCTCTATAATCCCACCGACCATATGTCTTCCCCAACTCTGGAATGTATTTAATAAATAACAAGGATAACGGGATTAATATATAACTGGTCCAGACCAGGAGGCGCTTGACGGAGTTTGCGGGATCACGATCGGTCAGAACAATCATGACCATGATAAAATCACCCAAGGCCTTGATCCAGCGTTTGAAAGCGACTTCCGGGTAATCCGACCAAATCATGCTGATGAGGCAATACAAGAAGAACACCACCACAGCAAGGTTCGCACGCAACAACTTCCCCAGCCGGCTGGGGCGGGAGGCAAGCACGATCACGCCAGCCACAACCAACACCATGTACACGGCCCTGTCAACTGGGCTTCCTTCCATTACTTGGTTGGAGGTATCAATGGGGACGCCAAGTTGCATCCATTGGCTTACCGAACGGGAGCAGGCTATCAGGATCCAGAATATTGGTAACCAAAGAGACACGGAGATTCTGGCCGCATTGTCCCTATCAAGCCAGAACAGACCTATGATCAAGAGAACGTAGACAACGGTGGCGATATCCGGATTCATTTCAGGTTTCTGTGGATGATCCGGCCAAAGCGTCTGTCATTTTGAGCAGGTACCTATACGAAACCGAAAATGGCCGCTATGCCACTCCCTGCGGATGTCCCGGATCTTGGCAACTACGGGTTCAGGGATAAAATGGGACAGCCCGTGATGTAGGCCGATTCGAAGCGCCACCTGACCGCAAGTGCTCAAAGGGATATAGTAACGCGGCAGTTCAATACGCTCGAACCCGTTATTCTCCTTGAACTCGGCAAGTGTTCCGCGTTGCTTCTTTCCGTAGGAGAAGCGGGAGTAAACCAGGTACGGAAGTCCGCGCGCAGCGCAACACCGTACGGATTCGGCCATGAGAGCATTCACAGGGGCCATGTCCCGATGCTGTATCATAGCGAGGATGTGCATAACCGCGGCCTGCGTCCGGGCCCGGTTGATGGTTAATTTCACAAAACCGATCAGCTTCTCCTCCCAAAAGGCCCCTATGAAACTGCTTGCGTCCAAGAAGGTTGCGCTCATCTGGTATATGGTGTTGAGATCTTTGCGGTAATGCGGAAACGGTCTGCCTTGGCGGATTGGACACTCATCGTAAATGGCCTTAATGCCCCGCACGAGCGCCTCATCAAATGGCACTTCCCGAACGGTCACGCCCCTCTTCTCCGCGCGTCGAACCATATTTCTGGTCTTTCCATCGATCTGTCGGGTCCACCAACTGTCGAATGTCGATACCTGCAACGCGGCTACATTGTCCCACTCCATCGGATACCCATATTTGGGAGCGGTGTCTGGCAGTCGCTGCATGAACGTGAAAATATCTGCTCCATGCCGGGACTTGCGTAGATCTGCCAATACCTCTTCGGGGTGCTCCACGAATTCGAATCCTTCAGCGGAGAGACTGACTATCCTCGGCATGCGCCCGGAAAAAGCGAAGTCTTCACTGCAAACGATCATAGAGCATCCTTTTGTGGAGCGTGCGTCCACGTTACTGCCGACGGTCGCATGATGCGAACATCACCAAGGTGGCGGAACATCTCTGATCCCATTAAGTATCGATGTTCGTCCGCGACAGCGGGATGAGTCTCCAACTCAACCACGTGTTGCTGGGCGAGGGAGTAAATCTTCAGCACGCGACTGTCGGCGAGCGGTTCTATTGAAAAAAAATAGTCTGTCAGACGATGGCGCTGTGCCAGAGTGTGATCCACAACCTTGCGATAGAAACGGTTGAGTGCGCTCTTCTCTCCGCGCTCGAAATGAAAGCTTCTGCGCACGATCGCGCCAGCCGGGAGTAACTGCTGCAGAAGAACATTGGCGCTCAGATGCATATGGTGATGGCCGTCCACCCTCTCAGGGCTGGTGCCATAGATCCGGCGATACTCTTCCAACTGCGCGGCCACTAGGTACTCGAAGGATGTTGCCAGACCAGGATGAAACATCACCTGCGCCAGACGATGTTTCAGAAGGTATCTGCCTACCTGTTCCTGGCGGTCCCGCAGAGCAGTCGGACACATGCGCGCCGAGTAGGGTGTCGTAAAGTTCAGATGGAGACCGGTCTCGATCCGATGCTCTGCGGCCAGAGCCGCGGAACGTTCGGAGTCATCCATAAACACCATCGCACTGGCGGCCGACACGGTGCCGTGCCTGGCACAACCTAGAATGTGGTTGGTGGTGTCCCGATCTCTGCCCCAATCGTCGGCATTGACGATGAGCGAACCGCGAGCACCGGCGCTACGGTCTGCAATGGGAGTCGTCAGATCTGCTTGGCAGGATGGCTCGAAGGACTTCAATGGGCAGGCGACCTCATGCGCCTCAGTGCGCGGGACACGGCTCTCACCCCGTCTCCTAAAAATATGCACGACCGGTTCCTCACGCCCGGATGAGCTTCAAATCGCCCAAGAAAATGAGTGTCTCGACCATGGCCTCCACACAAGTCCGACTTAAACCGGTACGTGCCGGGATTCTCTACCGGGTTGATCCCGTTCAGGTCGTAGGTATCAACGCCTTTCTCCCTGAGGCCTTCGATCAGTCTCCAGTGCAGAGCATAGGCGCCACCCACATTCAGACCCATATCACTGGTCGCCCCGAAAAGATAAATCGCTGTTTTGCCCAAGGCGCTTGAAATCAGGCCGGCGCAGAGCGTATCGCCCAATTTGCAGAGCGAGATCTGAAGCTTGAACCGGTCGGGAAGCCGACGCTGCATCTGGACGAAGTGTTCGATGTCGTTGGGTTTCACGAACTTCTTCCGGAGCACCATTTCGCCGTATATGGTAACGAACTTCCGGAAGGATTCTTCGTCGACGCACTCGATGATTTCAAGCCCCGCTTTCTCGGTCGATTTCAGTTTGCGTCGCCAGTGGGGTTTGAGATCCGCCCGGATCTCCTCAACGGGTCGGCTGACATCCAGCATGAGAGTCCGGTCGGGCCGGTCTATCCCAACCGGAGTGAAACCTTCTTCGGCCAAGATGCAATTGAACGGAGTGCTGGCGTCCTGGAAAACCACCGGCAGCAGCCTCAGGGTCATGTCTCGCCTTGACACATATTCGGCCCTTAGGGCCCGGAGCGCTTGTCGGAAAATCCCCGGGTTCGCCGGGCGGCCCCGGCGCTTCCACAACGGCCCCCATCGCACGTAGGCGACCGCGATCTTGACGAGCGGCACCCGGACGATCCGCGCCTGCGCCATAGCCACCACATCCTCACCTTGTTTCAGAATCAGACGGCTGGCTGGTTGCCCGCCGCGCGCCCCTTCATAGGCGCAGGTCTGGTAGATATTGGCGTCGTCAAACAGGTCCAGCAGCTCATACCATTCGGCCTCGCTGACCCGATCGGCCTCCCACTGGTATTCAGCGTCCAAGCCATGTGCAGGGTTTTTGATTGCCACGGGACTCATCGAATAGCGTTCGCGCGTTTTCCAAGCGCAGGTGTTTGTCGCTCTTCGAGCATTTGCGATTTGCCAGCCAATTCGCACTGCTGTTGAAGCTGGGCAAAGATGGCGTCCATGATCTGCGCTGTGAGCAGGATCTCCCGGTAAGGAATGGGAACAGGCGCCCGATCTACGATCGACTTGTAGAAGGATTCCATCAGCACCTTCATGCCGCCCTTCATGTGGAAGTCGTTCTTCAGGAAGGAACGCGCATTGGTTGCGAAGTTACAAAGGTACTGCGAAGCAAACGAGAGACTAGGAACAAATTTGTCGGCATAGCTCTTGAATTTGGCGCCCCGGAGGCGGATAAGCGTTTCGTGGTCCTGGTCCACGATCAGCCCGTTGTCTGGGCCGTAAATCCGAAACTGGTGCAACTGCGGCCGCATCTGGGAGGAAAACGTGAAATAGGCCGTGGTGAAGCCGTGGCCATCGGAAATGATCGTGCGGAGTTCGTCCAACAGGTCCGTTTCCCCCAACCTCTTCAACGCCGGGCTGGCAAATCCGTGCGCCGTGACTCGCAGGCTATCGCCGCTTAGAAATTCTGCGATCCGCGCCACCCCATGACTGATGATATTATGCATCAGTTGGCCGGGTAATTTCCGCACCCAGTGTTCTTTGGTGCTCAATAGAGCACGTGCATACGACGGATCGCTCAGGTCGTAGCAGAAAGAGCTCTCCATGTGAATAGGCTTACCACCCAGGTACCCGCTCTGCACCAGACTGCGCATCCGCTGTGCCACCTTGCTGAACTGGTCGTCATGGCCGACGGTAACTTTTAGCCCCTTGGCCTCAGCTTGGGCGATCAGTTTATCCGCTTCCAGCTTATTAATGGTGAAGGGCTTCTCCACATAAATGTGACACCCGTGATCCAGGCATCGCTGGCCCAAGTCAAAATGGCTCTGTGGTGGCGTTGTAATGTGAACCACGTCCGGTCGGGCTCGGGTCAGCATCTCGGTCAAATCGGTGGACTGGTGCTCGACGGCGAAGCGCTCGGCAAGTTGTCTGGCCATCAACGGTTCGTTGTCGCACGCGCCGACAATGCGGCAGTCTGGAATTCGCTGCACCTGGGCAGCGTGATCGTCGGCGATCTTGCCGCATCCGACAATGGCGACTCTAAGCATGTTGCGCCTCCAGGCAGGCTTCGAAATACCGCCGCAAACCCTCATCCGTAGAAACCTGCGGTCTCCAGCCCAATCTGGACTTGGCTTTTTCGTTGGAATACCGCGTGCTTTTCCATTCGGCGTGCCATCGTCCGCGGTTGAACACAGGCGGCAACTGCCCTTCCGACCAGGCGTGGTATTTCTCCCAGAACCAGCACAAGGCGTAGCTCGCAGCCGACGGGACATACAGGGAACGGAACCGTCTCACATTGCGTTTGTAGAGACGCAAAAACTTGCGGCTAGATGGAAGGTCGTCGTCCACGATGTTGAAGATCTCACCGTCGACTCCCTCCCTCAAACCAGCATACAGGATGGCGTCGGCGCAATTATCAATGTAAGTCAATGGAATTATGTTGCTGCCGCCCATATGGAGAAACGGGCCGAAGCTGTCGATGCCAACACGGCCGGTGATGCCGGTCTTACCGGGACCATAAACTGATCCGGGTCTTACAATTACGTACGCAAGACCGAAGCGTTTGCCGTAGTCTGCCACCAGTTCGTCCTGTTTCGTTTTGGCGTAACAGTATGCTTCTCCACGGCGCTGCGGCTGCGTTTCCACCGGGGCTGATTCGTCTAGCAGCCGCGAATGTTTTCCTTTGTTGGTATACACCGCGAAAGAACTGACATTCACAAACCGCTTCAGGTTTGCGGCTTCAAGGGTCGCATCCAGCAGATTGCGCGTCGCGACCACCGAGTTGAGGTACGATCCAGCGAAGGATTTATCCCCGCTAGTGGCGAGATGGAGAATTACGGAGGTGCCTTTGGCGGCAGCTTTGCAGTCCTCCCGCGCCAGAAGGTTTCCGCTAATGATTTCGACCTGGGCTTCGCTGCGGTATTTGCGAGCCACCTCGGAGAGCCGACTGGTATTGCTCGACGGTCGAATAAAAGCCCGGATGTTACGGAAGCCATGATACAGTGCGCGCTCCACCACTGCGGGACCAAGAAAACCGGCTGCTCCGGTGATCAGGATCGGTTCATACGGCTTTAATATAGATGGCATGGTTTCCATGGAAGAGATACGCTGCTAGGGCAACAGTCGGGCTTAATAGACCTTGGATTTAGCGATGCACCGAAGAAGGAAGGGCTGGAGAATTCGGGCAAACCTGCCTTAACCGCCAGTAGTTTCCACCGCTTCGGCGCGGATCAGCTTGCGAAACTGCTTGCTCAATCTGAGCATCTGTTCACGCTGGTGGAATTGGATCAGTTCGGGAGAAACTGATCTCCGGACACGGCTCATCCAGGCCCAACAATAACCCCCAAACAGCCACATTCCCCCCACCACATAAGGTTGTCGGGTCATCTGATAGCACGCTCGGAACACTGCCCATAGTGGGTGACCGCCCAAATAATAATCCTGTCTGCCGAGTCGGAAATGGGATTGCAGCTTTCCGGCCGATGCTGTCCCCATGGGGCGATGGTGGTAACACACACGCTCGACAAACGTGCGGGTCTTCCAGCCCTTCATCCTTGCCGTTGTAACGGCTATCCAATCAATACCACCGCCCTTGACTTCTGGATAACCACCGATCTCCTCGAAACATGCGCGCCGGAAAATCTGGCAGGCGCCGGAGACGTGCTCCACTGTGGTGTAACGAAAGTCGTAAGATCTGGTTCCTTCAACAAACGGAGTCCCCACTACTCCCAGATCTGGATCTGCGGCTAGTCTTCCCAGTAGAAATTCGAGGTAGTCTGGCTCAAACGTGATATCAGCGTCCAGGTTTCCAAGGACTTCATAGTCTACGTCTCGCAAACACTCCATCCCCGACTTAAAACATTGTACTTTCGCCGCGAAGTTTCGGTCCCGGTGTTGCGGCATTCTTACAAGCTCAATCCAGGAGTGTTCCGCGGCATACTGCTTGACGATCTCGTCGGTCTGGTCAGTGGAACCATCGGACACGATGATCCATTTCTGCGGACGCACCGTTTGAGAAATCACCGATTGGATCGTCTGCCTGATGAATACCTCCTCGTTCCGGGCCGGAGTGATCAGTACGTATTTCAATGCTTGCCTATCCACGATGTTCTTAAGTCGGTAGTGCAGCGTGCTCTCTCATGAACTCGACCACCGGAATATCCCGGTACGATCCTGGTGCGTCATAAATCCGTAATTGCAGATCGGGCAGGTCATGCTTGCGATCCATCGTGATTTTGAACCCCGCCACTCCTTTCCCCTGACCAACACTTTCAAACTGCACCGATCGTCGCATCCGAAACCATGCCACCGCCTGAGAGGCCGATGCAAACCATGCTCCCCGTTTTTCCATTTCCTCAACCAGATTCACGTAGAACTCGCCCCACTGCCGCTCCGCCGCGATGCTTCGATCATGCCAATTTACGGTCACACATCCCCCGGATTGCTGCGCATGATCCAGCAACCACCCTATGCAGTTCCTGGCTTGTTTCGAGGTGAGGTTCAAGTACGAAGGGTAGAACAGAGCGGTATCCATAATTTGCATTGGCAGTTCGAGCAGCTGTTTGGTTTCTAGCGGTTTATATGCTTGCGCCGTGCCTGCCCGATAGCCGATGGTTTCGTTGTAGCCGACCGTCGAATCGTAGTCCGCTCCACCGGCCTCGAGCGTCGCCGCCGAATGCGTGTCAAAATACAGCCAGTGCATGCGGACCCCGATCTTCTCGGTCCTGCTTATTTGTCGAATCGCAGCCATCTCCTCACTGCCGCGTCCGATATCCCGCCAAGCGTCAATTCCGTGAAGACCTATCTCGCAGCCTCCGGCCATTAACTCCCGCAGTTCCTCGGTGATATCCGTGAGACGGTACCGGCAGGCACGGCGTTTCGGAGCCAGTTGGCCACAATGTGTTTGCCCGCGAGAATTTCGGAACGGAATCGCGAAAAACGTCGACGGGAATCCCTTTTCCAACTTAATGTACCGGACAAAATCTCTCCAGGGGTCCCTCGCCAGACCCACTTGGACGAAAGGTGTTTTGAGAGCCACTCTCCAGTTGCGCAGTAGACCCCGCAAGGACAACCGCCCGCGAAGAACCCGGACCACCGATCCGACGGTGGCCCGATACAGAAACCCGAGCAGCGTTGCGTCGCATTCGTGCAATCGTAGCGAGGGGTGATCCATGTCGTGCGTAAGACAGGCGACGAAACGATAGCATTGAGGGATTGGAGGAATCTCGATCAGCGGTCCCACAGAGGTGGCCAGCAAATCGCGGAGAACCGCAATGTGCAAATCAAGCGCCGGAATCGCTGCATTGTCCACCGGCTGACCGACTGTCAACAGAACACGGACTTCTTCGAAAAGATTGTAACCAATTCGGACAGTAACTCCGCCAAGCCGCTCGCGGGAACACATTACTGCTTTACCCGATTCTTTGTCCGTCAAGCCACTACCGCTACCGAAAACTATACCACCCCCATATATGGGGATGGTATAGTCGCCGTAAGATAGAGACTCGATGTGCCGTGGAATAGATTCTATTCCGGCTTTGACGTCAGAGGCTAATTTCCGACCGGAATAAATCACAATCAGCGGAGTGGCTTCGGCGAAAACAGGGTCGTCGCCCGTGGTGAGCACAGCATCGTACCTCCCCCCGGAACGATAAAGCTCCCACGGTGTCTTGAACAACTCGAAGAATTCCCGGATCACCGGAACTTCAGGTGGTGTTGCGAGTACACCAATCATTTTATGCCGCTTATACCGCGCGGGAACTTTGCCAAATTAATTCGGCCAGCGCCTTGAACATGGTCGCTTGGCCCCAATGCAGCATTGGAGTCTTGGCCTTCATGAGTGGATACTGCCGATAGTAAAAATAGCCCTTTGGATCCTGCATATTCCGGATAGTCCAGGTAGCCACTTTCTCGGCTAGTTTGCGACACTCCGCGTCGCGCCGCGCAAAACGCGCCAGCGTGTCAATGGATTGCGCTGCGCATTGGATGTCCACAGGATGGGTTCTGACGTGGTAATATTTCGGCCGACCAGTGTCTTCGAAGAAATTGGCTTTATAGTACGCCAGTCCTTTGTGGAGATGACCGCTGTATTGGCCGTCGTCAGTGGCTTCAATGTAAGTGTCCAGGCTGTCCAAGTTGTATCCGGTATGGAAGTTGTCTACCCAGCGATACATGGGATCTTCTGCGTACCACCAGGACCCGTCCTGCAACTGGCGCGAGCAACTATACTCCATGGCCGCACACGCCGTCTTGCGATACTCGCGTTCCCCGGTGTGTTTGGCTGTTCTCGCCAGCAGTGCTGCGCCCAGCATGTTGGCGTTATGGATGGAACTCTGCACGTGGGCCATGTAGCTTATGCATTCGCCACGCTCAGTTCGCTCGCGGGGCAGTTCCATGATCCATTTACAGGCGCTCACAGCGACATCAAGGTACCATTGCTTGCCCGTAATTTCGAACGCCTCTACATAGGCGTTTCCGATGAGACTTGTCCACACTATGATCGGATCGTCTTTGGTGTAGGATCCGGCACGCGAGGTAAAATCGAAATGGTTGCTCCAACTGTGATGCTGGAACCGCGCTACTTTGTGCGCGTCCAACCATTCCAGGCAAGCAGTGGCTTTCTCAAGATATTCCTGCTGCCCGGTGGCTTTATAAAGCGTCAGATATCCCCACGCCATGTAGCCACGCCCCTTGGTTGAATCCTTACGGCTGATTCCGAAAAGCGGTCGCAGATTGATCGGACACTGGCGGATTGTCTGTTGGAGGATCCGCTCGGCAAGTTGATTGTGAAACGTGAACACACGGGCCCACGACGAGAGACCATCAAACGGTTCGTACCCGCGGTAGTTCTCGGTTTCCACCCACGTCTGAAGTTTGGCCAGAGCGTTTCGAAACTGTAGAGTACTATCCAGCCCAGACACCACCGCGGGTACAGCTATGAAATTAGGCATCACTAACGTGTTTCTCCCTTTAGGACTCCGCTAACTAGGTTGATCAGGGTCTCCCGCTCCTTGCTCCAGGTATGCGCGAGGTACACTTCCTGGCCACGATGGACAGTTGCCAAAACGCTCTCTGGATGATGAAATACGTACTCGATTTGCGCGGCAAGCTGGTCCGCTTTACCGGATTCGAAGAAGATGAGGGAACCCACCCCGAAGTAATCCTCAATGCCAGATGTTCGTGGGGCAATCACGGGTTTGCCCAACGCTAGATATTCAAAAATCCGCGTCGGTGTGTTGATATCCGTAAAGGCGTTGCACTGGTTGGGAATGATACCCAAGTCGCAATCAGTGATTTCTCCAACTAGGTCCTCCAGCCGGCGTGGACCCAGGTAACGAACACAGTTTGCAATCCCCCTCTGATCCGCCAAGTTCATCACTTGGTCAAGGAAAGCCGTCTCGCGGCCATACACCCTGAGTTCGACTCCTGGTAGATTGCGCCGTACTAAGGCCAATGCTTCGATGGCGAGGTCCAAACCGTTTCGCTCCACGATCGACCCGTGGTACATAATGACGAACCGGCCGGGACGCTTTTCTCGCGGCGTTTGAAACCGGAAAATATCCTCGTCGGGAGCGTTCATCACTACTTCGATCTTCTCTGCCCGGCAACTACGCGTCGAAAATATCCGCTTGCATGCGATGTTGACAGTTACGACAGCGTTCGCCCAGGCAATACTCAGCTTTTCCAGCCACCTCATCAGCCGGACGCCGAAACTCTGTTCATCCAGCCCAAAAATTGTGGTGAGCAGCTCCGGCATAGGATCGTGTTGGTCTAGAACCACTTTCGCGCCCAGCAGTTTGGGTACTAGAGAGCTGAAGACCAGAACATCGGGCATATTGTGGATATACACTAAGTGATAGCGTTGCTTGATCGATCGTAGCGCCAGGATTCCGGTGACTGCCAGGATAAAGGTGGCATACTGATAGACGTAGTCCAGTTTGCCTCCGCGCCGGTGGCGCACCGGAAGGCGTCGAATGTCAAGCATGCCTGAGCGCTCCTGCTTAGGAGCTCCGTTCTCGCTCAGGCCAAAAAAATCGACCCTCATCCCTTCTTTTAAAAGGGCTTCTGCCGCACGGCGGGGGCGAGGGTCGGCGGGATAGGAAGAGAATGAAACCATCGCTACCCGCTTGCCACGTAGCCCATGATCAACAGCGGGAATCGCAGGTTTGCTCGACGCAGGCCTATCCACAGTTTCACCGTTTCTCGCCAAGGTGTACCTGCATTACGTCTTCGATCTGTATGCCGATGGGTGTCGAAAGAAAATTGCGTGTGACTGCGCCAGTTGAGCTGATTCAAGCCCGTAGTGGATGGCGTCCACAGGCCGCCTCTCAGGATAGTCTGTGCGCCTTCTAAACAGCGCCTAACATTGCTTGTATCAAAGGAACCTGATCCACCTCACCCTGATCACGCAACAGCCACCACATCGGCGATGCGGGCTTGCCGCTCGACCTTCATCCTGTTGGAAGCCTGGATCGCCTCGAGAATCTGGGAATGCGCATACTTCCTCAGAATGTCAATGTTGGGCATCACGCAGTGGCCGCCGATGACTCCCGGGAAGTACTTTACGGGCGGAAAGAACTTGATTTCGTCATAAAACGACACAACCTCATCGTAATCCGCGCCGGTTCGATCGCAGTATCGCTCCACCTCTTGCGCCCAGGCAATCATCACCCCAAAGTAGGTGGTCTCCGTGAGTTTAGCCAACTCACTAGCCTCGGGCGACGAGAGCACCTTCGTCTTCAAACCCACAGACTCAAAATGCCTGGCGGCCCGCTCCCCCGCGGCGGAGTCCATGGCGCCCACAAACTTGGTATAGACCTGGAGATCTTGAAGCATCCGAGCGTGTTTGCCGCGCACCGGGCTATTCACTACAGCGGCGCCCGTTCTTTCGGCGATCGCCCGCGTTGTTCCGATTCCCACGGTGCTGTCGATGATTGTCAATGCCGGCCGGAAGAGCTGGATGTACCGGGCAGTCTCCCCAAGGAAGTCCTTGATCTGGTAGGGGTAGCAGACGTGCATGATATCGACGTCCGCAGGTGGCTCGATCGGGGAGATGTCCACACCAATTGTGTCATGGTGTTTTGAAATGAGGTCGAAGAGGGGTTTTCCTACTTCTCCCAGCCCAACGACAACAACCTTACTTTCGGTTTTCATAGATCCTCAGATTTCCTTATGGAATGCATTTTCGTAATACGTGGGCAGGATTCCCAGCCACAATCGTTTCCGCCGGCACATCCTTCGTCACCACGCTCCCCGCCCCCACAATCGCCCGCTCCCCAATGGTCACGTTCGCCAGCACCGTCACCCCCGACCCAATCGACGCCCCTTTCTTCACCAGCGTCGGCTCCACCTTCCAATCCGCTTCCGTCTGCAACC
>JABAQT010000074.1 GCA_019187195.1 Bryobacteraceae bacterium
GGCGCGTGGTCCTTCACCAATTTGGCAAACGGCGCCCACATGTCCATGCACACCACCTGGAGCGTATGGCAGCGCCGCCGGCCCATCTCCTCGGTGAAGAACTTCCGCACCGCCTCCTCCGTCCGATCCTCGCCCACCCACAGCAACACGCGCCGCTCCAGGTCGTACACCACAGTCAGATACACTTGACCCTTCCGCCGGCTGACCTCATCGATGCCGATCACGTGCACCGGACGCTGGACGCGATGCTCCAGCCCGTACCGCACCGCCCGTTTCACGATGGTAGCCACGCTTTTCCAGTTCAGCCCGTACTGGCGGGCCACACCCTGCCAACTCAATTCCCGCGCCAGCATAGCCACGGCGTTGGCCAGCGCGGTCGTCACCCGCGCCCACGGCTCGGCCCAGGGAAAGTCCTCTACCCGCACGCCACACCGGGGACACTCGACCCGCCGCGGGCGGTAGCAGAGGATCAGCGGCGACTTCCGCATCGAGAGGTCCCGCCATTCCCGCATCGGCCGAATGTCGTAGACCTCCCGGCAGCATGCAGCCATCGGACTCCTCCACCTTCGTCACCGTATGGGCTTTCAAACGCAACTGTTTTCTGATAAAGGTCTCAATGAGCACCTCGGTCCGGGTCCTTTCGTATTCCTTGGTCGGAAACACGAAAATAACGCGATGCCGGGGTGCCACTCAAAAGCCCTGTCAGGCCACAACTCCAACCGTTCCAAGGACCTCGGCGCCCGTCACACTTTTCGGAGTGGAACCCAATCTTCGATCCAACAATCTAACAAGGGAACATTATCATGGAGCTACAACGCGGATTGAGGCAACCAACGCATCCGGATACTGCCGTCAGCCATAGCGATGTTGAGACAATGCCCGGCAACGACAATACGCGCGGCACCATGAACCTTCCCCGTATTTGTGAAAAGCCACTCAAGGTTGCGCTGCTTACAGGCGGCGGCGACAGACACTATGCTTTCGGCTTGATGATGAGTCTGGTACAGGCTGGAGTACGACTGGACTGCATTGGCGGCGATGAAATTGATAGCCCGGAGATGAACACCACTCCGGGACTGACATATTTCAGGATGCGAAGAAGCGGGCTGGGGGTCGGTGCGCTCCGGAAAACGGCCAGGTTAGCCGCCTACTACGTCCGCCTGATTGCGTACGCGACGTTTGCCCAGCCAAAGGTCTTTCATATTCTATGGAACAATAGGTTCGAGCACTTCGACCGCACACTTCTGATGGCCTACTACAGGCTTCTTGGTAAGAAGTTGGTTCTCACGGCGCACAATATTAATGCTGGTATGCGGGATGGACGCGACAGCGGTCTCAACCGATTCACGCTTCGTCTTCAATATCACCTATCTGATCACATATTCGTCCATACCCAAAAGATGAAGGACGAACTCATCTCTAACTTCAACGTGCGACCGCAGGCGGTATCCGTAATCCGGTACGGGATCAACAACGCCGTCCCCAATACGGCTCTGACGCCTCAGGACTCCAGGCGACGGCTTGGGATCGCTGACGAGGAAAGAACGATTCTGTTCTTCGGCAATATCGCGCCGTACAAAGGGCTTGAATATCTGATCCGCGCATTTGAGCGGGTCTGTGCCAGTCGCGGCGAAGACCGGTATCGTCTTATCGTTGCGGGAAGGTTCAAGAAAGGATCTGACGAATACAGTGAGCGCATCGAGCACGAACTGAACAGCAGCCCCTATAGGGATCGCTTCATTTTACATCTCGAGCTCATTCCCGACGAAGAGATTGAACTTTATTTCAAAGCTGCAGATATTCTGGTTCTACCCTACACCAGCATTTTTCAGAGCGGGATTCTCTTTCTGGGATACAGCTTCGGACTGCCGGTGATCGCCGCCGACGTCGGATCACTCCGGGATGATGTCTTGGAGGGAGCAACTGGATACTTGTGCCGCCCGAAGGAAGAAGCTGATCTGGCGGAAGCGATTCGCAAGTACTTTGACAGCTCCCTATACCGCTCACTGGGAAGCCAACGGCAGGCAATCCAGGAATACGGCCGGTCGGAGCACTCTTGGGAGAGTGTGGCCCTCGAAATACGGCAGGTCTACACTAGACTGCTGCTGTCTTGAAACGGAGGAGATGCAGATCCCCTCAAGGCGAATCCGCTGAATTCTGGCAGGTGACTTTCCTGGTGGTCCATGGTCTTTTGCTGACCCTTGTATCCGTTCAATCGCCTACTGCTTCTGCATAGTCCGTAATGGTACGATAGCCCTGATGGGAAAATGTACTAGTACCCTCTCCGCACCGCAACTCAGGCAAGGAGTTCCACCTCAATCTCCACCCCTGGGACACTGCCGGGCTATGAAGTGTTTTTCTATCCAATTGATCCTTCCGTTCTTCGCCCAGTGGTCTACTGTCGCTATCCTATTGTTCTCCCTTGCGATACCCATGCTGTCTAGCGGTGCCATCCGATATGTGGACAACTCTGGGTCGCCCGCCTGCAGCAACCACCCAAGCAACGGCTCTGCAGTGAGTCCATGGTGCACTGTATCGTACGGTATCGAACAACTATCGAGTGGAGATACTCTATATGTGCAATCAGGTACATATAGTGAGAACATCTATATCTCTGGCCCAGCGGGGACGGCGTCAGCGCCCACTGTCATCCGAGCATATCCTGGCACAACAGTCACGTTGCGCGGATTGGGCACTAATAGTGGCCGCGTCAAAATCGCGAACACCAGTTATATCACCTTTCACGGATTTATCATTACCAATTACAATCAGGGGCTATTTATAGACAATTCCAACAATATTACTATCAGCAACTGCTCGGTACATGACGTCGGCCAGGAAGGTATTCACCCAAATTCCAATTCGTCTTATATAACGGTTGACGGCTGTACAATTTACAACACTGGGATGTGGAAATACAATGGAGAGGGCATTTATGTAGGAGGTGTTGGAGCTGATGACAATACCAACCATGTTACGGTTCGCAACAGCGTAATCTATAATACTGCGGATGAAGGCATCGAACTGAAGCCTGGAACACACCATTGCCTGATCGACGGCAACACACTTCATCACACGAATATCGTTTCGAACGGCTACAACGGGGCGGCAATTGAAGTCAATGAATCTACAACCGCCGACGCAGCGTGGCCGAGCAACCCAGCCCATGTGATTCGAAACAATATCATTCATGATATCGGTACCGGATCCGGAGGCGTACTACTAAATTCAGGAATCCGGGCTGGCACAGGTGTGATCGTTTATAATAATCTCATCTACAACATCAATTCGGCCGGTTATGGGATTTTGGTCGATAATCCCTCGGACGATTCATACAACCGCCTTGTGTATCATAATACGATCGATGTGACAAGTTCACGGGCTCTGGCAGTGAACGGTGGTGCTACGGATGTCAAGAACAATATTGGCCCGTCGACTCCCGGCAACTTGGCGCCTTTGAGTTCGTTTTTTGTAAACAAGGCGGGCGGTGATTACCATCTCGTCGCCGACAGTACTCCCATTAACGCCGGAGTTGTCCTGACAAATATCGTTCCAACGGACATTGCCGGTGTCAGCCGGTCGGCTTATGGGGCTCCCGACGGCGGTGCTTATGAATATCAAGGAACGAGCGGTGGCGGTTCAGGGAGCCCAGGGAACACCATCCACGCCAGCAATTGTTCTCAAATGGCAGTGCGGGCTGCTATCAACTCGGCAATGCCAGGAGATACTGTTATCGTTCCAGCCGGGAGTTGTACCTGGACTACCACAAGTCCTGGAGCACCTAGCGTCTTGTTGAACAAGGCTATTACGCTCCAGGGTCAAACAACGTGTACGGGACGTTCCGAGAACTTGACCTGCGCGGATTCCACAATTATCTATGACGGCACTGGCGTCGGATTCTTGGAGATTCCATTACAGATTTCGACTTCGGGAGCGCGGTTAACGGGATTCACCTTTTTCGATACCAGACCATTGTCCGATTCCAAAGCCGCTGTCCAGACCGATACCGGAACTACCGGATGGCGAATCGATCATTGCCACTTCCATCCGACCAATAGCAATCACACTAGGGCGATTACTGCATACGGCTACGGATTGATCGACCACAACTTGTTCCAGGACGCCCTCAATGGCGTGGACATAGAAGGAGCTCAGTCCGGAGACACCTACCCTGGTGACTTATCCTGGTCCCAAGCTATGCAATTCGGAACCGTCAACGCCGTGTATATCGAAGACAACAACTTCGTCTATACCATGATTCTCGACGGGGCTTTCGATTCTTATGCGGGAGCGCGGTTAGTTTTTCGCTATAACAATGTTGTAGGTACGAATATCGGCGGTCACGGCTTGGATAGCGGTGGCCTGCGGTCTACGCTTTGGGCCGACATTAACAACAACACGTTTTCCAATCCAGGGTCCGCGATCTACACGATGGGGAACACGCGCGGTGGCTCCTTCTTGCTGTGGAACAATATTGTTTCGAATGGCTACAACTCATTCTGGTGGATTCAGAACTATCGTTCCGATTCGTCTTATACGAGTTCGTGGGGGCCGTGTGATGGAACGAACTCCCGGGATCAGAACTCATCGGGAAAACAGGGATACCCTTGCCAGGATCAAGTCGGACGTGGAACCAACCAAGGTTCATATCCACAGTATTCCTGGAGAAACACCTTCAAGGGTTCCGCGCCTACAACTGCTGCGAATTTTTACGTTTGCGGATATCAGGATTGCATACGCGCGCGGACCTACCACCTTCTGGAAAATCGCGACTATTTCAATGAAGTTACACCATTCAACGGCTCTGCGGGAGTCGGAGTTGGCTCTCTGGCTAGCCGTCCGTCCACCTGTACGGCCGGCGTGGCTTATTTCGCGACGGATCAGGGTGCTCAAGGCACATTATATCAGTGCGCGTTCGGCAATAAGTGGAACGTATACTATGTTCCTTACTCCTACCCCCACCCGTTGCAGGTACAAACGCATCAAGTCCCTACCGCACCGGCAGCGCCGACTGGATTGACCAGCAACGTTCAGTAACATCCCGGGAGGGCGAGAACTGCGCCCCCACACACAGACATACGACATACCGGTTCCAGAAAAGACGCAAAGAACCGGTAGAAATACTGCTATTAGGACACGCAGCGCCTGAGAAGTCGTACGCTCGATCGGCGACTTCTTCCGCTGCCTTTTCCTGGTCGCGACGATCTGTCTTGTCACTCGCACCAACATCGACCTTCTTTCAGAGAGACACACTTTGCGTTTGGAGCCCTTCGAGCCGGATGGTACTTTTAAACGGTTTGCCGCAAATGGTATGGCCGAAGTACGTGACGACGCCGTCCGGAGCGCTGGCGTAACGCTGTTCTCGGGTGCCATAACCCTAGCTGTTCAGACGATCGCCACCATGGTTCTCGGCAGATTGGTGTCGCCGCGCGACTTCGGCTTGGTAACGATTGTGTCAACCATCGGGCTGCTGCTGGCGAGCTTCGGCGACACGGGCCTGCCAATGGCAATTGTCCAACGTGAAGAGATGGACAGAAGACTGGCCAGTAATCTCTTCTGGATCAATGTCGCCGGTGGTCTGCTGCTCGCCCTTAGCTTTGCCGCAACCGGTCACCTCTTTGCTTGGGTCTATCAAGATACCGCAGTACAGCAGGTAGTAATTGGCATTTCGCCAATCATGCTTTTCTACAGCACCGCCACGGTTCACCTCGCGCTTCTCAAACGGGCGATGCGCTTTTCGGAAGCGTCTATGGTCGCCATTTATGGTCGGATCGTTTCTACCGCAGTTTCCATCCTGATGGCATTGATGGGATTCGGATATTGGGCGCTGGTTGGTGGCGCCGTGGCGCTGCCTCTCACGCAAACTCTTGCAGCGTGGTATTACTGCCGCTGGATGCCCCACCCTCCCCGAAAGGTCCCGGGTACGGGTTATACCTTCTTGTTTGCTCTTATTGCTTATGGACGCTTCTGTCTTAATTACATCAGCCGCAATGCAGACAACCTTTTAGTAGGTTGGCTTTTCAACGCACAAGCGTTGGGATTCTATAAGAGAGCGTATGATTTGTTTAGTTTGAGCGCCAGTCAATTTACTCATTCTCTGACCCTCGTGGTAGTAGCGGCGCTGAACCGCATTGAGCAGGGCTCGGTCGAGTACAGGCGATTTCTGATGCAAGCGCTCACGGCCATGGCGTTCCTAGGTATGGGACTGGCTGCCGAACTCACCCTCGTTGGAAAGGATGTGATACGGCTTTTATTAGGGCCGGACTGGGATGAGTCGGGAAAGATTTTTGCGTTTTTTGGACCAGGCGTCGGAATCATGATCCTTTACTACACCCACGGCTGGATTCATCTTTCGCTGAGCACCGCGAATCGTTGGTTCCGGTGGGGTATTGTCGAAGTGGCGGTAACCATCTCTCTATTTATCGTAGGTATATCTTGGGGACCAATAGGCATCGCTGGCGCCTGGACAATTTCCTACTGGGTTCTGACGATTCCCGCGCTGTGGTACGCAGGACAGCCGATCGAGTTTGGCGCAGGTCAGGTTATTCGGGCCATCTGGCGCTACATCATTGCTGCGCTGTTCGCGGGGATTGCAACTAGTGTGGGGATGAGTTGGATCCCTGGTTTGGTAGCCTTCCCTGGCAGCTTAGGAGCCGGTCTTAGAATCGTGTCAGCCTCAGGATTACTCACGGCCCTCTACTTCATCGCTATCGCAGGACTGCACGGTGGAACCGGCCCGATCTATGAATCCATTGGGTTGGTACGGCAAATGCTCATGAAGCCTCGGTCCCAGGAATCCCTACGCCCCACGTCCGAAGCCGACCCAGCGGAGATGCACTTTGTTGCGAACAAGCGGTGTGTTACAACCACCCGCCCCGTAATCCGTCCGTAGCAAGATCGGAGTCGATCGGAGAGCCGGACAGAGCGGCGGGAAAGAAGAGCGGAGATTTCACCCGTTGGGTGCAAAATTGCATAAACGTCTCGGAAATGGCTCCTTACTAATGAACCGGCTGGTGGTGCATTGTGTTTCATGAGCGGCACGGCAACTGAGCAGAGGCCGACCACCCGAAAGCAGATGAGTGGGCCGAGCGGATTGCGGCACAACAGCACAGCGGAGCTACCGTCAAGCAGTTCTGCAAGGAGCACGGGCTGTCTGAGTACTCTTTGTACACTTGGTGGAAACGGCTCCGGGAGAAGGGGCCGGCGCGGTTCGCCTTGGTGGACAGGAACGCGAGACGGCAGGATCGCACGCCGACGGCGGCACTCGAACTGGTGTTGACGAACGGCGAGCGGCTTCACATTGGCTCTGGCGTGGACGCCGCGCCTTGCGTCTGGTGTTGGGCGCGTTACGGCCGTGATTCACCTGTCGGCCAGCGTGCGGTGTACCTTTGCCTGATGCCGTGCGACATGCGCAAGAGCTCCGATAGCCTGCACGCTCTGGTCCGCGACTATCTGGAACTTGACGCGCTCGACGGGCACTTGTTTGTCTTTACCAGTCGGCGGCGGGACCGAGTGAGAATCCTGTACTGGGATCGCGACGGTTTTGCCGTCTGGAGCAAGCGCCTGGAGGAGGGGACGTACGCGATTCCGTTTGGAGAGGGCGAGGTCGAGCGCCGGCGGGAAATCACGACCCAGGAGTTGGGCTCACTGTAGACCAGCATCCATCTGAGCACGGCGAAGCGGCGTAAACGGTGCCGGCGCGCGGCTCTTATTGTTGTTGTTTACTTGGAATCAGGCCGGTTTCCAGACACGGTGCCTATCGATCCGAACAGCTGCCACGGGATGCAGAAACGCTGCGGAAGATCGTTATGGGTCTGGCCGAGCAACTATCCGAGCAGAACAAGTATCAGACCCTGCTTCGCGAACTGCTGGAGGCGCAGCGCAACCATAAGAGCGAGCAGTTGTCGAAAGAGCAACAGACGCTATTTGAGGCTGGCAGGCACGAAGCGCGGAGATCAAATGCGCCGGCGACGATCACGATGACGAGTTGGATGGAAGTGCGGGTGCCGCGTCGAGCGAAACTTCCACCCGTAAGCGCGGCGGACGCCAGCCTCTGGCGCGGCATCTGACGCGCGAATGCATCGTTCACGACCTCGCCGAGGCGGAAAAGCATTGCCACGGCTGCGGCAAGAACCTGCGACTGATAGCGGCTGAGACCAGCGAGCGCTACGAATACATCCCCGCCTCGATGAAGGTGATTCAAGACGTTTGTCTGAAGTACGCCTGCGACTGCACGGTAAGGACCGCCACCAAGGCGCCGCAGCCGATCGAGAAGGGCACGGCGGGAGCGAGTTTGTTGGCGCAGGTGATCGTGGCCAAATGGGCTGACCACCAGCCGCTGCACCGGCACGAGAAAATGTTCGAGCGGCACGGCATCGAGATCTCGTGCAAGATCATGGGCGGTTGGATGGCGCAGTGCGCGGAATTGCTTGATCCGCTGTACCAGATAATGAAAAAGGAGTTGTTGCGCTCCAAGGTGATCGTTACCGACGATACCAGTGTGCTGGACCGGAAAATCTCCTTCGCCCGGATTGGCCGGATCTAGCCGCATGTCGGAGACGTTCAACGCCTGGTGATCGTGTACGACTACACGCCCACACGATCGCGTCGCCGGCCCGGCGAAGTTTCTCGAAGGCTACAAAGGATATTTGCAGGCGGACGCCTATTCCGTCTACGACGCATTATTCAAGCTCGAACGCCGCATGACCGAGGTTGGGTGTTGGATACATGCTCGAAGATCTTTCTTCAAGCTGGACGCCGACGAGCCCCACATGGGCCGGCGTTGTACTTGATCGCACGCCTGTATCGAGTGGAAGAGCACGCCAGGGCGCTGACGCTTTCGGCGGAGCAACGGCTGGAACTGCGGCGGCGTGTTTCCTCGCGGCTGGTGGGAAAGCCCCACCGGTATCTGCTGGAGTTGCAGTCGCAGGTGCTGCCGAAGAGTCCGTCCGGGGCCGCCGTACGCCAGGCGCTGAACCAATGGGAGGCGCTGACGCGCTTTCTGGAGGACGGCGAGTGAAGATCGGACAACGGCGTCACGGAACGGGCCAACCGCAACATCGCTCTGGGCCGGGGCAACTGGACTTTTTTCGGTAGCGATGACGGCAAGGCGACGGCCATGTTGCGGAGTCTCGTCGCGCCTTGCAAGCAATCCGGCATCGAGCCGTTTGCCTGGTTCCGTGACGTGCTCTCGCGCATCCCGACGCACTCCATTACGCGACTGGGCGAATTGCTTCCCCACAACTGGAAGCCGATGACCTGTCCGGCTGAAGCTTAAGCTGCGGAACTGCGGTCACCATCACAATCCCAGCGTGGGATTCAACGCGGCTCACGAAACGCTTACGGTTGAGTAACTCCGGGCGATATTTTGCACGTCTTGAAAACTCGGAACTGGCTTTTCGAGTTGGGATTGACATCGGAAACGCAGGTCGGCTTGGTAGCAGAGACGCCATGTGGCGGAGCAGGGACACCGATGGTTCCGGGGTGTGCTGAGGCACCGTCGGAGATGTTCTATTGATCTTCACATGTTCCCTGATCTCGCTCTGCTCAGAAACTATGACCGAAAGGACTGTCTCACACCATGTTGGTACGGATGGGTCACCAAGCACTGGCAGAGTATTACCGTTTCCCTTGGCGAGTCAGTGAGGAGATCACGGACAGTCTGACGGCGAAGACCGAATTTTTTTTCAAGGATGGGGTGATCTACTTTGGCCTCTGCTCCCCCAGTCCCCCGCCAATAGCCTATGACCTCGACAACGGCTCGCCCCGCGCCATGACGAAGGCATTCGTTCCCGGCCTCCCGTTCGACCTCACTGAAATCATCACTTATCTTCAGTGTGAGCGCTACGTGGCCGATGATCTCCACGCTTCCGCAGGCATCCGCAACAACGCATTGATTCAAAAGGCATACTACTTCATCCGTCCCTTCCTCTCCGTCAATATCCGCAAGCATCTCCAAAGGCTAGCCCTCCGCGGTTGGCAAAGCCGACCCTTCCCCAAGTGGCCCGTCGACCTCACAGTAGAGCGCCTGCTGGAAAAATGCCTTATGCTTTCCATGAAGGCGAAGGGCCTGGACACAGTCCCATTCATCTGGTTTTGGCCGGAAGGGCACTCCAGTTGCGCGATCCTCACCCATGACGTCGAAACCGAAACGGGGAGGCGATTCACTTCCTCCCTGATGGATATCGACGATACCTTCGGAATGAAGGCATCATTCCAAGTAGTGCCGGAAGAGCGGTACACCGTCACCAAGGACTATCTGGACAGCATCCGCAGCCGGGGGTTCGAGGTCAACGTGCAAGACCTCAACCACGACGGCCTCCTGTACAGCAATCGCGACGAATTTCTCCGCAGAGCGAGCAAGATCAACCAGTACGTCAAGGAGTACCAAGCACAGGGCTTTCGTGCGGGCGCCCTCTACCGCAATATCGCTTGGTACGATGCATTGGAAGTCTCCTATGACATGTCCGTTCCAAACTGCGCCCATCTCGATCCTCAGCACGGTGGGTGCTGCACGGTCTTTCCTTACTTCATTGGCGACATCCTCGAACTACCGGTGACGACGATCCAGGACTACTCCCTGTTTCATATCCTCAACGATTACTCCATTGACCTATGGAAGCAGCAGTTGGGCATCATCATGGGAGCACACGGGATGGCCAACATCATCGTCCACCCGGATTACATCATTGAGGAGCGTCCTCAGAAGACCTACCGTGCTCTCCTCGAGTACCTCTCCGTACAGCGCGATCAACACGACATGTGGATCCCTCTTCCCCACGACGTCAATCTCTGGTGGCGGCAAAGAAGCCAGATGAAGATTGTGGCCGACAACGGCGCGCTGCGCATCGAAGGTGAGGGGATGGAACGGGCGCGCATCGCCTATGCCCACATTGAGAATGACCACCTCGTATATTCGTTTGAGGATGAGACAGGGCGTGGGAATGATCGAGGCGAGCAGTTAGGCAAGCTAAGCACGCCATAACCATATGGTAAAGACATCTGGAGCTCGATTTGCAGGTATCTGCACCTGCGTACCGGCAACAACATTCCACAATCTCACGGACACGGTCGAGTTCAGCGAGCAAGAAATCCGTAAGGTCACCGGCTTAGCAGGTGTCGATTCGAGGCGGCTTGCCGGGGAGTCGGTCTGTAGCAGCGATCTTTGCGCCGCGGCTGCACAGAAACTGCTGAACCGGCTTGGATGGGCGCCCGATTCCATTAACGCGCTGATCATGGTCACCCAAACCCCGGATTACATTCTACCGTCCACATCTTGTGTCCTCCACCACAGGCTGGGGCTTGACGACCGGTGCGCTGCATTCGACGTGGGCCTGGGCTGTTCCGGATATCCCTATGGGATCTGGCTCGCCGCCATGATGCTGCAAGGAGGAATGCGGCGCGTGCTGGTGCTACATGGGGAGACTCCAACGCGGTTTGCGGATCGAGCGGACCGGTCCGTGTCGCTCTTGTTTGGAGATGCTGGTTCAGCTACGGCGTTGGAAGCGGCGGAGCCGGGGCGCGCCGCCGACTGGCATTTCGCTTTGCATACGGACGGAAGCGCATATGGGGCGATGATCATCGAATCCGGCGGATTCCGGAACCGGTTCAGCGAGGACGCCCGCCGGTATTGCGTGCAAATGGATGGCGCGCGCATCTTCAACTTCACCATCAAACGGGTACCGGCATTGATCGAGGAAACCCTGTGCGGTGCCGGCATCACGGTCGATGAAGTCGACTACTTCATCTTTCATCAGTCGAATCAGTTCATTATGAAGCATGTATGCACCAAGCAGGGGTTGCCTCTCGACAAGGTCCCGATCATTCTTAAGGAGTTCGGCAATACGGGCGGCGCCTCCATTCCTCTGACTTTCACGGAAGGAGGGCTGAAGCGACCAGCGGACCGGGCTTTACGCTTGTTGCTTTTGGGCTACGGTGTAGGGTTGTCCTGGGGGTCGGCACTGGTTGAATTAGATCCCAAGGCAATCCTGGAATCCATGGAATTGGATCATGCCAAGGAGAAGTTATGACACAAGAGGAGGCATTACGGTGGATTGCCGGATTGTTTTATGAGACACCGGAATGCCTGACTCCGGATACGGCTCGCGCGGATATTGAAGCCTGGGATTCGCTTGGGACTTTGAGTTTACTGGCCAGTTTGGATAGCGACTTTGGCATCGTGTTGCCGGATGAAGAGATCCAGGACTTGAAGAAGGTGGGGGACATCCTGTTGATCCTGCAGCGGAACGGGAAACTGGATCTGGAGGCGCAGGTTGTGGAGTGACAAGTCCCGCGGTGTATGCGATTTTTGCTTATTGATGTTATTCATGAACTAGAGCCCGGGCGGCGGATTAAAGCCTCTAAACGGCTTGCCGCCGGTGAGGAGATATTTCGCGACCATTTTCCCGGGTTTCCAGTTGTGCCTGGGGTGCTGTTGACAGAGATGATGGCCCAAGCTGCGGGAAAATGCCTCGATGCGGATGGGACTCATCCCGGGCGCGCCATGCTGGGAGAGATCCGGGCCGCCGGCTTTCGCCAATGGGTGAGGCCGGATGAAGAGGCGATCATCCATGCTAGGATCGCGCAAAACCGCCCCTCATATGCCAGAGCCGATTGTTTTGTGGAGGTGAACGGCAAGAAGGTGTGCTCGGCTGAGCTGTTTTTCGTGTTTGTTCCGCACGAACAGTTTGCAGCGGGATATCAGGACGAGGTTCTTGCCGCTTATTGGAAAGCGCATCAGTGAGCGCAGCCTTTTCCCTCGAAGGCAAGAGCGTGCTGGTCACGGGAGGAACGCGTGGAATCGGCCGGGCTGTTTCTCTGGTGTTCGCGCGGGCTGGCGCCACAGTCCTTGCCAACTACGTCCGTGGGCAAGCCGCGGCGGAGGCGCTACTCGCGCAAGCGCAGAAGGAGAATCTGCGCATTACGGTATTCCGGGCGGATCTGACCGCGGCCAGGGGCCTGGACGAACTGGAGGCGGCAGTGGCTCGCGCGGGGGATCTTCATGGACTGGTTCATTGCGCGGCTACCGGGATCCACAAACCTTTTGACGAATTAACCCTCCGGCATTACGATTGGACGTTCGCGCTGAACGTCCGTGCATTCTTTGACCTGGTGAAGCGTCTGCTGCCGCGATTTGCGGCGCGCGCCGCCATTGTGGCAGTCAGCTCGCAAGGGGCTCTGCGTGCGGTGCCGGCGTACTCGGTGGTGGGGGCGTCCAAAGGGGCGCTGGAGGCATTTGCGCGGCACCTGGCGGTGGAACTGGCTCCGAGGGGGATCCGGGTAAACATACTGGCTCCGGGAGCAGTCGCTACGGAGGCCTGGAATGCGATGCCGGAAGCTGGGCACCGTCTTGCGGATCTGGCCCGGCGAACCCCACTCGGCCGGTTGGTGACGCCGGAAGAAGTAGCACAGGCGGCTCAATTTCTTTGTTCGGATGCGGCCCGCGCCGTAGTTGGCCAGACTCTGGTGGTCGACGGCGGCGCGGGCATTCCTGTTTAAGGGTGCGGCATCGGGCAACCATGCTGATTGAGAAACCACGGATTCCAATCCGTGACATTCTTTTGTTTGGATTGTGGCCGGGGTTTCTCAAAGTCTTGATCTACCGGTTGAAGGGGTACCAGATCGGCAAGAATGTATCTCTCGGTTTCGGGTCCGTCATCTGTGGGAAGAAGGTCGAAGTGGGGGATCACACGTCGATTGGATTCTTTACCATCCTGCGCGGAAAAGAGATCCGTGTGGGCGCCCATGTGCAAATTGGATCAACCACGTTCCTGGACACACCATACATTGAAATCGGAGAGGGGACCAAGATCAATGAGCAGGTGTTTGTCGGCGGTCTCCAGTTTCCCGATTCCCGGTTTGTGCTAGGGCGCAATTGCCAGGTGATGCAAATGTCTTTTATCAATCCAGCGCGCTCGATCGTGGTTGGAGACGACTCAGGAATTGGCGGCCATTGCCTGATTTTTGGGCACACCTCCTGGCTGAGCCAGTTCGAGGGATATGCGGTGGATTTTGAACCTATCGAGATCGGTAAGAGCGTATCGCTGTCGTGGGGGGTGTTTGTGTTGCCCCGAACTAAGATTGGAGACGGGGCCGTGGTGGGTGCGCATTCGGTGGTTCACGGCATTATTCCTCCGCGCTGTCTGGCGGTGGGATTCCCGGCTCGGGTGGTGAGCAAGGCTCCCGAGTTCCCCAGGGAGGTTTCTGATGAAGAAAAAGTTGGAATCTTCCGGAATATCATCGCGGAAATGATCCGGTTCTTTCAGGACTCGGAACTGAGATGCCGACAGGACGGAGATTGTTACGAGATCTGGAAACCGGCCCATGGCTGGCGGCGGAATCAGAGACCTTGGAGGCTTCAAGTGGTAGAGAAGAGTGTTCCTGAGGCGGCGAAATTGTTGTCTCCGGCCACCGTTCATGTTTTCCTAAGCCTTCGCGAGATCCCAGGAGAGACAAGACACTCTTTGCAGGCCCGAAACACGATGTGGATTGATATCGCCAGTAAAGAGCAGTCGCGGTTGTCGAATGACTTAGGCGACGAGGTGTCTCTTTTCTTCAAAAGATATGGAGTCCGGCTGCTGCGCTGGCCGGCGGCTCCTCCTATTTCCTGAACCGCCATGCTCACCAAGGAACTAGCCCGCACCGGCGTTCTCCTCCCCGAGATCGGGCTTGGCACCTGGGATTACCACGCCGGTTCCCACCCTCTGCGCAAGGGTTTCGAGGCCGGCGCCTGGTTCGCCGACACCGCGGAATCCTACGGAACCGACCACGTCGTGGGCGAAGCGCTGCGCGGCCTACGCGACCGGGTCTTCGTCGCCACCAAGGTATCGCCGCACAATTTCC
>JABAQT010000054.1 GCA_019187195.1 Bryobacteraceae bacterium
CCTTCGGCCGCTTTGCCACTGTCGAGGGAAGCGGCCGGGGCCGCGCGCACATCGCACTCGGGAAGAGTACGAAGAATTTCCGAAACGAGGTCTTCATCCAGTCCGATCAGAAGAATACGTGGCGCGAGGTGGCCGTGCGCGGGATGCGACATGGATAAAACCTTCAAGGAATAGATGTTTCATCGAGAGGAAAAAGTTCTCCGGCCGGGCGGCGCTTAACGATTTTCACTGAGGGCGAAGAGCGCCCTGACGAGGAAGACGGCGATCTGTCCGCGGGTAGTGGGGTCGTTGACGCAGTAGGCCGTGGCCGTGCAGCCGGAGGTGATGCCCAATTCCTTCATTTCCTGGATGTAGCTGAAGAAGATGTTCGAGGGAGACGTATCGGTGAAGTATGGGGCCTGCATGATGGAGAAGGGCGCGCGGCCGTCGAGGCCATTGCGCACCTGCAAGGCGCGGATGAGGAAGGCGGCCATCTGCCCGCGGGTGACGGGGTCATCGGGGCAGTAGGTGGTGAGGGTGCATCCGCCGGTGATATCCAACTCCTTCATCTTCTGGATGAAACGGAAAGCCGGGTGGGTGGTTGCGACGTCGGCGAAATAGGGAGATCCGGCGGCGATGAAGTTATCGCCGTAAAGGGTGCGGATGATGAATTCGGCCATCTGTCCGCGGGTGGTGGCGCTTTCGGGGCAGAATCCGGACGGCAGGGCGCAGCCATAGGCCTGGACGTTGTAGCCTTTCAGGAAGTTGATTTCCGGGGCGAAGGGGTGGGTCAAAGGGACGTCGGCGTAGACGATGTTGCCGCCGGTCCCCTCCTGCATGAGATGGACGACGCGGCGCTCCTCGCTGATGACGCTGAAGGTTCCGGGACGGGCGGAGGTGGGGAAGGTTCCGGAGTTCGGAGAGACGGTGAAGATGACGCCATTTCGCGGGCCGGAGCCGGCGTTGGGAGCCACGGAGATGTGGTTGTAATCCGATGCCACGGCCCAATAGCAGCCGGGAGGGGCGCTGATGTTAAACGTGCCGCCGCCGCCCGTGGCAGGGATCGGCTGGTTGACGGCGGTGATTTCCGCCATGCAGGGGCCGGGAGAGGCGAAGTTGAGCAGCGACTGGATGCGAGGAAGAAAGTGGGTAAACCGGCCATAGATGCCGATGTGATTCGGGTCGGCGCAGGAAACCTCGGGCCCGTAGCTGAGCGTTCCGGAGACGAGAAAATCATTCGTGAGGAGGGCGGCTCCGGAGGAGCCCCCCTCGGTGAGGCCTACCTGTTCGGAGATCTTGTAGTAGTAGTCCGAGGGGCGGAACCTGGCTTCCACATTCGTTCCGGGATCATTGGCGGCACGCTGGCCGAGCGTGATGCGTTGGAAACTGCCGTCGGGATGATGGACCGTGCCGGTGGGGGCGGCGAGCGGCAATTCGCGTGGATTCCAGGCGGCGAACATCACACCCGGGGGTGGGTTTGCCGCCAGGAGGAGAAGCGTGCCATCGCCTTCGGATTCGCTGGTGGTCTTGAGGATGGTGGCTCCAGTGACTTTTTGAAGGGTGGAGGCGAGGCTCGCAGGGATCCAGCTTCCGAAGTTGCCGCTGTAATAGTCGAGCGTGGAGGGGCCGGTGTTCCGGAAATTCCAGTAGGTTTCAAGGGACCGCGCTTCCTCATCGGTTTGGATGCAGTGATGCGCGGTGAGAAACAGAGGGCGGCCGGTATGGTTGGTGTCGGCGAGCAGCGTGCCGGTGCAGACGGTCCAATAGGGGATGCCCATGTAGGTTGTCTCGAAGAGCATCAGGGCTACACTCGAAGCGGCGGCGAGCCAGGCGGGTTGGGTGGTGAGATCGGCGTGACAGGCGACGAGGCCGCGTTCACGGTCTTTGCGGAGGGGAGCGGGATAGAAGTGCCCAACCTGGGGGATGCGGAAGGGGATCTCGCCGGACGCCCCGGGGGAGGGTTCATATTCGACGATGGCCGTGTCGCCGGCGATGAGAGGGGACCAGAAATCGCCATCGGAAAGGGGGCCGTCCTGAGTGAAGGGACCGGCGGCGGACCCGGTTCCGGTGATTCTCAAGAGTCCGCCGCCGACATGAAACCCGGTGAAGTGGAGGCGCAGGGCGGCCGCGCCCGGCGAACGAACTTCGAGGCTCCACTTCGAGCCGTCCCAGAGCGCCTGCCGCAGGAGATGATCGGGAAGAGGACGGGTATCTCCCACGACCGGCCGCGCCGGCTGTGCCATCAGGGCCGGCGTCAACAGAAAAAATACCAACGCGCGAAACACTTCCAACAGTTTGCCATTTCGTGGGTGATGGAGGCCCGGGAGCGCTATGCGGGGGTACACTGCGAAGAGGCCCATGTATCACCTGCTGATCGCACTCATCACGATCCTGCCGGCTCCGGCGGGGGCGGAGAAGATCGGGATATTTGAAGCATCGGCGGATGCCGGCAATACAGGCATCCGGGGGAGCGCCGAGTATGACGCGCGAGCCGGGACCTACCGTGTGACGGGGAGCGGGCAGAACATGTGGGCGGCGGAGGATGGCTTCCATTTCGTATACAGCAGAGTAAGCGGAGACGTATCGCTGACGGCGCAGCTCGAGTGGGCGGGTGTGGGCACGCACGCGCACCGCAAGGGCGGGCCGATGTTTCGCGCCACGCTGGACGCCGATTCGCCATACGCGGACTTCGCCTTTCATGGAGACGGGTTGCTGGCGCTGCAATACCGCAAGGTGAAGGGCGGGCCGACGGCCGAGGTGCGGACGAGTCTGACGCCGCCGGTGGTGGCGAGACTCGAGAGGCACGGCAATGTCATCTCGGCGGAGGTGGCGAAACCGGGGCAGGACTTCGAACCTGTGGGAGCGCTGACGGTGGAGATGCCGGAATCGATTCTGGCGGGACTGGCTTTGTCATCACACGACAACAATGCGGCGACAACGGCGATCTTTTCGAAGGTAGAGATGGCCGTACGGGGGGTGATCGCGGATAGGGAGCGGGTGGTGGAGAGCACGCTCGAGACTATCGATGTGGATACGGGGCGGCGGAGCGTAGTGCGGCGCGCGAGGGAACATTTCGAAGCTCCCAACTGGTCCCGTGACGGCTCATACCTGCTCTACAACTCCGGGGGACGGATCCATAGAATCGGCATAGCGGGCGGCGAACCGAAGGTGGTGGATACAGGAGAGCGGACGCGCTGTAACAACGACCACGGGATCTCCCCCGATGGAAAATGGCTGGCGATCAGCGACGGGTCGGCGAACCGGCAGTCCCAGGTGTACATTGTTCCGATCGAGGGCGGCGTGCCGCGCCTGCTCACCAGCAAGTTTCCCTCGTACTGGCATGGGTGGTCGCCGGATGGCAGGACGGTGGCGTATTGCGCCAGCCGGGACGGCGAATTCGACATCTATACGATGGCTGTGGAAGGGGGCGAGGAGAAGCGATTGACGACGAGTCCGGGGCTCGACGATGGCCCCGACTATTCGCCGGACGGCGAGTACATCTACTTCAATTCGGCGCGTAGCGGCCTGATGCGGATCTGGCGGATGAAGGCCGACGGCTCAGGGCAGGAGATGCTGATCGCGGGGGAGGATTCGGCGGACTGGTTCGCGCACCCGTCGCCGGACGGAAAGTGGATTGTGTATGTCTCGTATGAGAAGACGGTGAGCGGGCATCCGGCGAATCAGGACATCACGCTGCGGCTGGCTCCGGCCGGGGGAGGCAAGCCGCGGATCATCGCGACCTTATTCGGGGGGCAGGGGACGATGAACGTGCCTTCCTGGTCTCCGGACAGCAGGCGCGTGGCTTTTGTCAGCTACCGCCTGGTGGGGAAATAGAGGGCAATGCCGCCACGATACAATGAAACACGTTCCGGAGGATCCACGTGTTGCATCGCCTCATTCCGCTGATACTCGCCCTGTCTCCGGCTTCGGCCCTGACGCTTTACGATGGCTCGGGCGGGCAAAGCCCGAGCGCGCAAGGGTGGGTTCTGGGGGGCTTCGGCGGCTACACGGAGATTCTCGACGGGGGAGCGGCGATTCTGACCACGGCGGCTTCGCCGGACCTCAACCGCGCGGGGTACAGCATCATCAGCCCGTTTTCGCTCGATCGCACGGCCGGGTACGAACTGACGTTTGATCTGCAACTCGATTCAGAAGCGCACCAGAGCAATGACCGGGCCGGTCTGAGCGTGGTGATCATAGGAAACGATCTCGAAGGCATCGAACTGGGGTTCTGGACGGGCGGGATCTGGGCGCAGAACGATGGCGCGACCAAGCCTCCGCGATTCACGCACGGCGAAGAGGCATCCCACGACACGACGAGGAGAACCGCTTACCGGGTGGTGATGAGCGGAGGCAACTACACCGTTTATGCCGGCAGCACGCTGCTGATGAGCGGCGCGCTGCGCAATTATTCTCCGGAAGGGCTACCGTACACGGTTCCGAATTTTGTTTTCGTGGGGGACGATACGACGGCGGCAAACGCCACCATGCGGTTCTATTCCGCCGGCGTGAGCGAAGTTCCCGAGCCCGGTTCCCTGGTGCTGACGGGGGCCGGATTGTTGTGGGCGGCGCGGCGCCGGCGTTGAGCTTCGAGAGGACAGGAACAACCGTACGGCTGCTAAAATAGGACTTTTCCCTGACATGCTGGAATCACAACTACAGAATCTGGCTGCCTCCGCGGGGGAGCGCATTCTGGCCGCGGCAAGCCCGGAACAACTCGAGGCCGTGCGGGTGGAAGTGCTGGGGCGGAAGGGCGCGATCGCGGAGTTCAGCAAAGGCATGGGCAAGCTCACGGCGGAGGATCGCGCTCGAGCCGGAAGACTGCTCAACAGCGTCAAGAATGAACTCGAGGCAGCGCTCGAGGCACGCCGGAAGCGGTTCGCCGATGAGGCTTTGCAGGCGCGGCTGGACGCCGAATGGATCGACGTCACGCTTCCGGCTCCGGGTCCGCGTCCGGGCACGCTGCACCCGCTCACGCAGATCCAGCAGGAACTCGAGGATCTCTTCACTTCGATGGGAGTGGCGGTGCTCGATGGGCCCGAGGTCGAATCGGAGTACAACAATTTCGATGCCCTGAACATACCGCCCGATCATCCCGCGCGCGACATGCAGGATACGTTCTGGCTCGGAGAGGGGCTGTGCCTGCGCACGCACACTTCGCCGGTACAGGTGAGGGGGATGGCGAAACTCGGTCCGCCGTTGCGGATGATCGCGCCCGGGCGCGTATTCCGCAACGAGGAGGTGGACGCCAGCCATGAGCACACCTTCTATCAACTCGAGGGGATGATGGTGGATCGCGATGTCTCCATCGCGAACATGCTGTATTTCATGAAGACGCTGCTTAGCCATGTCTTTGGACGAGAGGTCACAGTGCGGCTGCGGCCGGGATATTTTCCCTTTGTCGAGCCGGGTTTCGAACTCGACATTCAATGCCTCATCTGTGGAGGCGCGGGGTGCGCCGTATGCAAGCAGAGCGGCTGGGTGGAACTGCTGCCGTGCGGTCTGGTGCATCCCAATGTGCTGCGGCAGGGCGGCATCGATCCCGAGCAGTGGGGCGGCTTTGCTTTCGGGCTGGGCCTGACGCGGCTTGTGATGATGCGCTACGGCATTGACGATATCCGTCATCTGCAAGGCGGCGATCTACGTTTCCTGCGTCAATTCTGAGTGAGGATGAACGGTCTTGAAGTTTTCCTATAACTGGATCCACGAACTGGTGGAGGGCCTCGAGGCCTCACCCGCTGACCTGACGCGTCTGATCACCATCAAGACCGCCGAATGCGAAGGAGTGGAGGCGGCGGGCGCTCACTTTGCACAAGTCGTGGCGGCGCGAATCCTCGAAGTGGAGGCGATCCCCGGCAGCCACAACCGGAGAGCCGTGGCCGACGCCGGGCCGCTCGGCCGGCGCACGGTTGTCTGCGGCGCCCCCAACTGCCGGGCGGGGATCGTGACGGCCTATGTGCCGGCGGGCGTTTTTCTCGAAGGAAGGGAGATCGGCCGGCGCGTGGTTGACGGCGTGGAAAGCGACGGCATGCTGGCGAGCGGCTCCGAACTCGGCATCAACCGCGACCACGAAGGGATTCTGGAACTCGACGCCGAGCCCGGCGTGCCGCTGCCGCACATCGTTCCGGATCACATCATCGAGGTGGACAACAAGTCGCTCACTCACCGGCCGGATCTGTGGGGGCATTACGGAATGGCGCGCGAGGCGGCGGCGATTACGGGGAAGCGCCTGCTCGATCCCGTGCGCCTGGAGCGGATTCCCCCCGGGGCGGCCGCCGTCAAGGTAACGATCGAGGATTTTCAGCTTTGTCCCCGCTACAGCGCGCTGGTCTTTGAAAACGTCACGGTGCGGCCTTCCCCGTTGTGGCTGCAGTACCGGCTGGAAGCCATCGGCCTCAACTCGATCAACAACATTGTCGATGTGACGAATTACGTGATGGCCGAACTCGCGCAGCCGATGCACGCCTTCGATGCGGATAAACTTTCGGGAGACACTATTTTTGTCCGCAATGCCCGCGAAGGGGAACGCATCACCGCGTTGAACGGCGAGGCGTACGATCTGACGGCGGCTTCGCTCGTCATCGCCGACGGGAGCGGCCCCATTGCGATCGCGGGCGTCATTGGCGGCCTCGACAGCGCAATCAGCGATTCCACCACGCGACTGGTTCTCGAGAGCGCGAATTTTCACGCGGCGAACATCCGCCGGACGTCCTCGAGGCTTAAACTGCGAACCGACGCCTCGATGCGTTTCGAGAAATCGCAAGACCCGGTGAACACAGCGCGCGGCCTGGCGCGGGCGGTGGAGCTGCTCGAGATGGTCTCCCCCGGAATCCGCCTGACCGGCGGCATGGCGGACCTTGCCGCCCCGGCGCGCACCCCCGCGCCGATCACGCTTCCGATGGACTGGCTCATGCGCAAGCTGGGGAGGCCCATCGAGAGCGCCGAGGTTCGCTCGATCCTCGAATCCCTCATGTTCGGCGTGAGCGAGACATCGCCGGGAGTCTTTTCGGTATCCGTGCCGAGCTGGCGGGCCACCAAGGACATTTCGATCAAGGACGATCTGGTGGAGGAGATCGGGCGCATGGTGGGTTACGCCACCATTACACCCACCGCTCCGGTAGTTCCCACCAAGCCGCCGCCCGATAATCCACGACGGCGCTTCCATCGCGCCGTCCGCCAGGCGGTGGCCGCGCAGGGCTTTCACGAGGTCTACAACTATTCTTTTCTCAGTGAGGAGGATGTCCGGCGCTTCGGCCTCGCTCCCGCGGACCATGTCGCGGTTGCGAATCCCATCTCGGTCGACCAGGCGCTGCTGCGCCGCACGCTGATCCCGGGCATCTGGAAAAACATACGCGAGAACAGCAAGCATTTCGACCAATTCCGGCTTTTCGAGGTTGGAGTGGAGATCCACAAGCGCGAGGGAGGCCTTCCGGACGAGGTTCCGCACCTGGCCGCCGCCATTTATGAGCGCACGAAGGAGGCGGGGCCGTTTTACGAGGTGAAGCGGCTGGCGGAGTGCCTCATGCCGGGGTGCGAACCGCGGCCGGGCTCCGCCCGGATGTTCGAGCATCCCTTCCGCGCGGCGGATATTGTCTGGCGCGGGGAAACGGTGGGCCGTCTGTTCGAGTTCCACCCTGATTTTGTTGAAGGGCGGGCGGTGGTTCTCGATGTCGACCTGGCGCGCATGGAAGCGCTCGCGCCGGTCGAAAAGCGCTATCAACCGGTGCGCCGCTTTCCCGGGAGCGCCTTCGATCTTTCGGTTATCGCGCCGCGGAGAGCGCTGGCGGGAGATCTCCGGAAGCAACTGGCGAGTTTCGCCGGACCACAACTGGAGAGCATCGTTTATCTCCGCCAATACGAGGGATCTCCACTTCCCGATGACGCCAAGAGCGTTTCGTTCCGGTTGACGGTCGCGGCAACGGACCGGACGCTGTCGAGCGAGGAGGTGGGGGCGACGCGCGACGCGATTATTGAAGGCATGCGGGGGCTTGGCTACGAGATGCGCGTCTGACAAGGCCGTGGCTTTCACGGCTATGGAGTGGTGTGCACCGTGCATGAGTTGTCGATAGCGCATGGCCTGGTGGAAGCCGCTTCGGAAGCGGCGCGCGAGGCCGGGGCCGTCAAGGTGAACGAAGTGCGGGTTCGCGTGGGGCTGTTGTCGGGCGTGGCGGCTCCGGCATTGCAGTTCTGTTACGGGATTGCGGCGGCCGGCACGCCGCTCGAGGGATCGAAGCTGCTCATCAGGGAACTCCCGGTTGTGATCTACTGCCCACGCTGCGAGAGGGAGGTGGAACTCCCCTCCGTCCAACTCTTCCGCTGTCCTGTGTGCGGAACCCCAAGCGCGGCCATCCGGCAGGGGCGCGAGATGGAGATTGAATCGCTCGAGATAGAGGTACCTTAGGAGCATGTCCAAGAGAGTTCTGGAGATTCGCAAAAGCGTTCTCGGAAAGAACGATCTGCTGGCCGCCGAATTACGGACGCGATTCCAAGCCGCCGGAGTCACCGTATTCAACCTTGTGTCCGGTCCGGGCGCGGGCAAGACCGCCCTACTGGAGCGGACTCTGCGGACGCTTATGCGGGAGGGACGCCGCGCCGCCGCCCTGACCGGAGACCTCGAAACAGACAACGACGCCCGGCGGC
Organism: Bryobacteraceae bacterium; assembly: GCA_019187195.1. GTDB lineage: Bacteria > Acidobacteriota > Terriglobia > Bryobacterales > Bryobacteraceae > CADEFT01. The sequence goes on from JABAQT010000054.1 coordinate 8,620, forward strand.
TGGAGGCGAGCGGGGCCACGGTACGCCAGATCATGACACATGGCTGCTGCCATCTTGATGCGGAGATGATTTCGACGCATATCGAAGGGTGGGATCTGGCGGCTTTCGATGTGCTCTTCATCGAGAATGTCGGCAACCTTGTCTGCCCCGCCAGCTACGACCTGGGCGAGGACTCGCGAGTGGCGCTTCTATCGGTGACCGAGGGCGAGGACAAGCCGCTGAAGTATCCGGGGATCTTCCACTCCGCCGATGCCGCGGTGCTGACGAAAATGGATCTGGCGGCGGCGTGCGAATTTGATCTCGAAGCAGCGGCCGGCAACCTCCGGGCGGTTCATCCCGCGATACGCATCATCGAGACCTCGGCCAAGACCGGGATGGGGATGCGCGAGTGGATGGATTTCCTGCTCGAGCCGCGAGAGAGGCTCCCATGAAGTATCTTTCGGAATTCCGCGACGGAGAGATTGCCCGCCGGATTGCAGGCGAGATCCGGCGAATCACGACGCGCCACTGGGCGATCATGGAGGTATGCGGCGGGCAGACCCACTCGATCATCCGCAACGGGATTGATCAGTTGCTGCCGCCCGAGTTGGAACTCATCCACGGTCCGGGATGTCCGGTCTGCGTAACGCCGCTCGAGGTGATCGACAAAGCGCTGGCGATCGCGGCGCAGCGTGGCGTAATCTTCTGCTCATTCGGAGACATGCTGCGCGTGCCCGGGACGGGAGGAGATCTGTTTCGCGTGAAGAGCGAAGGGGGTGACGTGCGCGTGGTCTACTCGCCGCTCGACGCCGTGAATCTGGCGCGGGCGAACCCCTCGAAAGAAGTGGTGTTCTTCGGAATCGGTTTCGAGACAACGGCTCCCGCCAACGCCATGTCCGTTTATGCGGCGAAGCGGGAAGGTTTGAAGAATTTCTCGATCCTCGTTTCGCACATGCTGGTTCCGCCCGCCATCGAGGCGATCATGACTTCACCCGGCAACCGCATTCAGGCGTTTCTGGCGGCGGGTCACGTGTGCAGTGTCATGGGCTACCGGGAATATCTCCCGCTGGCCGCTCGTTTCCGGACGCCGATCGTCGTCACGGGATTCGAACCGCTCGATATTTTCGAGGGCATCCGCCGCGCCGTGGGCCAACTCGAAAGAGGAGAGGCATCGGTTGAAAACGCATATACGCGCGCGGTCACAATCGATGGCAATCTGCCGGCGCGAAAGATTCTGGCGGAGGTATTTGAAGTGACGGACCGCGTCTGGCGGGGAATCGGCGTCCTGCGGAAAAGCGGGTGGAGGCTAAGCGCCGCTTATCGCGATTTCGATGCCGAAGTCCGGTTTGCCGTTTCCAACATCAGCTCCCGGGAGTCCTCGCTCTGCCATAGCGGGGAAGTGCTACAGGGGGCGATGAAACCGAACCAGTGCCCGGCATTCGGCAAGGAATGCACGCCGCGCAAGCCCCTGGGCGCGACGATGGTTTCAAGCGAGGGCGCCTGCGCCGCCTATTACAACCACGGCCGGTTTCCGGCGCCAGGGATGGTGGGCAATGGCTGATTCTCCGGATTTCAACAGCCTGACCTGTCCCGCCGCGCCGCGGGACTATCCCAACATCGTGATCGCTCATGGCGGGGGCGGCCGGCTCTCGGCCGAGCTGGTGGAGCACCTGTTCCTTCCCGCCTTCCGCAACGAGACATTGGAGGATCTCGGCGATTCGGCCGTCCTCCATCCGCCACCGGGACGAGTAGCATTCTCGACGGATTCATTTGTCGTGCGGCCGCTGTTTTTTCCCGGGGGGTGCATTGGCGACCTGGCGGTGAACGGCACAATCAACGACATCGCCATGAGCGGCGCGATGCCTCTGTATCTCAGCGCGGGGTTCATCCTCGAGGAGGGTTTTCCCATGGCGTCGCTTGTGAGGATTGCCGAGCGAATGGCGAAGGCGGCGCGGGAAGCGGGCGTGCAGATCGTCGCGGGAGACACGAAGGTGGTGGAACGCGGCCACGGTGACGGGTGCTATATCAATACTTCCGGATTCGGCGTCCTGCCGGAGGGCTTGCGGATTGGACCCGCGATGGCTCAACCGGGCGACGCGGTGCTGATCAGCGGAACCGCGGGCGACCACGGGATGGCGATCCTGAGCGTGCGCGAAGGACTGGAGTTCGGCTCCCTGATCGAGAGCGACTGCGCTCCGCTCCATACGATGGCGCGGAGAATTCTCGATGCCACTCCGCATGTACATGTTCTACGCGATCCCACTCGAGGCGGTGTTGCCTCCGCGCTCAATGAGATCGCGGCGAAGTCGAACGCCGGTATTGTCATCGATGAACGGAATCTGCCGGTCCAGCCGGCCGTGCAGGCCGCCTGCGAGTTGCTTGGACTGGATCCGGTCTATGTGGCCAACGAGGGGAAGTTGCTGGCCATTGTGGCTCCGGAGGCGGCGGACGCGGCGCTTGCGGCGATGAAAGCCCATCCGCTAGGCGGAAACGCCGCCATTCTGGGGGAAGTCACTTCGCGGCATCCGGGGATGGTGCTGGCGCGGACAGCGATCGGCGGCACGCGCGTCATCCCCATGCAGACGGGCGAGCAGTTGCCGCGAATCTGCTAACAGGCCAAGGCTTTGCCTGGCTATCCCTTCGGGATATGGGAGACAGGAGCGAGAAGTTGAGGAAGAATGGCTGAAGTGTACGCACCAAGGGGCCTGCTCGCTTCCTCCAGCATCGCGGCCGGTTTGTCCGTGGGGCCGTATCCGAGGTCCTTGGCGAGGATCAGAAAACACCGGCATTCTTCAACGGACCCTTCGGCTCTATTCAGAAACCGCGCCTTATCCGCCGTGCCACGGGTCTCCTGTTTGGGAAACGCAGCAGTGAGGGCGCACACTTGCTCAATGGCCTGATCCAACCATTCCAACAACCAGAGCGCGTGCCCGGTTTCTTGAATGCCTACCGCGATGGGAAAAGGGTGACCAGGAAGACTGGAACCTCCCGATGACAATGACAGCCCGCATCCGGAGTACAAACAACGCTGGGTGAATTGAGTTCAGTTTTGATTCGGATGCGAGAAGAAGGCATCGATTTCGAGCAATCCACCAATGCATTCCTGATATGGGTGGCAATCCCGCGCGGTTGCAAGAACTGGCCGACCCGCCGGCCACGCGCGACTTGCTCCAATGCGGTCAGAAGTGGCTGGCCGCGCCGGCTGTCAGCACCGGCTGTTTTTTGTTCGAGTGGAGTATTGCGATCACCCGGCACTCAGCGACTGCCAAGCCTGAACCGAAACACCGGGCAGCCCAAGAAGATCACCACGTCGAGAACCTTCGCACCTCCGCGAGCGGATCGGCGAACCCACGGTCCTTTCCAACGGAAGGTGGATACGCGGCCTCAGGCTGGACCACCCTCGGCAACCGGCCGCCAATGTCGCCGCCGGCGGCAAGTTCCCCACAGCCGATCTCCACGTCCCGGCGCTCGATGCTTTGGGCAGGACCGAGGCGGAATACTCGAGAGAATCGACGCGCCCCTCACCGCGGGACTGCTCAAGCCCTTCCGCGGAGATCGCCTATTGGCGGAGGAGAAACGCTGCGCACTGAGGCGAGCGGTTGGCCTCAAAGCCGCGGCCTGAACCCGCAGGGAGGACGAGATTCCCGGCGCCGGCGGCTTTAGAGCATGGCATGGCGGCGGTAGAACCATGATTTCACCGCCTGCACCAGCCACAGGTATGTCAATGTGAGGACGGCAATCGCCGCCAGCAGCGAAACAGGCAATGGCGTGAACCGCAGCAACGTTCCGAGAGGCGTATATGGCAGGCAGACGGAGAATATCACCACCGACAACACGGCAAGCAGCAGGGGCCTGGCCGGGCGGCTTTCGAGGGGATTCCCAGCCGTGCGGATCACGAAAACCACCAGGGTCTGCGTCGCCAGAGACTCGACGAACCATCCGGTGTGAAACAGCGCCGGGTTAGTTTGGGCCTGAAATCCAAAGAACAGCACGGCGAAAGTAAGGAAATCATAAATGGAACTGATCGGTCCGATGATGGTCATGAATTGACGGATGAAGCTGATGCGCCAGCGTTTGGGCCGCCGCAACAGGGCCGGGTCGACGTGATCCGCCGGAATGCTGATCTGGGAGACGTCATAGAGGAAGTTATTCAGCAGGATCTGTGCCGGGAGCATCGGCAGGAACGGCAGGAACAACGACGCGGCCGCCATGCTGAACATATTTCCGAAGTTTGAGCTGGTCCCCATGATGATGTATTTCATGATGTTGGCGAAACTCCGCCGCCCTTCGATGATTCCGTCGTTGAGGACCTGAAGATCTTTTTCGAGCAGGATGATCTTCGCGGCGTCCTGAGCGACCTCGACGCCGTTCATCACCGAAATCCCGACATCGGCGGTGTGCAGCGAGGGGGCGTCATTGATGCCGTCGCCCAGAAATCCGACCACATGGCCGCGCGCTTTCAGCGCCAGAATGACGCGATTTTTCTGCTCGGGCGAAACGCGCGCGAAGATCGCGCCCTGTTCCGCCTGGAAGGCGAGCGCGGCGTCATCCATCTGATCGACCTCGTTGCCCGTCAGAATACAATCGGACGGGAGCCCGGCGTCCCGAGCCATTTTCCTGGTCACATACTGGTTGTCGCCCGTCATCACCACCACGGAGACGCGGCTTTGCTTCAGGGCTTCGAGAACTTCGCGCACTCCTTCCTTGGGAGGATCGAGAAACGCGGCGAATCCGGCGAACGTCATTTGCCGCTCCTCGAGGCGTTCGTAGGCTTCGCGCGGCTCGACGCGCCGCACGGCCACGCCCAGGGTGCGGTAGCCGTCCATGCCGAGTTGCTGAAAGGTACGCATCGCCTCGCCGCGCAACTCTTCGCTGAAGGGCTGAATGGCTCCGTCGACCTCCGCGGTGTCACAGATCGCCAGCACGCTTTCCGACTCGCCCTTCGTCACCAGCAGAAACTCGTCTCCGCGGCGCACTATCACCGAGAGGCGCTTGCGGTTGAAGTCGAATGGGATCTCGTCCACTTTCCGGAATTCGGTGATGGCGGGCGTGCCGTGCTTGAGGATGGCCGCGTCGAGGGGACTCCGGATGCCGGCTTCGAAATAGCTGTTCAGATAAGCGAGTCTCAGGACGTCTTCCCGCTCGACGCCGCGCAAATCCACGTGCTTGTCCAGCACGATCTCGCCTTCGGTTAACGTACCTGTCTTGTCGCTGCAAAGAATTTCGACGCTGCCGAAATCCTCGATCGCCGCCAGTTGCTTCACCAGCACCTTTTTCCTCGTCATTCGCCGCGCTCCCTGCGCCAGCGTCACCGTAATGATCACCGGCATCAGTTCCGGCGTCATGCCCACCGCGAGGGCGACGGAAAACAGGAACGACTCGAGGGCGGGGCGGTGGAGGGCCAGGTTCACCAGCAGTACGAACAGCACCAACAGCATGGTGACCCGGGTGATCATCAATCCAAACTGACGGATTCCGCGGGCGAATTCGCTCTCCGGAGGCCGCCTGGCGAGTTTCGCGGCAATCTCCCCGAGCGCCGTGGCGCGTCCGGTGCGCGCAAGCACGGCGACCGCCATCCCGGTCTGCACCGCGCTGCCGAGAAAGATGCTGTTCGCCGCATCCCCGATTCCATAGTGACCCTGGGGCAGGTCGGCCGCTGTCTTCTCGACGGCCAGCGACTCTCCGGTCAACGCCGACTCGCGCACGTGCAGATCCTTGCTTTCGAGCAACCGTCCATCGGCGGGCACGAGGTCTCCCGCGCGCAAGCGGATAACGTCGCCCGGCACGAGTTCGGCCACCGCGAGTTCCTGTTCGAGCCCGTCGCGGATCACTGACGCCGTGGTTGCCGTCTGTTTCCGGATGGCCTCGACGGCGTGACGCGCCTGAAATTCCATGAAGAAGTTCAAGGCCACGCTGAGAACCACCATCGCGATGATGATGAGTCCGCCCACATGGTCACCGAGGGCGAGAGAAAGCGCGCTCGCGGCCAGCAGGATCACCACCAGGGGGTTGACAAGAAGGCGTCCGAGCGCGCGCCAGTGGGCGAAGCGGGATTCGGCCACCATGGTGTTGGGGCCATATTCCCGCAGCCTCCGTCCGGCTTCCTCCGAATCGAGCCCGGACGGAGTCGCATCGAGCGTCCGAAGCAGATCGGCTTGGGGGATCTCCCAGAAGTGTCCGAGTTGTCCGCCTTGATTCCGCACCGCGTCCTCCTTGCA
>JABAQT010000072.1 GCA_019187195.1 Bryobacteraceae bacterium
GAGGCGCTGGCGATTGCCGTTAGGGCACTGGGGACGGAGCACCCATTGACGGGACGCGTTCTTTCCAACTACGCCTTTGTGCTCCGGCGTTCCGGCCGCAAAGCCGAAGCGAAGAAACTCGAGGAACAAGCGCGGGTGATCCAGGAAAAAACGGCTCGTGACAACCCCGCTCACCACATGATTGACGTCACTGATTTCCTCGAGCCGGGCCGGAAATAGAGAGAACTCGAGGAAACCAATGCTCCCACCCGCCTACGACCATGGCGGACGCAGTGTGTGCCACTTTGTCGCCTTCTCGTAGGCGAGCGCGACTCGCAGCGGCAGCCCTTCCTCGCACAATCTTCCGGTGAACACAATTCCCCTCGGCAGCCTCCCGGCGAACCCGCACGGCGCCACCGCTTGCGGGTGGCCGGTGAGATTGGTAATGGTGAGGATCTGCCCCGCGTAAGGCGGGCTCACCAACACATCCCAGCCCTCCATGAATCGATCCATCTCCCGCATTAACAAACGGCGGGCACGCTGCGCGCGGATATACTCCACGGCTGGAATCAATCGCGAGGAACGAAAGGAATTCGGCCAGGCGCCGGGGCCCTGGTCCTTCAACTGGTCCAACCCGCCGCCGCGCGTGAGGTCGTCGAACGCCGCGGCGCCCTCCGCACTGAGAATCGTCAACAGCGGCCCGGCGTCGAAAGGCGGCAGTTCCACCGGCGTCATCCTCACGCCCGCTTTCCCGAGGTCCGCCAGCGCCCGCGTGTACACCAGCTTCTCTTCGCCCTTCAACCCCTCGAAGTCCTTGTGAAGCACGCCCACTCGCAACCGTGACAACGGGCGCCGCGCATCCCAGGCGAACGGAGCGTCGATCACGGTTCCGTCCCGCCCGTCCGGTCCGTGGATAGCCCGCAACACCAACGCGCAATCCTCCACCGACCGGCAGATCGGACCCACCTTGTCCATCGTCCAGCTCAACGCCATCGCCCCATGGCGGCTCACTCGTCCGTAGGTCGGCCGCAACCCTGCGGCTCCGCAGCGTATGGATGGCGATAGGATCGATCCGAGCGTCTCCGTGCCGAGCGAGAAGCCTACACAACCCGCGGCGGTCGCCGAAGCCGACCCCGCCGACGACCCGCTTGAAGACTCATCCTGGTCCCAGGGCGTCTTCGTCATGCCGCCGAACCAAAGCCCGCCCATCGCGAGTGCGCCCATCGAAAGTTTGGCGAGCAGCACGGCGCCGGCTTTCTCGAGCCTTTCCACCACCGTGGCGTCGTAGCCGGTCACCTGGTTCTGATACGGTTCGGCGCCCCAGGTTGTGCGAACCCCCTTCACCGCGAAGAGGTCCTTCGCTCCCCACGGAATCCCATGCAGCGCTCCCCGGTACCGTCCGCGGCGGATCTCGGCATCGGCTCGCGCGGCCTGGTCCAGGGCCAGGTCTTCCGTAAACGTAATCACGAAATTCAATCGCGGCGCGTATTGTTTCAAGCGCGCCAGGTACAGCCTGGTCAACTCAACGGAAGTAATCGCGCGGGCGCGCACCAGCGCCGACAGTTGGAGAACGGAAAGAAAGGGGAGCCGGCCGTCCTTTTTCCAGTCGCGTGGTATCGTGGGGCGGCTGGTACGGAACGCGGCGCTCGCGGGCCATCGCCTCCCCGGCAATAGTGGAGAAAACGTGGTTGCCGGTTCGGTGTCGAGCGGCACGTCGATCTTGCGCAGCGCTTCGATGTTTCCCAGCCCCCGGTTCACCCGGGGCAACATCAATTCGAGTTGCGCATCCGTGCATTCGAGGCCCATCAGCTTCAACGCGTTCACCAGCATCCCCTTGCTGATGCGCCCCGCCTGCGCCGTTCCCATCCGCTGTTGACCGGAAACCGGCACGGCCGCGCCCAGAACGGCCATCAATCGAACCCATTCCCGGCGGTCCATAAATGTAACTAAAACGAATCCGCGAGCCTCTCTGCCGCGTCTGTTTATCCTAGCAGAGTGTTCCCTAGACATCCCCCTTCCTGCCACTACAATAAGGAAAGGCAATTTCCATCTGGAGCGATTGATGCAAATGAAATGGGTTCGACGGGTCCTGTGTACCCTGATACCGCTCTGTCTGAGCGCCCAGGATCTGAAGGAGTTCGAGAAAAAGGTTACCGAGTTCACCCTCGGCAACGGTCTCCACTTCATCATCCTGCGGCGTACCGAAGCGCCCGTGGCGTCGATGGTGGCCTATGTCAACGTCGGCTCGGCCAACGATCCGGCTGGAAAAACGGGCCTTGCCCACATGCTCGAGCACATGGCATTCAAAGGGACGGAAACGCTCGGCACCACCAATTGGCCCGAGGAGAAAAAATGGCTCGCGGACATCGAAGCCATTTATGACAAGCTGGACAACGAAAAGAACAAGGGGCCGCGAGGCTCCCAGGAGACCATCAACAAACTGCAGGCGGAAGTGAAAGCCGCCATCGAAAAAGCGAACAGCTACGTGGATAAGGAAGCCTATTCGAAGGTCATCCAGCAGAACGGCGGGGTAGGCATGAACGCCGGCACCAGCACCGAATCCACGGTCTACTTCTACAGCCTTCCCTCGAACCGCGTCGAACTCTGGTTTCTGCTCACCTCCCAGGTGTTTCGCGAACCCATCATGCGCGAGTTCTACAAGGAGCGCGACGTCGTGCGCGAAGAGCGCCGCATGCGTGTCGAATCGAATCCCCAAGGCAAGATGGTGGACGCTCTCATGACCACTTCTTATCTGGCTCACCCCCAGCGCCAGATTGTCGGCTGGGCCAGCGATATTGAGAACCTCCGCGCCAAGGATTCCACCGCTTTTTTCCGTCAATATTACGTGCCCTCGAACATGGTGATGGTGATTGCCGGCGATGTCGATCCGGTGGAAATGAAGCGCCTCGCGGCTCAGTATTTCGCGCCCATGCGCACCGGACCGGCGCCCCCGCGTGTGATCACCGAGGAGCCCCGGCAGGAAGGCGAGCGCCGCAGTTTCATCGAGACCCCCAGCCAGCCCATGCTGCTGATGGGCTACAAGCGCCCTCCGGGCACGGACCCGGATGACGCCCCTCTCACCGTTCTCGCCCGCGCCCTCGCCTCCGGACGCACCGGCATCCTCTATAAGGAGCTGGTCGAGCAGAAGCGCATCGCGCTCGCCGCCGCCGCTTCTGAAAATTTTGCCGGCAACAAGTATCCCGGCCTGTTTTTCATGTATTCGCTCCCGGCGGTCGAGAAAACCAACGAGGAGAACGAGAAGGCGATGCTCGAAATCGTCGGCCGCATGAAGAAGGAAAAGCTCAGCGAGGCAGTGCTCAAACGCGTCAAGACCAAGGTCCGCGCGGACCTCATTCGTAGTCTCGACAGCAACATGGGCATGGCGCGGCAGCTCGCCGCCGCCTACATGCTGTTCGGCGATTGGCGCAAGCTGTTCACGCAAATCGAGGAGGTGGACAAGGTGACCGCGGATGACGTCGAGCGCGTCGCCAGGACCTATCTCATCGATTCCGCCCGAACTGTTGTCTCCTCGAAAGCCCCCGAAAAAGGAGCCGCGAAATGAGATCCGCCCTCGTCCTCACGCTCGCCCTCGCCATCGGCGCCCCTCTCGCCCGGCCGCAGCGCAAGAGCGCCCCCGCGGCCAGGTCTTATGCGGCAAAGTCCTATAAGGACCTGAAATTCAAACCGCTCCCGGAACTCCGGCTGCCCGAGATCTCGAGCTTCACCCTGGCCAATGGCATGAAGGTTTATCTGCTCGAGAACCATGAGTTGCCCCTCGTTCGCGGCTCGCTGCGCCTGCACGCGGGCAACGTGTACGATCCACCCGGTAAGGTTGGGCTGTCGGATGTCTTCGGCGAGGTCATGCGGACTGGTGGAACCAGGGATAAGACCGGCGACCAGTTGAACGAACTGCTCGAAGGCATGGCGGCGAGCGTCGAGACAGACATCGGTGAGACCGCCGGCACTGTCAGCTTCAATACGCTCACGGAAAACACGGATACCGTGCTTGCCATCTTCAAGGACATTCTCACCCAGCCCGAATTCCGCCAGGAAAAACTCGACATCGCGAAAAATCAGTACCGCGGCGTTATTGCCCGCCGCAATGATAACGCCGGCGGCATTGCTTCCCGTGAGTTCGAACGGCTCATCTACGGACGGAACACCGCATGGGGCCGCCAGATGGAATACGCAACGCTCGATAGCATTACACGGCAGGATCTCATCCAGTTTCACAACCGTTACTTCTTCCCCGCCAACATGGCGCTGGCCATTCAGGGCGACTTCGTTTCGTCCACCATGCGCGGGAAGCTCGAGAAACTGTTCGCTGATTGGAATCCGAAACAGCCTCCGGTGCCGCCCGTACCCCCTGTCACCAACAAAGCGGTACCCGGCGTCTATTTCGCCGAAAAGAAGGACGTGAACCAGACTTCCTTCCGTCTGGGCCACCTCGGCGGCAAGTTCAGCGACAAGGATTATCCGGCTCTCGATGTGATGAACGACATTCTCGGCGGTGGCCAGTTCAGCAGCCGTCTCGTTCAGAAGGTGCGCAGCGATCTCGGCCTGGCCTACACCGTGGGTTCGGCCTGGCAGGCCGCCTACGATCACCCCGGCGTGTTTCTGATCAGTGGCGGAACAAAATCGCAGTCCACCGTCGAGGCGCTGAAGGCGATCCGGGTGCAGGTCGACCGTATTCGTGACGCTGAAGTCACCGACGAGGAACTCCGCATCGCCAAGGAGAGCACCCTCAACAGCTTCATCTTCGCCTTCGACTCTCCGGGCAAGGTGCTGAGCCGGCTGATGACCTACGAATACTACGGCTACCCCAAGGACTTCATCTTCCAGTACCAGAAGGCGGTTGCCGCGGTCACCAGGGCCGACGTGCTGCGCGTTGCCAGGGAGTATCTCAAGCCCGAGAACTTCGTCATTGTCGCCGTCGGCAAGTCCGAGGATTTCGGCGCCCCTCTATCGTCTCTCGGCCTGCCTGTCCACAATATCGACCTCACCATTCCCGAGCCGGCGCGCGAAGCCGCCAAGGCCGATCCGGCTTCTCTCGCCAGGGGCGGGCAACTGCTCGAGGGCCTTCAGAAAGCCGCCGGCGGCGCGGAGAATCTCGCGGCGATTAAGGATTACACGCACACCGCCCAGGTGACGCTCACCGGCGCGCAAGCCGGGCTCAAGGTGACGCAGGTCACGCGCATCATCTATCCGCTGATTCGCTTCGAGCAGCAACTGCCTTTCGGCAAAATCACCATCTATTATGACGGGAAAGGCGGGGGATTCATGGTGGGGCCGCAAGGTCCCTCTCCGCTGCCCGCGCAGGCGGCAAAGCAGGCGAAGGAAGAATTGTTTCGCTACTATCCGCGGCTCTGGCTGAGCGACCGTGACCCGCAACGCACGGTGAACGCCACCGGCGCTCACACCGTCGAGATCAGCGACAAGGAGAACAACTGGATCCGCTTGACGCTCGACCCCTCGACCGGCTTGATCGACAGAGTAACCTACCGCGGCGCCGGCATGGCTGGGCCAACCGAGATCGAAGCGGTGTATTCGGACTGGAAGCCCGTCGGCGGCGTCAGGTTCCCGCATCACATTAAGATCAGCCAGGGCGGCAAACCAGCCGCGGAGGTGGCGGTCACCGGGTACGAACTGAACTCGGGATTGAAACCGGAGGATCTCGCGCGGAAGCCATGACGAGGCGGAGTTTGTTGTTCGGATTTTCAGCCCTTCCCGTGTTTGCGCAGAGCCGGCAGGAACGCGGGAAGAAGGTGGTCGAGGGCGCCATCGCCGGGCTCGGCGGCTCCGCCTTCATGGGCATGGAAGACCGCGTCGAAGCCGGCCGCGCCTATTCCTTCTACCGGGAACGGCTCAGCGGCCTTTCCCATGCCCGTATCTACACGCGCTACCTGACGCGCCCCGAGCCGCCGCGCGCCGACTTCTTCGGTTTGCGCGAGCGCCAATCGTTTGGTAAAGACAAGGAAGACAGCGCTTCGCTCTTCACCGAGACCGGCGCGTGGTCCATCACCTACCGCGGCGCGCGGCCCATTGCTCCGGAAATTGTCGAGCGATTCCGCGACAGCACACGGCGCAACGTCTTCTACATCCTGCGCCAGCGCATGGGCGAACCCGGCCTGCTCATCGAACACGAGGGCCAGGATATTGTCGAGAATCAGCCGGTGGACATCATCAATTTCACGGACTCCGAAAATAAGGTTGTGAGAGTCTTCTTTCACACCTCGACCGGACTTCCCACGCGGCAGGAATACGTGCGCCGTGATGAGAAGACCCGCGACCGGTTTGAAGAGGTCACCCGTTTTGCGAAATACCGGGACGTCAAGGGCGTGCAGTGGCCCTATCAGATCCAGCGCGAGCGCAACGGTGAAAAGATCTTCGAGATCTTCTCCGAGGAAGTCCGGATCAACGTGGACTTGAAAGACGATCTATTCACCCTATCGTCGAAGATCAAGATCCTTCCTCCGGCGAGATGAGCCGTGCTTATTCCGGGCGCGGGCCCACCGTGCTCAAATCAATAGGCCGGAAACCGAGCTTCAGCGCGGGGGAGTTGTCCCTCAACCGGAAGTCGTAGTTTTCGGCGTTCACGAACAACGGGTCCGCGATCACAGAGTGGATATCCTGGCCCGCGGCTTTCCACTCATCCCAACTCTTGCCGGCGAACCGGATCGGCGTCGAGCGCGCGTCGTAGTAGATGTTACGGTCCATGCGGAACTGGCTGCCCGTCCAATTGCTTCCCAGAAGCCGCCCCTGATCGAAGTAGACGATGTTGCGCTCGAAGGTGAAGGACAGGTGCGGCTCGGCGCGGGTGCGCATCAACTGAAAATCCCGGTTGAAGGCGAAAATGTTGTTCCGCACCGTGTTCTCCCTGCCGTAGTGCTGGTGGAAGCCGGCGCTCGCGCAACGATAGACGACGTTGTTCTCGATCAGCATGTTGCTCGACCCCTCATCGGGATAGATGCCCCAGCCCCCGTAGGTGAACGAAGTGATGTCGTGGATCAGGTTGTTTCTGATCACGGTGCCGGGCTGCATGCCGAGTGTGTAGATGCCTCCCATGTCGCTCAGCATTCCCTTGCCGATATCGTGCAGGTGGTTATACTCGATCACGTTCTCCTTCGACTGATTCTCGCCATAACCCCAGGTCCATCCCACGCTGATGGCCGTGTAGAAGAGATCGTGAATGTGGTTGTGCGCGATGTGATTCCGGCTCGCCTGCAGGACAAAGACTCCCACCGCGGGCGGATAGACATAGCCGAGGTGGTGAATGTCGTTGCCGCTGATCTCGTTGTCGAAGTTCCGGTCCTTCTCCTCCGCCCGTTGCACCGGTTCGCCGATACGAATGCCCCCCGCGCCAATGTCGTAGATCCGGTTGCGCACGATGCGGTTATGCTGGCAACCCCGGCCAAACCCGATGGCGTAGTTCCCCAAATGGCGGAACTGGCATTTTTCAATGGTGATGTTCAGGGCGTTTACGGCTTCGAAGGCAGCGCCCACGGCCACGGCAGCCTGAGTATCCGCATAGCCCTTCGCGTCCATGGTCCAGTCGGTGTGCAGAAACTCCAACCCGCGGAAGGTCAGGTCCCGCGCGCCGTCGACGTGGATCAGTTTCGGCAACCGCGGCGCGATGAACTCTTCCCGTGTCATGTCCTCGCCGGCCAGGGGCCAGTAAGAGACGGTACTGGCCGCCCGGTCGAGCCGCCACTCGCCCGCCGCATCGAGCGAGTCCGGCGCATTCTCGATGTAGTAGCGGGCGTCTTTCTCCTTGTTCGAGGGACGCGGATCGGATGTCAGGGTGGCGACACGGACGGCTTCATCCACGCTCGCAATGGGCATGCGGATGTCCGCCCATGCCAGCAGCGCCACCACCTCCGTGTCCGTTCCCGCCCACTCCTTCCGGATATCGGAGCCGCGAAACTTCAGACGGAAGGGCTTGTCCTGCGAACTCGGCCCGTCGATGCGGTAGAAGCCGTAGTTGGGGGTCCGCGCCCGCTGCGCCCTTCGTCCCGATACGAAAAGCTGGCGGAATGGCAGCCTGCCGGCGTCCGCGGTCCAGATTGAACCGGACCCTTTCTTCCAACCAGTGATCACGCGACCGCCGCTAAGCACGACGCGCTCCCCTGGAGCGGCTTCCCAGGTGACGCCGCTGTCCTGTTTCGAGAGAACCAGGGGTTCCTGGAGGAAATAGCGCCCGCCGCGAATACGTACCGTGAACGGGCCGGACACCCCCCGGTCGCGCTGCGCGCGAACCGCGTCCCGCGCGGCGGCCAAAGTGGATACCGGGCCGGTCATCGAGACCGTGACGGTCCCGGCGGCGAAGAGCGAAGAGCAGAGAAAGATAATGAGGATTACTGGCACGTAGTCATTATCCCCATTTCCCGATAGCGGGAACTTTTCACCGTCCGGTGGTGTCTGTACAATTGAAGCTGGTTCCAGGCGGTAGAATTTAGGTCAGAGGCGTTTTCGTGGCGGATACCACAGTCGGCTTCAATATGGATTCATGCGTGGAGCATGCCGCGCCGGTTGATCCGGCCTGGCTGCTGGAAGGACTGCGCGACGGCAGGGATAACGCCTACGAGGCTTTGGTTTCCCGCTACCAGCAACCCGTTTACAACCTCGTTTACCGGCTGATGGATGACCCCGGCGATGCAAGCGATGTGGTTCAGGAAGTATTCCTCAAGGTGTTTCGCAACGTCGGCTCGTTCCGGGGAAACAGCAGCCTGAAGACATGGATCTACCGGATTGCCGTGAACGAGGCGCACAACCACCGGCGCTGGTTCGCCCGCCACCGGCGGAGGGAAGTGGGTCTCGAGGGTGAAGAGGAAGGCGTCCGGTCCCTCCAGGATGTGCTTTGCGATCCCGGCCGGTCGCCATATGATCTCGCCGCGGGCCGCGAGACTCGCCTGATGGTCGAGGATGCGCTCACCGGCGTGAATCCCGTGTTTCGCGCGGCCGTGATTCTGCGCGACATCGAAGACATGAGCTACGAGGAGGTTGCGGAAATATTACAGGTCTCTATCGGGACTGTGAAATCAAGGATTCTGCGCGGGCGTGAAGCTCTGCGCAAGACACTGGCCGGCCGGTTGGAGCCGGGACCGGAATTCAGTTGGAAGACACAGACGGCGGAATAGCGGAATGAACATGAGATTGCTGACCGCGTTATTCTCTCCCCGGATCTCTCCAGCGTGCTGGCGCGTGGGCTCACGATTGTCCGCATACGTGGACGGCGCGTTGGCCCATGCCGCACGGCGGGAAGTTTCGGTACACCTGAGAGAGTGCCGCAAGTGCGCTCTCCGGTATGAAGAGCTTTCCCGAACTCGAGATTTGATGAAAAAGCTGCCATCCATGGCGCCTCCACCCCAACTCAGCGCCCGGCTGAGGGCGATGGCTTCGAAAGAGGCTGCTCATCGCCGGACTGCCGCCTACCAGGAAAGCATGGCCCAGTTCGCCATCGAAGGCATGAAACTTCGCATGAGCAACCTGATGCGGCCTTTGGCGCTCCCCTTCGCCGGCGGGTTGGTCTCGGCAATGGTCCTGTTCAGCATGCTGGTTCCCTCTTTTCCCGCCGGAGCCGCCCGGAACATGTCGAATGACGTCCCTACCGCGTTTTACCAGGAACCCAGTGTGAAGAGCGTCGCCCCCTTCGGCATCAGCGACGATGAGATTGTCGTCGAGGTGATGCTCGATGATCAGGGGCAGGTGATCGGCTACAACCTTCCGCAGGGCAAAGTGAATGCCGAAATCCGCAGCGAGATCGAGAATACGCTGTTGTTTGCCCGCTTCACACCGGCGCTCTCCTTCGGACAGCCCATGGCGGGCAAGTTGCTCCTCTCCTTCCGCCGCAGCCGGATTGATGTGAAGGGCTGAATTGGGCCAGCGGCTCGGACAGCATTTCCTGGTTCGCGCCTCGACTTTGGATCGCATCTCCCGGACCGCGTGTGAAGAGAGCGAACCTCTGGTTATCGAGATCGGCCCGGGGCGGGGCGCGCTCACCGCATACCTGGTGGAACGCGCGCGGCGAGTGGTGGCGGTGGAGCTTGATCACATTCTCGCCGCCGGGTTGCGCCTGAAGTTTGCCCATACGCCCCATTTCGAACTGGTCGAGGGCGATGTGCTTGCCACGAACCTGGGACAATTCGGGCGTGCCGTCGTGGTGGGCAATCTGCCCTACTACATCACCTCGCCGGTCCTGGAACGTACTCTTGCGCTCGGACCCCTTCTGAAACGGGCCGTCTTCCTTATGCAGAAAGAGGTTGCGCTGCGTTTGGTGGCGGGGCCGGGGAGCCGCGAATATGGCTACCTCAGTGTGAGGACCCAGGCTCTGGCCGATGCGAGCCTCCTGTTTACCGTGCCGCCCCGCTCTTTCCACCCCCCGCCGAAAGTGGACTCGGCGGTGGTGTTGCTGACCATCCGCGAGAAACCGCTCGTCGAGGACATGAGCGCGTTTCTGAAATTTGCCGCCGCCTGCTTCCACCAGAAGCGGAAGAATCTTCGGAACAACCTGGCGGTCTACGGGGAGTTGGGCGATTTCGCGGAATCGCGCCTCCGCGCCGAGCAACTCGGCCTGGATCAACTGGCGGATCTGTGGCGCCGGCTCCGCGGGCGGATGAGCATGGACGCGCCGGCCGCCCTGTCGCGCGAGGACGGCTGACCCTACACCCGCAAACAAACGTATTGGTACAACGGGAGGCCCCTTTATGCAATGGGTCTCCCAGCGCCAGGACCACAGCGCAGTCCTGGTGAGGGTTCGGGCTCGGTGGAGCGCGGAAGAATGTGCCGCAAACCTATGTGGTCGAATAACAGGCGACGTCCGCACCCCGCCCTTTATACTGGTAGTTCATGCCTCGACGGGGTCGAAGGCGCAAGGATTCATGATCATTCTTGGTATTGGGGGAATCATCGGCGAAGCGGCGTGCGCCGTGCTTAAGGACGGGACGCTGCTGGCGGCGGTCGAGGAACGGAAGCTTTCGCGGAATCCGCACTCGGGCGAGTTGCCGGAACAGGCGCTGGCATATTGTTTGAAACAAGCCAAGGCCGCTCCGTTCGAAGTGGACTATCTGGCGATGGTGAGACCGCTCGCGGCGGCCCCCGAGGCAAAGTTGCACCTCGAACTGCGGCAGCGGTTTCCCAACTGCGAAGTCGTGATGGTGGACCATCACGTGGCCCACGCGGAGGCGGCCTACGGGGTGTCTCCATTCGAGGAGGCCACCGTGTTGACGCTCGACCGGGCGGGGGACTTCCGCTGCGGCGCCCGCTGGCATGCCCGGGGGACGCAGATACGGATGGAGCGGGAACTCTACTTCCCGGATTCGCTCGGCCAGCTCTATGGAAGGGTGACCGAACTGCTGGGGTTTGAAGAAGAAGCCGATGAACATAAAGTGCAGTGGCTGTCGGCCTCCGGGGATGACCGGTTCACCGATCTCTTTCTCGAGATCATCACGGCCGGAAGGAGCGACTGGCCGCGAATCGACCGCACGTTCTTCGACAGCGACCGGATGAGCCAGGGCGCTTTCAGCGCGAAGTTTTACCAGCGGCTGGGGCTTGAGGACGGCGAGCCCGTGCCGCGTGAGTTGAAGGCCCATGTTGCGGCCGGCGTGCAAAACGCCGTGGAACAGATGGTAGTCCGGATGGCGGGGAAGGGCGGCGGTTGTTTGTGCCTGGGTGGCGGGCTTGGTTTGAACGCCATGCTCGTGGCGGCGCTCGAGCGGTGCGGGAATTGGAAGGAAGTGTATGTGCAGCCCGCCGCGGGGAACGCGGGGACGGCGATCGGCGGGGCGGTATATGTGTGGCACACCGCTCTGGGCGAATCCCAGCGTGTGCGGATGGAGAGCCTGTTTCTCGGCCCGGAATATGACGCCGAAGAGATCAAGCAGGTGCTCGAGAACTGTAAGCTGCGCTTCCGCTATCAATTGACGACCGACGATCTCATTGACAGCGCCGTGACGGAACTCGGCGAGCACAAGATTGTCGCGTGGATGCAGGGACGGATGGAGTTCGGACCCCGGGCGCTGGGGAACCGGAGCCTGCTCGCCTCGCCGCTCGATCCATACTCGACGGAGAATCTGAACGCCTTTGTAAAGCACCGTGAAGCCTTCCGCAAGTTCGCGGCTTCGGTGCCCGCGGAACTGGCCGGGGAATATTTCGAAGTGGGTCCCAACGCGCGCAATCTGGCGACCGTGGGACGGGTGAAGGCGGCGCACCGCAAGACTTTCGAGAGCGCGATTCTGGGCCGCGACACCGTGCGCGTTCACACGGTGCGGGAACAGGACAATCCCTCGTACTGGCGGCTGCTGCACGCGGCCGGGAAAAAGACCGGGCTGCCGGTGTTGTACAACACTTCGTTCAACCTCTTCGGGGACCCGCTGGTGTGCTCGCCGAGGGACGCGGTGAGGAGCTTCTATTCATCGGGCGTGGACTCGATGTTCGTGGGTCATTTTCTGTTGCGGAAATAGCGGAGGATGCGGATGAAGCCGGTACGTTGGGGTGTGATCGGGGTGGCGAAGATCGCCGTGCGTAAGGTGATTCCAGCGATGCGCGGGAGCGCGCTGACTCCCGTGGTGGCGATCGCCTCGCGCCAGTTGGCGAAAGCGGAGGCGGCGGCGAAGGAGTTGGGCATCCCCAAAGCCTACGGATCGTACGCCGAATTACTGGCCGACCCGGAGATTGACGCGGTGTACAACCCGCTGCCGAATCATCTCCACGTGCCGCTTTCGATCGAAGCGGCCGAAGCAGGCAAGCACGTCTTGTGCGAGAAGCCGGTCAGCCTGAACGTCGAGGAAGTGAAAAAGCTCATCGAGGTGCGCGACCGCAAGGGCGTCTGCATCGGCGAGGCGTTCATGGTCCATACTCATCCGCAATGGCTGCGTGTGCGGGAACTGGTGCAATCGGGGCGGATCGGTACATTACGGAGCGCTTGGGCGCACTTCAGCTACTATCTGACCGATCCCGCTAACGTGCGCAATGTTCCTGAGTGGGGCGGCGGAGGGCTGATGGACATCGGCTGCTACCCGATTCACTGCTCGCGTTTCGTCTTTGGGGAGGAACCGCGCCGTGTGATCGGGGCGCTCGACTACGATCCTCTGACGAAGGTGGACCGGTTGGCGTCAGCCATCCTCGAATTTCCGGGCGGGCAGTGCATCTTCACCTGCGGCACCCGGATGGCGCCGGCACAAAGAATGCAGTTTCATGGCACGAAAGGGCGGATAGATCTGGAGATCCCCTACAACGCACCCACGGACCGGCCCTCGCGTATCTTTATTGACGACGGCGGCGATCTTTTCGGAAGCACGATCAGTTCCGAAGAGTTTCCCGTATGCGACCAGTACACCATTCAGGGAGATGCCTTTTCGGCCGCCATCCGCGAGGGCAAGCCCGTGCCGGTGCCGCTCGAGGATGCGCTGCGGAACATGGCGGTGATCGATGCCATCTTTCGCTCGGCAGCATCCGGCAGGTGGGAAGCACCGGTTGTGTGATCCCCGGTCTGATATGGGTCGGCCGCTCCGGGTCTTTCCCGGACTGTGATATAACATCCACAAGCTGAGTCATTATCATGTCAGTCAACGATCAGACCGAGTATGTCTGGACGGCGTGGAGCCGTGCCATTGATAAGGGATACATCAAGGATTCGATTGTCAATCACGTCGGAGAAGAGTGTTTCAATCTGCTGGCCGGTGGTCTGGTGGGCATTGTGGCGGCCGTTGGAGGCGTCATGGTCTGCTCCGCCGCCGGCGCCGCGGCGGGCGCGGCGCTGGGCGGCTATCTAAGCGCGGGCAACCCCGCCGCGGCATACGCAACCGCGGAGTTGGGCGCGACCATCGGACGCACGATAGCCCAAACCGCGCTGGTAATTTTGGGTGTTGGTTCCATCCTCGTCTACATGGCGGACCACATGTGGGAGATGGGCAGCCTGGCGATCGCGGGCTACGACCTGGCGGTAAACCAGTTGCCGAACTTCGCCGGATCGGCGTTTGAGTTCCTGTTGGACACGGCCGCCCGCTGGTTTGCCGAGGCGGTGGGTCTCTTCTGCGGCTTTCTTGTGTTCGCTATTGCCTGCCTCGTGCTGGCGCGCGTGGCGGTTTCGAAGAAGGGGCAGACGGCCGCGCAGAGCGTCAGGGACCTGTTCGACTCCAAGCTGAACGAGATCTGTAATGGAATCGTGAAGTGGATTGTGCCCCGCGCCCAGGAATTGCGCTACAAGATGCAGCGCGTGGGCAAGATCAAGTTTTCGGTAATCAATGGCGGCGTTTCGCCGGATCAGATGAGCATGCTCTCGCGTGTACTCCGGTTCACACGTGGCTTCATGCCGCGTATCGTCGATGGTTCGACGCGAGTGGTGAACTGCTCGACGTTCGTGGAACTGGACAGCCTGCTCACCTCGAACGGATTCCGGCTTACCAACGTCTCTCAGTGGGGTCCGGCTGGAGGCCGGCAGTTGTTCTACGAACGCGGCAACATCTGCTGCCGCGTCAAGACCATGGGCGACGCGCAGGGTCCCCGGGGCGGCAAGCCGCACATCTCCTTCGGCGTGAACGACGGCCTGGGCACCGCCTGGTACAACGACATGGCGAAGGTGGCCGCCGACGGACGGTTAACGTTCAAGTTGGACACCCCGGCCGCGCGTTTCAACCCCGTCGAGAACATCACGAACCCCGGCAAAGCCACGCCGCAGCGTTACATCGGGATCCAGGGCGGCCGTCAGCAAGGCAATCCGGGCGCTCTGCAGGACGCCTGGGCGGCGAACTGCCACTTCAACATGCCGC
>JABAQT010000032.1 GCA_019187195.1 Bryobacteraceae bacterium
CAACTGTCCCATCAGCACTCTGGTCCCCTCGTGAACCGGGTCCAACTCCCGCGCGCGCGCCAGGTGTGCCCGCGCTTCCTCCCGCCGCCCCGATTCGAACAGCAACGCCCCCATGTGATATTCCACCCAGAACGGATCGAACCCGTGCCTCAATGCCTCCTCATAATGTGCCAGCGCCCCTTCCATCTCCCGCTTTCCCACGTGCAGACAGAAGCCCAGCAGGTAATGTCCCTCCGCGTGATCCGGGCAGTTCGCCACCACCTGTTCGAGCAGCGGAATCGCGCTAACGGCATCACCATCCATCAGCCTCTTCGCCTCTCTGATCCTCTCCGCCTGCCCCTCTCTCCCCGCCCACCGGCGCTTCATCGCTTCATGCCGCCGGATCAGACTCTCCCGGAATTCCTTCCCCTCCAACCGCAAACTCGCCACCACGTAACCCGGTGAAGCCGCATACACCCGCGAAAACTCGGCGCCCTCCATCATCCGCCCGCTTACCAGATCAAACAATGGATATCCCCACTCCTCCAGGCGGCTGCACAATCCTTCCATCTCCGCCCCAATCAACTGCTGTGGATGCGTCTCCATCACGATGTCCGGCCGCGCCGCTTCCATCACGCGCCGCGCTCCCTCGAGCACCATCCACTCGCTCCCCTCCACGTCGATCTTCAAACATCCCGGAACGTGTCCCCTGCTTGCCGCGTAATCGTCCAGCGCCAGCAGCGGGACACGAACCACGCTCGCCTCCCCATGCCTCCGCCTCACCACGGAATGCCGGCTCGAAGCCACGCTCGACAAACCCGGAGCCCTATAAAATTCCACATCCCCGCCCCTCTCCCCCACGCACACCGCTTGCGTCACGACACCCCCTCCATTGCACTCCACAAACTCCCGGTGCCGCTCAATCACATCCGGATTCGCTTCAAATGCATGAACCTCCGCGCCCGCCCGCGCCAGCATCGCCGAAAGAATCCCATACGACGCCCCCACGTCGTACACCACTTCGCCCTCCTCCACGACGGCCTCCAGCGCCAGCCACGAATGGATCTCGTATGGAAAATCGGTTTCGCATGGTGATACCGGCAGAATCCTCGCGAACGCCGCCGGCACATGCAGCCTCACCCCGTTGATGAGCGAGCAGGCGCGGGACGCGTCACATGACATGGAACGGAGTCCGCAATCTGGCCAACCGGTCCGGAGTCATCGTTCTCACCGTAAGACGGCGCGGACGGTCATCCATCAGCCTCGTCAGACGGTTCAAACACCGGTAAAATGCGTTCTCCGCCAGATCGAGTTGCCGCCTCGTCCGCCTCAGCTCGCTCTCTATCTTCACCGAATCCACCGGCGCCGGCTCCCTCGCCGCAAGCTCGGCTAGACGCCGCTCTTCATCCGAGAGCAGCCGCAGATTCCAAGCCGCGTTTACAAACTGGCGGAACACCGCCACTTCGGTCGAGCCTTTCGGTTGCATCTGCCGGTGAAAGGAAGCCTCGAGTTCCTGGAAGGTCATGAGTTTCCGCTCCTGAAGCGTTCTGCTCATAAACACGTTCCTATTCAAGCCTTCGTTACCGGTGCCGCCAATTAAATTTATCCGCATTTTCTCGCTATCGCTTACATTGCAATCGATATTTCTGCCCGCCCTATCGCCCGCTCCGCAATCTCATTCCTACCCCGCCAAGCGCCGCCACGAGTTCCGCCGGACGCTCCGAACCCACCACCACTGTCTTTCCGCTCGACAGCCGCACCAGAACCCCTTCATGACTGCTCGCAATGTAGGAAGTCGCCGCCCGCCCCGAACGAATCCCGAACCCGCCAAAATCGCGCACCGGATCGAAGCTGATCTCTTCCGCCGACGTGATGTCCGCAAGCGGAATTCGCCACCTCCGCCACATCCCCCGCATGGCGAGAATAAGCTCCCCATCCCGCACATCCGTGCCGAGACGCACCGTTAGCAGCCGCGCGTACAGCGCCCACAGAAACACCGTCCATCCGATGATGCTCGCGTTCGACATCGGATGCTTCCCCCATGGATGCCCCAGCACCACCTGGTAGATGAGCAGACCCAGCATCGCGCAGGGCGGAATGATCACCGCCACCGCTGTCCGCCGCAGTGGAAACTTCTGCACTTCATGAAATATCGGGCCGCCGTGCATGCTCACCGCCCATCTTCGCAATTCTGCACGGGCCCCTGCTCGCCTCCCCGGTATGCCAGCAGATAAGCCGCCGGAACAATGTACACGGTCAGCAACACCGAAACAATCAGCCCGCCGATGATCGCCATCGCAAGCGGAGCGTACTGCTCGCTCCCCGTCCCCATCTTCATCGCCATGGGAGCCATGCCGATGATCGTGGCCAGGGAAGTCATCAGAATCGGGCGCAGCCGCACCCGGCAACTCGTGATGATTGCGTCCTCCACCACCCTGCCTTGCTCCTCCAGCCGGTGGGCGAATTCGACGATGAGGATGCTGTTTGAAGCCGCAATGCCAACCAGCATCAGCACTCCCATCAGCGACATCACGTTGAGAGTCGTATGTGTCAATGGAAGCGCCGCCAGCACGCCCGCAAATCCCATCGGAATCGCCAGCATGATCAGCAGCGGGTCCTTGAAGGACCGGAACTGCGCGACAAGAATCAGGAACAGCAGAATCACCGCCAGCGTCAGTCCCGTGGCGAAGCTGTGGAAAGATTCGTTCATCCCCTGGACCATCCCGCGCAGGTTGACGCGAACGTTCCCGCCATAGCTCCGCTCCTCGAGAAGACCCTTGATGCGGCCGGTCAGCCTCCCCAGGTCCTCGCCCGACGGAGTCACGAACACGTCGGCGACTCGCTGAATCTGGTAGTGGTCCACCTCGGTCGGCGTTTGCACGAACTCCAGATCGGCCACATTGCCGAGCACGGTGACCGGGCGCGCAAGGCTCGTTACATGCGCCGGGGCGAACGGGCGCGCGCCGCCGATCGCCTTGCTCGCGTCGGAACTGCCCCGCAGCGGGATCTGCCGGAGATCGAAGAAATTGTGGATCGCCGGCTTCCCCTTTTCGTAATACTGAACAGTCAGAAAATAGTCATTTCCCGTCTCATGGTCCACCCAGTAATTGGGCGCGATCATCGTATTCGAGTTGAGCGCCGTAATGACGTTATCGACAATCTCCTTCTGACTCAGTCCAAGCTCGGCCGCGTGAACACGGTCCACGTTCAGGCGCACCGCCGGGTAGTTCATGTCTTGCGGGATATAAACCTCGCCCACGCCCGGCAGCTTCCGGATGCGCGCCGCCAGGTCCTGCGCGGCGCTGAAAGCGCGTCTCAAGTTGCGGCTGCTCACCTGCACGTCAATCGGAGCCGCCATCCCGGAGTTCAAAATCGCGTCCACCATCGACCCGCTCGAAAAAAACGTCCGCAACTCCGGGTGGCTGCCCGCAATCGCCCTCCGCGCGCGCTCCATGTAGGCGAAGCTGCTCGTCTTGTGCGTATCCTTCAGTTGCACTTGAATCGTGGCCGTATAGGGCCCGGCATTGTTGCTGTATAGTGCCGAAAAATCCGGCACAATCCCGATATTCGACACCACCATCTCAAAATCGGCCGGATCAATCACCTTCCGGATAATATCCTCCACCTTGCTCACGGCCATCTCCGTGTTCTCGATCCGTGTGCCCGTGGGAGCCTTCAGGTTGATCGTGAACTGGCCTGCGTCCGTGCGCGGAAAAAACGAAACCCCCAGAAACCGGTAAAGCCCCAAACTGGCGGCGAACACCCCTCCAAGCGCCAGAACCGTCGTCACCGGAGCCCGCAGCGCCATCCGCACGCTGCGCTCGTATACGTCCAGCACCGCCTGAAATCCGCGGTTGAACCACCCGTTGAACCCTCCTCCGCCGTGCTCGCCGCGCTTGAGAAACCGCGCGCAGAACAGCGGAATCACGGTCATCGCCACGAAGTACGACGCAAACAGCGAAAGCACCACCGCCAGCGCCAGCGCCGAAAACAGAAATTTGCTCACTCCCGTCAGCAGCGTCACCGGGAAGAACACAACCACCGTCGTCAGTGTCGCCGCCAGAACCGCCAGGCTCACCTCCGAACCGCCCTCCTCGGCCGCCACCTCCGGCGATTCCCCGTTCTCCAGATGGCGGTAGATGTTCTCGAGCGCAATGACGGAGTTGTCAATAATGCGTGAGAATGCCAAAGCCAGTCCGCCCAGAATCATCGTGTTGATCGTGCCGCCGGATAGATACAGCACCACGAACGTCGCCAGCGCGCTCAGGGGAATCGAAAGAAACACCGCCACCGTGGCCCGCAGGCTTCCAAGAAAGATCAGGATCATCAGACTCGTCAGCGCCAGCCCCATGAGACCCTCGTGCAACAGGGTCCGGATCGCTTCCTTCACAAACGCCGACTGGTCAAACACCACCTTCCGCGTAACCCCCGGCGGAATATCGAGCAGCTTCGGCAGCATCGCGCGGATTCCATCCACCACCTGAATCGTATTCGTGTTCCCTCCCTGCTTCAGAATCGGTAGATAGACGGACCGCTGTCCGTCGACGCGAACCACGTTGTATTGAATCTGGTTGGCGTCCTTCGCCTCGCCGATATCCCCTATCGTGACCGCCTGCTGGCCCACCGTCTTGATCGGGAGGTGGTTGATGTCCGCAACGTTCTTCACCAGGCTGTTCGAATACAGGTAGTAGTCAAACGGCCCCATCTTGACATCGCCCGCCGGAAGAATGAGGTTGCTGCTGTTGAGAGCGGTCACCACGTCCATCGGGCTCAACTGCCGGGAAAGCAGCTTGATGGGATCCACGTAGACCATCGCCTGCCGGTACTCGCCTCCAAACGGCGGCGGTATCGACGAGCCCGGCACCACCACGATCTGGTTGCGAATGGTGAACTGGCCGATATCGTGCAATTGCGTTTCGCTGAGCCCCTGCCCCTTGAGCGTCACCAGGCATACGGGCAGGCTCGAGGCGTCCATCTTCAATACCACCGGAGGCAGCGTGCCCGGCGGCAGCCGCTTCAAATCCGCCAGCGCCAGATTCGCCAGCGCGGTCACGTCCGCGTCCGGACTCGTCTCCGGCTGAAAGAACACCTTGATGATGCTGATGCCGAGCATCGAGCGCGATTCCATGTGGTCGATTCCACCCGCCAGCGTAAAAAAGCGCTCCAGCGGGTTGGTGATGTCGGTCTCCACATCCTCCGGCGGCATCCCCGAATAGAAAGTCGCCACCACCACCTCCGGCAGGTTGATCGCCGGAAAAAGGTCCACCGGCATGCGCGCGAGGCTCGTAACCCCGATCAGCATGACGATCAGGCAGACAACAATGATGAAATACGGATTGCGAATGGAGAATCGGGACACGGATCAGCTTCCCCGCGGCCTCGCCGCCTCGATGTCAACCGCCTGCGCCTTCACTTCCTGCCCCGGTTTCAGGCCGCTCCGGTCGCTCACCACAACCTCATCCCCTTCCTCCAACCCGGCGAGCGCCTCCGCCTGGCTCGGAGTTTGAACGCCGAGTGTGACCGGGCGAACCTCGAGCCTGTGCGACGGCCCCACCAGGTATACCGATGTCCGGCTCCCCTCGCGGTTGATCGCCTCCAAGGGCACCGCAAGCACTCCATTCCGCTGGTCAAGCGTAAGAGTCGCTTCCGCGTACAAACCCGGCATCAATGCCCCGCTCTGGTTGGGAACGTCCACCTCCGTCCGCATCGTGCGCGTGTCTTCCCTCACGTCCACCGAAAATCGGGCGATCTTGCCCGGAAAAGCGCGGTTCAACGAGGGAACCGTAACATTGACGCCATCTCCCACGTGGATAAAACGGACATAGGATTCAGGAACCGGAATCACCAGGCGGAACAGCTTATCCTCGGAAAGATGAACCAGCGGCATGGCCTGCGTGCTGGAACTCGTCCCCGCCTGCATCAGCGTTCCGAGATTGGCATAACGCTGCGTGATCACTCCCGCAAACGGCGCCGTAATCTTCGAATAGTCGAAAAGAATCTGATCGCGAAGCCGCTTGGCCTGCGCCTCGGCAAGCTGGCTCTCGGCGGCCTCGAGGTTCGACTTCGAAGCTTCGTTCTGGGCCTCCGCCGCCAGATCCTTGCCTTGTGCGTCATCGATCTCCTGTTGCGCCACCATCCCCGGCTTGCTCTTCGCCACTCCGTCCAACCGCGTGAATTGCAGGTGCAGCGCGCGATGCTGCGCCTCGACGCGCCTCAGTTCATGGCTGGCGCGCGTGATCTGATCCTGTGCCCGCTTGATGGCCGCGTCATCCTGTTGCAACTGGAGTTGAAGCTCCGGAATCTCGAGCGTCGCCAGCACCTGGCCCGCCTTCACCCGCGAACCATAATCGACGTTCAGTTCCTTCACATACCCCGCTTCCTTCGCGTAAACATCGATCTCCTGGAACGGTGCCAGTTCCGAAGAGAGCGTCAACTGCTGCCGTAAGGACCTCCGTGAGACTTTGACGACTCCCACGGTGACCTCGGCCGCTTCCCCGCCCGGACCGCTCGCCTGCACCTTCTCAGCCGTGCCGCAGGAAGTCGAAATCGCGGCAAGCGCCGCTACCCATACAAGCATGAGGAAAGAGGGTCTCATCGTATGCCTTCTCTTCACGGCTCTCCGGGAAGCTTCGAAGGCCCCGCTGCCTTCCCGGACATGCTTCGAATCCGCTTGTCCAGTTCGGAAAGCGTGAAGCCCGCCGACCGGCAGAAGTCGATCAGTTCCCGTTCTTCCGCGATGATCCTCGACGCCATGGCCGGAATATCCGCCGCGATCTCCTCGGGAATCGACAACACCCCGTGCCGGTCGCCATGCAGCAGATCTCCGGATTCGATCCTCAATCCGCCGATCTCCACCGGTTCGCCGAAATCGACGATATGCGCATAGGCATGCGACACCGCCACGCTGCCCGCGAACAGGTGAAAGCCGAGTGCTTCCACCGCCGGCAGATCGCGCACCGCTCCGTTGGTGACACAACCGGCGCAATCGAGCGCCATGCCGATGTGCGCATGGATCTCGCCCACGAACGCTCCCCTCCCCGGCGGGTGGTCAACGTCCTCGAGCACCAGTATCCGCGGCGCGGCAACCGTTGCCACGTAGGCCCACCAGTCCATTCTGTCGTAGTAACAGTGATTCCCCGTCATGGGCGGTCTCGCCGTGCGGATGTGAGCCGTGGCGGCGTAGCCCGCCATGGGCGCGAACTGGGGAAACTGGCACCTCACCTCGTCCCCGGTAAACCCCTCGTTTCGCAGGCGCACGTTCAGCCGCTCGATGGCGTTTGAAACCGTGCACGTGTCGAATGCGCGCAGTCCGCCCGGATCGATGCGCGCCGCGCTGCGTTCGGAAACGCCGGACTGCCTGTACCTTGCCGCGCGGTGCATCATGGCCGTGAAAGCCTCTACGTGACCAAGGTACGATGTACGGCTCGCCATACCCATACTGGCGGGCATGTATTTCCCGCCGGTAAACCTCGGTAGCGCGCCTGCCGCGAACTACAGATGCCCCCGGAACCACTCGACCCAGCGGCGGAGCACGTCGCGCTGGTGAACCGGGTCGGGAGCGCTGTGGCCGCTCACCGGGTAGGCAATGAACGTCACCTCTACGCCCTGGTCCCGCAGCGCGTGATAGAGCTTGTAGCTGTTGGTGATGGAGACGCGTTCATCGCGCGTGTTGTGAAGAATCAGCACCGGCGTCCGTATACGGCTGACGTATTCGATGGCGGACTGCTTGCGGTAATTCTCGATGCGGTTTCCGGTCCACGGAGAGCCGCCCAGCATGTCGCCGAAACCGGTATTGATGTCGCTGAAGTTGTAGGAATCCATTCGATCGAGCGCGGCGGCGCCGGCGATGGCGGCTTTCCAAACCCCGGGATAGTGCCCCAAAAGCCACCCCGTCATGTAGCCGCCGTAGGACCACCCGCCTACGCCAATGCGCGTGTCATCAACCCATCCCCGCTTCTTCAGTTCTTCAATGCCCCGCATGACATCGCGGCCCGGCCCCGCCCCGGCGTCGTTGACAATGGCCGATTGGACCGCATCGCCCAGATTGTCGCTGCCGCGATAGTTCGGCTCAAACACCACCCAGCCCTGGGCGGCGAGCAGTTGAGGCCGCGGCGAAAATCCCTCCTTCGAGGAGCCGCTGGGTCCGCCGTGGATATCGAGGATAAGCGGGTATTTTTTCGAGGGATCGAAGTCCGGCGGGTATGTGATCACTCCGTCGAGTTCATGGGTGTCGCTCCTCCACACCAGCCGTTCGGTGCGTCCGAAGGCGGCGCCCGCAAGGCCGCCATTGAGATGAGTCAAAGGCCGTGCCGGCGCGCCGGCGCTGGCTTTCCAGTAAACCTCCGCCGGGTTGGATCCGGTCGACGCGATGAAGGCGATCTCCCCGTTGGGACCGGCGGATACGGATGACGCAACAGGCACACGATCGCCGAGGTCGAGACGTCTTGCCGCCCCGTCAAGGGGCTGCCACCAGACCCCGCTCGACGTGAGGTCGTCCCCTCCCACGAGAACAGCCTTGCCGTCGGAAGACCACCCGATCAGCTTGAGGTTGCGGTCGATGGCCCCTGTAAGCGAACGTCCTTCGCCTCCACCCGGCGTGGTCAGCAGGATCTCCGTAGTGTGGTAAGGTCCGCGAACCGGATACTCATAGGCGATCCACTTCCCGTCCGGCGAAAAGCGGGGCGCGGCTTCGCGCTTCGATCGGCCGGTGAGTGCGCGGGACTCGCCGCTCTCCAAATCGAGCACCTGCGCGGCGCTGTTCAGGAGGTCGCCGGTTTGCGGCCCGGGGACGCGGAGGTAGGCGAGATGCCTGCCATCGGGCGACCAGGAAAGAGCGCTGGTTGTGGACACGCTCGCAACGCCTCGAGTGAGGCGCCTCGCCTCGCCCCCCGTGGACGCGACCAGCCAGATGTGCTTCGGCCGCGCCGCCGCCTGCTCCAATATGGATCCGCCGCCCGCTTCAAATGAGCCGTTGTGGCGCTCCGGACCTGTCTTCTCCACCGCCGCCTCGCTGCTGACATAGGCGATGGCGGAGCCGTCAGGCTTCCAGGAAAAGCTGTCGACTGATTCCGACCTCGTCAACTGCCTCGCCTCTCCGCCATCCATGGAGAGAACGTAGAGTTGCGTCTTCGCGGAAGCCGGTCCGTCTCCTCGCGCCTGGGCAAGGAAGGCGAGCATGCCGCCTCGCGGAGACCAGCGCGGGGACTTGATCCCGCGGCGGTCATATGTCAGCGGTCGGGACTTGCCCGTGGATGAGTCCACCAGGAGCAGTTCCGTGTCAAAGCGGTTGTCCTCGTAGTTGGGCCGGGAGGCGACGACGGCGAGAGACTTGCCGTCCGGAGCGATGTCGATGCCGGCGAGTCTGACGAACTTCGTGACATCGTCGATGGTTATCCGCCTGGATTGGCCCGGCAATACCGCGGTTAGCAGAATCGCCGCGGCGCAGGCGCGCAACCCCTGATGGTGCATCATGGCGCCTATTATAACGGCGAACCGCTTCGCCCTCCCCTACGCTCGAGGAGAAATTGTCGCGCTAATTTGTCCCCCCGATGCCGCTTACTCCAATGAAGAGCCTGTTGTGAGAAATACACAGGGCCAACAACAAGGAGAACGAGGATGATATTTCGATTGTTGAAACAGATGGCTGGGACGTGCGCTCTTGCCGCGTTCGCGCTGAGCCTTAACGCCGCCGAGGGCGTGACTTTGATTAACCAGAGAGCGGCTATGAACGGCAAAGTGACCGCCGCCGACACTCCCGGCTTTCCGGTTACTATTTCCGAGCCGGGCATCTACCGCCTGAGCGGGAATCTGACGGTTCCCGACGCCATGACGACCGCAATTCAGATTACGGTGGATAATGTGGCGCTGGATCTCAACGGATTCAGCATCATCGGACCCAACGTCTGCACGCCGAATCCGGTGCGCTGCACCTTCTCCGGAGGAGGAATCGGAGTGATGGCGGTAGGGCCCGCGGGCGTCGTGAGTCCGGCCAACGTGCGCGTGATGAACGGGATGGTGCGCGGGATGGGAGGACACGGGATTCGCATGATGGGCGATGGAACGATGGTCGAAAAAGTCCAGTCGATGAGCAATGGAGGCCCGGGCATTGTCGTCGGGGCGGGAAGCGTGATCGACAGCGTGGCGAATCTGAACGGATCGGGAACGGCGCTTGTCGGGCTGATAGTGCGCGGCAACATTTCGAATAACAACGTGTTCGGGATTTTCGTGCGGCCGGGCGGCGTCGCCACGGGAAACACCGCGAGTTTCAACATGGCGGGTGGGATATCCGTGAACAACGCCACGGCGACGGGCAACACCTCCTACAGCAACGGGGATTACGGGATCGACGGAGTGTGCCCCGGTGTGATTACGGGCAATACGGCGTTCCGCAACGGGACGGTCAACATTCGTACGAATGGAGCTTGCACGCTGGCCGATAACGCGCAGTAGGATAAGTGGCGGCGCCCGCGTGGAGTCCGCGCGGGCGCGTACTTATCGCGCGCCCGCCGGCAGGGCTGTTTCCCGTCCGATCGTGTCCGCCAGCGCGCGCAGCGCGGCGGCGCAATCTCCGCGATAAGCGCTCCCATGCTGGCAGGCGAGCATGGCCGGCTCCAGGTTCGCCAGGCGCTCGAGAATCGGCGTTGTCCTCGAGGCGTGGGCGTAGTAATCCATCATCGAACGCATTCTTTCGCTCGCCGTGAGAATCTCCGATTCCGTGACCGGCGGGAGTTTGCCGCCGGGTTGCGTGAACAGATCGCCGCAGAGCAGCGTTCTCGTCTCGAGGTCATATAGAATGCCGCAATCCCAGCCATGCGGAACGTGCGGCGTGTAGAGCCATTTCAACCGTCGCGAGCCGGCGGAAAACTCCTCGCCATCCTCGAGGCCGCGCGCCTGGCGGATGGCGAAGTCGTTGAGCGACGTCAGGACGCCGGTTTCCGCGCCGAACGGAACGGCTTGCGGAGCGGCATCGAGCAACTCATTCAAGGCGCCGTATTCGTCCCCTTCAAAGTGCGAGCCGCCAATCCAGCGCACCTTCTCCACCGGCATTACCTTGCCGATTGCCTCCACCGTAACCGGAAACAGCTTGCGGTATCCGGTATGGAACAGCACCGCTTCCTCGCCGGAAATCAGGTAGGAATTGAACGTAAACCCTCCCGGGAGTATGTCGAGCGGAGTGCATATCCGATAAATGCCGGCCGCCACTTCATCCACATGCGTGCCGGTTTCTCGATTGGTAATCATTCGGTACCTCCTTGTTCAAGCCCCTCGGGGCTTGACCCCTCGCTGACAACCCGGATGTGTAACGACGGCGCCAACCGTTACACATACAATATGTGCGGATGAGCAAGGAACTGACAGACGCCGAACTCGTGCTGCAAATCGGCCTCGGAAGCGGAGCAGGCGCGGAAGGCGAATTATGCCGCCGCATGGCTCAGAGAATTCGGCTCTACGGACTGCGGCATCTCAGGGACGAACAGGCCGCCGAGGATCTGACACAGCAGGTGCTGATGAAGACTCTCGAAGCCCTCCGCGCCCGCCGCCTCCTCGATCCGGAAAAATTGGCGTCCTTTGTTCTGGGCATGTGCCGGATGTCGGTGTTGGACCTGCGGAGAAACGCTCAAAGAAGAGAGCGGCTGCTGGAAACCTTTGGAGCGCCTCCCTCCGGACCCTCCCGGCCCTGGCTTCCCTCCTTGGACTATGATCAACTCGAGCGTTGCGTGCGGAACCTGAAGGAGCGCGAGCGATCAGTGGTTGTGATGACGTTCTACGACGAACAGACCGGCGCGGATGTCGCCGGCTTCCTTGGTATTTCCGAGGCCAATGTGCGCGTCATTCGCCACCGGGCCATCCGTCAGCTTCGCGATTGCATGGGGGTGGCAATATGAACTGTTTCGACCCGATTGGGGAGCCCGCCCTCGCGGATTACTGGCTGGGCCTGCTGGGGACCGCCGAAGAGACCGCCGTGGAAGAGCATCTGTTCGGGTGCGATGAATGCGGCGAACGGCTGCGGCGGATGATCGCGCTCGTTGGCGGCGTTCGCAAACTGGCGCGGGAGGGATGCTTGCGGATGGTGGTGAGCGAAGCTTTCCTGAAACGGATGGAAGAGGAAGGATCGCGTATCCGGCAATATACTGTTCCCGCCGGAGGCGAAGTACGGTGTACCGTGACCGCTGACGACGATCTTCTGATCGCCCGCCTGGCGGCCGGCATGAGCGAAGCCCGCCGCGTCGATCTCAGCATCTGTGATGGAGCCGGTGTCGAACGGCTGCGAATGTCCGACATTCCCTTTCGCCCCGAGGCGGGCAGCGTGGTGTACCAGGAGTCGATAACATACGCGAAGGCCGCGCCCGGCAATGAGATGATCATGCGGCTGTTGGCGCTCGACGAGGCGGGAGAACACCCCCTCGCGGAGTACGTCTTCCACCACACGCGCAGTTTGCCCGGCCCTGGCGGGTGGTAACCTGCCTCACGTCCCACCGCATCCCCGAATACTTACTCTGTCAGCGTCCTCGGTCGATGGAATGCCGAACACGAGGAGCATCGTCAGGACAGCCGAGACGGTGATGCGGAGCGCGAACTCGAAACGCGCCCCACTTTCATCGCGGTAAACGAACACGGGAAGCGGCAGCTCGTGGCTCTCCGAAATACCAGCGTTTCGGAAGTGCCGGCGGCGGCCCGGGACGCGGCCCGGCTTGCGGCTTAGTCGGCGAGGCCCCCGGTGAGGCGGCGCAAATCCGTTCGGCGTCACAAACCGGGCGCGCGCACGCGGACCCGCACCTGCTCTCCACCCCCGGCCGTCAGCGGAAGCCCCTTGCGCAGCTCGAATCCGAAGTACTTCCTTGGCTGCCCGTCGTCGATCGTCACCTCGTAGGTCCGGCCCGGTTCGACCGTGTACCACTCCGGCCACTCGTTCAACCGCGGATAATTGCGCGCCATGTTCCAGTGCTCTTTGTGCCGTGCAATGTCGAAGCGCACCACTCCCTGCCAGGGAGCCGCCGCGCGGATCAGCAGGGAGAGCGAATCCGAACCCCGAACGGCCCCTAGTTCGACGCGTTCGTCGTAGGGTTCGAGAAACGTGCCCTGGGACTTGAAGAACGCGTACATCATGGCCGTGCGGATAAAATTGCCGTCGCCATACCATGCTTCGATGATCCCGTTGTCGCGCTGGCGGGCATAAAACTTCTTCACCGCTTCGTCGAGCGCCCGTTCGAGCGGCTTGTGGGGGATCCGGTTCAGCAGCACGAGCGCTCCCTCGATGCTGTCCGAGTAGGCGTCCGCTCCCCACTTGCGTCCCGCGCCCTCTTCATCGAACAGGTACTTGGGATTGCGGGCCACCGAGTCCATCGCTTCCTGTACAGCCCGCCGGTAGCGCTCCTCGCCCGTCATCAGATATCCGGTGTAGATCGCATTGAACATATAGCCCCAGCAGTGCGCGTGCCGCCCGTCCGCCACCTTCCCCGTGGCCACGTCCACCGAATGCACCCAGACGCCGTCCTTGTTGCGCCCGGTCTCGAGGATGCGATCGAGCAGTTTGCGCAGCGGAGCCTCCCATTGCTTCGCCTTCTCGGGCCGCAGGTATTTCACCAACACGAAAGCTTCGGTAAGACCACCGGCGATTTCGTTGCCGTGATCAGAAAAGATGAACATGCCGCGCTTGGGCTGATCGGCCTTGATGTCCCACTCGTGGGCGGGAAGATAGTTGGTGATCGGGAGTTGATGCAGGAAATAGAAGTCGGCGATGTGAATCAGTTGCTCGAGATAACGCGGATCGCGCGTTTTCCAGCTCATGCGGGCCAGCACCTGGAGGGCGTTGCCGTTGATCTCGGCTGTCTGCGCCGGAAGCGCCGCCCCGTTCCACCTGTAAGGAGAGTGGGCGATCATGTCGCCCGCGATGCCGCGCATTCTGTAGTACCACGGAGTCTCCCCAAGCAATTCCGTAATCGGCAGCAGCCCGTCTTTCATGTACTCGCTCGAACCGAAGATGATCTCGTCCATGTTGACCTCCGCGCGCGCAAATCCGCGGCCGCCCGGCAGCAGATCGTCGCTGAGATTTCCCACCCGCCGCGTCAGCAGCATCTCCTGGCGGAGAATCTGGTGCATCGCCGTGCGGTAGAGATAGGGCTCCGTGAAATAGGACGCCAGGACCATGAACGGGTAGAGGTCGGCCGCGGAATCGCGAACCACCCAGTTAGGGTTCGTGTCCGTTCTCGGAAGCAGCCCGGTGACCGGATCACTCAGTTTCAGCCAGGCGTGCATGACGCGGTTGCTGCGAGCCAGACCCTCCGCCGCCATGCGGCCGTTCTCAGCCGCTTCCGTGATCCACCCGTCCGCCGCAAAACCGGGAATGGACCACGCCAGTA
>JABAQT010000015.1 GCA_019187195.1 Bryobacteraceae bacterium
AGGTCAGGGCCGAGCAGATGGGGCACACCGTCGATGTAAACGAGAATGTCTACACGCGCACTTCGCTTGAACGCCGCCGCGAGGCGGTGAACCGGCTGGAGACCGCGCTCAAAGTGATGTGAAATGGAGCCAATTGGAGCCAACCTGCTGTGGGGTGCTTGCAAGTTGTTGATTCTATGGAGCGGGAGACGGGACTCGAACCCGCGACGTCCAGCTTGGGAAGCTGGCATTCTACCACTGAATTACTCCCGCTCGCGGTTCAAGTTCAAGTATTCCAAATTCATCCGCTCCAGGCAAGCCCCGGCTCAAATCTTCGGTCCGCCGCGGCATGCTGTTTCGAGCGACTCCCGCAGTCTCGACATCTTCATTGCGTCCAGTTTTTTTCCGCCGGCGCTCACGTAGAATACATCCATCGCCTTGTGCGCCTCCGTGTCCACGAGGACCACCTCGATGTCGCAGTCCGCGCCGGAGAGCGCCGCCGAGATGTCGTAGAGCAGCCCGGGCCGGTCCTCGGCGGTGATTTCGATGAGTGTCGCGGTATCGGAGGCATCGTTATCAAAGCCCACTCGCGGCGCGATCCCGCTGCGTTTGCCGGGCAGCGTGGGTTTCGGGCGGTAGCGCAGCAACTCGCGCACTTCGACGCGTCCAAGCAGAACGCGCTCGAGGGTGATTTCGAGCCGTTCCATCTCGGTCGGGTTCAGTTCGAGGGTGCGGCGCGGGTCCTCGAAAACGAACGTATCGACGATGGTTCCCTGCTGATTGGCGAACGCCTCGGCCTTTAGAATGTTCATGCCGAAGCTGGCAAGGGCCCCAGCCGCCGATGCGAACAGATTCCGGCGGTCCTTGGCGAGCACCGTCACCAGGTAGCCGCCTTCGGTCCGGCGAATATCGATGGCGGCTTCGGCATTGCGCCGGCGGGCTTCCAATTCGAGGTGCAGGCGTACCTCGTCCTCGGTGTGCGTGCGCAGGTAGCGCACCGGGAGGCCTTTGAGGAAACTGGCGCGATCATCCTCGCCGTTTCCGGCCGCGACGATGCGGTCCGTCTGCAACTCTCGCGTGAGTTCCTGATAGGTGGTGACGTACACGCGCCAGAGTTGCTCCATGCGCCATGGCGAAAGGGCAGTCGGGTTGACAGCGGCAATGTCGGCGTAGGTGAGGAGGGTGAGGTACTTCAGCGCCTCGACAGCTCCCGTCTTATCGGCGAGCATCCGCGCCGTCGCCGGGTCGTCGAGATCGCGCGAGGTCATCGCCGCCGACAGAGACAGGTGCTGTTCGATGAGAAACAGAGCCATGCGGCGGTGTTTTTCCGGCATTCCAATCCGCTCCATCGCTCCCGCGGCCAGGCGCGCCGACTCCACGCTGTGATTGCCGGTGCGGAGCCCTTTGCCGATGTCGTGAAACAGCAACGCAAACCGCAGGACGGCCGGCTCCTCGATCTCGGCCAGCAGCGTCGAAAAGCGCCGCCGGCCCGGCTCGGGCGAGCGGGCAAGCTCCTGCAGGCATTCAATGGTTACGATGGTGTGCTCGTCCACCGTGTAGCGGTGGTAGAAATCGCGAACCACGCAGCACTCGATGGCCTCCCATTCGGGAAAAATGAGGCGCAGGACTCCACAATCCTGCGCCGCGCGAAGGCCGAGGGCCGCGTGCGGTTGCGCGAGCAGTTCCCTGACCGCCGGCCAAATGGGGCGCGGCGTCTGGAAATACCGCTCGAGGTGAGAGTAGTTTTCCATAACGCGGCGCTCGGCTTCCACGGACAGAGGGATGCCATGACGGGCGACGAACTGAAACAACCGCAAAACGAGTCCCGGATCCTTTTCCATGGCGTGCGGGGCCTTGAAATAGACGCGATCCCGCGCCACGGTGAAATCAGAGTTGGACAGACGCGACCGCCAGTCCCGGAAGCCCGCGAGCAGTGAGTTGTTCTTCGACTCCACCGCGTCGATGGCTCTTGATGAGACGCCATACACTGACCGGACATGGATATAGTACTGGCGCATCCACGCTTCGGGTTCGGCGTAGGGCGAGTAGGCTTGTTCGGGCAACTCCTCCTGGGCGTCGAAGTTGAGCGTGTTATTGTCGCGCCGCGCGCGGTAGTGGAGAAAGCAGCGCAGCCTGGACACGAAGGCGCGGGCGGGCTCGAGGTCCTCCAGGCGATGAGATTCCGGGACCCCGGAGACCCCCAACTTGTGGAGCCATCCGGCAAGGTGAAGATCCCTCAATCCGCCGGGGGACTCCTTCACATTCGGCTCCAGATGATAGATCGTACCGTGAAACTGCGCGTGGCGCTGGCGCGCCAGCCGGCACAAGTGCCGGGCGAGGTCCATTCGCCGCGAGTCGAAAAACTTTGCCAGGCGCGGTTTGAGCAGAGCATGAAGAGACTCGTCTCCGGCGAGGAGGCGCTCGTCGAGCAGGCTGATGCTCAACTCGATGTTTCCGTCGTGGATTTCGCAACACTCGGCCACGGTGTGGACGGAATGGCTCACTCTCAGGTTTGCGTCCCAGAGCGATTGCAGGAACGAGGAAATCGGACTCCGGCCTTCGCCGGCGGTTCTTTCGTTTTCGACGAGCAGACAGATATCCACGTCGGAGTGCGGAAACAACTCGCGGCGGCCGAAACCGCCGGCAGCGAGCACGGCAAGCCCTCCGGGAAAAGCCGGTGCGAGATGCGCGGCGAACGCTTCCCTTATCTGGCGGTCAACGTGGGCGGTGCGTCCGGCCAGGACCGCGGCGGCATCCCCGCTCCTGCCGAACTCCCGGCGGATCGCCTCGAGAGGCGCGGTCTCTTCAGAGCGCGGCTTCGCCGCGGTCGTCATTTCGAATTCGGATTGCTTCGGCGACATCGTACACAAAAATCTTTCCATCTCCGATCCTGCCCGTTCGGGCGGCTTCGGCGAGAGTTCTGATCACTTCGGCGGAACGCGCCGCCGGAATCACCAACTCGACTTTTACTTTCGGCAACAGGTCGACCGTGTATTCCTTCCCCCTGTAGACCTCCTTATGGCCCTTCTGGCGGCCGTGCCCGCGGACTTCGGTGACGGTCATTCCGTCCACCCCCAATGCCTTCAACGCTTCCTTCACGTCTTCGAGTTTGAAGGGCTGAATAATGGCTTCCACTTTTTTCATTTCGTCAGGTGCTCCTGTCACGCCTCGAGGTTATAAGCTTCTTCGCCGTGCATGGTGAGATCGAGACCCTGCACTTCTTCATCAGGGGCTACTCTGAGGCCCAGGGTCAAGTCGCAGACCTTGAGAATGATCAAGGTGACGGCAATCGCGAGAATCCACGAAATGGCGCAGCCGATCACCTGGTTCACGATCTGTCCGGCGTTTCCATCCACCAGGCCGAGAGGCAGCGGCCTGCCGGCGGAGTCCTTCAACGCGTTATTCACTTCATTGGTCGCGAACACTCCCGTGAGCACCGCGCCGAGCGTTCCGCCGACCCCATGGACGCCGAAGGCGTCGAGGGAGTCGTCGTACCCCATCTTTGCCTTGATGATGGCCACCATCGAGTAGCAGGCGAGGCCGGCGGCAAGCCCGATCAACAAGGCCGGCATGGGCTTGACGAAACCCGAGGCGGGAGTGATCGCCACAAGCCCGGCGACGCATCCCGAGATGCCGCCGAGGACGCTCGGCTTGCCGTTGTGCATCCATTCCGCCAGCAGCCATCCGATGGCGGCGGCCGCGGCTCCGAAATGCGTGGCGACGAACGCGCTCGAAGCCAGCGCTCCGCTTCC
Source organism: Bryobacteraceae bacterium (assembly GCA_019187195.1). Classification (GTDB taxonomy): domain Bacteria; phylum Acidobacteriota; class Terriglobia; order Bryobacterales; family Bryobacteraceae; genus CADEFT01. The sequence continues at coordinate 3,732 of JABAQT010000015.1, forward strand.
GAGAGCGCTGCCGGCATTGAAGCCGAACCAACCCACCCACAACAGGCAGGCTCCAATGAAACTGAGCGTGAGGTTGTGTGGTTTCATCGGCTCGGCCGGATAGCCCTTGCGCCGGCCCAGGTAGAGCGCACACATCAACGCCGAGACTCCGGAAGTGATATGCACAACCGTCCCGCCCGCGAAATCAAAGCAGGGGAACCTTCCACCGAGGAATGCGTTCAGCAGGCCGCCTTTACCCCATACCATGTGCGCCATGGGAAAGTAGACAATCAGCGACCAGAGAGTCATGAACAGGAGCATGGCGCTGAATTTCATCCGCTCGGCGAAGGCTCCGGTTATGAGCGCCGGCGTGATGATGGCAAACATCAACTGGTAGACCATGAACGTCTGCTGGGGAATGGTCGGGGCGTAGTCCGAATTCGGGGCTCCGCCGACGTTGTTCAGGAAGGCATAGCGCAGATCGCCGATAAGCGGGCCGCTTCCGCCGAAGGCGAGACTATAACCGACAAACGCCCACAGCACGGTGATCAGAGCCATCATGATGAAACTCTGCATCATTGTGCCGAGCACGTTTTTTCTGCGCACCAGGCCGCCGTAGAAGAGGGCGAGTCCCGGCCCGGTCATCATCAGGACCAGGGCGGCGCTGGTGAGCATCCACGCATTGTCGCCGGCCGACTGCGCGGACTGGACGGCCGCTTCCAGGGCGGCGAGCTTGTCCGCCGGAGCGGACTGGGCCTGCGCCAACGCCGCGAAAACCGTCAATAAAGGCACTAACTTGAACATTCGGAAATCCTCGAAGCCGGTGGTATAGGGATGAAACAGTCCCAGGATGGCGCGCTGGAGGACGCGGGACAAGAAAATCCTTTCTATCGGGTGGATTATCAATTTCTATGGGCGATAAGTAAACCGATGATTCTTCGCATCTTCCGGTTTACGAGTTGCGTCTCTATCAGGTCTATCGAAATTTTTGATTGGTTTCCGCCGCGACACCACGTCTACAGTTGGTTCTCAGCCACGTTCCCATCGAGTAGCTCAAGAATCGAAAGACTGGAGTCGACAAATCAATGGCCTTCGTGAGAATCCTATTCGCCGTCCTGTTCACCGGACCGATGGCGTGCGCTCAGACGCAGACGCCGCCGGATTCCCAGAACCAGCAGGCTCCGCCGCCTTCGTCCCCATGGTCCGTGGGCCCCATTGATTTCAGCGGAACAATCGATGGGTACTATTCGCTCAATTTCAACCATCCCGAGTCCGGCGTCAATAACCTTCGCAACTTCGACGTTCGCGCGAATTCCTTCAGTCTCAATATGGCCGAGCTGACATTGAAGCACGACCCCGATCCCGTGGGGTTCCGCATCGACATAGGATTCGGCCGCGCTTTCGATATCATGCACTCCACGGAGCCGATCGCCCGGGGCAGGGACGTGCTCGATCATCTTCCACAGGTCTATGTGAGTGTGAAGCCGAAGAATTGGGGCGGCTTCCAGTTTGATTTCGGTAAGTTCTACACGAGCGCCGGGGCGGAGCTGACGGAAACCTACCTGAACTGGAACTACTCGCGGGCATATCTCTACACCAACGCGCCCTATTATCATTTCGGCGCGCGCGTCTCGAGGCCGCTCACCAGTTGGTTCACGGCCGGGCTCCAGGTGGTGAACGGCTGGAATAACGTGGAGGACAATAACAGCGGAAAGACGCTGGGCTTCACCACGGCGATGACCGGCAAGAAAATATCATGGACAAACGCTTACTATGTTGGTCCGGAAAAGACTAACACCAATGAAGGATACCGGCATTTCTGGGATACCGTGGTTACACTGACTCCCAGCAGCAAGGCCAGTTTCTACATTAATTTTGATTACGGCGTGGAGAAAGTGAGGAACGGGCAGGACGGCGATTTTTACGGCATCGCCTTCGCTCACCATTATGCGCTCAATAGTTGGTTCGCACTTACTCCCCGCTTCGAGGTTTATAGGGATGCGAAGGGCTTCATCACGGGTACGGCGCAAACCTTGAAGGAGTTCACCATGACGGCAGAGTGCAGGATGGCCGAAGGCTTCTATACAAGAATCGAGTACCGCAGGGATTGGTCGGACAAGCCGTTCTTTGACCGCGGCAACGAGTTGGCGGCGGCCAGGAGTCAAAGCACCGTCCTGATTGGAATTGTTGCCTATTTTGGGCCGAAGCGGTAGAGCGAAATCCAGCGGCCGAAAGCCTACATCGTGTAAGACGATACGGCGTTCCGGAAGCTGAGAACCGCGTCGAGGTCGGGAATTACCAGCATCGTGCGCTCCGCGCGGTATATGCCGAGCGCGAGAGCGCTGTTCCATTTCACGGGCTCCGGCCAGGGGCGGTACTCGATCGGCAGATCCAGTTTTCGGATGTCGTCCACGGCCGGGACAGCCAGCAGTCCCGCATCCCGGCCTCCGCCCGAGATGGTTCCCCGGCAGAGCAGCAACCGGCATCCGGGGGTGTACGGCGCGGGCGTCATGCCAAGCCATGCTCCCAGGTCCACCACGGGAATGGGAAGCGAGCGCCACTTCGCCAGGCCCACGACAAAGGGCGGCGCCTGTGGAACCGCGATCATCGGCAGTTCGCTGACGATCTCGACGGCCTGACCGGCGGTGACTCCAAAGCGGACCGGCGAGGTCATGGGAGTCTCATGGACGAGGGTAAACGTAATAATCTGTTGCGCCGCGCGGCGCAAACCAACCTGGATTCTCCGCGGCGCCACGCGAACATGCGAAGCCCGGCGGGAGGCGGCATGAGGGGCCGGACTCCGGACCCCGGAAACCTCGGGGGGAACCACGCGGTCGGGCGCAAGGTACAGCATGATGCCCTCCTCCTCGACAACCACCCCGGGAAAGTGCCCGCGAACCGTATCGCCCGCCACCGCGGGCAGCGGACACATCCGGTCCAGTTCCACCTCGCTTGCCGCGGTCACCTTGTCCACGAGCAAGGCCCACAATTTTTCGCCTTTGCGCAGGACCATGATCACGCCTTGCCGGGAAGCGCCCCGCGAGTGAGCCGAGGAGATCTGGTCGGCCAGGCGGAACACCGGCACCTTCTCGTCAAAGCGGCGGATCCAGCCGATGGAGCCGTCGGCGCTGCGGCTGGGATAGAGATTTTCAACCACCTGGATGCTATCGAGCCAGTCATTGTCGATGCAGTAGGTCTCATTACCGACGACGCACCGCACCAGGCGGCGCGTGCCCGGTCCCGGCGAGGTGCTCATTGCCGCACCACTCCCCGCGTCTGGTGAACGGCGCGGCGCACCACGCTCAGCAATTCCTCATCCTGGTAAGGCTTCACCATGTAATCGCTGGCCCCGAGTTCAAATGCCCGCTTCCGGTGCTTCTCGCCCGCGCGCGAGGTGAGCATCACGATCGGCGTGTGCCTGAAGTTCGGCATGCCGCGCAGCGCCGCCGTCAGTTCGTAGCCGTCCATGCGGGGCATTTCGATGTCGAGCAGGAGAATATCCGGCCGGGTGACGCCGGAGTGCAACATTTCGAGGGCCTCGAGTCCATCCTTGGCCGAATGCGGCTTCCAGCCGGCGTTCCGAATGAGGTTGGTCAACACGCGGCGCACGCTCGGCGAATCATCCACGACCAGAACTTCCAGGGATTCGCCGGCGGGTTTCGTCTGCGGAGCAGCGCGCAGCCGGACTTGCGGCGCCACGGTGTGCTGCGCGTGCAGCATGTCATTGGGATTGAGAATGAGCACCACGCTGCCATCGCCCATGATGGTGGCTCCGGTGACCGCGTGTACTCTTCCGAGCAGCGAGCCGAGAGTCTTTACCACCACCTCGCGCGCTTCGAGGACCGTGTCCACCATCAGCGCCAACCGCTGATCCCCGATATTCAGGACGATCGCTTTCAGACGGGTAAGATTCGCGTCGGGCGGCAGTTGCTGGCCCACCACTTCGGCCAGGTGGAGAGTGGGCAGGATTCTGCCACCGAGCCGCAACACCGGTTTGCGTCCCACGCGCTCGAGCTGCTCGGGTTCAATCCGGACAATCTGCGAGATGGCGGCGAGAGGCACGGCGTAAGTCTCGAGGCCGGAGCGAACCAGAACCACCCTCGTGAGGGCGAGGGTCATCGGCAGCCGGATGGTGAAGGATGTTCCCTTGCCCCGCTCGGACTGGATCGAGAGCGTACCCTTCATCTTGTTCACCGTGGCTTTCACCACGTCCAGGCCGACGCCGCGGCCCGACACCTCGCTCACCTCACTGGCCGTCGAGAATCCCGGCAGGAAGATGATGCCGTACAGTTCCTGATCGGAAAGATTCGAGGCGTCCTGCTCCTGGACATAGCCCATCCGTACAGCGGCTTCGCGGAGCCGCCGGGCATCCAGTCCGCCGCCATCGTCGCGAATCTGCAGCACGACCTGGGTGCCCTCGTGGTAGGCGCGCAGGTGGATGACGCCGCGCTCGGGCTTACCCGCCGCGCGGCGCAAGGCGGCCGGTTCGATGCCATGATCGACGGCGTTGCGCAAAATGTGATCGAGCGGCCCGGCCATCTCCTCGAGGACTGTCTTATCCAGTTCCACGGCCTCGCCATCGACCACGAGGTTCACCTGTTTATTGCGCCGTTCGGCGGTCACGCGCACGGTGCGGTGGAGCCGGGAGGAGAGATGGCGCAGGGGCAACATGCGCAGGCGCATCAGCCGGTCCTCCACCTCTCCGGTGAGCGTGCTCAGGCGGTTGAGATAGCTGTCGAAATCAGCGATGAGATCATTGAGTCTCGATCCGGCGTTTGCAACGTCCCCCGATGTCTCGGCCAGGTCGCGTGAAAGAAGGTGGAACTCCGTGTAGCGGTCGAACTCGAGCGCGTCGAAATCGTCCGTCGCCGCCGACCCGGCCGGAGAGAATCCACGTCCGATCGCCGTGAAGGCGCGGCGGTTGGCCTCCTGCAAAGCGGTTGCTTCGTAATCGCTCTGGAACCGGCGGGAGATTCGGGAGAGCCGTTCGATGCTCAGTTGGAGTTCGTTGACTTCGTGAACATAGCCCGACAGGTGCTGTTCGAAGCGGGAACGGTGAATCACCAGTTCCGAGACAAGGCGCACCAGTTCGTCAACCCGTTCGAGGGGGGCGCGGACAAACTGCGCGCTCTTACGTTGCGGCGCTTCCGGCGCGGGCTCCTGGGAGGCCGGCTTGCGCGGTTCCCGGGATTCCGGGACCTGGGCGGGCACGGGCACTTCCGCCGCGGCCGGCTCCTCGGGCGGCTTTGCGCCGGCGAGCGCCGCGCCGTAGCCGGCAAATAGCGCGTCCAGCTTGCCGCGCTGCGCGGAGGATATTCCACGGTTGGCAACGGCGTCGGTCAGAATGTCGTAGGTGGAAAACAGCAGGGGGGCGAGGTCGGCGCGGTATGCCAGCCGCCCCTCGTACAGAGCGTCCAGCAGGTCTTCCATGCGGTGGGCCACGCTGCTGGTGAGCCGCAACCCCACCACCCCGCAGGCCCCCTTGAAGGTATGCACCGCGCGCCGCATCGCCTGGATCTGTTCCGCATTCGGGGATTCCCGCTCCATGTTGCGGAACAGCTCTCCAATGACGTGCAGATGTTCTTCCGCCTCCTGGTGGAACGCTTCGAGCAGGTCGTCGCCGACGTCCATCTGATCCTTCGGCCCGCCGGCTGAAACCGGCGTATCGGGCGCCGCCTGCCCTTCCGGGACCAGCGCGGGCAAGGAGAGAATCTCGTCGAATTCCGCCTGGAGTTGCCTGGCCCGGTCCTCCAGATTCGAGCCCGTTCCCTTGCCGCCAACCGACTCGAGTACAACTTCAAAGGCCCGTTGAAACAGAGGAAGCAGGTCCTGCGTGTACTTTGCTTCTCCCTCGAAGATCCGGTCCAGCACTTTCTGCATCGAGGCATTGATCCTGCTGGTGGCCCGCATGCCCACCACCCCCGAAGCTCCCTTCAGTTGATGGACCGACCGGCGGATGGTTTTTAGGGCATCCTCTCCGCCGCCTGCCTCGAGAACCGCGAGGCTGGTGGCCAGTTTCTCGAAGTGCTCGGCCGCCTCTTCCTGAAACGCGCTCCACAGCTCATCATCCACCTGGAACTCATCGAGCGTCTGAATAACCATCTCCGGTTCGGCGGGCGCCTGAATCTCCCGCCTTGCCGGCTCCTCCACCGGCATCTGGTCTTCGATCGTCTCGAAGCTGAGGATCTCCGGTTCGACCGGCGTGAAGTCCGCAACGGGCTCCCCGGCGGCATGTTCAGGCTCCGCGTCTTCGCCGAGAAGATTCCGAATCTCATCCGCGTCTCCGCTTTCGGGAAGATCCCGCATTCCGCGGAAAGCGCGCACGACTCCGGTGACAATCGCGCGCTCATCGAGGCCGCCCGAGGTGATGCCGTGGAGGTATTCGCCGATGTGGAGGGTAGCGGCCGCCAGCGCCCCGGCAACCTCTTCGCTCCACCGCAGTTGGCCCGAAAGAATCTGCTCGAGCGTGTCTTCCTGGTACTGCGCCATTTGGCTTAACGCCATCAGGCCGATTGTCGAGCCCGCGCCGCGAATGCAGTGGACCATGCGGTAGGCCTCCTCGAGAGTGTCAGGACTCTCCGGGTTGGCGCGGAATTCTTCGATGCTCCGCGTCAGCTTGGGAAGGTAGCTCTCCACTTCCTTCACGAAGCCGCTGATGATCTCGGGATCCACTTTGAAATTCATTGCTCTCCTCCCTACGGGATGCGGCTGTTCTCACCGGGGGGCCCAGGAAGACATTGCCCGAAACCCGCCCGCGGAGCCAAGGGGAAACAGCTACCGGACGGAATAGCGCATCTCGTCGGCCGGGAGACGGAAACGCTGCATCGAGCGCCGCAGTTCCTCGGTCAGTCCCGCCAGTTGCTGCACCGAGTGCGCCGCCATTTTCGCTCCATCCGCGGTCTCTTGCGTGTGTTGTGAAATGTCGTGCATCGACTTGGAGATGTACTCCGATCCAAGCGCCTGCTCTTCCGATGCCGAGGAGATGCTTTGAATCAGATTCGTCAGCTGCGCGGTGACCGATTCGATCTCGCTCAGCGTGCGGCCGGCCGCGTTCGCCAGGTTGCTTCCGTCCACCACTTCGCGCGTCGTTTCTTCCATCGCCGTAATGGCCTCGGTAGTGTCCGCCTGAATCGACTTGATCAGGGCGCTCACCTTCTTGGTGGCTTCCGCCGCGCGTTCCGCCAGCCGTTCCACTTCCTCGGCGACCACGGCGAATCCACGGCCCGCTTCGCCGGCCATCGCCGCCTGGATCGAAGCATTCAACGCGAGAATCGAAGTGCGGTCGGCGATGTCGCCGATCAGCTGCACGATCGATCCGATTTCCTGAGAGCGTTCTCCGAGGCCCTTCAGCCGTTTCGAAGTCTCCTGCACCTGGTTCCGGATGCCGCCCATGCCCTGAATGGTCTTCTGCACGGCATCCGATCCCTGCTTGGCTTTCTGGAACGTCTGGTCGGCGACCGACGCCGCCTGCCCGGCCGTCGAGGAAACTTCGCGAATCGACTTCACCATCTGCTCAATCGAGGAGGACGCTTCCGAAATCTGGCGCGCCTGCCCCACGCTGCCTTCGGCCAGCGTTTCCGCCGTCTTCAGGACGTCCTTCGCCGAAGCGCCGACGTTCGAAGTCGTCGTGTTGACGCTGCGCACGATCTGCCGCAACTCGCTGATCATATAGTTGAACGAGTCGGCGATGGCGCCGGTTATCTCGGCGTTCACTTCGGCTTCCTGGGTCAGGTCCCCGCTTGCCACGCCGCTGATATCATCGAGCAGTTTCTGGATGCTCGACTGGATCCGGTTGCGTTCATCGCGCGACTGGATCAGGTTCAGCGTGTTGTCGAGCACGGTGTTCATCGATTCCGCCATTACGCCGAGTTCGTCCTTGCTGTGCACGGGAACCCGGACGTCGAAATTTCCGGCGCCGATGAGCGCGAACGAATTGCTGATCTGCCTGATCTGCCCGGTGATGGACCGGTTGATGGTGATTACCAGCGCCGCCGCCAGCAGCAGCACCGCGATGGCTATGCCCAATTGCGTATTCTTCTTCCGCTGCAGATCGCCGATGCGCGCCTCAAGCAGCGATTTCATCGCCGGCAGTGACGCGTCATAGAGGGCGAAGAACGGACTGACCGCCGCCATCGCCGCCTGGTTGGCTCCCGAGAGCGTACCAAACCGCTCGACGTTGCCTTCATGCAAGGGCCGCAGCCAGGAATCCGCGCCGCGCACCGCGCTCACCACCGCCGGATTCACGCGCGGCTCGATCGACGGATTGTAGCCGAACGCCACCCCCAGGTTGCGCTGCATGTTCTGAATCATCGAGTCCACATTGTCGGCGAGCACCTGCGCCTGCAGCCGGTCCTCGGGGCTCTTGCGCACGATCGCGTTCCCGGCGAGGTACGCCAGCCTGCTCATGCGGTCCGTGATCACCGGCAACTGGTTGACCATGGCGTCCATCAGGTAGTAACTGTCCATGTCGGTGTCGTTGATCAGCCCCGATTTCTCGCCGATCTGCCGCACCAGTTCCGTCAGGTCGGCCATCAGCCGGTTGTGCGCGTCCAGGCTCTCGCGCACCGGCATCTTCATTGCCCCCAGCTTGACATCCTGCCAGTTGCGTTTGAGTTGCGCCACGCGGTCGCCAACGCCGAACTGGGGATACTTGGCGTTCACCGACTCGAGCGAGGACATCGAGCGGTCGATCGCGCCCTCGACCTGCTCGGCGCGGCTCCGTTCCGACGGGTCGCCGTTGAGGATCGAGTTCACCATGTTGCGGTGCTGTGGAATGGTTTCGAGCACGCCGCGCAATGCGCCGATGTATTCGACGCCGTTACTCTCATTAAGAGCCAGGTCGATTCTCTCGTTCCTGGCCTGAACCAGAAGCATGGCGAGAATGATGACCGGCAAGGCCATCAAACCGAGCACAAGTCCCAGCTTGCGTGAAATTGGCAGATTGGCTAATGCGCCCGCGGCGCCCGAATTTGGCATTTGACTCTCCCTCGAATGTTTTACGCGATTCCCGCGCGTTCTATCCGTGTCTCCTGGGCCACGGCGCAATACGCCGGGCGTCTCAAATCATTTCCTCATCTGCTGGCGAGCTGCTCGAATTCCTGCAATCCGAAGAGCTGTTCCAGATCGAGCACATTCAATAACCGGTCCCCGCGTCCATGCACTCCCCGCAGGACCGAGGTTACTTTGTCGTCCACGAGTCCCGTCACCTGCTCCAGTTGCTGCGACTGGATCCGTTGAATTCCTTTCACTTCGTCCACAATCAGGCCGGTGGGCGACACCCGGTCCCGGGCCTGAAGAAACAGTACGCGCCCTCGCGCCGATGGCGCGCTGTCCTGCAACCCGAGCAGCCCGGGGAGGTTTATCACCGGAACCACTTCACCGCGCAGGTTCGTGATGCCGCGCAGGAAATCCGGCAGGTTCGGCACGCGCGTGATGCCCGGCACGCGTCCGATTTCAGCCACATCCCGCACCGGCACGGCATAGTCCGACCCGGCCAGACTGAACACCACGTAGTCATCGAGCTGGCTGTACTGCTTGTGGACCGTGGGGGCCGCGGGTTCGGCCGCCGCGGCGATAGCCGGCGCTGATTCCAGGGCGTGGTCGATGCCCGCCACCAATTCCTCGAGAGCCGGCTGCGGCGGCGCCTGTGTCTCGGGCTCGTCAACCGCCGGCTCCGCCGGCGGCTCCACGGCCAGGAGCATCGCCTCCGGCTCGCGCACCGGTTCGGAAACCGCGTCTCCGGCCGGATCGTCCGCTTCGAGAGGCGCGAGGAAGAAAGGATCGCTCGCGGCCTGTGCCGGCGGTTCGAATGCGGGGGGTGGCGGCGGCGCGGACATTTCCTGCTCCAGGAATTGCGCCGCCAGCAACTCGATCGTTTCGGGCTCTTCCAGGGGATTGTCCGGAAAATCATCGGCCAGGAACTCCGGCAACGGATCCGGCGCAAGCTCCACGAGGGACTCGGAGGTGGGTTCCATCGTGGAGGGGGCGCCGGCGCTCAGGCCATTTTCGTCGCCTTCCATTCCGCTGTCGAGTGCGAGCAGTTCCTCGAGCAACTCGTGCATCGGCTCCGCGCCGTTCGTTTCCTCCATCGCTCCCAGCAGTTCGGGCTCGAGCACCGGTTCGGGCATTGGCTCTTCCGCCTCGGCGCCATGCGTTGTCCGCGATTCCGGGGCGAACTCGGTAAGCGCCTCCAAGGGTGGCTCGGCGGGCGGCTCCCATGCGGCCTCCCGCCATTCCGCAGTCTGCTCGGGCAGCGATTCGAGGATGGGTTCGCGCCACAGGCCGGGCGTGGGCTCGAACTTTGCGGTCAATTCTTCCGGCTCGGCGGTTTGATCGGGCAGCGATTCGAGGATGGGTTCGCGCCACAGGCCGGGCGTGGGCTCGAACTTTGCGGTCAATTCTTCCGGCTCGGCGGTTTGTTGGGGCAGCGATTCGAGGATGG
>JABAQT010000059.1:0-8335 GCA_019187195.1 Bryobacteraceae bacterium
AAGATCCCCTTCCACATCATCTTCGACCGCCAACTGAAGGACCTGTCACGCTACAAGGTGCTGGTGCTGGCCGGCCAGGACGCGCTGAGCGACGCGCAGGCGGAGGCCATCCGCGCCTATGTCCAGGCCGGCGGCGGACTGGTCGCCACTGGAAACAGTTCCCTGATGACGGAGTGGCGTCTGCGGCGCGGCGAGTTCGCGCTCGCCAGCCTGTTTGGGACGGGGCAGCCCACGGACACCGCCTTGCGCCGCGAGTCCGGCCGCGGGCGCGCCGTCTACCTTCCCCGCATCGTGCCCGCCGTGACGCCGCCCCCGGCGCTGATGAACTACAACTTCTCTCATGACTACTGGAAGCTGCCGCTGAACCACGCGGAACTGGTGGAGGCGGTGCGGTGGGCCGCGCGCGGTGAACTCTCGGCCGAGGTGACGGCTCCCGAGCACGTATCCATGGAACTGACGCGCCAGAATGACTCGGGCAACCTCGCTCTTCACCTGGTGAACTTCGACTTCCGCCGGCCGGCCGGGCAGATCGAGGCGAGGGTGCGCATTCCCGAGGGCTACGCATTGCGCGAAGTGATCTCAGCCTCGCCCGAGGATGAGCGTCCATCCGTCACGAGCAGCGTGCGCGGCGGCTATGTCCACCTGCGGCTCCCCAGGCTGGACGTCTATAATTTGACAGTGCTCCGACTCGCTCGCCGGTGACCCATGCCTTCCCTCGAACTTTCATCCGTCGACTGGACGGTGCTCGTCCTATACCTGGCGGGCATCGCCGCCGCCGGCATCTACGCCGGACGCAACGTGCGCGACACGCACCACTATTTTCTCGGCGGCAGACGTTTCGGCAAATGGCTGATGATCGGGCAGAGCTTCAGCATCGGCACGCACGCCGATATGCCGGTCTCGCTGGCGGGGGCGGTCTACGGCGCCGGTGTTTCAGCCATCTGGTACCAGTGGAAGAACATGTTCGCGACGCCTTTCTACTGGGTGATGGCTCCCCTGTTCCGGCGCGTGCGGCGCACAACGACGGCGGAAATGGTGGAGGACCGCTATGGCGCGTGGATGGGCGCGTGTTACCTGGTGTTCGCCCTCGGGTTTTTCACGATCAACATGGCGAGCATGTTGAAGGGGGCGGCGAAGGTGATCAGCCAGGCCGTGGGCGGGCACGTGCCCGTGAATGAGATCGTCCTCGCCATGACCGTCATCTTCATTCTCTACAGCTTTGTGGGAGGACTGGTGGCGACCGCCTGGACCGATTTCCTGCAGGGTTTTCTCATTATCGTTCTCTCGTTCCTGCTCATCCCGCTCGGCTGGGGCGTGGTGGGCGGAATGGAGGGGATGCGGCAATCGCTCGAGCCGCACAAGTTCTCGCTCGCCACTCCCTCCGGCATCGGTCCCTGGTTCATACTCATGCTGACGATCAACGGGCTGATCGGCATCTGCGCGCAGCCGCACCTGATGGCGTCGGTGGGGACCGGCAAGGACGAGATGGCGTGCCGCGCCGGCTTCCTCTACGGCAATTTCGTGAAGCGGTTCTGCACGATCGGGTGGACGATGGTGGGGTTGCTGGCGGCGGCGATGGTGGCGAAGGGCTACGGCGCATCGGCGCTCGGCGAGGCGGAGGAGGCCTTCGGCTTCGCCTGCCGGAACCTGTTGTTCACCGGCGGCGTGGGCCTGCTGATCGCGAGCATGCTGGCCGCCAATATGGCGGCGTGCTCAGCTTTCATGGTGGATTCGGGCGCGCTGTTCACGCGCAATTTTTATCAGCGGTTCATGGCTCCGGATCGCGACGACGCCCACTATCTATGGATGGGCCGCGTGAGCGGACTGGTGATTACACTGGCCGCGGTTGTGTATTCGCTGTTCTTCATCGACCGTGTGCTGTACTCGTTCCTGCTGACGGAGACGATGGCGACCTATGTGGGGATCGGGCTGCTGGGAGGCGTGATCTGGCGGCGCGCCAACCGCTGGGGCGCGCTGGCCGGAGCGGGAGCGGCGATGATCACGAACTTCGGGCTGTATCACGCGATGGGCAAGCGATTCGACTATTGGGATCCGAATGTATTTTTGGCGGCGCTGGTGGCGGGTATCGTGGCTTTCGTGGCCGTGAGCCTGCTGACTCCACCGGAGCAGAGCGCGCAGATTCGGGTGTTTTTCCGCCGCCTCGAGACGCCGAGCCAGTACGAAGTGAGCGGAGACGAACCGGAGGAGACGGTAAGGCAGCGCGCGGCCGAATCGGCCAAGGCCGGCGAGCAGTTGCTGCTGGTGAACCTGTTCCATCCCGTCCAGGGCGGTGGGGAGGGGTTCTGGAGGGCGTACCGCGTGGACCTGAAGGGTTTCGGGGCCGGATGGCTGATCGCCCTCGGGATGGTGGGGTTGGCGTGGCTCATCTTCCAGGCGTGACCGGCGGCTGTTGAGCGGGGCTATTTTTGAATGCCGAAATGCGGCCAGTATTTTTCCGGAAGGCGCGTGGGCTTCAATTCGCGATTGCAAAAGACGTGCTTTGTATAACCGGTGGCGAGCAGGCGGCCGGCGCGGGCGCGCATCGAGTAGGCGAACTTCACCATCTTGGGATGCGCCTGTTCGAGCCGGGTTTCCACCAGCACCTCCTCATCGTAGAGAGCCGGTTGAAGGTAGCGGCAATTGGCTTCGGCGACAGTGAGCAGGACGCCATCGTCGCGCTCCATGTCGCGATACTCGATGCCGAGGGAGCGGCACAATTCGACGCGTCCAACCTCCATCCAGACGAGGTAGTTGGCGTAGTAGACGACGCCCATCTGGTCGGTTTCGGCGTAGCGGACGCGGAGGAGGGATTCGTGGGCGCGCAAGCTCACATCACCGGCCCGATGCGCCAGGGAACGAACTCCTTGTGGCCGAGGCGTTCGGCGCAAGTACGTTCGCCGGAGGCGACGCGGAAGAGCATCTCGAAGATCTCGCGGCCCACTTCGGCGACCGTCGCCTGGCCTTCGGCGATACGGCCGGCGCTGATATCCATGTTGTCGCGCATGCGATTGTACATGGGCACGTTGGTGGCCACCTTGATGACGGGGATAGTGGGGAACCCGATGGCGGAGCCTCGGCCGGTGGTGAAGCAGATGAGGTTGCAGCCGCCGGCGGCGAGTCCGGTGAGCGAGACGGGATCATAGCCGGGGGTGTTCATCATGACGAAGCCGGGGGAGGTGACGGGCGCGGCATAGTCCACCACCTGCATGAGCGGCGAGGCGCCGGCTTTCGCCACGGCCCCAAGCGATTTTTCGAGGATGTTGGTGAGGCCGCCCTCTTTGTTGCCGGGCGAGGGATTGTCGTTGAAGCTGCCTCCAAAGCGATTGAGGTATTCCTTGTAGCCGCGCACGATGGCGAGCAGCTTATCGGCTACTTCACGGTTGCGGGCGCGCTTGACGAGCAGGTGCTCGGCTCCGAAGATCTCCGTGGTTTCCGCGAGCACGGCGGTGGCTCCGATTTCGGCGAGCATGTCGGAGCAGACGCCGAGGGCGGGGTTGGCGGTGATACCGGAGAAGGAATCCGACCCCCCGCAGTTGAGGCCCAGGACAATCTTCGAGCCAGGCAGTTCGACGCGTTTTTCGGCGTGAGCGCGCTCGATCATGGTGGAAATGGCCTTGCGCGTCACATCGACGGTGGCGCGGGTGCCGCCGCTTGATTGCAGCGTAAATCCGAGCAGCCGGTCCGTACCGGGCGCGTTGCTGCCGAGATAGTGATCGATCTGGTTCACTTCGCAGCCGAGGCCGAGAATGATGGCGCTCGAGACGTTGGGGTGGTGCAGAACGCCGGCGAGAGTGCGCTGCAGTTGGTCCGTATCGGGACCGATGGAGTGCCCGCAACCTTCGCCATGGGGGAAGGCCACGACACCGTCAACGTTTTCGGGCAGCGATTCTCCGGCAAAGCTGGCGGCGATGAGTTCGGCGGTGTGCGCGGCGCAGTTGCTGGCGGCAACGACGGCGATGTAGTTTCGGGTTCCGGCGCGGCCATCTTCGCGCTGGTAGCCGAGGAAGGTGGGCATTCTGGAGGGAGGCGGGGGATAGGGAACCTCGCCGGCGGGGAACTCATATTCGAAGGTGAGTTCCTCGAAGGCGACGTTGTGGGTGTGTACCCACTGTCCGGCTTTGATGCCGACGCGGGCCGCGCCCATATCCTGCCCGTAGCGCACAATGCGGCCACCGGGGGGAATGTCCTCGAGAGCGACCTTGTGGCCCATGGGGACCTGGTCGAGCAGGGTGAGGCGGAGACCCTCCACCTGAACTTCCTGGCCGGATGGAAGAGAAGCGCGGGCGATGGCGATGTTGTCGCGGGGATGGAGATGAATCACCGCGTTCTGGGCCGTGGGCGGCGGAGCGATTTCAACAAGGGTGCTCATTCGATGCAGTTACCTCACTAGAACAGTTTCGGTGATTTGCTCTCCCGTGTGCACGTGGAGTTTCCCGCCGGCGGGATGAACCCATATTCCGACATTGGGGGGAGAGGGAATCTCCTCCGGACGGTTGACGACGATGAAGCCGTAATCGAGCTCGGCAACGGTGATGAACCGGCCAATGTGGACATGGGCATGGCACTGGGTGCGAACCGCCGGACCGTTGTAGGCGACGCCCCAGTTCCCTTCTCCGAACAGTTCAATGCCCTTGGCGATGGCGGCTTTCCACAGGCGGATGCGCGCGGCCGGGTGCATGTCGTGCAGGTCGTGCTGGCCGGGGGCATGTTCACGGGGAAGGGCGAGCCAGCGGTTTGGCTTGCGCGGATTGATGTCCTTGAGAAAAAACACATCGTCAGTGGAATGTTTTTCCGCCTCGGCGCAGAGGCTGCACTGCCGCGTGCGCATGGTTTCGGGCCGCGAGGGGTTGCAATCGCAGACGGGAGCGGCGGGGGCGGGCGATGAAAAGAGCAGGGATGCGGCAAGCACCCACACGATGGACATGATTAACTCCATTATACGGAGGCCGCTATACTTGAGAGCGTGCCGCGTTTCGCGAGGTTTCTCCTCGTCCTTCCGATTGTCTATCTGTTGTACTTCCATGGGCTCGATTCCGTTGGTCTGCTGGGGGCCGATGAGCCGCGCTATGCGTCGATCGCGCGAGAGATGGCGTCGAGCGGCGATTGGATTACGCCGAGGTTGTGGGGGGAGGTGTGGTTTGAAAAGCCGGCGCTGCTGTATTGGATGATGGCGGCGGCGATGAAGCTGGGGGTTCGGGGAGACTGGGCGGCGCGGCTTCCCGTGGCGCTGATGAGCGTGGCGTTCCTGGGAGGGTATTTCATACTGCTGCGAAGACGCCTTGGAGGCAGGGCGGCGGCGCTGGCGGCGGCGATGCTCGCCACGTCGGCGGGATGGCTGGTTTATAGCCACGTAGCGGTGACGGACGTTCCGATGACGGTCTGCTTCACGGTGGCGATGCTGTTGTGCGGGGAGTGGATCGAGGACGGGAAGACGGGACGGCTGTGGTATGCCGGCTGCTGGATGGGGCTGGCGATACTGGCGAAGGGACTGGTGCCGCTGGTGCTGGCGGCTCCGCTCGCATGGTTCGGGCGCAGACGATTGATCGAGTTGTGGCGCCTGGCGGTGGCGGCGCTGGCCGTGGCCGTGCCGTGGTACGCGCTGTGCGTGGGAGCCAACGGCAGGGCGTTTCTGGTGGATTTCATCTGGAAGCACCATTTCGGCCGGTTCTTCACTTCGGAGTTGCAGCATGTCCAGCCGTTCTGGTTTTACGTTCCGGTGATTCTGGGGCTGCTGTTTCCCTGGACTCCGCTGCTGGCGCTGTTGCGGAGGCCGGAGACGGCGTTCGCGCGGTTTCTGTGGGGGTGGGCGCTGTTTGCGCTGGTTGTGTTTTCGGCAAGCATGAACAAGCTGCCGGGCTATATGCTGCCGCTGCTGCCGCCGCTGTGCGCGCTGGTTGGCGCGGCGCTGGCGCGGGCACGGCGCGCGGAGTGGGCGTTGGCGATCGGAGCGGGCATGGTGGGCCTGATGCCCGCGCTCGCTCCGGCAATTCCCGTGGCGGTCGCCTCGGGAAGCAGCCGCGCGATCAGCTCGATTGAAGGATGGTACGCGCTGCCGCTGGGGGCGGCGGCGGGCGCGGCGGCGTGGATGTTGACGCGGCGATTCGGGGAGAGCGCGGGCGCCGCATGGATCGTGTGCCTGACGGCCGCGATGGTGGGGATGTTGATACATGATGTTTTTCCACGGCTCGATGAAGAGGTTTCCGCGCGCCGAGCGTGGCGGCGCGTGGAAGCGCGGCGCGCGGAGGTTTGCCTGGAAGACCCGCGGCGGGCCTTCCGGTACGGGATGAATTACTATTCCGTGATGCCGCTGCCGGATTGTTCGGAGCAGGAGCGGCCGGTCCATGTGAAGCGCTGATGCGGGGGAGGGCCGGGGCGCGGATAGCGGCTATGCGCCGGGAGCGGGAGAATGCACCGACTCGAGCCGCTTCATCACTTCGTCCTCCCATCCGTCCGCGCTCGCGTCAAAGCCCACCTGCTCCCATTGCCACCTTCCCTTGGCGTCGATGATCCACAGCCGGGGCACGCTCAGAAAGCCCACCAGTTGTCCGACAAACACGAAACCGGGAACCACCGGAAACGTGTACTTGTGCTTCGCCATGAATGGCCGCACCGGGCTCACGTCCTCGTCGACGTTGAAGCTCACCACCTCGACGTCTTCCCGGCCGCGCAGGTTGTCGTAGAGCATCTGGAACTGCGGCAGCAGCATATGGCAGGGCGCGCTCCAACTGGCCCAGATGCATACCACCACCGCCTTGCCCTCGAGTTTTTTCAGGTTCCACACCTTCCCGTCGAGGTCCGCCAGACGGAACGACGGCATATCTTTATCTGGTTTCTCCCATCGCGCCATGGATCGTATTACCTAGACTTTCTCGGGAACAATGTAAGGCGCGCGGTAGGGATGCCGGGTCAACAATGCGTCGGCCTCCGCGTCTCCGACGAACTGCTCCCGTTGCCCGTCCCATTGAAGCCGCCGTCCCACCCGGTAACTGATGTTGGCCAAATGGCAGCAATCGGAGGCAAGCACGTTCACCGCCACTTCCGCGTGCAGATCCTCGCGTTTCCGGCTCCTCACGGCCGCAAGGAAGTTCTCCATGTGCGGCGCGGTATCGCTCTTTTCCGCCTTGCCCTGCCGGTCCAACACGCCCTTCTCCCCTTTGTACACCCAATAGCCGGAGCTGTCGGTTGCCATGTAGCCGTCGCTGCCATAAAAAATGTCGCCCACCACGTTGAAGCCATGCCGCCTCAACGGACCTTCGTCCGGCCCGGGAATTCCACGCACCTCGAACACCATCTGGGCATCGCCGAAATCATAAGTCGCAATCTGCGTGTTGGGCGTCTCCTGATCATCGTGGTAGAGGAACTTGCCCCCGGTCGAAACGGCGTGCCCGGGCAGCGACGTCACTCCCAACCCCCACAGCGCGATATCCATCTCGTGCACGCCCTGATTCCCGATGTCGCCGTTTCCGGTGTCCCAAAACCAGTGCCAATTGTACTTGAATCGCAGTTCATTGAACGGCCGCAACGGCGCGGGTCCGAGGAACAGGTCCCAATCGATTCCGGGCGGAGTCGGCTGATCCGGCTTGTGTCCGATCGACGGGCGCCGCTTGTAACACAGGCCCTTCGCCATGTACACCTTGCCGATAATGCCGCCGCGCAGCAACTCCATCGCCTCACGCATGTGAGGCATACTGCGGCTCTGGGTCCCCGCCTGCACGATGCGGTTGTACTTCCGCGCGGCCGCAATCATCTGCTTGCCCTCGAAGGGGTTGTAGCAGCACGGCTTTTCCACGTACACATCCTTGCCCGCCTGCATTGCCCAGATGGCCGCCAGAGCGTGCCAGTGGTTCGGCGTGGCAATCGACACCGCATCCACGTTTCTGCTCTCGAACAGCTTCCGCATGTCGGTGAAGACCTCGGGCTTGTGCCCCTTGTTGCGCTCGACGAGCGCCACGGCCCGTTCCTGCGCCGCCTGGTTGACGTCGCATATGGCCGCGATATGGCACTCGAGTTTTGAATACTCATTCAAGTGAGCCGTTCCGCGCCCGCCGATTCCGATGACGGCGATGTTGACGCGGTCATTAGCGCCGAGAATGCGCGATGTCTGGGTGGATAGCGCCGCCGCCCCGATCGTACGCAGCGCCTGCCGCCGGTTGGTTTCCATCTTCATAAGGCCTCCACGCGAGCAATCCCGATTATAACCAAGCCGCCGGGAAAGCGTATCAACACCGGATGATCCTCCAACTTTCAACTTCGATGACGGCAGTCTCCATCGCGGGCGGAACCATGGCACCATGTAATAAAGCCCTTCGGGGGTAATAAAGCCCTTCGGGGGTAA
>JABAQT010000059.1:8435-13836 GCA_019187195.1 Bryobacteraceae bacterium
GTAATAAAGCCCTTCGGGGGTAATAAAGCCCTTCGGGGGTAACAAACAGCATTCGGGGATAACTAACACCCACCGGGGGTAGGGAATGCCCTTCGGGGAACGCAACAGGCGCTGTTCCGCCTGATTGCTTTTGCAAGGAGCAACTTTAGGAAATGAGATCAACTGTTCTGTTCGCGATTCTCCTGGCCGGCGCCCCGCTCGCCTTCGGCGGCGCGGCGGAGGGCAAAGACCTGTTCGCCAAGAGGTGCAGAGCCTGTCATGGACCCGATGGGAAGGGCAACCCGGGCATAGCGAAGATGCTGAAGGTAACCTTCGTCCCCCTCGGTTCGAAGGAAATACAAGCCAAGTCCGACGTCGAACTGAAGAAAATCATCACCGAGGGCAAGGGCAAGATGAAAGCGGTGACCGGCCTCAGCGCCGCGCAGGTAAGCGACATTATCGCCTTTGTCCGCACGCTGAAGCCTTAATATTTTGGGGATGGCTCCCGCCGCGCCCGGCAAGCCGTTATCTCCGCCGCTGTCAACTCCCGCCACTCACCCGGCCGCAAGCCGTCAATCGCCAACTTTCCGATCGCGCACCGCACCAGGCGCAGCGTTGGATGACCTACCGCCGCCGTCATCCTCCGCACCTGCCGGTTGCGCCCCTCCCGCAGGGTTAATTCGATCCACGCCGCCGGTATGGATTTCCGGTACCGGACCGGAGGTTCCCGAGGCAGCAAGACCGGCTCCGCATCGAGCATCCGCACCACAGCCGGCTTCGTCCTCACGCCCTGTATCTCGACTCCCCGTCTCAGCCGCGCCAATGCCTCTTCCGCCGGAACTCCTTCGACCTGCGCCCAATACGTACGCGGATGCCCGAATCGCGGGTCGGTCAACAGGTGCTGCAGCACCCCATCATCAGTCAACAACAGCAACCCCTCGCTGTCATGATCCAACCGCCCGGCCGGATAGATCCCCGGAATGTCGAGATAGTCCTTCAACGTCCGGTGCGCCGAGCCATGCTCCGGCGTAAACCGGCTCAGCACCCCATACGGCTTATGGAACAGAATGTAGCGCGCCACATTATTCCCGCACCTTCGCCCGCACGGCTTTTCCGGGAAAAACACCTTCCTGAATCTTATTCCCTACCACCACCGGAACTCCGGCCACGATCACATACGGTATCCCCACAGGCGCCAGCGCCGGTTCGGCGAACGTCGCGCGGTCGCGCACCGCCGCCGGATCGAAGACAGTGAGGTCCGCATCCGCGCCCACCTGAACCCGCCCTTTGGTCTTCAGCCCCAGGCGCCGCGCCGGCAAGAGCGTCATCTTCCCGACGGCCTCCATCAACGGCAACGCCTTTCGCTCCCGGCTCCAATAGCCGAGCGTGCGCGAGTAAGTCCCCGCCGCCCGGGGATGTCCTTTTCCATTCACCAGAACTCCGTCGCTTGCGATCATCGTCAGGGGGCTCGCCATCGCCTCTTCCACGACCTTGTCGGGAATCATGTGCATGATGACCATTCCCGGCTGCTTCCGGTATTTGCGGAACGTCTCCTCAGTCAACCTCTCGCCCGTCGCCGTCCATTCCAGCCGGTCATAGCTGATGCCGAGAATCTTCCGCCACCCCTCGTCGAACATCGCTGAGTTCAACTCCGTCATCGCGGCGTTATATGGGTAACATTCCGTCGTTACATCCATACCCCGTTTTTGCGCCTCTCCTATGGTTTGAAGCAGTTTCGGCGTCTCCTTCAACCCGCTCGATGTAATGTGCACGACATGCAGCGGCGCCCCGGTCACCGCCGCCGCGGCCAGCACCTCCTCGAGCGCGTTCAAGGCGTCCGGCTCCGCGTCTCCCATGTGGCGGATATGCACAAACACCGGCGCGTGGAACCGCCCCGCCACGCGGAACGTCTCGAGAATCTCCCATCGCGAAGCCCCCGGAGTGTACTGAATTCCAAACCCCACCCCGAGCGCCCCCTGTTGCAAACCCTTCTCCACCGCGCGCTTCATCAGCGTGATCTCTTCCTCCGTCGCCGCCCGGTGCGCCCCGTCCCCGGAAGGCAGCAATCCGCTTGAAACCGAAGGGTCCCGCATCACGCGCATCCGCGCGGGGATGTGCCCCGCGCTCACGCCCGAGTGGATCAATCGCTTCCCTTCCCGCTCCGCGTACCACTGGTCGACGTCATACGTGCCGAGCTCCAGTTCGAGCGCCGTCGTTACCCCGTCGCGCGCCTGGTAGCGCTGGTTCTCAGCGTCCTGCCCGTGCGCGTGCAGGTCGATAAATCCGGGCGCCACCACGAGGCCGCGGGCTTCGATCACCCGCGCGCCCTTCAACCGCGCGGCGCTCACCGCCGCAATCCGTCCATTCCGGATCCCGATGTCCCGAATTGCATCGAGCCTCGTCTCCGGATCGAGCACTCTTCCTCCGCTAATCACCAGGTCGTAAGTCTGCGCCGAAGCCAGGGCCGAAAACAGCAACAGGTACAGTTTCATCTGCGCTCCATTTTCCCAAATCAGCCCCGCCCGCACGGGACCGGACCGGAGGAAACCTGGATGCGGGGCTAAAGACGCCGAAGGACGAATCGCATGCCTGCCTGTCTACACCGATTTCGCCGGCAAGCTGCTACGGGGAGATGGCAGGAAATATAACCATCCGCTCAACCGGCAGCTTGCCCCGGGCATTGGATGCACAGCCCTTCCAGTCGTGAGTCTGCATGAAGGCGGGAAGCCCGTCTTTGTGGGATCTCCAAACCGTCATCTGATCCTCAGCGGGCCGGGAACGCAGCATTCGGCAGGAGCGGAGCGGAGGCCGGCGGCCGGGGTGGGGAGGAGTCCGGCCTGGAGCAGGCTGATATAAGGAAGGACGATCGTGGCGACGTACAGCGGGTTGTTCCGCTTGCCGGTATCCGGATTCACCCACTCCCAGGCTTCGCTCAATCCGTCGGAGCGCACGTTTCGGAGGAACGCGACAAACTCCTTCGCCATCTCCCGCGCCGCCTCGGGATCGCTCCTTTCGAGCGCGGCGATATACCAGCCGGCCGGAACGCCCCAATAGCCGCCGTTTTGATATGTTCCCGCCGGGGCGACGCTCTTTTCCCACAAACCGCCGTTGGCGGCGTCATCGGTGAGGATTTGCCGGACAAGCCCGTTCCGCACGCTGGTGCGGGCGCGATATGCGGTGGCCAGAGCGCGCGAGGCCGCCATCGCGGCCGAAGGGTCCACGGCGCCGCTCCAAACGGCGAAAGCCGTACCCCAAATGTCCGGTTGATTGCCGGCCAGCGTGGCGGACCGGAGCCAGCCGTCGTTCCGGCGAAAGGTCTTCGAGATCGACTTGCGCAACCGTAGGGCCTCGGCGCGATAACGGCCGGACTTTGCCCGCTCGCCGGCGGCGGCGAAGAGAGCGGCGAGTTGAGTTGCCGCGTTGTATTTCAGAATGGACGGAAAAAGGAGCTTGCCGCTCTTGAACACGGTGTCACAGAACCCCCAATCCTTGGCGTTATCGCTGTCGACATCGCCGGCGACAACCAGCCCGTCGCGGCCCGACGGAGCAGCCTGGTAAACGCGTTCGCAGAGTTCGGCGAGTTCCATCGCGGTGGAGCCTGCCGCCAGACGGGCGCGGAAGAGCGCGGCCGAGCGCGAGAGCCGCCAGTGGGCGTGCACCGCGGCGATGAAGTAAAACTGATCGTCGAGCGGAGGGAACTTCCCGTAGGGATGGCCGCCCTGCTTCACGCCACTGTCGTAAGTGCCCGGGTAGAACGTGGGGCGCCCGTCGAAGTTGATGTGATCGGGAACGGCGTAGGCGGGAACAATGGCGCCGGGGTGTACGCGCCAGTCTTCATCCCTCACGGTTGAGGCCATGAGGCGAATCCACCCCTCGACCTCGCCGGCAGGAACGAGGTCCGCTCCAAGCATCATCACGGCGTCGCGAATCCAAAACGCCGGATACCCCATGTTCCCGCCCGGGACCCGTATCACGTAGGGCGTCGCGTTGCGCCACTTGCCGGAGACCGCTCCGGGGGCCAGCCGCGCACGGGCGGCAATTCTCCGCGCCTGCTCGCCGAGGAATGCCGAATCCTCGGGAGAGAGAACGGGTCCGGCCGCAAATGCCGCGGCTGATGAAACAAGAAACGCGAGAAGTAGAAGCCGTGATTGCGGCCGTGCCGCCCGCTGAGAATGCTCGCGTGGCCGGGCGTCGAGATGGGGTCCGCGCGCAGGCCCTCGTGAATCCGCGCGACTCATTCTGGATTCATTGTCCCCCCAAAGGCTGCCGGGGGGCCAGTGGCGGTCCGGACGTCAGAACATTCCCGGGCGATGATGTTCCGAGCTAAGATGGACTCGGAACCAGACCTGATGCGGCAAGCACCGGCACTGCCCTTCGACGAATTCTCAACGGAGCGCCTGCAACCACGGGAGCGTTTCCGCGCCTGGCGCGAAAGCATCTCGGTTGTTTTTGACGTCTGGCCCACGAGGGAAAGTGGCGCGGCGGATTTTCACGCCTCGCTTCGCGCCTACCTTCTCGATTGGATCATCGTGTCGGAAGTCGGCTTCGACGAACAGATCCTTGTACGGGACCGGCCCCGGTTGTCGGCGGATGGAATCGATCATTACCTGGTGGTGCTCGAGGAGCCGGACTTCACATGCGAATCGCCGGAGAGAGAGTGCGCGGGCGAGGTGCGGGTGTTGGACCTGGCGCGTCCCTACATGGCGCGGACCGGAAAGGCGAGGGGGATCGCGATCCTGGTTGCGCGCGAAGCAATGCGCACTCTGCTGCCGGGAGACGCGCCGCTCCATGATCGTGTCCTCGGTGGAGAGACCGCCACCGGACGCCTCCTGGCAGAATACATGCGGATGCTATTGAAACAGACGCCCGGAGTGCAACCGGCCGAGGCAAACCCGCTGGCTCACGCGACCACCGCGATGATCGCCGCCTGCCTTCATCCCACCGCGGAAGCCATCGAACGCGCGCGGGACCCGATCGACCGCACTCAACTGGCGCGAGCGAAGCAGTTCATTGAACGGCATCTGCGCTCGCGGATCCTGTGCCCCGAAGGAATCAGCCGGGCGCTGCGGCTGCCGCGAAATCGCCTCTACGCCTTGTTCGAGCGAGAGGGCGGGGTTTCGCGCTACATCTGGAATCGACGGCTGACGCGCGCCTACCACGACCTGCGCGATCCCCGGCCCCGCCGCGGGATCGCGGAAGTCGCCTACCGATGGGGTTTCACGAGCGCGGCGCACTTCAGCCGGGTTTTTCGCAAGACTTACGGCATCAGCCCCAGCGACGCGCGGGACGGAGGCGCTGGCGCGGGTGAGGTGCGCGGAGGCGTCGCCGGCATGCAACGGCCCGGGGAGAGGTATCAGGACTGGATCCGGCGGCTGACCGTACATTAGACGCGAGCGTGGCCGTTCGTTGAACGGCATACGGG
>JABAQT010000040.1 GCA_019187195.1 Bryobacteraceae bacterium
TCCCGCTCCCCGGCCCAAGTGAAGCAGTTGGCCGCGCGGCTCGCCGGCTGGGGACGCCGGTATCAGGACCCGCTGGCGGTGGAGTTGGGCGCCTGGGCTACCGCCTGACGCGCCGCAGCAAGTCGAAATGGTCTCCGGGATTCAGGAAGTAGTAATGCTTCCCATCCTCCCCGGCCGGCCGCTTGGGATCATAGATGGCCACTTTACTGGTCCCGATCACCTCGAACGCATTCCCCTGAACCACGATCGCCGTGCATTCGTCGATGCCGATGCCGAGCAGGTCCCGGTGTTTTTCCACCACGGCCACCATGTCGTTCTGACGGTTCCGCTTGAGCAGATGCTGGTCGATTCCGACATGGCGGATAAAACCGAGCCCTGTTTCGTAGCCCGGGGCCATCATGATGGTGTTGCCCTCGCGCGCGCCGCGCACCAGGTAGGAGCCCTGTATCGTCGCTCCGGCGGAAGAACCGCCGATCACCCCGCCGCGGGCCAGCAATTTCCTCAGTTCCCGGTGCGTGCGGGTGTTGAGGTACGAGTCCACCAGCCTCCACTGCCTCCCGCCGCTGAACCAGACGGCGCGAGCCTGCTGGATGGGCTTCACGAACTCCTTCGAATTGGCGACCCTCCGGTCGCGGGTGTGGAGAAGCGTTACATGAGTCGCGCCGGACTTGGCGAAAAATTGCTTCCCGATCGAGTCATCGTCGTAGCTGTCCCGATCCCCGGCGGTTGGAATGAACACGATGGGCGCGTCCTTGCCGCCGGCAAGTTGCAGGAACCTCTGCATGATTTCCGGGCCGAGCGTTCCTCCGCCCGCGATGAGGAGGGACCCATGATCGGGGCCTATCTGGCAAAATGCCGGAGCAAATAGAAAGAGCCCCAGCGGCAGAAGCAGTCGCCGGATATGCATGGCTTATCGCTTTGTACCACGCACCATGGGTACGAAGCTAACCGGCACGGCTGTCCGGACCCGCACCGAACCGTCCGCGCGCTTCTCGAGTACGGTCAACTCCTGGCGTTCCGATGCGCCGACCGGAGCCACCATCTTTCCGCCGGGCTTCAATTGAGCCACCAGCGCCGGCGGAATCTCCGGCGGGGCCGCGGTGAGCAGGATACGGTCAAAGGGAGCCGCTTCCACCCACCCCATGTACCCATCTCCGTGTTTCACGACGACGTTCCGGTGTCCGAGCCGCTCCAAAGTTTCCCGCGCCCGCCGGGCAAGTTCGGGAACGATCTCGATGGTGTACAGCTTGCGCACCAGAGGTGACAGCACCGCCGCCTGGTATCCCGAACCCGTGCCGATTTCGAGAACCTTCATCTCCCGGTCAACGTCCAGCATCTCCGTCATGAGGGCGACAATGTAAGGCTGCGAAATTGTCTGTCCATAGCCGATAGGAAGCGGCCGGTCTTCGTAGGCATGAGCCTGAAGCTCGGATGGCACGAACTGATGGCGGGGCGTATTGCGCATGGCATCGAGAACCTCGCGGTTCCTGACACCACGTGCCTCAATCTGTTCCCGCACCATCTGATAACGCGCTTTCATCTGTGAGTCCGCGGCAAGAAGCAGCAGCGCAGTGCAGGCTACTACGTACTTCACACCTTCAGTATGTCGCAACGTACCATGGAGCACCATGCGGCTACAATAAGCAGATGGCGCAACAACGGGCGGCTGCCCCGGGGTCCACTACCGAGGTGACGGAAGGTCTGCTTCGCCAGCTTGGCGTCGTCAGCGCGGCCGCGCTGGTGGTGTCGAACATGATCGGCACCGGCATCTTCACCACCAGCGGTTTCCTCGCCGGCCAACTCGGCGCTCCATCGCTTGTCCTGGGCATCTGGCTGGTGGGAGCGCTGTGCGCCCTCACGGGCGCGTTCTGTTATTCCGAGTTGGGCGTGAACTTCCCCA
Source organism: Bryobacteraceae bacterium (assembly GCA_019187195.1). Classification (GTDB taxonomy): domain Bacteria; phylum Acidobacteriota; class Terriglobia; order Bryobacterales; family Bryobacteraceae; genus CADEFT01. Next base: position 1,901 of record JABAQT010000040.1, read on the forward strand.
GTTCGGGCGGTGAGTATGTCTATCTGACAAACGCCTATGGCCCATCCTGGGGGTTCATGACCGGATGGATCTCGTTTGTCGCGGGCTTCTCGGCGCCCATTGCGGCGGCGGCGCTGGCTTTCGCCGATTACCTCGGCTACTTCTTCCCCGCCCTCAAGCAGGAGAACGCGCAGTTAGCCCTGAACCTGGGCTTCTGGACGCTCAAGTTCGGCGGAGCCCAACTGGCAGCCTGCTGTCTGATCCTATTTCTCACGCTTCTCAACCTCTTCGGCGTCCAGCGCGTGGCCCGCTTCCAGAACGTATTCACGGGACTGAAGGTGACCGTCATCGTCGCGTTCATCGTTCTCGGGTTTACAGCCGGAACGGGCGACTGGAGCCACTTCCACCAGGGGGCCGTGCGGACCTCCACCTCGCCCCTTCTTTCGCAGTTCGCCATCAGCCTCTTCTGGATCTACGGCAGCTATAGCGGCTGGAACGCGGCCACCTACATTGCCGAGGAGCTAAAGAAACCGGAGCGCACGCTGCCGCTGGCGCTGACCGCGGGGACTGTCCTCGTGGCCGCTCTCTACTTCGCGCTCAACGCGGTTTTCATCTATGGCGTGCCGCTTGAGACCATGAAGGGCCAAATCGCCATCGGCTCCCTGGTGGCCACCCACCTCTTCGGCCCGGAGATGGCAAGCATGTTCGGAGCGCTCATGGCGCTCTCCCTGGTTTCAACCGTCAACGCAATGGTGACCATCGGCCCTCGCGTCTACTACGCCATGGCAAAGAATCGCGCCTTCTTTGCCTCGGCGGCAAAGGTGGACCCGCGCTGGCACACCCCCGTGAACGCCATTGTGTGGCAGGGAGTGGCTTCCGTTCTCATGACGTTCGTCCCCTTTGGAAACCTCTTCTTCTACATTTCACTGACTCTGAATCTCTCCGCCGGACTCTCGGTCGCCTCGCTGTTCGTGTTCCGGAAACGGCAGGGATGGCGGCGGCTGCCCGTGGTGAGCTTCGCTTACCCGCTGATGCCCGGCTTCTTCCTGGTGGTGAGCGCATGGATGTACTATGTGGGCATCACCCTCGAGCCGGCCGTCTCTCTCGCCACGGCTTTGACCGTTGGCGCGGGCGCGCTCATCTATCATTTCCGCATCCGCCATGCCAATTGACTTCTTCTTTCGAAATGCCGATCAGACTCGATGGTAAACAAGTGCGCGACGCTATCCTCGCGTCGCTGCGGCCAAGAATCGCCGCGCTCGAGAAAACCGAAATCACCCCTGGACTGGCCGTAGTCCTGGCGGGAGAGGACCCCGCCTCGGAGATCTACGTCCGCCATAAGGTCAAGGCGTGTGAAGATCTGGGAATCTACAGTGAGAAGCATCTGCTGCCCGCCGGCGTGACCAGCGAAGAGCTGCTGCTTCTCATCCGCTCGCTCAACAGCCACCCGCGCATTGACGGTATCCTCGTGCAACTGCCTCTCCCCGGCCAGGTGGACGAACGGGAAATTCTCATGGCCATTCATCCCTCGAAGGACGTGGATGGCTTCCATCCCATGAACGCGGGCAACCTGATGACCGGGCTGCCGGGTTTCCGGCCATGCACTCCGGCGGGAATCATGAGGATGCTCGAGCATTACAACATTCCCGTGTCCGGCCGGCGCGCCGTCGTCATCGGGCGCAGCAACATCGTCGGCAAGCCCATGGCAATGATGCTGCTCGAGGCCAACGCAACCGTCACCATCTGCCACTCGAAGACCGTCGGGCTCGCCGAAGAATGCCGGCGCGCCCACATCGTGGTTGCCGCCATCGGCAGGGCGGGATTCGTGACTCCTGATTTTGTAAATCCCGAGGCCGCGGTTATCGACGTGGGAATGAACCGCCTCCACGACCGCGAAAGCGTCGCCCGCATCTTCGAGGGCAACGAAAAAAAGCTGGCCGATTTCGCGTCAAAAGGCGCCGTGCTCGTGGGCGACGTTCATCCAGCGGTGTTTCGCAACTGCGCGGCGTACTCGCCGGTGCCGGGCGGCGTGGGCCTTCTCACCATCGCCATGCTGATGAGCAACACCGTTGAAAGCGCCGAACGGCGGCTCGCGCGGCGCGGGGGAACTCCGATATCGTAGACGAATGCGAATCCTCACCAGGCGGGAGTGGGCCGGTCTTGCAACCGCGCCGCTGTTTGCGCGCGAGTTACGGCTCTCGCGGTTCGATATTCAATCCGTGCGTATCCCTTTCGCCGAGCGCGTGCGCGAGGCGTGGCTTGAAAGCTGGAAGCACCAGAAACGCGACCAGACAGACTACGAACTGCACTTCGTGCGCCTCCATACCGATGACGGCCTGACAGGCATCGGTGAGGCGAAGATGCCCCGCGCCCAGGCGGAGTCCGTTCTCCGGCGGATGATGGGCCGGCCGGCCGCCGAATTCGCGGGCGACGATTCCATTCGCGGAATCCTCATCGCCATCTATGACATCCTCGGCAAAGCGGCGGGAGAACCGGTTTCAAAGATCCTCTCCCCTTCCGCGAAGGATCGCGTTATCCCCACCTGGTGGAGCCAGTGCTTCCCTCCCGCGATCATGGCCTCGGAGGCGAAACTCGGCGCAAGCCTGGGGTACCGCATTCACAAAGTGAAGGCGCGCCCCTGGCAGGATCCCATCGAACAGGCCGCCGCCATGTGCGCCGCCGTTCCCCGTCACTATCGCTTCTGGGCCGACGCGAATTCTTCCTGGGGCACCGTGGAAAAAACAGTCGACGTGGCAACCCGCCTCGCGAAGTTCCCCAACTACTTCGCCATCGAGTCGCCCATTTCCCGCGCCAATGTCGATGGCTACCGGCAACTGCGCGGCAAACTACCTCTGAAGGTCGCCGAACATGTGGATGGCATTGACCTCGATCTGTGGATTCGCGAGAAACTCATCGACGCCTGGATCTCGGGAGCGCCGAAGCTGGGCCGCTACATCAGCACACTCTCCGCGCGCGCCCTCGCCGCCAAAGCGCCCATCTGGATCGAGCATTCCATCGACAACGGCATTGCGCAGGTCTTCCAGGCGCACCAGGCGGCCGCCTATCCCGGAATTCAATACGTCATCAGCGTCACCAACGTGCTTGCCGACGATTGCATGGCGGAGCCGTTCACCGTCCGGGGCGGCTTCTATCACATCCCGGACAAGCCGGGCCTTGGCGTCACCTTGGATGAAGCCGCGCTCGAAAAATATCGCGTCGCCTGATCAAAGATCGCACAGCGTCGTGGCTTCCTCGAGCGAAGCAAGCGGAGCGCGCTTCGGAATGAATTCGTGCGCGAAGTAGCCTTGAAAGCCCGTCTCGAGTATCCCCTTCACGATCGCCGGATAGTAGAGCTCCTGCGTTGTGTCAATTTCGTTGCGTCCCGGAACGCCACCCGTGTGGAAATGCGCGTAGTACTGCCGGTTTTCCCGGATCGTGTGTATCACGTCGCCTTCCATGATCTGCATGTGATAGATGTCGTAGAGCAGCTTGACGCGCGGTGAGTTCACCCGCTTGCACATCTCGACGCCCCACTTCGAGTTGTCGCACATATAGTCCGCGTGGTCCACCTTGCTGTTGAGCAGTTCCATGCAGACGTTGATGCCCAGGTCCTCGGCTTCCGCCTTCATCCTGTCGAGAAACGTGACGCAGTTGTCCATGCCCTCCGCATCGGACATCCCTTTGCGGTTCCCCGAAAAGATGATGATATTGGGGACGCCGGCCGCCTTTGCCTTCCTGTACATCTCCCGCAACTGGCCGCCGATCAGCTCGTGATTTTCCAGCCGGTTGATCCCGTTGGGAATCGTCGAAACCCCCGATGCCATTGTCGGCGTCAACCCGTATTTCCTCACCACCGGCCATTCATCGGGCGTCAGCAGGTCGATGCCGGACAGGCCCATCCTTGCGGCTTCGCGCGCCAGATCCTCGAGTGGAATGTTCTTGTAACACCAGCGGCAGACCGACTGCTTCAGGTTGCCCTTGCGCGCTTTTTTCGCAACGGTGCTCGCGGCCGAAAGCACTGCCGGCGCGGCAACGGAGGTCGTAGCAAATTTTCGGCGGGTCATCGCCTTGGATTTTATCATCGGCAACGCGGGGCGTTTACCGCGCCCGCCCCGCGCGGCTTCAATCGGTTTGAGCCGATGCCCTGGCACGGCCGGCCTTGAGGGGTTTCGTGCGTCCGCGCTGCAGCGCCCTCCTCACGGCCCGTTCCGCCCCGGTAATCGCGCCGTCAATCGCCGCCTCGGGCGCTCGATCCTGGTGTTCGCAAACGATACTGGGGAGGCCGCTCAGGACTATCTTGACCCGGCACAATTGATCGGCGCCGCCGCGAGGCCCGTTTACGTCCTTCACGCGGACACTGACGCGTTCGATGGACGCGGCGAACTTTCCAAACTTCGCGCCCAGCTTTCGCCGGATGTCCTCCTTGCCCTCTTCGCTGAGGCTCACTCCCAGAACGCGTACATGGGCGGGAACCAGCGCCGGCCTTGCGCGGCCGGTGATCGGTTTGAGAGACCTGGGCAACTGGGCAGGAAAGGGCTCCCGCTTTCTGCTTCCCGGAGTTTCGCGCGGCGAACGCGTTTCGCGGCTGAGTTCATCGAGAACATCCGTGGCCGTTACAATTCCTACAATCCGGCCGTCATCCATAACGGGCAAACAGCCGATTCTCCGCTCCAGCATCAACTCGGCCGCCTCGGCGAGCGTGGTTTCCGGACCGGCGCTCACCACGTGGCGGCTCATCAGATCCCGGACAAGACGGCCGGAATTGTTGGAACCATGCAGGTCCCTTTCGGAAAGTATTCCGCTCATGCCCCCCTTTGTCATAACCACCAGATGATGGATGCGCCGGCGCTTCATCGTCGTCCAGGCGGCGCTCGCTGTCTCCGTGGGACCGATTGTAATGACGCCCGTGCTCATGATTTCGTGAAGCTGCATGGATAAGTCCTTTCGTGACCAGATTAACGTAATTTCATCTTCCGCTGCCCACATGCGGACCGTTATCCCGCTATCTGCCAGGCGGCCAACAGGATGGCCACCGCGGCGATAGCTGCCGTCTCGGCGCGCAGCACGGTCGGCCCCAGCGATACGGCCACCCACCCCGCTTCTTCCGCCGCCCGCCTCTCGCCATCCGTCCAGCCACCTTCCGGCCCCACCATCACCGACACGTTATCTTCGGGCTTCCGTTCTCCGGGCAGAACCTGCAGCACCGGCCGCGCCGCCCCGCTTTCCTCGAGACGGTACCGCAGGCCGGAGGCCGATAGCGCCGCGTGGAATCGAATCGCCTCATCCACCTCCGGAGCGCGCCACCTCCTCGATTGCTGCGAACTCTCACGCGCAATGCGGCGCCAGCGCTCCATCCGCTTCCCCACCGCGCGGTCCAGGCCCTTCTCGCTCCGCTCGGTGATTACGGGCACAATGCTCGCCGCGCCCAGTTCCGTTGCCTTCCCGATCATCCACTCGAAATGATCGAACTTGATCAGAGACGCATAGAGGGTGACGCGCAGCGGCAGCTCCCGGGTCTCCAGTTTCCCGATGATCCGGAACACCACCTGCTCCCGCCGCGCCAGTTCCACTTCGCCGAGATATAGGTGTTCATTGTCCGAAATTTCATACCGCTGCCCCTTCTCGACGCGCAGCACCTTCGTCAGATGGCCCGCCTCGCCGCCCACTATCTCCGCCTTCCCGCCGTGAACGCGATCCACAAAGAACAACCTTCTCGCCATGTACAATTGATGATCGCACGATATGATTGGCTTTCTTCGCGGCTTGCTTCACGAAAAACACCCCAACGAAATAGTGGTGGACGTTCACGGAGTCGGGTATCTTGTGACCATCCCCGTCTCGACCTTCAGCGCCCTGCCCGAAACCGGCAGCGAGGTGAAACTGCGCATCCACACCCATGTCCGCGAGGATGCGATCGCCCTCTTCGGTTTCCTCACCGGCGAGGAAAAGCTGCTGTTTGAAAAACTCATTTCGGTCAGCGGCATCGGACCGAAACTCGCCGTCACCGTGCTTAGCGGGCTCTCGGTTGCGGACCTGGCGGCCGCCATCCGCTCGAGCAACGTGGCGCAGTTGACCCGGGTCCCCGGCATTGGAAAAAAAACAGCCGAGAGGCTGGTCGTCGAACTGCGCGACAAACTCGACATGCTGGGAGGCAAGGCCCCCGCCGCCGCCGCCCCGGCGATGGTGATGAGCGCCGTCGACGAGGATGTCCTCTCCGCGCTCGTCAACCTGGGCTGTCCACGCCCGGCCGCCGAAGCGGCCATTCGCAAGGCCCGCGCCGCCGGCGTCGCCGCCGAATTCGAGCCGCTATTCCGGCGGGCTCTCGAACTGGTACGTTAACCTGAAGCCATGAGTGAGAAGGGCATTGCCTCCGCCAGTCCGTTGGAAGGCGACCTCCAGTTCGAGGCGGCGCTCCGTCCCAAGCGGCTCGAGGATTTTGCCGGACAGGCCAAGCTCAAGGAGAACCTCTCCATTGCTATCGAAGCGGCCCGCAAACGCGGCGAGGCGATGGACCACGTGCTGCTCTATGGTCCCCCGGGCCTCGGCAAAACCACCCTCGCCCACATCATCGCCAACGAACTCGGCGTGGACATCGGCCTCACCTCCGGCCCCGTCCTCCAGAAAAAGCTCGACCTTACCGGCATGTTGAGCAATGTCCGCGAGCGGCAGGTCTTTTTTGTCGACGAGATCCACCGTCTGCTCCCCGATGTCGAGGAGATGTTTTACTCCGCCCTCGAGGATTTCCGCGTCGATATCGTCGTCGGCCAGGGGCCCGGCGCGCGAACCCACTCCCTGCCCCTCCCTCATTTCACCGCCATCGGCGCCACCACTCGCATGGGCATGATCAGCGCTCCCATGCGCGGCCGCTTCGGCCTGCTGCTCCGCCTGAACCACTACGACATCGCGGAGCTGCGCCGCATTGTCGAACGCTCAGCCGCGCTTCTCGGGGTGACCGTCGGCCCCGATGGAGCCGAGGAGATCGCGCGCCGCGCCCGGGGCACTCCGCGTATCGCCAACCGCCTCCTGCGCCGCGTGCGCGACTACGCGCAGGTGCGCGCCGAGGGGCACGTCGATCTCGCCGTCGCCCGCACCGCCCTCGACATGCTCGAAGTGGACCGCTATGGACTCGACGAAGTGGACCGCAAGATCATGCTCACCATCCTCGAAAAATACACCGGCGGCCCCGTCGGGCTGAGCACCATCGCCGCCAGCGTCGACGAGGAGGCCGACACCATCGAGGAAGTTTACGAGCCCTACCTGATGCAACTCGGGTTCCTCGATCGCACCATGCGCGGCCGGCGGGCGACTGAACTGGCCTTCCAGTACTTCGGCGTCTCCCGGCGTCTCGAACCCCAGCCAGGGCTCTTCGAATGAAGAAACTCTTTCTGGGGCTGGGCAGCAACCTCGGCGGCCGCGAAGACAACCTCCAGCGCGCCGCCGACCACATTTCGGAGGCGGGCGTACACTTGCTGCGGGCGTCTTCCACCTATGAGACAAAGCCGATGTACTTCACCGGCCAACCGCTCTTCCTCAACCTCGTGCTCGAGGGGGAAACAGATACCTTCCCCCGCGCATTGTTGAAGCGCCTGAAGGCGATCGAACACCGCATGGGTAGGCGCCGGACCGTGCCCAACGGCCCCCGCCTCATCGACATCGACATTCTCTTCTTCGGCCGATTCACCGTCGAAGCGCCGGAACTCGTCATTCCCCATCCCAAGTTGCCCGAGCGCCGTTTCGTCCTCGATCCTCTCGCCGAACTCGCTCCCGATTGGCGGCATCCGGTGAACAAGCGTTCGGTGCGTGAGATGCTCGCGCAAGTGAAGGAAGGGGGTGTGCGTAAAGTGGAGTTCCGCGTGCGCCTGAAGCCGCCCCTTCCATCCACCGTTAGAATATGAATGTGAGCATCCGCCTTCTTTCCCTGGGAGTGCTGTCTCTGTGCGCCTGGTCACAGACCTCCTACATGCCGTTGCGGGAAGTGAAGGCCGGCATGCGCGGCAAGGGATACACGGTGTTCACGGGCGAGCGCGTCGATCCCTTCGATGTCGAAATCCTCGGCATCCTGGAAAACGCCGGTCCCAAGCAATCGGTCATCCTCGCCCGCCTGAGCGGCGGCCCATTGCAACACACCGGCGTCATGCAGGGTATGAGCGGGTCTCCCGTCTACATCAATGGAAGACTCATCGGAGCCGTCGCCCTTGCCTTCGCCTTTTCCAAGGACCCCATTGCCGGCATCCGCCCCTTCGAGGAGATGATCGCGCCGAAGGCCGTCACTCGCGCGGAAAACGCCCCCCGCTGCACTCCCCTCGCCTGCGAACCGGCGCAGGCGCTCGCCGCCAACGTCGAGCCCGCGTCATTTGCCTGGGGCGGCGCCAAACTGTCCGACATCGCCACACCCATATCCTTCAGCGGATTCACGCCCGCCGCCGTCGAAGCCTTCGCTCCGCAACTGCGCGCGCTCGGTCTCGAACCGGCGCAGGGTGTCACCGGAGGCGGCGGAGCCCGCCTGCCGCCAGGCGACCCTACCTCCCTCAAGCCCGGTTCGATGATCAGCGTCCAACTCATGTCAGGCGACATGACCGTTGGAGCCGATGGCACCCTCACCGCCATCGACGGCAAGCGCGTCTATGCCTTCGGGCACCGCTTCGTTTCCATGGGCGACGTCGAAATGCCGTTCGCCAGCGCCGACGTCATTGCCCTGCTCCCCAACCTCTCCACTTCATTCAAGATTTCCACGGCCAGGAAATGGATGGGAGCCATCACCGCCGACTACAGCACGGCCGTCCGCGGTGAAATAGGGCGCAAGGCGCACATGGTGCCCGTAGACATCAGCGTGAGAGGAGGTACGCGACTTTCGAAATACCACATCGAAATGGTGCGGGATACGGCGCTCACTCCATACCTGCTGCAGATGGCGGCTTTTTCCGCCATCGACGCCACCGAGCGCACCGTCGGCGCTTCCTCCTATAGCGTCCGGCAGCGCGTCGAGTTCGCCAACGCCGCCCCCATGAATTCCCTGAACATCTACTCCGGCGAATTCAACATTCCCATGCTTGCCGCCCAGAGTGGAGCGATTCCCGTCGCCTACGCGATGCAGAGCGGCTTCCGCGATCTCGATATCCGCTCCATCTCCCTCGACATCGAGTCATTCGAAAAGCGCCGGCAGGTCGTCATCGAGGATGTCACCTCCGGGCGCCGCACCGTGCGTGCCGGCGATACTGTGGATTTGCAGATTGTCTTCGCGGGCGAAGGACAGCGGCTGACGCGCAAAGCCGCTTACCGGGTACCGCCGGGGGCTCCCGCCGGCGTCCTGAACTTCACCGTCTCCGATGCTCTCCTGACCAACTTCGCCGAGTTCGGTAAAGCCGTGATGGTGCCCCCCCGCACCGCCGGCCAGGTCGTCCACCTGCTGAACAACCTCCGCGGCAACACCAAAGCCTATGTGCGGGTCTGGCGCGCCGAGCCTGCCTTCCAGGCACAGGGTGAGGATATTCCCGATCCGCCGCCTTCCGCCGCCAATCTTTATGCGCGCTCACATGGTACGGCCGCAAGCCCGAGCTACAACTCGAAGGTCGCCGGCCTGGAGGTGCCGCTCGATACCGTCATGGTCAGCGGCTCGAAGACGATCTCCGTGGAAGTGACAGAATGATCCGCATCAATGTGGCTATCCTGCTGGCCCTGGGCGCGTCCCTCGCGCCGGCCGCCAGCACAACGTATTGGGAGGTGAACAACTATCAGGAGTTTCTCAAGGGTCGACTCGATGGTCTCTCACTGACACGCGACGGCCGCATCCTCCTTGCGCCGCGCACCGAAACGCTGTTCTCCTCCGCCCAGCCCGTAATCTGGAGTATCGCGCAGGGGCCACATTCCGGAATCTATGCCGCCACCGGCCATCGCGGGCAGGTCTACCACGTCGGAGCAACGGGAAAGAGCGAATTGGTGTGGACCGCTCCGGAACCGGAGGTCTTCGCCATCGCCATCGACGCGCGGGGCGTCCTTTATGCCGGCTCGTCTCCGGATGGCAAGATCTACCGCATCGAAAACGGAAAAGCCGTCGAATACTTCGCGCCGAAATCGAAATACATCTGGGCGCTCGCGTTTGCTCCCGATGGAACACTCTACGCCGGCACCGGCGATGAGGGTAAAGTATTCCGCATCACCGGACAGGGGAAAGGAGAGGTCTGGTATGAAACCGGCCAGTCCAATGTCACCAGCCTCGCCTTCGACCGCGAATCCCGCCTGCTCGCCGGAACCGAGCCGAACGGCGTGCTCTATCGCATCACGGCGAGGGATAAGGCATTCGTCCTCTATGACGCGAATCTGCCGGAGATCCGCGCGATCGTTCCCGCCGCCGACGGAAGCCTGTATGTAGCGGCGCTGGGTGGGTCCTTCGGCAGGAAACAGGCCGGCGCCGCGGGCGCCGTGGCTTCCATAAGCAGCGGAGTCACTGTTACCGCCCCCACGACCACCATCACTGTCGAATCATCGCGCGCCCAGAGCGGCGTCGAAATCAAGCCGAAGCCGGAGTCCTCGAAACCCGCCGCGGCGGCAGCCACGCCCGCCGTCGCCGCCTCACCCATCCTCGACCTGACGGGAGTGGATAAGTCCGCGGTTTATCGCATTCATCCGGACAACCTCGTCGAGACACTCTGGGTTTCGAAGGAGGAAAACATCTACGACCTTGCTCCCGTGGGCAAGGACATTCTGTTCTCGACCGACGATCAGGGACGCATCTACCGCCTGGATGCGGACCGCAAAGCAACCCTCATCCTCGAGACGCGCGAGGGCGAGGCCACTCGCCTCATCCCCTCGGCCTCGGGAATTGTCGCCGCCACCAGTCACGCCGGAAAGTTGCTGCGAATCGGAGCCCAGCCCGGAGATAAGGGAACCTTGGAATCACCCGTTCACGATGCCTCGAACACCGCCCGCTGGGGCCGCCTCTCCTGGCAGGCCGATCTGCCCCACGGAACGGGGCTCTCTATCTCCACGCGCTCCGGAAACTCCGCCCGTCCCGACAAGACATGGAGCGATTGGTCCGAGCCTGCCACCGCATCCGGAACAATGGTGAAGAGCCCGAACGCGCGCTACATTCAATGGAAGGCGGAGTTCACCGGTTCCGCGGGCCGCACCCCGGAATTGGACGGCGTCACCATCGCCTATCTGCCCCAGAACACTCCGCCCATCGTGAAGAGCATCCAATTATCGGCGCAGGCCGCCGCGCAGCCCGCAAAGCCGGCCGCCGCCGCATCACCCGCGAATTCCGTCTACAGCATCACCGTTACCGACTCGGGAGACAGCACCGCAACCTCGGCCGGCAATCCGACCCAGACCGTCTCCCGGGGCTCAGGCGGGCAGTTGGTCATCACCTGGCAGGCTGAAGATCCCGACGGCGACAAGATGAGCTACTCGGTCTATTTTCGAGGGGAGGAAGAACAGCAGTGGAAGCTGCTCAAGGCGAACTGGACCGAACTGGCGTTGACACTCGACGGCGACTCACTCGCCGACGGCCGGTACCTGTTCCGCGTGGCAGCCTCGGACGCGCCGTCCAACCCCCTGCCCAACGCGCGTGAAGGCGAGTTGATCAGCGCTCCGTTCCTTGTCGATAACACCCCTCCACTCGTATCCGCCTCCGCCCGCCGGAACGGAACCGCCGTCGCGATCGAATTGACGGCGGAGGATTCCACCTCCTCGATCCGCCGCGCCGAGTATTCGCTCGATGCCGGCCCCTGGATTCCGCTGCTGGTCGACGACGGCGTCGCCGATTCGATGAAGGAGCAGTTTCACGGCACTGTGAACACAGTCGCCGCCGGCGAACATCTGCTGGTCTTCCGCGCCTACGATGCTGCCGGGAATGCCGGCCTTCAAAAAGCCGTCCTTCGCTGAGCGGGTCTTCTCACGACATTCTTCGGCCTTGTCTTGTGGAG
>JABAQT010000082.1 GCA_019187195.1 Bryobacteraceae bacterium
TCGAGTTGCGCGTGTCCGGAGTATGACCACTCGAGGGCGTCCACAACCCCGAGGGCGGCATCCACGGGGAGAGCGCGCGCGACCCCCAAACCAGTTTCGATCGGATCGGCATCCACGGCGACGAAGGGGTGAACATACGTGGTGAAGGCCCCTTGCGCCCGTGCTTTGCGAAACATGTCCGTGTTGCTTGGATACAGGCTCTCCACGCCGGTGCCCTCATAGCCCGTGAGAAAGGGCGAGATGAGGTGGTCACGCAGCCCCAGGAAGGATACGTGTCCGTAGAAGGGGGGACGGTACTCCTCGCCGATGTGCAGTTTGACACGCGCATTTCCGCGTGAGGCAGCGTGCTCACCGGGTCCGGTGAAGTACTGCTGGTCGAGAATGCGGTTATCCTTGTTCGCGGCGAGCGACATGACGGCATGCACGTCTTCGGCCTCCGCCATGAAGATGAGATTCTCCGGCGTATTGCGCAGATTGCCGCCATAGTTCATGTGTACGTGTGTCGAGCCGGAATACCACCCGCGCGCGGGAGCATCCACGGCGCGATGCAGGCGCAGTTCGACTTCGGCGGTGCGCCCGGCCTCGACACGCGCCTCGGCCCGCGCGGGGTGGTATTCGAAACCCTTTATGGCTTCGAGTGTCATGTTTCCCGGAGGGACCTCGACGGTGAACTCGCCGCGCGTATGGAAGTTGTGCGCGATGCCGATGCCGAGCCGCGAATAGGCTTCAGGCGGTGGGTAGAATTTGCCATCCGCCGCCAGTCCCTGAATGCGCGCCGGAGTGAGTGCGCCGGTGCTGTCGTCGACCACGCGCACGCGCAGTTTCCCCATGGGAATCTTCCAGCGGCGGCTTGTGATGGAAATCGTACGACGCGCTCCGCCGTAGGTTTCAAGCAGCGCCAGTTGCGGCAATCCTCCCTGGTTCGAGATGTAGGCGATCCATTCGCCGTCATTTGACCAGCGGGGATGAAAATGGTCCCAGTCATCGAAGGTAAGTTTGTAGGGCGCTCCACCGGTCACGGGGAGCACATAGAGGTTGTTGAACTGCTCCGCCGCACCCGCCGTGGAAGCATAGACAATTCTCTTTCCATCGATCGATACATCCGGCCGGGAGCGGAACAGAGTCTGCTCCTTGAGAACGAGAACCGCTTTCTTAATGCCATCGGGCTCGACCGGCATGCGCCACAGATCCCCCGAACCGAGCGAAGCCTCGCGGTTGCCGGCAAAGATGATCTCCTTGCCGTCGCGAGTCCAGGCGGGCTGGGTGTGCATGTCCCAACCGCCGACATAAAGCCGGTCTCCGGTGAAACGATGGTCGCGGGTGAGCGCGACGGGTTCCGCCATCCACCTGCCATCCTGAATCTTCCTGACGTATATGTTGAGGTGGCCGGATGGCAGGCTCGATACGTAGGCGACGGACCGCCCGTCGGGGGAAAAGACAGGATCAAGATACACGTGCTCATCGTTTGTGAGCGGATGTGTTTCTCCGCTGGCGACGTTCAGGATGGCCAATTGGATGCTGCGCCCGCCGTCGTCCGCCGTATAGATGATCCATTTGCCATCGGGGGACCAGTTGGGCGAGGAGTTGTACTTTCCATCGTGCACCAGTTCGATGGCGGCGCCGGTGGCGGGATCGATTTTCCACAGCGAGCCCTGCATGCCGGCGGCAATCCACTTATCGTCCGGCGACCAGCAGGGGGCCCAGGGCGTGGCGGAGGGAGCCGGAGGAAAGTAGTAATTGAACATGTACAACCCGCCCTGCCGCACGGCCGGATAGTAAGCGGGTCCGGCGAAGCAGGATGGGATGGTAGCCAGCACAAGTGCCGGCAGCGCGGCGAGCCGAAGGGCGGACTGTATCTTTCGTTGGCCGCGCTCGCAGCGGCGCATGAAAACCCTCAAGCCAGCGCTCCGAGCAGGCGGTCGATGTCGGACATGTTGTTAAAGACCGAGGGTGAGATCCGCATCTTGTTGCCAAAGCGCATGGCTACGTGCACGTCCGCTTTCCGGAGTTTGCGCATCGCGGCCTCGGGGTCTTTGAAAGCGAACGACACGATGGGACTCTCATTGCCTTTCGGCGTAATCGAGGGGTATCCCATGGCGGGCAGTTCCTTCTGCAAGCGATCCGTCAGGGTCCGGACATGATTGCGAATGTTCCGCACGCCCAGGCGGTGGATGAACTTCAGGCTTTCCTGCGCGCAGATGATGCCTGGACAGGACGCATAGCTCACCTCATAACGCGAGGGACCGGTCACCGGGTGGAAGGCGATTTCGTCCACCCCCGGTTCCGGGTTCGCCACCCAGGGGGAGTAGTTGAAGCGCACCCCGCCGGAGTGCTGGGTAGGCCGCACGAACGTGCCCTGGAGATCCTTCCGCACGTACATAAATCCGAAGCCCTTCATGCCCATCAGCCATTTGTAGGTGGAGCAGGCGGCCATGTCGATTCCCATCGCTTTCACGTCGATGGGAATGGCGCCCACGCATTGGATGATGTCGGCATACACATAAGCCCCATGCGCATGGGCGAGATCACTGATGGCCTTGATGTCCGCCAGGTACCCGTTCACGTTGGAAACGAGCGCGAGAGAGACGAGTTTGGTCTTGCCGTTCACCGCGCGCTCGAGATCGCGGAGGTCAAGTTGCCAATCGCGGTGTTTGACGATTCGCACGTCGAGGCCATCCCGCTGGCGCATCCTGTAGTTGTAAATCGCGGCGGAGTAGTGGAGATCATTGGTCACCACATTGCCGCCCGAGGACTGTATGGCGATGCCGTTCAGCAGATTGCTTTCGGCCTCGATGGTGCTGCGCGCGAAGGAAACCTCGCCTGGATCGGCATTGATAAGGCGTGCGAAGAGATCCTTGGCCTCCTGGCGCGCGGCGGTCCAATAGGGCCACCAGGGTTCACCAATTTCATTGGTCACCCAATCGACGTAGCGGTGCAGCGCCGCCGAGGAATAGACGCTGATGGGGTGGGAAGAGGCGTTGTCCATGTAGGCCGCGTTCCGCGTGCGGGGGAAATCGGCGCGGATGCTTTCAAAGTCCAATGAGCCGGCGGCGGCGCTGGAGGCGGCGACCACGCCACCAGTGAGAAAATGACGGCGGTTTACGGGCATATGGATACTCCTTTGAAGACTTCAAAATTGTATCGGAAGACAATCCGGCCCGCCAAGGTCATATCAGGCGCCGTTATATCAGGCGATGGAGGCGGCAGGCGCACCACCCGTCCCCTGCCGAGGAAACCGGCCGGTGAGGGACGGCGCCGTGGAGGTTATCGCCTGCCGGTTGATGGCGTGGGCGCCGCCGCCGGGGTAAGTTGATAGTAGATGCGAACCGTATTCTTCGGAGGCCCACAGGAAGGCGCCACGCCTCCCGTGGACTACCTGATCCCCACTCCTCTCAGCGCCGCGGAGTTGCGAGTGCTGGGATGTCTGATCGAGAAGTCGTTTTTCACCCCGGATATCTATCCGCTCACCTTGAATTCGCTGGTGACGGCGTGTAACCAGAAGACCAGCCGCGAGCCGGTGGTTTCTTATGACGACCTCACGGTGGAAGCCGTTCTCGCCACGCTGCAGGGACGCGGACTGACGGCGAAGATCACCGGGGCCGACCACCGGGTGCCGAAGTTCAAGGAACTGCTAATGGAAAAGAGCGGCCTCAAGGTGAGCGAAATCGCCGTGCTCTGCGTGATGATGCTGCGCGGCCCGCAAACCGTCAACGAGTTGAAGGATCGCGCCAACCGCATTCACGCCTTCGCCAGCCAGGCGGAAGTGGAAGAGACGCTCGACCGGCTGATCGGGAGGGAACCGCAGCCGCTCGCCGTGCGCCTGCCGCGCGCGCCGGGGCAGAAGGAAGCCCGTTACATGCACCTGCTTGCCGGCCCTGTGGAAGTGGAGGAGGCGGCAATTGCTCCGGCGCCTGCTCCCGCGCGCGAAGACCGGTTAGGCCGCCTCGAAGCCGAAGTTGCCGGGCTGAAGGAACAACTACGCCGCATCGAGGAGGAGTGGAAGGAATTTCGTAAACAATTTGAATGATATATTCCCACGGCTGCTTAGGTGTGTTTAATATAGCTTAGGGTTTGCATTTCTCTGGGGGGTAACCAATGACACGCGCACTGGGAATGTATCTGTTCGCCGCCGTTTCGCTGTTCGGCCAATCGGCCGAAACCGTTTTTTTCCGGGCAGCCATGCTGCCTTCCAATGAAATCCCGGCCGTTGATATCGCCGCCGCCGGCACGGCCACCATCCGCGCGCACGCCGTGCGCGACGCCTCCGGCCAGGTTATCTCGGGCACCGTGGACTTCATCGTGAACTACAACTTTCCGGGTGGAGTGGAACTAACCGGCCTGCACATCCACCGCGGGGATTCCACCGTCAACGGGCCGGTGGTTATCAACACGGGGATCGGGGGAGCGGGCGGCAATCTCAATGATCCCTCGGGAAAGGGCGTCATCACGCGCTCGGTCGATGTCACGGCCGGCAGCGGCGCCGCGCTGGCTGCCCTGAAGGATCTGCTTGACAATCCCTCGGGCTTCTACGTCAACATGCATACCACCGTAAATCCCGGGGGCGTCATCCGCGGCCAGTTGCAGAAACCGGAAATGCTCACCACGATGGCGGTCCTGTCGCCTGCCAATGAGGTGCCCGCTATCACCGGCCAGAACGCTTCCGCCGTGGCCGCGATCACCGCCATGCGCACCTTCGACGCGCGGGGAAACATGAACACCGGCCTGGTGGTGTTTGAAGCCGACTACAACTTCGATGAGCAGGTCACCATGACCGGCTTCCACATCCATTCCGGACCCAAGGGCGTCAACGCGCCGGTGGTCATCAACACCGGACTCGCCAACATGCCCAGTACGGAGACCGGAAAGGGCTCGCTGGTCTTTCCCGTGGAGCTGAGCATGACGAACAAGGCGCAGGTGGATGCGATGAACGGCCTGTTTCAGGATCCATCCAACTACTATGTGAACATCCACACCACCCGCTTTCCGGGCGGCCTCATACGGTCCCAGTTGCGCCGCACGGATGAGAACGTCTTCACGATGAACCTCTCACCGGCGAATGAAGTGCCACCGGTGGACATTCAGGCGTCGGCTCCGGCGAGTTTCAAGGTGAACACCATCCGCGATGAATCGGGCGCCGTCATCGCCGGACGCGCCGTGTTCGATGTCAACTACCGCTTTCCGGGGGCGGCTACCTTCACCGGCCTCCACATTCACGATCAGGCGGCTGGCCAGAATGGTCCTGTAACCATCAACACGGGCATCAGCGGCGCGAACTCCGTGGCTGGCGACTCGGGCTTCGGCAACATCTACATCCCTGTGCTTGTCACCTCGGCCGCCGGCCTGCGTACACTGAACTCCCTGATGGCCAACCCGGAGAAGCATTACATGAACCTGCACACAACCGTTAATCCCGGCGGCGCCGTCCGCTCGCAGGTTCGCGCCGCATATACGAACGCTCCCGCGATCGGCGACGCGCTCAGTTCCGTCATCGACCAGGAGCAGAGAGACGTCGCGCCGGGCGGTTGGCTTTCGATCTTCGGCGCGCGGTTCGCCTATGCCAATACGAACTATTTCGCCTGGGAAGGCCAGTCTCTGCCGGTGGCGCTGAACGGAGTGGAAGTGACCGTGGACGGCATCACCGCGCCCCTGCTCATGGTGTCGCCCGGACAGATCGATGTGCAGATGCCTTACGAAGTAAAGCCCGGCATGCGGCAAGTGGTGGTGAAAAACGGCGTGGGTGAGAGTAATGCCTTCATGGTCACGGTGCGGCAGGCGGCTCCCGCCATCTGGCGGATGGGCGCGGGCGGCGGGCAGATTGTGAGGGTGAGTGACGTTACCTTTATCTCCGCGAACAATCCGGCGCAGGCCGGCGATACGCTGGCCGTGTTCACCACCGGAATGGGCCAGACCGTGCCCGCCCTGAAGACCGGAGCGGTTGTTCCGGAGGCCCTGTTCAACACGGCCGCGGCCGCGGTCACAATCGGCGGCAGACCGGCCCTGGCGCTACTCTCCGTTGCCTATCCGGGAGTCCCCGGAACTTATGTCGTGGCGGTAATGGTGCCGCCCGGCATCCCCTCGGGACCGCAACCGCTGCAGATCACCATGGCGGGGTCGCGTTCGAATACCGTCATGCTGCCGGTCAAGTAGTCCGGCTGCTTGTGGAGCGGCCACGAATCGGCGCGTACCTTTTTCTTGCAAAAACCTTCCCTGTGTTAGCCTGGGAATCGGCTATTTATCATTAAGGAGGCTCTAAAGTGAGAGTCGGCGTATTTACCGCGCTGCTGGGCCAGTTCACACTGGACCAGGTGATTGACAAGATCAAGAGCATCGGCATCACTACCGTCGAGTTGGGCACGGGTAACTATCCCACCGATCCCCATTGCAAACTCTCGATGCTCGAAAGTAAATCGGCGCTCAAGGAGTTCAAACAGAAACTGGACGACAACGGCATCTCGATCAGCGCTTTGAGTTGCCATGGAGAACCGCTCCACCCGGATGCGGATCTGGCGAAGAAGAACCAGGAAGTCAATCGCAAGTCCATTCTGCTGGCCGAGAAACTGGGCGTGCCGGTGGTGATCGATTTCTCGGGCTGCCCCGGCGACAGCGATAAAGCGAAGTACCCGAACTGGGTGACCTCTCCCTGGCCGCCGCATTATCAGGAGTTGCTCAAGTGGCAGTGGGAGAAGAAGGCGATCCCTTACTGGTCCAAACGGGCCAAGTTCGCTGAAGACCACGGTGTGAAGATCGCCATCGAGATGCACCCGGGCTTCATCGTCTATAACCCGGAGACGATGCTGAAACTGCGTGCCGCCTGCGGACCCTCTATCGGCTGCAACTATGACCCGAGCCACATGTTCTGGCAGGCGATTGATCCCATCGCAGCTATTCGCGTGCTCGGTGATTCGATCTTTCACGTGCACGCCAAGGATACGCAAATCTACAGCGCCAACCTTCCAAAGAGCGGCGTGCTCGACATGAAGCTCTACACGGACGAGAAGAACCGTGCCTGGATCTTCCGCACCTGCGGCTATGGACACGGAGCGGAGTGGTGGAAGGAGTTCATCAGCACGCTGCGCATGTACGGTTACGACTATGTGCTTTCCATCGAGCATGAGGACTCGCTCATGTCGCCCGATGAGGGGCTTGCCAAGGCGGCGAAGTTCCTTCAGGAAATAGTGATTCAGGACCCCACTTCAAAACCGTGGTGGGTGGAGAACACGAGCGCCTGACGCCTGTCCCCCGCACCCTCGGCGGGCAACAGCGCGGGCTCCGCGGCGTATCCTGAGAATGCAATCCGATTCTCCGTTTTGCAGGCCGCTTCCGGCCGCCCGGTATGAGGCCGTGCCGCCGAAGCGTTCCTCCGCCCTGTTCATGGATTCGGCGCGTAACGAGGCTCCGGCGGGCCGAACGTTAAGTTTTGTTACGTTTGGCCGGAAGCGCTAACGCCGCGCCCGTATCCGGCGTCTTATGAGACATGAGGAGCAAGATCATATGGAACTTCGCGCGGGCGGCACTGGTTGCGCTCCTCGTGTCGATGACACTGTGGGGCGCCAAGGCAGCCACCGACGCGCAACTGCCGCGCAGAACCTACTGCTTTGTCAAGTACATGGAAGCGGCACAGCGGGCTGATACGAATGTCAGCTTCGCCGAGCAGGTGGTGTATAGCCTGTTTTACGCGACGGCTGGCCACCGGCCGAAGCCGACGGCCATCGGCGTCCGCCCGTCCTAAGCTTTGCGCTTCGAATACTCGTTTATCAGGTAGTCGCACGCCCGAACCGTGAGGGCCATCATGGTGAGTGTCGGGTTGACGCAACCAATCGAAACATAACAGGCGCCGTCGGTGACGAAGAGATTCGGAACCTCGTGCGCCTGGTTGTGTTTGTTGAGCACGCTGGTCTTCGGATCATTCCCCATGCGCGCCGTGCCGACTTCGTGAATGCAGAAGCCGGGAACCGAGAACTGGCCCGTGAGGTGAACATCCGCCGCGCCGGCGGCGCGCAGCATCTCCGCCGCCTGCTCGCGCCCGTCGTTCCATAGCTTCTTTTCGTTATCACCCCACTCGGCGCTGATCTTGAGCACGGGGATGCCCCAGGCATCGACACGGTTCCTGTCGATTTCCACGCGATTTTCCTTGCGCGCCAGGCATTCGCCCCACAGCGAGATGGCAATGTTCCAATGGCCTTTGCGGGCCGCGTTCTTGTAGGAAGCCCCGAAGCCCGGCGCGCCGAAATCGAATGACGGGCTGCTCCCGCCCTGGTAGCCGTAACCGCGGATGAAACCGTTGGTCTCCTTTTCGTTCACGTTGCGGAAGCGGGGGATGTAGATGCCGTTGGGGCGGCGCGGCATGCCCGCCCACGGCCTGGCCTCGAGCATCGGCATCGTGCCAGCGGCGCCGCCCTGATAGATGTGGTCCATCAGATAGCGGCCAATGGCGTCGCTCGACGAACCGATGCCGGAGTTCATCAGCAGCCGCGTCGATTCGAGAGTCGAAGCGCACAGCATGACGTAGCGCGCATGCGCCTCGCGCGGCTGGCGGGAATCGCGGTCGATGTAGGCCACTCCGG
Organism: Bryobacteraceae bacterium; assembly: GCA_019187195.1. Lineage (GTDB taxonomy): Bacteria > Acidobacteriota > Terriglobia > Bryobacterales > Bryobacteraceae > CADEFT01. Next base: position 8,565 of record JABAQT010000082.1, read on the forward strand.
CGGCTTTGCCGTCCTTGAGGACAATGTGGCTCGCGACAGCGCCGGTGACCAGAGTCAGCCTGCCGGTCTTCTGGGCGTCCGCAACCGTGGTGAAGGGACTGCTGAAGTAGGAAAACGTCGAGCAACCGCGCTCGCAGGGCCCGCAATAGTGGCACGCCTGGCGTCCGTTTTGCGCCTTTGTGAGAATGGCGGTGCGGCCGATGGTGACGGTCCGGCCGAACTTGTCCTTGACATGGCGCCGCAGCAACTCTTCGCCGCACGTCATCTCCATCGGCGGCTGAAAGATGCTGTCGGGCAGTTGCGGCAGCCCCTCGGCGTTGCCGCTGATGCCGACGTACTTCTCCACCTCCTCGTAGTAGGGGACCATGTCGGCGTAGCTCACGGGCCAGTCATCCCCATAGCCGTCATGCGAAGCGGCCTTGAAATCGAGGTCGCTGAAGCGGTAGCTCTGGCGGCCCCAACTCAGGGAGCGGCCGCCCAGCACGCGCATGCGGATCCAATGAAACGGCTTCTCCTGCGTATAGGGGTTCTCCACGTCATTGGCGAACCACTTGTAGTTGTACTCGGTGCAGGCGTAGCAGAGCCCTTGAATGGGGCGGTCGCGGACGATCTTCGGCGACATGCCAAGGTAGGGCATTTGCCAGGGCATTTTGTGTTCGGTGAAATCGGCGGGAGTGACCTTCGAACCCGCCTCGAGTAAAGCGACGCGCATTCCGGATTCCGTCAGCTTCTTGGCGGCCCAACCCCCGGTGGCGCCGGACCCCACCACGATGGCGTCGAACATTTCCCGGCGAGGAGCTACTTGGAACATTACTCACAAGTATGTCACGGCATTCGCGAAACGGCTGTGTGATACCATGCCCCGTACGCTATGCGAATCCTGATGCTTGCTCTGATCATGGCCGTGACTCCGGCGGCGGCGGCTTTTAAGGCGGCGGCGGTGAAGGTGGATATCACACCGTCCACTCCGAAATGGCTGATCGGCTATGCGGACCGGCAATCGACGGGAATCCACGACAGGATCTTCCACCGCGTCGTGGTGATGGACGACGGGAGGAGCCGGTTCGTGCTGGCGTCCACCGACGTGGCCTTGTTTTCGCCGGCTGTGTATGACGAAGCGGCGCGGCGCCTGGAAAAAGAGACGGGTATTCCTCCTCTGAACTTCCTCTGGAGCGTCACGCACACACATTCGGCGCCGGAAGTAGGGTCGCCGGATGTCTACAAGATTCTGCTGAAGGGCCGCGGCGGCCACGCGGCGGATACCGAATACACGGAGGCGACGCTGCGTCAACTGGTGGGCGGAGTGAAGGAAGCCATTCGAAAGCTGGAGCCGGCGCGCATAGCGATCGGGACGGGCATTTCTTTCGCCAATATCAACCGGCGGGCGCGGGACGTGGATGGGAAGATCTCGCTTGGGATGAATCCGGATGGGCCCGTGGACCGGCAGATCGGGCTCATTCGCATCGAGAGTGCAAGCGGCGCGCCTATCGCGTTGATCGCGAACTATGCAATGCATGGCACGGTGATGGGCGGGAGTTGGATGGAGATCAGCGGCGACGCTCCGGGCATTGTCGCGGCCTACGTGGAGGAGAAGACCGGCGCGCCGATGCTGTACATCAATGGCGCGGCGGGAAACATCGCGCCCATCTACAGCGTATACAGGGATCCCAGGAGCGGCCATCTCACGCAGTTCAACGTACTGCTGGGCGACCGCATTCTGGCGGCGAACCACATGCTTGCGGGAAGTACGGGCGAGGTGGCGTTGTGGGCCGGGGAGAAGTGGGTGGAGACGCCGCGTAAACAAGGTCTCGATTGGACGGAGGAGTTGAGCAACTACGCGCGCGCGAACCCGGGCGGGCCGCCGATGGTTCGATTGCCGCTGAGGTTCTGGAGAATCAACGGAACCGCGATCTGGAGCGCGCCCGTGGAGATGTTCTGTGAGATCTCGATGGAAGTGCGCGACCGGTCTCCGTTCGCCAACACCTTCTATTTCGGGTATACGAACGGGTGGATGGGATACCTGCCGACGAAGGCGGGCTTCGCCGAGGGTGGATATGAACCGGCCACGAGCGTGTTCACCGACCGTGTCCAGCAGGATGTGACCGTCGCCGCCGTCTCGTACCTGCAGGGCATGCCGCGGTAGTGCTTCAGCGGTAGGGGATCCATACCTGCATCGGCGACGGCTCCCGGTTGGCGAATGTATAGTAGGGAATCAGCGTGATGAGGCCGGGCTTGCCCTTCGCGGGTCCGGTGGTGAACGGGCGGTAGAGCGGTTCGCTCGCCGAAGGCGTTGCCGCCGCCATCGCTTTGTGGCGAAGCACCATGATGCCCCCAAGCAGATCGGAACGCCATTCGGATTCGAACCCGCCCGCCGGGTCGATCGTCCAGTCGAACATGGCGGTTCCCGGAGGCTGATCGATGCCCTCCATGCAGTAGACGAGCGGCCCGCGCTCAACGGCCACCTTGCCGAGGTTTTCGCGTACCCGGGGATTGGCGGCGGTAAGGCGTGGGGTGACATCGAGGCGCACGAGGACGCGATCCGCGGGCTTCCACTTCCGCCGGAGCGGAAAATACGCGCCTGCCCGAACTCCGGGTACAGCTTCGCCGTTAACGCTGATTTCGGCCTTCCACGCCCAGGCGGGAATGCGCACGAAGAGCGTGAATTCCCGGGGGGTTGCGGGCTCGATCTTGAGTTCCACAGCGCCATCCCAGGGATAGCGCGTCGACTGGGCGACGAGCAGCGGCAGTCCATCCTCGAGGCGCCATCTCAGTTCCGAGTTGTGATAGAGGTGCACGTACAGGCCGTCTTTCGAGGTGCTGTAGAAATAGCCCGGGAGCGAGCCGAGGAGCCGCTGCAGATTGGGCGGACAACAGGTGGTGTCATACCAGGGATTCCGGATCCTGTCCTCCGGGTTGCCCACCAGTTCGAGCGGGTTGCGGTAGCAGTAGAGGTTGCCGCCGAGCGATAGTCCGCTGTTGGCTCCGTTGTAGAGAGCGCGCTCGATCACGTCCATGTAGGCGGCTTCGGGTGTCGCTTGCAGCATGCGCCAGTTCCAGAAAATGTTGCCGATGGCGGCGCAGCTTTCCGTGTAGGCCTGCTGGTTGGGCAACTCGTAGGGTTCGCCGAAGGCTTCCCCGGTGGCGCGCGAGCCGACGCCGCCGGTGAGATACATCTTGCGATCGACCATGTCCCGCCAGAGGGTTTGCAAAGTGCGGAAGTAGCGCTCGTCTCCGGTTTCGAGGTAGTAATCGGCGGCTCCGGAAGAGGCGTACATGGCGCGCACGGCATGCCCTTCGAGCCGTGTGCGCGTGTAGAACGGCCTGCCGCTGAACAGGTAGGTCATGTCGCGCGGAGCGACCTGATTGCGCGGATCGCCGCCGAGCAGATAGCCCGCGAAATCGAGATAGCGGCGGTCCCTGGTGGCGCGGTAGAGTTCGGCGAGCGAGAGCTCCAATTCGGGGTGCCCCGTAAAGATGGGCTTCTTGCCGGGGCCGAAGTTCGAGAGGAGATATTCGACCATGCGGATGCCCGAGTCGAGGAGTTTGCGCTCGCCGGTGGCGCGGTGCCAGGCGATGCCCGCCTGCAGCATGTGGCCGAGGCAGTAGAGTTCGTGCCCGCCGCGCATGTTCTGGTGGCGCGCGGCGAGATTCTCGCGGGTATAGTACGTGTTGAGATAGCCGCTTGGCTCCTGCGCGGCGGTGATATCCCCGATGACGGCTTCGGCCGCTGCCCGGAGTTTGGGGTGGGGGCCGCTCTGGAGCGTGAAAGCGACGGCCTCGATCCACTTGTACACATCGGAGTCCGTGAAGAGGGGGCCGCGGCGGGGAACGTTCTTCCGGCCGGAGGCGCGGCGGAAGTTGTCCAGGATGCCCTTCTGCTCAAACAACTCGAGCAGGGTGGGGAGACTCACCTCGACGTTCACTTTGCGGCGCGGGGCCCAGAAGCCGCCGCCCAGTTTGACGGCGGATACGGGGACGCCGTGCAGAACGGCCTTCGGGGAGTGCGCCGTATCGAGGACGGGACGCGCGTCCTCCGCGGAAAGAGGAGTGAGCGGGAGAAGCAGGATGGCAAGACAGAGTCTCAACGCGGAACCTCCATGTTTCAGATTACGCAAATTGAGCGAGGCGGGGACCG
>JABAQT010000105.1 GCA_019187195.1 Bryobacteraceae bacterium
GTCCTCCGCGCGGCCGCGAATCGGAGCCTACGCGCCCGAAGTCGAGGCAAACAACTCCCGCAACTTCTCCCAGTCCGCCGCCTCGCCGAACACGCCGCAGGTGATCGCCGGATCGATCGAACGCACCGTGCCGCGCAACACCGTCCCGCATCCCACCTCGACGGCCCGGGTCACGCCCAATGACGCCAGCAGCCGCACCGATTCCACCCACCGCACGGGCTTCGGAGCCTGCTCGATCAGCCCCTGCCGCGCCTCCTCGGCCGTCCGCACCAACCGCGCCTGCCAGTTGTTCACCAGCGGCATATCGAGGTCGCGAAACTCCGTCTCCTTCAAGTCCACCGCCAAACGCTCCTGGGCGGGCTTCATCAGCGGGCAATGGAACGGAGCGCTCACCGGCAATGGAATCGCACGTTTGGCCCCCGCCGCCTTCGCCAGTTGTGATGCCCTCCCCACCGCCCCGGCATGCCCCGCAATCACCACCTGGCCGGGTGCGTTGAAGTTCGCGGCGGTCACAATCTCCCCCTGCGCCGCCTCGGCCAGAATCGCCTCCAGCTTTCCCTCTGGAAGCCACAGGATCGCCGCCATTGCCCCGGTCCCTTCCGGAACAGCTTCCTGCATGTACCTCCCCCTCCTCCGCACCACCCGCAAAGCATCCCGAAAATCGAGCGCGCCCGCCGCCACCAGCGCCGAGTATTCGCCCAGACTGTGGCCGGCGACAAAATCCGGACGCAGCCCCTTCTCCTCGAGCACCCGGAACGCCGCCACGGATACGGCCAGCATCGCCGGCTGCGTATTCTCGGTCCTTTTCAGCTCCTCCTCCGGCCCCTCCGCGCAGAGTTTCGAAAGCGCAAACCCCAACGCCTCATCGGCCTCGATAAATGTCTGACGGGCAATTGGATAAGCCTCGGCCAGCGTCTGGCCCATGCCCTTCGTCTGTGACCCCTGTCCGGGGAATAAGAAAGCGGTTTTCGACATGGCTACAAGCTATAATGGTAACCTTCAGCGGCGGCTTCATCATCTCTAAAGCGGGGTAACGGTATGAGTTTGTCTGAAATCTGCGTCCGGCGGCCCGTCTTCGCCTTCATGCTGATCATGTTCCTCGTTACGCTGGGCATCTTCAGTTTCAAGGACCTGGGACTCGATCTGTTCCCCCGGACGGACGCCGCGACAGTCTACGTCCAGGTCAGGCTCCCCGGCGCGAGCCCGGAAGAAGTTGCCTCCCAGGTCGTGATCCCCCTCGAGGAAACCGTCTCCGCCATCAGCGGCATCGATGAACTCCGCGCCTATGTCTTCGAGGGCAGCGCCCGCATGATGGTCACCTTCGTCCTCGATCGTGACATCGGAGAAGCCGTCGAGGACGTCCGTGAGAAGGTGAGCGCCGCCATGAAAGCCCTGCCTCCCAATGTCCTGCCGCCCTCCGTCGTCAAAGCCGATCCGGACTCCGATCCCATCATCACCATCGCCGTCAGCGGCTCGCGCAGCCAGAGAGAACTCACCGAAATCGCCGACAAGCAGATCCGCCGCGCGCTCGAGACCGTCGATGGCGTCGGCGGCGTCGACCTCTACGGCGGCAGGCACCGCCAGATCAACATCTTCCTCGACATCGACAAACTCAACGCCTACAACCTCAGCGCTCAGGAGGTTCAGACCGCCATCGTCACCGAGAACGTCGAAACCCCCGGCGGGCGCATCACCCGCGGCCCCTCCGAACTGGGCGTTCGCACGCTCGGCCGTGTCGGAAACGTGTCTGAGTTCGGCAACATCATCATCAAGAACGTGAACGGCGTTCCCGTGCGCGTCCGCGACATCGGATACGCCGAGGACGGGATGGCCGAACGGCGCACCTTTGGTTACTACAGGAACAAGCCCGCCGTGATGATGGAAATCCGCCGCCAGGTGGGTGTCAATACCGTGGCCGTAGTCGATGGAATTCAGAAAAAACTCGCCGCCATTAAACCACAACTCCCCACCGGACTCGAGGTGGACGTGGTCAAGGAGCAGGCCACCTACATCCGTAACTCGGTCGAGGCCCTCGAAGAACACCTCCTTATCGGCAGCCTGCTCGCCTCGATGATTGTCTTTCTGTTCATCCGCGACTGGCGCACGGTGTTCATCAGTTCGCTCGCCATCCCCACCTCGATCGTGGCCACGTTCACTCTCCTCAAGCTGATGGGCTTCACGCTCAACTCCATGACGCTGCTCGGCCTCACGCTCGCCGTCGGCATTGTCATCGATGACGCCATCATCGTCCTCGAGAACATCTACCGCTACATCGAGGAAGAGGGCCTGCCGCCCATCGAGGCGGCCATCGTGGCGACAAAGGAGATTTCCCTCGCCGTCATCGCCACCACTCTGTCGCTCGTCATCGTCTTCGTTCCCGTCGCTTTCATGCAGGGCTACGCGAAGAAGTTTCTCAACCAGTTCGGGTGGACCATGTCGGTCTCCATCATGATGTCCATGCTCGTGGCTTTCACCCTGACGCCCACCCTCAGCGCCCGTCTCCTGAAAAAGAAGGGGACCGGCGCCCACGGCCATCATTCCGGCCCCATGGAACGCATCTACACGTCGGTCCTCCAATGGGCCCTCGACCACCGCCTCGTTGTCGCCGCCGTCAGCATCCTCACCTTCGCCTCCACCTTCTACCTCAACAACCACATCGGCCGCGACTGGATGCCGCAGGAAGACCAGAGTGAGTTGTCCGTTTTCATGGAACTCCCGGAAGGCTCCTCGCTCGAACTCACCGAGCGCACCACTCTCGAAATCTCCCGCAGGATTGAAAAAATCCCCGGCGTGCGCGCCGTCGTTCCCAGCAGTTCCACGTTCATGGACCGCGTCACCATGGCGAACATGACCATCCTGCTCCATCCTCAGAACCAGCGGGAGCCCATCGCCGCCATGGGGCAGAAGGTGCGCGACATTCTCAAGGATTACGCCTACGCCCGCCCCCGTATCACATTCCCCAACGTCCTCGGCGGCCGCGATACCTACGCTCCCATCCGCGCCATGCTCCTCGGCCCCGATATGCGCCGCCTCGTCGAGATCGCCAAGGACGTCAACCTCGAACTGATGAAGGAGCCCGCCATTGTCGACCTCCGGGTCAATCTCAGCCTGAACAACCCCGAGTTCCAGGTGGATATCGACCGCCCGCTCGCTTCTGACCTCGGCGTGCGCGTCTCCGACATCGCCGGAGCCGTCCGCCTGATGATGTCCGGAGAGGACCAGATCTCCACCTTCAAGGAGGAATCAGAACAGTACATGGTCACCATGCGCCTCCTGCCGGGCCAGCGTGATGATCCGTCCGTGCTGAGCCGCCTCCTCATTCCTTCCGCCAAGCAAGGCTTGATCCGCCTCGATTCCATCGCCCGCCTCGAGCGCGGCCTTGGCCCCAGCCGCATCGACCGCCAGGATCGCCAGTACTCGGTGGGAATCTATGGCAACGTCGCCAACGGCTTCGGTCTTGGAGAAGCCGCCGATCGCGCCCGCGAGGCCATTCGCCGCGTGGGCCTGCCTCCCGGCTACGGCGTCCGCTTCTCGGGACAGGTGCAGGTGCTCGAGGAAACGACGCGCAACATGATTCTCGCCATCGGCCTTGCCTCCATATTTATGTACATGGTGCTGGCGGCGCAGTTTGAAAGCCTCATTCACCCGTTCATCATTCTCACTACTCTTCCGCTTTCCATTCCGTTCGCCCTCATCTCCTTAATCGCCACCGGCCGCTCGCTCAACCTCTTCAGCGCGCTCGGAGTCCTCCTCCTGCTCGGCATCGTCAAGAAAAACGGAATCCTCCAGATCGACTACATGAACCACCTGCTCAAGGCAGGCAAACCCCTGCGCGAGGCCATCCTCGAGGCCAACCGCGTCCGTCTCCGGCCCATCCTCATGACCACGTTCTCCATCGTCGCGGGGCTCATTCCCACCGCCGTCGGCATGGGAGCCGGCGCTTCGCAGCGCTCGGCCATCGCCATCACCATCATCGGCGGCCAGCTCCTCTGCCTTCTTCTAAGCCTCTTAGTGGTGCCCGTAGGCTACTCCCTGGTCGAGGAGGCCCGCGCCTGGACCCACCGCCGTTTTGGACCCGCCCCCGCCAATATCGGAGCGCCCGTCCATGGCGACTAACTCGGGCCCCTCATCACGGTTCCGGTGTCACCGCCGAGATCACGGTCCCCCTCGTCGGCCGGCCGGACCTCCGGCGCCACGGCGGCGGATTGGCTGATCTTCCCCTGTACGATTCTTGTGCCGCTGGGCCGCAAACCCGAAAAAGGAAAACCGCGGGCCTGAGTGCCACATGAGTAGGTAGGGGCATTCAACATGCCGCTGTTATAAGATGAACTCCAAATGCGATTTTGGGCGGCCGCATTCCTGCTGTCCGTCTCTCTGTTCGGCGAACGGCTTCCAATTCAGCCCTTGACAACGGCGCAGGGACTCGCCGGCAACTCGATCAAGAAAATCTTTCGCGATAGCCGCGGCTTCATCTGGTTCTGCACCAGCCATGGACTATCGCGATTCGACGGTTACCAGTTCGCCAACTTCGGCGAGGCGCAGGGGCTTCCCGGCCGGGTGGCACGGGACATCATCGAGAGCCGGTCCGGCGATTATTGGGTTGCCACAAGCGGAGGGTTGGCGGGGATTCCATCCTCGGGATACGCGAAAATTAAAGCCGTCTACCCCGGGGACGATGCGCGCTCGCGTAACGTATTCACGGTTCATGAAAGCTCGGAGGGAACGCTATGGGCCGGCACGGAAGCGGGCCTCTACCGCATGAGCAAAGGTTCCGGGCTTGCGAAGTTCGATACCGGTCCATTGCCCGAAACGTGGAACGAGCCTGCCATCACCGCGCTGCAGGAGGACGGGGTGGGCAACCTTTGGTTCGGGGGCTACGCGGGCGTTGGCCGAATTTCCAGGGACGGGCGGGTGACCCGTTGGACTCCACGTCACGGCTTCGTGTCATACGTCGTTCCCGCCCTCTATCGGGACCGCGACGGGACCATGTGGGCCGGCACCGAGCGCGGTCTCTGCCGTATGCGCAACGATCCCGAGCCCGGCGAGTCCCCCGCTGAACGATGTTACGGACGGGAGGATGGTCTGCCGGGGCTCTATATACAGGCGATCCTCCGAAGTTCCAAAGGCGAACTCTGGGTGGGCACGGTTGACGGAGCGGCTCGCGGCCATCACCTTCACGACGGCGCGCTTCGCTTCACCAGCATTACCAGCGCTCAAGGGCTCACCGACGACAACATCGAAGCCGTGGCCCAGGATAGCCGGGGCAACATCTGGCTGGGTTCCAGCGATGACGGCGCGATGAAACTCTCGTCCGAAAACATTGTGCTCTTCGGCGAATCCGACGGTTTGGCCGAACCCAATGCCATAGCTCTCTTCGCCGGCCCGCGCGGCACGCTGTATTGCGTCACGCGCTCCAATACGAACCTGCATCTTCACCAGTTCGCGGGAAGCGGATTCCGCAAGTTGGCCGTCTCTCTTCCCGCTTCCGTGCGAGCGTTCGGCAGAGGCCTTCAACAGGTCGCGTTGCAGGACCGCTCGGGGGACTGGTGGCTCGCTACCGGCGACGGCTTGCTGCGCTATTCCGCGGCTGGCTCCCGGACTCTCCAAATCCAACCGCGCGTTTACACCCGCCCCAATGGCCCCGACGGCGCAAACGTATTTCGCCTGTACGAAGACTCGAGGGGCGACATCTGGTGGAGCACCAGTTCGCGGATTGTGAGTACATTGGGGCGCTGGAGCCGGTCGCGTCAAACGATGGAATTCTTCAAGGAGCAATTGCCGCTCGGCGCTGGCGTGAACCCGGTCTCGGCATTTGTCGAAGACAAGACCGGCGTTCTTTGGATAGGCTTTGAAAGCGGGGACCTCGCGCGCCGCCGGGACGGCGCCTTCGAGTATTTCGCCCCCCGGAGGGGCTCGCCGGGAGTAAGGATTCGCGATGCTTACAGGGATGGCAAAGGCCGGCTGTGGTTTGCTTCAGCGGTTGGACTCTGGAGGCTCGACGATCCATCGGCCGCCAGACCGGCGTTTCGTGTATACACACGGGCCGATGGGCTATCTGGCGAGGTAGTCCACAGCATCACGGGCGATTTCGAGAATCGAATCTACGCCGGCGTGGAAGACGGGGTGGATCGGATTGATCCGGAATCCGGGCGGGTCGATCACTTCTCGGCCTTGGATGGCCTGCCCGCCGGCGTTGTTCAAGCCGCATTCACGGACCGGAGCGGAAACCTTTGGTTCGGCACGCGCCGCGGGATTGCCCGATTCGTTCCGCAAGCGGTTTCGGGCGGTGGCGGCCTTTCCAGAGTCCTGATCACGGCGATCAGGGTGAAGGGCCTGGAGCGGCAGGTTTCCGCCGCCGGAGAGTCGAATCTCTCCATGGGGCCGCTCCGCGCCGAGGAGAATCCAATCGAGTTCGGATTCTCCGTTCCCGAATCCGGCGGAGGCGCGGATCTTCAATTTGAATACCGCCTCGAGGGCGCTGGAAATTCGAATTGGGTTTCGTTGGGAAGCAGGAGAGCCGTCAATTTCGCCGGCCTTCCTCCAGGATCGTACCGGATCGAAGTCCGGACCGCGGGATCCGAACCGGCCACGGCAGCGTTTCGGATTCTTCCTCCGGTCTGGGCGACGTCCTGGTTCCGCTTGAGCGCGGCTCTCGCCGCGGCCGGCCTCATCTATGCGTCTTACCGTTACCGGATCCACCTCGCGTTGGAACGCGAGCAGTTGCGGATGAGGATCGCCACCGATCTTCATGACGATATCGGATCGAATCTTTCCCGCATCGCAATCTGGAGCGAAGTGGCGGCGCAGGAAGCAGGACGAAGCGGCGGCTCGCCTCTCAAACCGCTGGTCCAGATTGGAGACGTGTCCCGGGAAACGATCGATTCCATGAGCGACATCGTCTGGGCCGTAAACCCCAGGTTCGATCGCTTTTCCGACCTCGCAAGCCGCATGCGGCGCTACGTGAGCGATCTTGCCGCGGGAACGAAGATCAGGATTGCTTTCGCGGTGCAAGGGGAGGACCGGGACGCGCCCGTGGGACCGGCGGTCCGCCGCGAGGTCTTTCTGGTCTTCAAGGAGGCGCTCAACAACGTCTTGCGGCACTCACACTGCTCCGAATGCCGGGCGGCGTTGTCGCTCGAATCCGGCTGGTTGATCCTGACGGTCAGCGATGATGGGACCGGCTTTCACCCGAATCAACGTGGGACGGGAAACGGCCTGGACAGCATGGCGCGGCGGACGAAGCGTTTGGGGGGCATGTTGCGGATCGATTCCGCGCCGGGCAGCGGCGCGCGAATCGAGATGCGCATTCCGCGATCCGCCGGAGACCGCGCATGGCGGATCAAATCGCTACATACTTAGGTGGTTCGCCCTGGGCCGCATCCCGGCTATTCTCAATCTTCGCGTGACCGAACCCCCGGATAAGAGATGACTAGCGTCGCCATCGTTGAAGACCTGGAAGAGATCCGCAACGGGTTGGCCCTTCTGATCAACGGATCGGAGGGTTTCGAATGCTCCGCCGTGTATCGAACGATGGAGGCCGCCATCGACGGAATTCGAAAGAACCAGCCCGATGTCTTGCTGGTGGATATCGGGCTGCCGGGCATGTCGGGTATCGAGGGCATTCGGGTCCTGAAGAGAGAGTTCACGAAGGTGCTTTCGATTGTGCTGACCGTCTACAGCGACGACGAGCGTATCTTCAGCGCGCTCTGCGCCGGCGCCTGCGGATACCTGCTGAAAAAAACGCCGGCGGCTCAACTGGTGCGGTCGATCCGCGAAGCCGTGGATGGCGGCTCTCCCATTTCCCCCGACGTCGCGCGCAGAGTTGTCGAGATCTTCCGGCAATTTCGGCCGCCCTCACATCCTGAGCACGCTTTGACCCCGCACGAGCTCCGGCTGTTGCAGTTGTTGATCAACGGCCACAACTACAAGACCGCCGCGGCCGAGTTGAGCGTAAGCGTGAATACAATCTCCTTCCATATCCGCCACATCTACGAAAAACTCCAGGTCCACTCGAAAAGCGAAGCGGTTGCCAAAGCTCTCCGGATGGGGTTGGTTCGGTAGACTGCCGGCTTGGCGCCTCATTCACCCCAGCGAAAATATTTTCAAAAAATAGAAATCTTCCACAAGCATTCTCGCGTCTACCTGATTGAAAGAGGCGAGGGTGCCAACATGAAGACAATGCCTACCAAGCAGATTCCCCCCACCGAGGAAATCAGCGCGACAGTGTACTGCCCCATCTGCACGCACATCGTGGCCGCCATTGTGACCGCCGGGCGCAAGGGGGCGGTCGTCAAACCCGGGCAGAAGTGCGGCCATTGCCACGCCTCCATTGATGCCGGTTTCGTTCTGCCCTGGAAGAAAGCGGCCTGACGGCCCGTTCCGCTTCCGCATCTCCGGACGCGCATTCGCCTGCGGGCTTGCCGGGCGATTACCCTAGACGCTTGCTCACCGTGTCCGGCTGTGGTTTGATTGGAATAGACTAGGCACATTGGAATGCGAAGAAAACTGAAAAATGAGCCGCCCGTGATCTCCCCCGAGATTATCGAGCAGGCAAAACGGGCCATCCAATTGGATCGGCCCAAGCCGATGGTGAAGTGTAAAGTGTGCGGCGGCGATGCGGCTCCCAATTCGTCCGAAGGGCTCTGTTGGGTCTGTCGGCGGCTGAAAATCAGCGCCTGGCGCGACAGCGACCAGCAAATCTCCGCCCAGGAGTAAGACCGCCCGCGCGGGTCATCCATCGAGGAGATAATCGAAGTCCTCGGGGTCGAGTCCCATCTGCTCCATCTGCCTCGGCAGATCCTCACGAACCGCTTCCGGAGTGTTCTTCACCCAAGCGGCCACAACCATATTCACCCCCACCCGTTGCAGACCCTCCTCCTCGGCCGCGGCTTCCGCTATCCGGCGTAGAGAGTTTTCCGTTTCTTCCCGTACCGGCCGGGGGGTGCGCGAGAGAATACCCTGCAGCAGGTCTTCGGCGGCGTCGTTCCAGTTCATAGACAAGAGAAGCATAGCAGGGGGAACGCGCCGGATGAAACGGGCCTGTTCACCGTAATCCGGAAAACTCAGTAATTCCCCTTATGCTCGCCCCCCATCCAACTGCCGATGAAGTCAGGGTATGGGAGAACGCCCCCCCGCCGACTTTGTCGACTATTACGAAGTGCTCCAGGTGAGTCCGAACGCAGAGGTGGATACCATCCAGCGCGTCTTCCGCCTCCTCGCCCAGCGTACGCACCCGGACAACAAGGAAACCGGCAACGAGCAGGTTTTTCAGCAACTGTTGAAAGCGTACCAGACTCTCAGCGACCCGGCCGAGCGCGCCTCCTATGACGCCCAGCACCGCGCCCAGATCAAACTCACCTGGCAGATCTTCGATCAGAAGGCCGAACCCCAGGGGCTTGATTCGCAGCGCCGCGTCCGCGAAGGGATTCTCGGCCTGCTCTACCGCAAGCGCCAGATGCAGCCTTCACAGCCCGGCATGAACATCCGCGAGATGGAAGACCTGCTTGGCGTTCCCAAGGAACACCTTGATTTCGCCCTCTGGTACCTCAAGGAAAAGCAGGCTCTCAAGCCGGCGGACAACGGCCGTTATCTGATCACCGCTTCCGGAGTCGACATCTACGAAAACCTCAAGGAGCCCTCCTTCGACCGCTCCGGCACCGTCTACATGCTGCCGCCCGCGAAACGCGAAGCGGTCTAGCCTCCCCCTCTTTCCACCCCCGGCATTTCGCCCGACCAAGTACACTGGGAAGGAAGCGCTCGGCAACCACCGCGCCGTGCCCATCCTTTATGACGGTTCCCATTCTGCTTGAATCGAACATCCCCGAACTCCCCCTCCGAGCCCGCGGCAAAGTGAGGGATGTCTACTCGGCCGGCGGCAATCTGCTGATCGTCGCCACCGACCGCATCTCCGCCTTTGACTGCATCCTGCCCACCGGCATCCCCAACAAGGGCCGTGTGCTCACCCAGATGTCCATCTTCTGGTTCGACCTGCTCAAGGACGTCACGCCGACTCATTTTCTTACCGCCTCCGTAAGCGACTACCCGCCCGAGCTTCACCGCCATCGCGAGCAGTTGGAGGGGCGGTCCATGCTCGTCAGGCGTGCGGACATGATCGAAGCCGAGTGCGTGGCCCGCGGCTATCTGAGCGGCTCCGGGTGGAAGGAGTACCGCGCCACGGGGGCCATCTGCGGCATCCCGCTTCCCCCCGGACTCAAGGAAAGCGACCGTCTCCCGCAACCCATTTTCACCCCGGCCACGAAGGCGCAATCGGGACATGACGAAAATATCCCGTTCAGCGAGTTCGAAAAGATCGCCGGCCGGGCGCTGGCGGAGACTCTCCGCGATCTCACGCTCGAGATCTACTCGACAGCCTCCCGCTACGCCGAATCCCGCGGCATCATCCTCGCCGATACGAAGTTCGAATTCGGCCATATTGGCGGGCGCCTTGTCCTCGCCGATGAAGTGCTCACTCCGGACTCCTCCCGTTTCTGGCCGCGCGACTCCTACTCGCCCGGAGGGCCCCAGAAAAGCTACGACAAGCAATTCGTCCGCGACTACCTCGAGACCCTCGACTGGGACAAGCGTCCGCCCGCCCCGCCGCTTCCTCCCGAAGTGGCCGCCCGCACCAGCGAGAAATATCTCGAAGCTTACCGCGTTCTTACGGGCCGGCCACTATGAACTGGCTTGATGTTGTCCTTGGAATTGTGCTGCTCACCTCCGTTGTGAGCGGCCTCATCAGGGGCTTCATCCGCGCGGCCATCGGCATCACCGCCGCCGTCCTCGCCGTGATTCTCGGCATGTGGTTCTACGGTTCGGCGGGCTCGATCTTTCAGGAGTACGTCAGTTCGCGCGCCGTCTCGAATTTTCTCGGCTTCTTCTGCGTCTTTGTTCTGGTCCTTCTCGCCGGAGCCCTCCTCGGACGCCTTCTGGCCATGCTGTTCAAATGGGCCGGCCTCTCGTTTGTCGACCGTATCCTGGGCGGCGGCTTCGGGCTCCTGAGGGGAATCCTCATCTGCATCGCTATCGTAATGGTGCTCATGGCGTTCAGCACGGCTCCCCCGCCCCGTTCCGTCGTCCGCTCGACGCTCTCCCCCTACATACTCGATGCCGCGCGAATCTTCTCGAAGGCCGCGCCTCGCGAATTGACGGACGGATTCGAGCACAGCTACGACGAGGTCCGCAAACTGTGGGCGCAGGCCATCGGAAACAAGAAATGGAATTAGTGATCTTTGACCTCGACGGAACGCTCATCGATTCCAAGCGCGACCTGGTGTGCTCGGTGAATGCAATGCGCCGTCATCTGGGCCTTCCCGAACTGCCCGCGGAACTCATCTTCACCTATGTCGGCGACGGCGCGCCGGTTCTGGTGAGAAGAGCCTTGGGAGCGGAGGCGAGCGATTCCCTGGCCGCCGAGGGCCTCGAGTTCTTCCTCGACTACTATCACCACCATCTGCTCGACCACACCGTGCTCTATCCCGGCGTTCGCGAGACGCTCGACACAATCCGCGAAGCCGGAATTCCCATGGCCGTGCTCACAAATAAGCCGATTCACCCAACCGAAACCATCATCGAAGGCCTCGGCCTGGGCGCTCACTTTTTCCGCGTCTATGGTGGTAACAGCTTCGAGCGCAAGAAGCCCGATCCGGCCGGGGTGCTCCGCCTGCTCGAGGAATCAAAAGCGCAACCAACGCGTACAGTCCTCGCTGGAGACAGCGCTGTCGATGTGCGCACGGCGCGAAACGCGGGTATCCGCTCGGCCGGCATGACTTACGGCTTTCAGCCGCAGGGTCTTGCGGCGGAACCCCCGGATTACCTCCTCGACAGCATCGATCAATTGCTGCCTGTGATCTTCGGTCAATAAGGGGGGGGTCAATAGGGGGCGGTCAATAGGGGCGGCCACGGCCAAAG
>JABAQT010000073.1 GCA_019187195.1 Bryobacteraceae bacterium
TGTCGGCGGTGTAGGGTTTGCGCCCGGTCAGCATTTCGTACAACACCACCCCCAGAGAATATTGATCCGATAGGGCCGAGGCTTTTCCCGTCCACTGCTCGGGAGCCATGTATTCGGGCGTGCCAACTCCCATGCCGGTTCCCGTCAGGTCCTGGGTCTCTTCCAGGTCCAAAATCTTGGCGATGCCGAAATCGGTCAACATGGGCTGTCCGCGCTCGGTGAGCAGAATGTTGGAAGGCTTCACGTCGCGGTGGATCATGTTCTGGCTGTGGGCGAAGTCCAACGCCTCGGCGATGGGCAGCAGCAGGCGGATCGCCTCCCCCCAGGGAATCGGTCCCTGCTTGATGCGGCCCTTGAGCGTCCCGCCGGGCAGGTATTCCATCACCAGGTAGGGACGTTCCTCATATTCGCCGAAATCGGTCACTTTGACGATATGGGGATGCGTCAACCGCGCCAGGGCTTTCGCCTCGCGCTCGAAGCGTTTGAGCGAGCGTTGCAGGATTTCCGGGGCAAGGCGCTCCGTGCGGATGACTTTCACCGCTACGTCCGTCTCGAGGCGGGTGTCGTAGGCTTTGTAGACGGTCGCCATCCCGCCCTCGCCGAGTTGTTCGAGGATGTGGTAGCGTCCGAGGGATTGGTTGAGGAGGTTGGACATTTTATTGACCTGCTTTCATAGTTACTCGTATATAAAAGAAACACCCTTTGGAGAATCCTTGACAAAAACTGTAGAGGTACGCTGGTTTACATAAGTCCCACGTATAAAATTACCATTTTTATCGTATTGGGTATCCGCCTGGCTGATGGTAACTTTGTAACCGCCATCCACCTTTTCGACGTTCTCGACGTAAGCAACATGCCCGGCGTCGCGATCCACTTTCATAACATCGTTATTTCCCTCAAAAACCATGATCGCTCCCTTTGCGGGTTGTTCGCCCACCTCATAACCCGCTGCCCGCGCCTGGTCATCCCACATGTTTGCATGACCAGGATGGCCTCCTCCAAAATCAGAAACGTCTCTTTTCTGCGCGACATAATTCGTGCATCCGCCCAGTTGATTGCGCAACCAATCCGGTTTGGTGGGACCGTCGGCTGGTATGCCCGCATCCATCACCTGATTGAGCGCGGCTTGCCGCTCGCGCAAGGCGACGAGACTGTTTTCTGTTTGCTGGCGCAGATTGAGTTCGTTCAGCATGGCTTGCTTTCGAGTTTGTAACTCCTGTATCTGCCGATCGTATTCTGCAACCTCATCTTCAAAGTCATCCGCTTTTACGCGCCAGGGAACGCCGTCCGAATCGCCTTCCAGCGGCCAATCGGGAATCACTTTGTTATACCAGGCGTCGGCTTTAGCCTGCGCCTCTTTCTTTTTTCTTTCCAGGTCGGCGAGTTGGGCGTCAATATCGTTGATCTCGTTTTGGATCTCTTCTGCCGATCTCATGTCGTTGAGGCGCTTCTGGGCGGCGTCTATTTGCTTCTGGAGATTCTTCTGCTCGGCAAACCGACCTTTCCAGGGCATGGCCCGATATTCCTGGGAGTATTGCGCGTTGATTTGAGTGGACGTCCCCAACACCTGCGCGCTTGCCAGTATCACTCCGCCGCCCCCGGCTATAAAGGGCGTCAAATCGGGCAATGAGCGTTTTATTTCTTGAAAGTGAATAGCTCCCTGCCCATCTGCCGAAATCCATTCATCTACTTCCCGCTGGACGCGTTGGCTTAACTCCGCTCCCTGCTGGGCAAGAGCCTGGATTTTTTGACGGAGTTGTTCCACCGCCGCCACGTACTGATCGCGCCTCGGGCTTTGCCACGGAATGCCCCGCGCTTGACTGGCAATCCGCTCGATCTCAAGGTGGATCTGCTCGGCAGTGGCGTCCAACTGCCTCGCGACAGAACGTACCTGCTCAGTTTCCATGTGGATGATGGTCATATTTGCCTCTTTCACGAACCCGCGTGTAAAGCAGCGCTCGAGCTGCATGAAACATTGCATAGTAGGTTTGAATCGTGCTCCATTTATATCCTTCACGCTGGTAACTTGCTTGCGCTTCAGCCAAATCGCCGTGAGCGGCTTTCAATTCCTTTGTTACAAGATAGCGCGCCTCGGACATCACAGTCAGCCAACGTTTTTCAAGACACCGCTTGAAATCAAGTTCCCAATTCATCGCTCGCCTCCCATAATACAAGACCTCTCTTAACCTGCGCGTAGAAAGCCGCGTCTTTTTCTTTCATTTCGACCAATTCCTGATTGTTCATTACCATCGCCTGAATAGGATATTTCAGCCTGTAACGTCCGACGATTTTCATTACTTTTTCTCGCTCTGAAGAAAGAATGAACAGGTCTATATCGCTTGACTGGGCGTTTGTGCCGTCCGCGCGGCTTCCAAATAGGATGATCTGGCGAGATAATGAGCGCAACTCAACAAGCAGGGTTTCGAGGCTGGCAATAGTATCCAATGTTTTAAATTGGCGGATGAAAGGATGCAATTCGTTCACGCGATAGAAATTCATTCGTCCCCTGTGATCACGATGGATGAGGCCAGTCTTATGCAAGGCGCGGGTGGCTAAATTGACCGCGCTGCGACTGACATCCGTCGCTTCCACGATTTCGCGCTCGAAAAAAGCCTCGCCTGTATTGCGGGAAAGGAAAAGCAATACGCGCGCCTGGCTGGCCGAGAACAGGGCATCGAAAATATCCATTTCGTAAATCCTTTTCAATGGATAATCATCCATCTCGCTGGATTATACACTCTCGCCAAGTTGTTCGAGGATGTGGTAGCGTCCGAGGGATTGCCCAATGAGATTCGACATCTTCCGCTCCTGCTTATTTTGGGTTAAGGAATGGATTCAGTATATAATGGGGCGAGGCATACGTCAATTGCCAAACGTCACCAACGCATTATCATAATTGCAAAGCGGGATCATCTCCCGCTTTACTATAATCCCACACTGGGAGGCAGGTATGACCACTTGGCTGCGTAAATTCTTCATTCGTACAATTTTCATTCTGCTGATATTGACCGTCGCAAGCGCGCAGGGCGGGGGCATGGCGCACGCGCAAACCGGCATAGACACGGTCGTTCATTACGTGGAAGGAACGCCGTCCGAAGAGAAGATCGCCTACGACGTGACCGCTTACGTCAGCGTGACGGATTCGACCGGCAACCCGATCAAGGACCTCAAACCTGAAGATTTCACCCTCGCCGAAGATTCGAAAATCGTGACGGTTCTCAGCGCGGAGCTCGCGCCGGACGCGCCCATCAACCTCGTCCTCTTGCTCGATACCAGCGGCAGCATGACCGGCCCGGGCATCACCGCCGCCAAGAGCGCCGCATCCAATTTCATCGCCGGGCTGGGACGCGACGACCGCGTGGCGCTTGTGACCTTCGACAACGACATCAAAACCCGCATTGACTTCACCACCGACCATCAAGCCGCGCGCCAGGAACTGAGCCTGGTGGACGCGACGCGCGGCGCGGGGACGTGCCTCTACGACGCCGCGTACCAGGCTGTGCAGATGACCGCGACGGTTCCATCCGGACGCCGCGCGGTGGTCCTGTTTACGGACGGCGTGGACGAAACCCCGAGCGGCGGGGCATGCAGTGTCCACGACGCTAAAGACGTTGTGAGTATCGCCAACGAATCAGGGACGCGCACCCCGATCTACACCCTCGGCATGGGGAGCAAGGTAGACCAGAAGACCCTCCAGCGCCTCGCGCAGGATACCGGCGGACGCTTCTTCTACTCTCCCGACGCCAACCAACTGGACGCCCTCTTCATCCGCCTTTCGGACACCTTACGATCCCAGTACGCCATCAAGTACCAGTCCACAGCGGGACCCGGTTCCCATACGCTCGCAGTGACCGCCAAATATCTCAGCGCGCAGGATACCGATACGCGCGGCTTTTTACTCCCCAATTTCCCGCTGAGATTGACGTTCGTCGAACCCGCCGAGGGAGCGGAGGTGAGCGGGATGACCAGCCTGAAGGTGGACACCTTCGGGCAGGGCGAGACGATTGAATCGGTCGTCTTTCAAATTAATGGGACGACGGTGGCGACGGCGACCGCCGCGCCATATACCGCGCAGGTGGATCTCGCTCCGTATCCCGAAGGGAACTTGACCATCGAGGCGGCCGCTTTGGGTCCGGGCGGAATCGAAGTGGCGCGGGCCTCGCGTCAGGTGGCGGTGCGCGCGGCGCCAGCGACCCCGGTCCCGGTCGAGGAGGAGACGGGAGGCGGCGGGGTCTTTTCCGGCAGTCTCATTTTCGTGATCAGCGGAGTCGTTCTGCTCGGCGCGGTCATCGCCTTCTTCGTCGTCATGGCAATTATAAAGAAGCGCCGCGAGCAGGAACGCGAAAGGGAATGGAACGAGAAGGTGGGAGGCATCGGCGCGCCGACGATGGAGGAGGCAGTCGGCTCGGACCGCACAATGGACTTGTGGGAGATGAGCCCCGACGCGCTCGGCATGTTGACCGTCACCGCCAGCGACGATCCCTCCATGCCCGGACAGCGTTTCGAGATCACCAAACGCCGCACCACGCTCGGGCGCAAGGCGGATAACGACATCATCTTCCCGAAGGATAGCCCCGTCTCGCGGCATCACGCGGTCATCGAGGAGCGCGGCGGAGGGCTGTTCCTGAACGAGGCGGAGGAGATGGACGAGAAAACGGGACGACTCAAACGCCCCACGTATGGGACGTTCGTCAACGAGAAGGACGTCAATGGGCAGGAGATCCTCCTGCAGACCGGAGACGAGATCCGCCTCGGCAAGCGCGTGACGTTGAAGTTCGAAGCCAGCGCGCGCATCCGCGCCGGCGATGATAAGACCTTCGACGGCTTCACCTCCAGCGGCGACAGCGATACGATGGCGACGAGGCAGGGATAGTCGGATAGTCTTGTGGTCGCGTGGTCGGGTAGTCGCGTGGTCGGATCGTCGCGTGGTCGGGTAGTCGCGTAGTTGGATCGTCGCTGTAGCGCAATTTTCCAAACTGCGGAGTCCTTGAAACTCGTTATGTCATTCTCCACCATTATCAATGATTTCCTCATCGGCTCGGCCTGCGATGTTGGCAAGAAGCGCAAGTCGAACCAGGACGCGTTGGATGTACTGCTGCCCGAGGCGGGGATTGACGTCCCGCCTTTGCTGGTCGTTGCCGACGGGATGGGCGGGCACAACGGCGGCGAGACCGCCAGCCGGCTGGTCGTGGAGGCTTTTCGCGAGGTCTACGTTCAGTTGCAGCCCCCGTTGGACGCGGCGCGCGCCCTGAAAATGTGCGTCCAAAGATCGCACGAGGCGCTCCGCGCGCAGGCGGCTGAAGACTCGAGCCTGAAAGGGATGGGAAGCACGGTCGTCGCGGCTTTTTTGCAAAACGACCGCGTGGACATGGTCAACGTGGGCGACAGCCGCGCGTACATTTTACGCGGCGGAGAACCCATCCAAATCAGCACAGATCAGAGTTGGGTGATGGACATGGCACGCGCCGGGAAACTGACGCTCGAACAGGCGCGCAGGCACCACAAACGCAATCGTCTCTCGATGTCGTTGAGCGCCAACCGTCCGACTGTCACGCCGGTCCTGAAGCAGGAGGTTTTCCAACCCGACGACATCCTGCTTTTATGTTCGGACGGGTTGTGGGGCGTGATCCCGGAATCGCTCCTATGGGCGGCCGCCAACGAGTTCGAGCCGCAGGAGGCGGCGGAAAAACTCGTCGCGCTCGCCAACCAGAGCGGGGGATTGGATAATATTTCGGCCATCGTGGCGCGAAAAAGGGAGAGACAGGCGGTGAAGACGATGCAGGATGACGCGACGGATGCGGGCGAATAGGAGGCGATTATGGGAAATGTAATTCACATGGAAACGGAGGAGGTACGGGCTATGGCAAGCCAATTAGATCGAATTTCGGCGGAGATCTTTCAGGAAATAGTCGCTTTGGGATCGAGCCTACGCGCTCTCAATTGGCAAAGCCCCAGCCGAGATAAATTTATTAACGACTATGCAGAATTACAGCAGAAAATTCAGAGATGCGCGGAACAGGGCGCAGCGCTTGGCGCACGCGTCCAGAGAGAAGCTGATGAATGGGAACAGGCAGCTTCTACTTTTGTTGCGGGCGGTTTGACGCCGGAACAAAAGCGGGCGCAGGCCGTTACGACCGGCCGTCAATCCATTCGATCAAAATGGAGAGAAATGTCTTTCGAGGAACGCAAGAAATGGCTGGAGGACTACTACAAAAGCCTGTGTACGAAACTCGGGATGGAACCAATAAAATTTAATATCAAAGACCTAAAAGACCCACCTAAAGGAGATTGGCGAGGTTCCTACTCGCCCGGAATCATTTTCGGCCTATTTTCCTCCATGACGGTTGATATTGATAACGTAAAAGACAATGATCCTTTTTCGCTTCTCGATACCGTTGCCCATGAGACGCGTCACCAATATCAGCATTACCTGGTGGACAATCCGGACAAACGCCCAGATAATATTTCCGAAGATCAAATAAAGGCATGGAAAGAAAACTTCAACAATTACATGAAATTCGAAGACGATGTCGAAGCCTATCGAAATCAACCGGTGGAAAAAGACGCCAGGGAATTTGGCGAAAAGGCTGAGAGAGAATATGTGGAAGGCGAAGCGGAGGTAATATGAGACTGGACAACCGCGAACAATTGGCAGATTTCTTGGTGCGCGAATGGGATTACGTTCCAGCGCAAGCGCCAGAAACGGCGCGAAAACTGCTAGAGCTTGACCCCTCCATTCGAAAGGCTTTTGAGGTCTGGCTAGAGAATGGCGAGTTTCTAGAGGAGCCAAAATATGTAGGGCTTTCTCCGAAATCATTAAATCAATTAGTTCACATTAAGCCACCGGCAGTATTTTTACTGCTGGACTGGATACGTCGTGAGCCTAAAGAAGCTATGAAAGCTATCCAGGAGGAATTGGGTAGAAAATAACAAACACCACCTTGATCATTTGCAAACAAATCGCCCGCCTCCAGGAGACCTTGCGTCTCGGGGAGGCGGGCGATCTTGCTCGCGGCAGGGGCGTTCCATCACCCGCTGCCAACATCTTTGAGAAAAGCGGCAAAAGAGAGCAGTTCTTGTTCGATTTTTCCAAAGTTGACGCTTAATTCATTAACCAGCCGTCCCACTCTTTCCGTATCAAAGGAAAAGGTGTAAACGTTGCGGACTACATGTCGGAATCTCAGGTATTCGTCCAGGAATTGAACGCTGGAGGATGACAGTATGGGCGGACGAACCTGGGGGAGTTCCAACCCCATCTGGTCGAGCAAATCCCTGTGCCACTCCGGAGTGGACGGCACATTTCCATCCACTGTCGCGGCAACCTGCTTGAAGATTCTTTCAAACCCGGAATAAACGTCATGCAGGTTCAAGGCTGCGGAGTCAAGATAAAGATCGGCTTCCGTCGGGTTGTGACGCGCGGCCTCCATGGCGCGTTGTGAACGCGCGGCCAGGCGTTTCAAATCCTCCAATTCCTTCCGGATGCGCCCGGCTAAGACAATATAGCTTTCGATCATAGATCCATGCCCTCTCTTTCTATGACCGCCAACAGCGAAGGCTGGCACGTGTTCACGTCCGCCAGGTTGACCTCGAAGGTCGAGTCCAGGTCCATCACGGCGCCGATGGCGCGGAATGTTTCTTCAGGGGGGATGCCCCACGCGGCAAGGTCTATATCGGACCATTCGTGAAATCGGTGTTCGTGAACCAGCGAACCGAATGCGACCACCCGCGTGGCGTGGAAGCGTTCGCGCAATAGACGCGCCGCCTGCCGCGCGAGTTCCCACGCGCGGTTTGCCCGGAGTTGGATCCTGCCTGCCCGCGCCTTCAGGCGGCGCGCTGCAACCTGGCGGTATTGAACCAGTTCTTCCGGCGGCAGACTGATCGCGGGAGATGCCATACGGTTATTATACAACAGTCAACTGGGGAAAGCGCGGAAAACAATCGCCCGCCTCCAGGAGACCTTGCGTCTCGGGGAGGCGGGCTTTTTGATATTTGCCCGCCCCCCACGGACGGGAATCGCCGGGACTCGCTTCCGTAGGCGCACGCGGCGTATCCGTGAACACGCCGTATCCGGGCCGGGAAGATGAAAGAGCCTTCGGCGGGGAGGGTTACGAGCGCGAGTCAGAAGATCAGAATTTCAGAGCACAGGATTCCAGAATCAGGGCGAGAGCGCGCACCGAAAGCCGAGGACGTCGTTGGAATTGGACGGATCGCGCCCGTTCCGATCCGCAGAACGGAGGCCGTAACCATCGTTGCCCCACGAGCCGCCCCGCACAGCGCGGTATTCTCCCGAAGCCGGTCCTTGAGGGTTATTGGATGGCGAGGTGGAGTAGTAACTCGAATCATACCAGTCTGCCACCCATTCCCACACATTGCCTGCCATATCGTAAATTCCGTAAGGGCTCTTTCCGTTTTCGTAACTGCCCGCTTCCGTAGTGTCGCCTTTACATGCATTGCCGCTGTAAGGATCAAAATTTGTCAGAGAGCAAGTGGGCGGAGTATCGCCCCATGGATAGACGCGGCCATCCATCCCGCGCGCCGCTTTTTCCCACTCCGCTTCTGTAGGCAGGCGACCTCCAGCCCATTCGCAGTATGTATTGGCCTGGCCCCAATTTACATGGATAACGGGAAAGTTGTCGTAAACAGAATTGCCATAATAATCATCATGAGTGGATGAGTTTTTTTGTTGCGGCGGTATGCAAATGCCAGCCTTTACACACAAGGCATACATAGCATTGGTCACTTCGGTTTGGTCCATCCAGTACGAGTCTAACTCGACCAAATGAGGCGGTTCTTCATCGGAAAACCAATTTTTTTGACAATCGGCACGGACTTTTTGGCAGTCAGCCAGCGCCTGTTCGACGGTATTTCCCATGGTAAACGCGCCTGCTGGCACAAACATCATCGCCATGCCATCCTTCGGACGCGTCCAGGTCGAGCCGATGCCGGGGGTGGGGGTGAAGGTCGCGGTCGGCGTGGTAGTGTTAGTAGCAGTGGCAGTGGGCGTAGGCGTTTGAGTTGCGGTACTGGTCGCCAGCCCTCCCAATGGACCGATGCCCTGTTTTCCCAGCCCCAACAACCCGTTTCCGATGGACAGCGCCGCGCCGAGCAGAACCACAAGCAAGCCGATCGGAATCCATTTTCGCCAATTGACCTCCCCTGTGCTTTTTGGGGGAAGAACACTCGTAGTTTTCCCGCGCGCCGCTTCTTTTTGCCCGGCAGTTTTTGGAATATCGGGAGAGAAAGGAAGGGCAGATGCGGGCGCTTCTCTTAAAGTCGTCCCCTCCTGCACGATGGTGGCCTGGGTGTCTCCCTTTTGTCCGCCCGGGCGCGCGGGCTGCGGCCTGGCGGCCGCGGTCGTCCCGCTGAGGGCGGATTCCAGCGCGGCGGCGAATCCGCCCATGCTGGGATAGCGGTCTTCGGGATTTTTCGCCAGCGCTTTGAGCAGGATCTTCTCCACTTTTTCGGGCAGGTCGCGGGCAAACTGACCCGGACGCGGCAGGGGTTCGGTGGCTTGTTTAAGCAGGATCGCGGCGGGCGTGTCGGCGGTGTAGGGTTTGCGCCCGGTCAGCATTTCGTACAACACCACCCCCAGAGAATATTGATCCGATAGGGCCGAGGCTTTTCCCGTCCACTGCTCGGGAGCCATGTATTCGGGCGTGCCAACCCCCACGCCGGTGCCGGTCAGGTCCTGGGTCTCTTCCAGGTCCAAAATCTTGGCGATGCCGAAATCGGTCAGCATGGGTTGTCCGCGCTCGGTGAGCAGGATGTTGGAAGGCTTCACGTCGCGGTGGATCATGTTCTGGCTGTGGGCAAAGTCCAACGCCTCGGCGATGGGCAGAAGCAAACGCGCCGCCTCCTGCCAGGGGATGGGCTTGCCGAGCCGCTGTTTGAGCGTCCCGCCCGGCAGGTAGACCATGACGAGGTAGGGTTTGCCCTCGTGTTCGCCGTAATCCGTCACTTTGACGATGTTGGGATGCGTCAGCCGCGCCAGGGCTTTCGCCTCGCGCTCGAAGCGTTTGAGGGCGCGCTCTAAAACGGACGGCGCCAG
Organism: Bryobacteraceae bacterium; assembly: GCA_019187195.1. Classification (GTDB taxonomy): domain Bacteria; phylum Acidobacteriota; class Terriglobia; order Bryobacterales; family Bryobacteraceae; genus CADEFT01. The sequence goes on from JABAQT010000073.1 coordinate 10,049, forward strand.
GTTCTCGGTGCGGATGACCTTCACCGCCACGTCCGTCTCGAGGCGGGTGTCGTAGGCTTTGTAGACGGTCGCCATCCCGCCCTCGCCGAGTTGTTCGAGGATATGGTAGCGTCCGAGGGATTGGTTGAGGAGGTTGGACATGGAGACTCCCTTCCCGTGCTGATCGAAGTTGGTGGGAGTATATGTGATTATGGGAGAAGCGGCAAGGTGGGCGGGAAAATCATCTCCAATACGCGTTTCGCCGGATGCAGCGCCTGGTTTATCTCACCCAGTACATCCAAACCCGTTCCATGAAATCTGTCGTTTGTCCGGTCAAGCCCTTCCAGGCCAGAGGGAGTTCGCGATCGAAGACGATCCCGCCGTTGAGAATGGAAATCTCGTATGTCTTACTCCTGTGAGACAGGGTAAACAGGGGGCTTTGTGTGTCCACGCGAGACAGACGGCTGTGTTTCTCCCTTTTCAGGCGCTGGATCTCGTTGGGGGAGAGCGGCGTGAAGACCACCCGCTCCGTGCCGCTGCCGGATGCGCAGATCAAAGCGCGCGGCTCTTCAAACATCTCGACCACCTGAAGATTCACGTCTTCGTTGGTTACCTTTGCAACGACCCGGTTCAACCAGCCGATCGGATCCTCCACTCGCACGTCCCGCGCCAGGCGTTCGCGCTTGATGCGCAAATCCTGGAGCGCCCACAAGACCACTTGTTCGCGTAGTTCGTCAATCGCCCGGCGCTGTCGTTCGTTCCCAAGGCTGACCAAGGCCCCAAAGACGATCACCGCAGCGATCACGGCCAAAGCAAGAAGAAGTTCCATTTTTTTCCTTTCGATATGAAGTTAATTCTCATCCTGGGATGAGTTGGTTTGGTTGCGGTTGGATATTTGTTCCAGCGCCTCGCCCAGCCGGCGCAGGGCCAGCGGGCGCGAGTCCACTGCGCTGGCGGAGGCGACCGAGATCATCAGCGTCGCCAATCCAAGAACCTGCCAGAGCGGCGATTGAGTCGGTTGTGTAGTTGGTGTGGTCGGCGCAGGAGATGGGAGCGCCACCACAGGCGTGGGAGAGGCGGGTATCTTGATTCTCGTTGGAGTGATAGAAGGCAACATCGTAGAGGTGTTTGTCGGGGTGAAAGTTGGCGTCATGGTTGGCCAAACCCCATCCGGGATGGAGATTCTCCCCACGGCGTTTGCACACAGGTTATGATCATCGCAGACGCGTACCCGCACCGGATACTCGCCGCTCGGCGCCAACGTACCATCTGCAAACCGCCGGTCCCAAGTCACCTGTTCAGGGACTTTGCTCGGGCTATATTCATGGACAATGGTTGGCCAGCGGCCTTGCGGATCGGATATTGTTAATTTCACGCTGGCGATGGGATAGGTTTTCGGGGTAATATGCAAATCGCCAGACTCCCAGATCCACCAATGCTCGGTCAGGGAAACGACCGGAGGTAGCGCCGTCATCGTTGGAGTGAACGTCGGTGTTCGAGATGGTGTGTGGGCCACCGTGGCGGTGAATGTTGGGACTGGCGTGTACGTGGCGGTATTTGTTGCAGAAGGAGTGAACGTCCACGTGGCCGTGGGAGTCGGGGTTCGAGAAGGCGTTGCTGTGTGAGTCGCCGTGGCAGTCGCCGTGGCTGTGCTCGTCAAAGTCGATGTCAACGTATAGGTCGCAGTGGACGTTGGCGTGCGCGATGGCGTGTTCGTTTGCGTTGCCGTCGCGGTGAATGTGTTCGTCGGGGTTGGGGTAAACGTGAAAGTCGCCGCCCGGGTGGCGGTTGAGGTCGCGGTCCTGGTGGGCGTCGCGCTGGGCACGGAGGCGCGCGTCGGCG
>JABAQT010000093.1 GCA_019187195.1 Bryobacteraceae bacterium
CCTCTTCCATCTCCCGCCCTCGGGCCGCGCTCCGCTCCACCGGAGGAGTTAAATAGAAAGGTGAAGTTTCACTTGCGCTGCATCGCACCGGCCTTCGTGCTCCTGTTTGCCTGCCTGCTGCCCGCCCAGCAGCTTTCCCAGCTCTCCGGCCTGGTCACCGATCCCACCGGAACCGCGGTCCCCGGAGCCGTCGTCCGTCTCGACAGCCAATCCCGCAACCTGCGTGTCCGTGAGACAGTGACGGCTTCCGATGGGCGCTACACGTTCCCACAGATACTTCCCGACCGTTACCGCGTCACCGCTTCCTCCCCCGGTTTCAACAACGTCACCGCCGCCGGCATCGAGGTCCTGGTAAACACACCCGCCCGCGCGGATCTCCAGCTCGAAAAGCTGAGCGATGTCACAAGCTCCCTCACCGTGACGGCCGAAGCGGGCCAGGTGAACACCGTGGACGCCTCGCTTGGCAACGCCATCGGATCGATGCCGGTCCTGCAGCTCCCTTCCTATGCGAGAAACGTGGCCGGATTGCTGGCGCTCCAGCCCGGCGTGACCGAATCGGGCAACGTGAACGGCGGCAAGAGCGACCAGGCGAACGTGACGCTCGACGGAATCGATGTGAATGAGCAGCAGGAACGGACCGCCTTCACCAGCGTCCTCCGCGTGACGCTCGACTCCGTCGAGGAGTTCCGCACGACAACCACCAATGCCAATGCCGATCAGGGACGCGGCTCGGGCGCGCAGGTCTCCCTCGTGACCAAGTCCGGAACGAACGCCATCCATGGCTCCGCCTATTGGTATCACCGCAACACGGCCACCGCCGCCAACGGCTTCTTCAACAACAGCGCCGGCGTTCAAAGGCCCAAACTGCTGATCAACATCCCCGGCGTTTCACTTGGCGGACCAGTTCGAAAAAACAAACTGTTCTACTTCTTCAATTGGGAGCAGCGCAATGACCGCAGCGAGGTGAACGTGGAGCGCACCGTGCCCTCCGCCGTCTTGCGCCAGGGCGGCATCAGCTATCGTGACCAGACGGGGCGGCTTCAGCAGTTGAGCCCCGCCGAAGTGCGCGCTCTCGACCCGCGAGGCATCGGGGCCAACCCGGCGGTATTGAAAGTCTTCCAACAGTATCCGTTGCCGAACGCGTCCACGCCGGGCGATGGACTGAACTTCCTCGGCTACCGCTTCACCGCGCCGCTCGAGTTGCTCTATAACACCTACATCGCCCGCTTCGACTATCAGCCCAGGGCTAACCATAGTTTCTTCTTTCGCGGCCAGATGCAGAACGACAGGTCCACCGCCGCCCCCGAGTTTCCCGGGCAGGATCCATCAAGCGTCTTTCTCGCCAATGCCAAGGGGTTGGCCATCGGCTACAATGCCATCCTCACTCCAAGTCTGGTCAGTAACTTCCGCTACGGACTGACGCGCTATTCCCGCGAGCGCACCGGCAGCCAGACCGCTTCGGCGGTCACCTTCATGGGACTGTCCGATCTGTACCCGCTGACCACCGGAATCACCCGCAAGATGCCTCTTCATCAATTCGGTGGGGACCTCAGCTACACCAGCGGCAGGCATCTGGTGCAGTTCGGAGCGGTGGCGCGGCTGCTCTCGAACCGGTCCCTGAACGGAGTGAAATCGTTCCACTCGGCTTCCACTAACGTCAACTGGCTCCGCGGCACGGGCTCCGATATCACCCCCTCCCAGGTCAACTACGCCGATCGTCCCGCAATCGGCGACGCCATGATGGCTCTGCTCGGCATCGTTTCCGAAGTGGATGCCGCCTACAACTACACGATCGATGGCGACGTGCTCCCCGTGGGCGCGCCCATTGCGCGCGATTTCCGCAACGAAGAGTACGAAATGTACGCCCAGGATTTCTGGCGCCTGCGCCCCAATGTGACCCTTGCCTTCGGCCTGCGCTGGTCCCTGATGCCGCCCGTGCACGAAGCGAACGGAGTCCAGGTCTCCACCAACATCCCGCTCGGGGACTGGTTCAACATGCGCGGCCACCTGGCGGACCTGGGCCGCAGCCAGGAGGAAGCAGGGCGCATCGTCTTCATCCGCGCCAGTGATCCCAAAGCTCGTCCGCTCTATCCGTTTCATAGGCGCGATTTCGCGCCAAGGCTCTCGCTCGCCTGGTCCCCCTCCGGCGAGTCCGGCTGGCGCAAATGGCTCCTCGGAGGGCTGGGACGCACCGCCGTGCGCGCCGGATTCGGCATGTTCTATGACCTCATTGGCCAGCCTTTAGCCCGCGACTATGACTTGAGCGCCTTCGGCTTTGCTACTACGCTCACCAATCCCGCCGGCCGTCTCACGGCGTCCACGGCGCCCCGCTTCACTGGAATCTTCGATATTCCCCCCGCGCTGCTGCGCCCGGCGCCGCCCGGAGGCTTCCCCGCGAAGTTCCCCGACACCGTCAGCGAAGGCTTCGCTATCACAACCTCCATTGACGATCAATTGAAGAGTCCCTACACGATGAACCTCAATTTCTCGATCGCGCGGGAATTGGCGCGTGGATGGTTCGTCCAGGGCAGCTACGTCGGGCGTCTTTCGCGCCGGTCCCTGATCAACCGCGACCTCGCCATGCCCACCAACCTCACCGACCCGGCCAGCAGCCAGACCTATTTCGAGGCCGCAACCGCGATGGCGCAACTGGTCAATCAGCGCGCCCCGATCACGCAGGTTCCGCGAATTCCTTTTTGGGAGAACATGTTCGGCAATCTGAAGACCCCATCCCGCTCCGCCTCGCAGGTGGTCTACAGCGTCGCGCGGCTCTATCCGAACGGCTTCATCTCCGCGCTCGGAGATCTGGATGAATATTGCGACCCCGGTTGCGGCGTGCTCGGCCCGAACATGATGATGAACCCGCAGTTTTCTTCCCTCTCCGCCTGGAGCTCGATTGCCGGAGGCAACTATCATTCCATGCAATGGACGCTGCGAAAGCGGTTTTCGAATGGACTGACACTGGATTTCAACTACACTTATTCAAAGTCGCAGGATCTGGCTTCCGAGACCGAAAACAGCGGCGCGTTTGCCGGCTTCCTCATCAACGCCTGGAATCCCTCCCAACGCCGAGCGGTTTCCGACTACGACCAGCGGCACGTGTGGAACATGTGGTGGGTGTACCAGCTTCCCATCGGCGCGGCCGGCCGCAACCGCTGGACGAAAGCGCTCCTGGGCGGCTGGCAGTTCTCCGGCATCTGGACACAATCGACGGAACTGCCCTGGAGCGTGGGCAACGGAGCCTACTGGGCGACGAACTGGAACGTCACCAGCTTCGGTACGCCCGCCGGAGCCGTAACACCGTCCCTCAGATCGAAGAACGCCGCCACCGGCGGACCGAACGTTTGGGCCGATCCCGCGGCTACACTCGCCGAATGGGAGTACACGCTCCCCGGACAGAGCGGCAGCCGCAATACCATCCGCATCGATGGACTCTCGAACTTCGACACCGGATTATCAAAACGGTTCGTGCTCCCCTACAACGATCACCATTCGCTTCAGTTCCGCTGGGAGACTTTCAACCTCCTGAACCAGGTACGCTTCACCGGCCCCGATCTCCTCCGTGTCAGCACCGCTACGTGGGGCAAGTACACCTCCCAGATAAACACGCCTCGCCAAATGCAGTTTGCCCTGCGCTATGAGTTCTGATGGGAAGCAGCGGCCGATGTCGCGTCTTCCAGGATTCCAACTCTTCATGATCCGTTGCGCCGCCTGCTCCACTTCATGTAAGCAATCGTTCAGCGCTGCCTGCTCGAACCGCACATGGGTCTTCCGCATCGGCGGCGGTTGCCCGTTCGCTCGGGACCTGGCGAGCGGAGATCTGGTTTACAATCCTTCCAGGTGAGGAACCATCTGATGAATCATTCCACTCTGAGCCGGCGCCGCCTGGCCGGCAGCGTATTGGCCGCCGCGGCCTACTCGCGGGCCTCTGGAGCCGGCGATCGCGTGCGTGTAGCGAATATCGGTTGCGGCCGGCGTGGCTTGCTGAAGGAACTGATCCAATTGAAGGACAAGGCCAACATTGAAATCGCCGCCGTCTGCGATACCTGGCGGCAGAAACGGGAGAAGGCCGCTCTCGACGTTAAGGAATTCACCGGCTCCGATCCGTTCCAGACCGCCCATTTCTCTGAAGTGCTCGCGCGAAAGGATATCGATGCCGTGGTCATCGGCACCCCGGATCATCTGCACTGCGCCATGCTCATCGAGGCCATCAAAGCCGGCAAGGACGTCTACGTCGAGAAACCTCTCGCCATGAACATGCGCGAACTCATTCGCGCTTACGATGCCGTGAAGCACTCGGATCGTATTGTCCAGATGGGCACGCAAATGCGCAGCTATCCCAACTCGGTGGGCGCCAGGAAAGCGATCGCCGCCGGAGAACTGGGCAGGATCCTCAAAGTCGAGCAGGTCCGCAACAGCTATAGCCCCTACTGGATGAGCTATGGTGGAAGCGCATTCCAGGGCCAGAAGCCCGAGGAGGCCGACGTGGATTGGAAAGCCTTCCTCGGCGACCGTAAAGCGCGGCCCTTCGATCCCACCCAGTACCAGGGCTGGTACGGATTCCGCGAGTTTTCACGCGGCCCCCACACTAACCTCATGGTCCACTTCATCGACATGGTCCACTACGCCACCAGCACCGGCCCGCCCGCCCGCGTCGTGGCCCTCGGAGGAATCTACCGCTGGAAGAACGAGTTCACCAACCCCGATTCCGTCGAGGTCGCGCTCGAATATCCCGAAGGGTTCCTGGTCCGGTACTGCACGGTCTTCGGAACCGGGGCGGGGAACTATGCCAAATGGTTCGGCTCCCGCGGCACGCTTGACGCAAAGAATCTTTCACCGTCTCAGAAGTGGGTAGTGTCGGGTCAGGGCTCGGGAGAGCCTGACCGCGTTCAGGGTGAGGTCGAGATCGTGCCCGTCGACACCGTCCCCCACATGCAGAACTTCCTCGAGTGTGTCCGCACCCGGCAGCAACCCATCGCGCCCATCGAAGCAGGTTATGCCCACTCGGTGGCCGTCATCATGGCCGACGAGGCGCTGACCACCGGCCGCCGGATGGTGTACGACCCCGCAAAGCGTGAAGTTCACCCTGGCTGATCCCGCGGCTCCTTGTCTCTTGGATGGGAAGGTGGCGGAGGGTGAGGGATTCGAACCCCCGAGCGAGTCACCCCGCTAACGGTTTTCAAGACCGCCGCCTTCAACCGCTCGGCCAACCCTCCGTGGTTCCACCCTAGCGGATATTCCCCCCGTTTTGCAAGAATCGGGAGCCTTTCGCCCTCCCTGGCGCAGTATCATGCATCCATGCGCCTTTGCGCCCTTCTCGTCCTCCTTCCCCTTCTCCCCTCCCTCCGCGCCGGGACAAACTGGTTTCTGCCCTCGATGCTCGAAAAGCGCGAAGTGCGCCGGGCCCTCCAGTCTGTTGACTCCCGCGCCTCCACCATCGTCGAGGAGTGGATCCGCCTGACCGAAATCCCCGCCCCCTCCGGTAGCGAGCAGGCCCGCGCCGCTTACATCCGCGCCGCCATCGAGAAACTTCACTTGAGTGAAATCCGCACCGATGAAGTCCTCAACGTTAGCGGCGTTCGCAAGGGAACCGGCGGCGGCCCCACCGTGGTCTTCGCCGCTCACCTGGACACCGTTTTCCCCTCCGGCACCCCTCTTCGGGTGAAACGGGAAGGCGATGTCCTGCGCGCTCCCGGCATCGGTGACGACACCTCGAACCTCATCGCCGTCCTCGAGATGTTTCGCGCCCTCGACCGCGGCGATGTCCGCACCCGGGGCGATCTGATCTTCCTCGCGACAGCCCGGGAAGAACTCGGCCTGCTCGGAGCCAAACACTGGCTCGAGTCGAGCGGCTATAAGCCGGATATGTTCATCGCCGTGGATCTCTCCTCCACACAGGTCTGGTACGGCGCGCTGCGCATCCATCAGTTCCGGTTTTTCTATACCGCCCCGGGAGCCCACACCATGGAAAGCCGCGGCGCTCCCAGCCCGGCCAGAGCCGTGGCCCAAGCAATATCCGATGTCTACCGGATCCCTCTGCCGTCTCCCGCCGCCGGCCTCGATGGTTTCCAGCTCCCCGTCATCAACGTCGGCATGCTGGGCGGCGGAACGGTCTTCAATGCCGTCCCGCGCGAAGCATGGTTCACCGTGGACCTCCGCTCGCTCGACACCCCCACCGCGGACCGCCTGCGAAACGCGGTTCTCCTGGCCGCGCGGCGCGCCGCCGAGCAGGAACACGTAGGCTTTCGCGCCGAGCGCGCGCTCAGCATCGATTATTCAAAGGCCCTGTCGCGCGCCGTTCGCCTCAACCACCCCGTTGTACAGACCGCTCTCGCTACCAGCAACTACTTCCGCAAGCCGGACACCCCGCGAATCGAACCCATGGACGCCGGATCCACGGACGCGAACATCGCTGTCAGCATGGGGATTCCCGCTGTCGCCATCGGCGCGGTTCGCCAGAGCATGCCCCACCGCCTCGAGGAGCACGCCGAAGCCGGCAGCATCGTGCCCGGCATCAAGTCCCTCATCGCGCTCGCCATCGCCCTCACTTCTCATTGAGCCGGACCCGCCGCCACGCTACCCTGGAAACATGCACGGGCCGCCGCTTCACGCGCCGCGCGATTACTCGAAGACTCCCATGAACATCTACTGGGAGATGACCCAGTCCTGCGCTCTTGCCTGCCGTCATTGCCGCGCCGAGGCGGTGCCCACCGCTCACCCGCTGGAACTGACCCACGACGAGGGTGTCTCTTTTCTGCGGCAGATTACTGAATTCGGCCCTCCCCTGCCGCATTTGATCCTCACCGGCGGCGACCCCCTCGCGCGCGCGGACCTCTTCCCCCTCATCGATGAAGCCGTTACGCTCGGAATCGGCGTTTCCATCACCCCCGCCGCCACCTCCGCCCTCACGCGAGACGTTCTCGTCCGCCTCAAGGAGCATCGGGTCGAGGGCTTGGGCCTCAGCCTGGACGCTCCCACCGCCCAACTGCACGACTCCATCCGCGGCATCCCTGGAACCTTCGACCGCACCATGCGGGCCATCACTTGGGCCCGCGAACTCGAGATGCCTCTCCAGGTGAACACGCTCGTCGCCGCCGAAACCGCGCCTTCCATCCCCCACCTGTACGAACTGCTGAAACCCTGTGCCGTCTCCCGCTGGAGCCTGTTCTTCCTCATCTCCGTCGGCCGCGGCAAAGTGCTGCAACCGCTCGCGCCCGAAGACGCCGAGCGGCTCATGGGCTGGATTCACGACACCTCGCGCGCCGCTCCGTTCATCGTCGCCACCACCGAAGCCCCTTCGTTCCGCCGCGTGGCCATCGAGCGGTCGCGCGCCGGGGGAATGACCGGGGAGCAGATCAAACGCGGCAGCGCCGCCCGCGGCTTCGGCATCCGCGACGGCCACGGCATCCTGTTCGTCTCCAACACGGGCGATATCTGCCCCGCCGGGTTTCTGCCGCTCGCCGCGGGCAACGTGCGAAAAGACCGCGTGGCCGGCGTCTACCGCAACCACCCCCTGTTCCAGTCCCTCCACAACCCCGCCACGTTTGAAGGCCGCTGCGGCGTCTGTGAATACCACACCCTGTGCGGAGGCTCCCGCGCGCGCGCCTTTTCCGCCACCGGCAATCACCTCGCCTCCGACCCTCTGTGCACCTATGAACCCCGCCAGGGAAGCGGCACATGACCGAACGGCTCTACTATAACGACCCCTACCTCACCACCTTCACGGCCGAGGTCGCCGGTGCTTCCGCGGACGGCCGCGTGGTCATCCTGAATCGCACCGCGTTCTATCCCTCCTCCGGCGGCCAGCCTTTCGACCTGGGAACTCTAGGCGGCGCCGTGGTGACGGCCGTCGAGGAGCACGAGGATGGACGCATCGCCCACCTGCTGGCATCCCCCCTCGAGGGCCGCTTCGTGCAGGGCGTCATCGACTGGGACCGCCGCCACGATCATATGCAGCAGCACACCGGACAGCACCTGCTCTCGGCCGTCCTCGAGGAACTCTTCTCCATCCACACGCTCAGCTTTCACATGGGCGAGGAAACCTCCACCATCGAAATCGGAGCCGCTTCCCTCACTCCCGCGCAGATCACCGCCGTCGAGCGCCGCGTTCATGCCGTGATCTGGGAAGGGCGCCCTGTCCAGGTCACCTACGAAAAGGCCTCCGAGGCCTCCGGCCTACGCAAAGCCTCCCAACGCGAGGGCACGCTGCGTATCGTTTCCATCGAGGGACTCGACCGCAGCGCCTGCGGCGGCACGCACGTGCGCTCCACTTCCGCCATCGGAGCCGTCCAGATCCGCAAACTCGATCGCATACGCGGCAATGTCCGCCTGGAATTCCTCTGCGGGGCGCGTGCCCTCGATCGCGCCCGCGCCGATTTCGAGGCTCTCTCCGCCATTGCCCGCGCCTTCTCCTGCCCCATCGGCCAGGCGCCGGAACTGGTCGCCGCCCTGCAATCGCGCGCCGCGGATCTCGACCGGTCGCGCCGCAAACTGGCGCTCGAACTGGCCGCATTTCAGGGCCGCCAGTTATACGAGAACACCGCGCCCTCGCCCGACGGCATGCGCCGCGCCGTAAGCCGCTTCCCCTCGGGAGCCATCAGCGAGGAAACCCGCGCCCTCGCCCAAAGCTTCGTAAGTGGAGCAAGAGCCCTCTTCGCCGCCGTTTCCGAGGATCCTCCATCGATCCTCTTCGCCGCCTCTCCGGATAGCGGCATCCATGCCGGTGAAGTCCTCAAACGCGCTGTTTCCGCGGCGGGGGGCCGCGGCGGCGGCAACGCCCAACTCGCCCAGGGCAGCCTCCCCGGCCGCGAGGCGCTCGAATTCTTGCTTCCGCGCCTGCTGGGCTGAGAAACTGATAGGAGATGGTTTCTTCCGGTTTTCATATCGGAGGCGTGAAGATCGCCCCTTCAACGGTCCTCGCTCCCATGGCGGGAGTGACGGATACCGTGTTCCGCCGCCTCATCCGCAACCAGGGCGGCTGCGGGCTGATCATGACCGAGTTCACCAGTTCCCACGGCGTGGTTTCCACCCGCCGCGCCCGTAAACCCACGCGGGCGTTCCGCTATCTCTATTTCGAACCCGAGGAACACCCCATCTCCGCCCAGTTGTTCGGCTCCGATCCCGCCGTGATGGCCGATGCCGCTAGCTATTGCGAGGACCAGGGCTTTGACGCCGTCGATATCAACTTCGGCTGTCCCGTGAACAAGGTGGTGAAGTGTAATGGAGGCTCCGGGTTGCTGCGCGATCTCCCGCTCGTCGAGCGCGTGCTGCGCGAGGTCCGCGCCGCCATCCGCATCCCCCTCACCATGAAGTTCCGCTCCGGCTGGAATGACCGGGAATTCGTCTACCTCCAGATGGGCAAGCTCGCCGAGGATTGCGGTCTGCAGGCCGTGGCGCTTCACGCCCGCACCCGCGAGCAGGGCTATTCCGGAAAGGCGGATTGGACCCAGATTGCCGAACTCAAGGCGGCCGTCAAATTGCCCGTCATCGGCAACGGAGACATTGTCACTCCCGAAGACGCCTGCCGCATGGTGCGCGAAACCTCATGCGACGCTGTCATGGTGGGCCGTACCGCCTCCGCCAATCCCTGGATCTTCCGCCAGATCGCCGAGTACATGGCCACGGGTGACTATTGGCGCCCCACCGACCGCCATCGCTACGAGATCATGCGCGCCTACTACACGATGCTGCGCGAGATGGATTTCCCCGACGCCGTCGGAAAAATGAAGCAGTTTGCCACTTACTTCACCCATGGCGTCCGCAACGGCTCCAAACTGCGGGCCGCCATTTACCACGTCCACGACGCCGCCTCCGTCCTCGATCAGGTGGACAGGTTCTTCGAAGGCGAACTGAACACCGCCGCCGCCTGACCTCTGGCGCATGAAGCAAATCCGGATCATCACTGACGGCTCCTGCCTCGGCAACCCTGGCCCCGGAGGCTGGGCCGCTATTCTTCGCTACAACGAACACCTCAGGGAACTATCGGGGGGCGAGAAGCAAACGACGAACAACCGCATGGAGATCACCGCCGCCATCAAGGCTCTCGAAGCGCTTAAGGAGCGCTGCGAGGTGGAGATCACCACCGACTCCGAATACCTCAAGAACGGCGTCACCCGGTGGATGAAGAACTGGAAGCGCAACGGCTGGATGACTTCCGCGAAGAAGCCGGTTCTGAACCGCGACCTGTGGGAGCAGTTGGATGCCCTCGTCGCGCGCCATAACGTCACCTGGAAGTGGACCAAGGGCCATGCCTCCCACAGCGACAACAACCGTTGTGACGAACTGGCGCAGGCCGCCGCGCGTAAGGTTCGCGGCGGCTGAACGAACCCATCCCGGGACTTGCCGCCTATTCCGTGGCCATTCGCCGCGAGACGGGAACTCCAACCGTACGCTTGGTTTTCACCTTGACGGGAGCGGAGGCGCGCCACGCCTGGAACAGGCCGAGGGCCAGATACACTACGTTCTGAACGCCGCCCGCCAGCGGATGAGCCAGCGCCGTCAGGAACAGCGTAAGCACCGCTGCCAGCGTCAAATCGCCGGCCTCCAACCCGATGAATGTGTGCGCCGCCACGAGGCTCAGGTAAACCAGCACCAAGGCCTTGAAGCGCATGCTCCCCGTAGTCCTGCCCCCTGCCCCGCGCTTCACCGCGTACCCCACCAGCCAGCCTACGCCAAACGCCAGGAAGCCGAGGTCGGCACGCGCCGCCGTGGCGAGGATGGCGTACCCCGCCGCGGCCACAACCGCCGCCACAATTCCGTTCACCAGCGGAGCGGAACTGCTCTCCACCGCCCGGTTCGCCACCGGAGCCGCGGACGCCCCTCCCTTGCTTACCTTCCCCTTGACCTTTTTCGAGCAATACTCGCAGGTCAATTGCCCGCCGATGGTGAAGTACTTCTCATCATCGTAGAGAGCGATGCCGCAATTGTGGCATGCCTTCATCGCGCCCGCTGGCTTGCTTTCAAGGAACGTGGTCGTTCCCAACCCCGGCCTTGGGGAGTCTCCGGCATTGCCGGAAAGTTCGGGTTCAAGCTGCATATCCCTACAATCGCCGAAATGCGGAAAATAGAGCAGTCTGCAATCTACCATGCCTTTGGATTCGTTTACCTTAGCCTTTGCCATCAGGTAGTACCTGGGAAAAAAGTCCTGGGCCCCGCGCCACGATATGATATTCACCAGATGCAATCTCCCGGACAAGGCCATCCACCTCCCGGCGTGATCTTTGATTGCGCCATGGGCTCCCGGATCGGAGATGCCCTCGCGCTGGCGCTGCTCTTCGGTCTCGATGGAAAGGCGGAAGCCCGCGTGGCGTCCGTCAGCGTCAGCGTCCCCTCCCTCAAATCGGCCGCTTTCTGCGAAACCATCGTCCGTTTCTATACGGCCAGGGAACTGCCCATCGGCATGGCCACCGGAGGGAAGCCTTTCCCGGATACCCCGATGTTGACCGTCCCCCTCGGGAAGAAGAACTCCGAGGGAGCTCTCGTTTACGCT
>JABAQT010000042.1 GCA_019187195.1 Bryobacteraceae bacterium
CTAGAACTGGAAGCGGAGCGACAGCCGCGCGTAGAACGGACGCGCGTAGGCCAACGGCTTGAGGAAGTCAGCGTTGGGAACCGCACCGCTGAGTTCGAAGTTCTGGTCCACTTCGGTGATGGTCTTGCGGTTGAAGAGGTTGAACGTGTCGATCGCGAGTTTGAGGACACGAGTGTCGCTCTTGATCGGCAGGCTGTATTCGAGACGCGCATTCCAGTAGTTCTGCGACGGCGTGCGGCCAAAAGCGCCGCGGCCGCCCGAAGGGATTTCACCGGCGTTGCCGTAGGCGGGGTGCGCCAGCAGTTTCGATATGGGCGCGCCGCTGAGGACGTTCCAGCCGAGGCCGACATTGAGCCTTGTGCCGAACATGTAGTTTCCATAGATGTTGGCGATATGGCGGCGGTCGGTGGGCAGCACGCCGACCTTGAACTGATCAGCGAGCGCGGGGCTGTAGGCGAAATCGAACAGCGAGGTGATGTTGGGATCCGACTGGCCATTGTCGTTGCGGAAAAGACCTTCGTAGTTCCCGAACAACTTGGCGAGGCGGTAGTTGCCAAACAGCGACCAGTTGTTTCCAAAGCGCTTTTCGGCGGTGAACTCGAAGGCCCTGTAGACGCGGCGGGGATCAGGGAAGCCGTCGGGTTTTCCGTCGGGGCCGAGTTGCCCGCTATCGAGCGTATAACCTGATTCGGTGTCGCAGTTCGGGCCGCTGGTGCAGGTTGTCGCGTTGTGGAAGATATCGAGAGCGAGGCTGGGGTTCGAGATCACATACTGCTGACCGGAGCCGGCCAGCGCCTGCTCGACCGTGATGCCGGAAATGTCTTCGACAATGCGCTTCACCGTTCGGTGAATAAAGCGGCCGCTGATGACGACCCCTCCGGGAAGTTCATGCTCGGCGCCGGCCACAACTTCCTCCTGGTACATGGCTTTCGTGCCGCCGTAGATGATGGTTGGTTCCGTGCCTGTGGGCGACGCCGCGCTGCCGGGGATCAGCGTGGAAGCCGATGGCGGAAGCGCGGTGAAGTACTGGTTCAGGTAGCCGCTCTCGGTCGACATCGCGCGCACCGCGGGATCCTGCGGGACTTTCTCGAAGAAGCGTCCCCAGTTGGCGAAAAGCTTGGTCTTGCGATGACCCGTCGGATCGATCACGAAGCCGACGCGCGGGGCCCAGTTGCCGCCGAGGACATAGCGAGTGGTGTTGCCGTGCAACTCCTGCTGCTCCCAGCGCAGACCGGCTTTAATAGTGATGTAGCGGTTCAACTGCCAGGCGTCCTGGAGGAAGGCATCGTGATACGCTCCCGCGGTTCCGACGCTCGGGTTGGAGAAGTTGCCGCGAATCAAACGATAGGCGACCGGATAGACGACCCCGGCGACGTTGCGATTGGGGTACTGGTAGAAGAAGCCGCCATACGTCGGCTTCCCAACGTCGGCGGGATCGATGCCTCGACCCGCGACCACTCCGAAGTCCGGACCGGAGTAGAAGCGGATGGCGGCGTACGAGATGTCGTTGTAGCTGTAACCGAGATCGAAGGTGTGGCCTCCGAGAACATTCACATTCCGGGTGAGCATCACATTCAACTGCTTGTTGTCGCTGTCATTGTTTTCGAGGAACCCAAGACCGCCGGCGTTGGTGTAGGCTGAGTTCGGCTTCGGCTTGGAGTAGTCGCGCACCGAGTAGAGGCTGTTGGCGGGCGTTTCCGTGAAGTAGGAGTGATTCCAGGCAAACGAGCCGGCCAGCAGCGTGGTGGCGCTTAACACGCCGCTGTACTTGACGGCCCAGTTCCGGGATCCGTAGACGGCGGAACTGGTGTTCTCGATGACGTCCCGAACCAGGTCACGGTGCGCACCGGCGGGATCGCGCGAGGGATCGCCAAATGCGGTGCCTTCGAGACGGTGGTTTTGGGTGATGTCGTAGTTCAGTTTACCGACCCAGTTGTAGTTCCGGCTCTTCCAATCCTGCACGCCAAGGGCGCGAGCGCCGAAGTTGGGCGGGCCCTGACGGCCCATGCTGGCGAACTTGGGATTGAAGCCGCCATACCAGAAGGCTCGATTCTTGACCAGGGGGCCGCCGAGGTTGAAACCGAAATCGGTGCTCGATCGCCCCAGCCGCTCGGTGAGCGGCGATGAAGTGCGCACGTCGTTGGGCTGCTTATAGGTCGCTTCCAGGCTGTCGGGACCGAAATAGCCGTAGATGGAGCCGTGCACTTCATTGCCGCCGCTGTTGGTGACAATGTTCAGAATGCCGCCCATCGCCTGGCCGTACTGAGCCTCGAAACCACCGGTCTTCACCTGAACTTCCTTGATGAAGTCGAAATTGACGCCGCTGCCCATTGAGCCGTATACGTTCGACCACACACCGAAAGCTCCGTAGCCCTGGTCGGTGGCGTTGACGCCGTCAATGATGTACTGGTTTTCCAATCCCGAGGCGCCGGAAATCGACGGGTTGAATGATTGGTTCGGCGTGGCGTTGTTATCGGTGCCGCCGCCGGGCGCGGCGCCGGGGGCGAGGGCGAACAATCCCGCCACGTTGCGGGCCACGGGAATATTTTGAATAATGTCGCTGGTCAAAGTGCTGCCGGTAGTGGTGGATGTCGTGTCCACGGTGGCGGCGCTTTCGGTGACCTGCACCGTCTCGGACACCGCGCCCGGCTCCATTACAACGCGCAACGGCGTGCGCTCATTGGCGCTCACCGCCGCATTCTTGATTTCGGCGGTACGGAATCCGGGGACTTCCACTCTCACCGAATAGATTCCGGGAACAAGGTTATAGTAGGTGCTCACTCCACGGGAGTCTGATTTGCTAACACGGCTCCCCATGGACCCGGATAGCGTGACGTTCGCATTCTGCACGATAGCGCCGCTAGAGTCCTGAACCTCGACGGAAAGGGAGCCTTTCGAGGTATCGGCTCCTCCCTGTCCGAAGAGAGTTCCTGTCAGACCCAAAGCGAGTACCAGCATGGTTGGCAAAATACTCGTTGATGGCAATCTCATCTTTTGTCTCCTGCTTTCAATGCATGATTTTCGTTGGCTACTCTGTCTTCCCGGTTATTCCTGGAAGACGGCCGCAATTTATCCAACAGTTCCTCGACCGCGGGGTTCCTGCTCAGCCGGTAGGAATCTTCGAGAGCCATGACGGCTTCCCGCTGTCTTCCCTGCGACAGCCAGCAGAGCGCGCGTTCATATTGAGCCGCCGCTGCCCATTGCGGCGTTTCCGCGCGCCCCTGCGAAACGACGATCGGCTTGAGAGTGTCCGCTTCGGCGAGGATGGTGAACGCCGCGGATCCGGCGGTGATTCGGCCGGTCCGCGGATCTTTTACGCGCACGGCTACCTGATAGGCGCCGGGCGCGAGTTCATCAAGCGGCAGAGTCTTCGAGGTCATGAGCGACCCGAAGGCATCCACCGCTCGTAGATCCAGTTTGTCTTCGAATGTCTTGCGAACCTTGTTCGCGATATTCCCGACCACGTATTCGACCGGAACTTCCGCCGGCCGGGGTTCGGGAATGGTGATCTGATAGAACAGGCGCAGGCCGGCGGAGGAAGTGGTGGCCGGCGTGGGGGAGGGGAAGAACTTGACGCCGGCGAATTCGAACGGCCGAAGCCGCTTGTCCGGTTCAAAACGAGAGACGATCAGGATGTCGCTCATCAGCGCGCGTCCCGCCCCGGGCGGCGCCAGAATCTCACGCTCCGTCTCGTAGGTCTTGCCGGCGGCGGTGTTCACGATGGTCACCGCCAGGCGGAACTTCCCTTCCACCACCGGCATTCGATCCTCGTAAATAAAGGGCCGCGCGCGCAACGATTCCCCGGCCGATTGCGGCACCGAGAATTGGGGCGAATCGGTGCGTTCGACCACCAGCTTGTCTCCGGAGTACAGCCGCGCCGTCACGTCGTAGCGGACATGGCCCGCTTTCACCTTGGGTTGTTTAGAGTCCCGCACCTGGACTTGCCAGTGCAGCCAGGTCTCCCCCTTCTCCCAGGCAAGAAATGTGAGCATGTTGACTTGCGGGAGGTCGTATTCGACACGCGAAGTCACACGCTCGGCGCGCATCGCCCTCTGGCGGATGGTGGAGACGTAACTGGGCATCTCCCGGTATCCCTGAATCCCGTTGACGATCGCCGC
Source organism: Bryobacteraceae bacterium (assembly GCA_019187195.1). GTDB lineage: Bacteria > Acidobacteriota > Terriglobia > Bryobacterales > Bryobacteraceae > CADEFT01. Next base: position 4,119 of record JABAQT010000042.1, read on the forward strand.
CGACGCCATGGAGCCCGAGAAAGTGTCCGTATCGATGGGTTCGCCCGGTATTAGCGACAGGGACGCATAAGCCAGTTCGGCGCTGATGTTCTTCAGGTAGCGGAACGCGGCGTCTTTCGTCGCTCCACTACGCATCAGTTTGTCCGGGCCGTCCACGAAGGGGTGGTAGAAGCGATAGCCTCCGATCCCGTCCCTATCAAAGAACAGCACGTAGAAAAAGGGTGGAAGTTCGGTCAGTCCCGGATTCGAGTAGAACCACAGTTCGGTTGGGAAGAGTTCCTGGTTCCCGGGCCAACTCATTGTTGTTTGCGGGCGGCCGAACAGGATGTAGGTTTTTCCCCGGTCTGTACGCCACCCGTCGGTGCCGGCATCGCGTCCATAGAAGGAGTTGACCCATGCGACCCGCCGGAAGAACTCCTCCTTGAACTCGTTCTGGCCCGTGCCGGGTCTGGGATTTCGAATTTCCCAGAATCGATCGAGGAAGGCGTCTCTGTCCTGATCGGTTTTCAGAAGCAGAAACGTCTCACGCTCGGCCTTGGTAATCAGGTATGACGCCGGGCCATTCAGAAACTCCTGGTAGATCCGGCCTGGTTTGTCCTTGGCTCCCTGGGCCGGCCCGCTCAGGATTGCCATCAGAACCAGCGAACAAGCAAACGCACACGTGAGACTGAATTGCTGGAAAATCGAGAACAAGGTCTCAATAGAGATGCCGCGATGGGGGCTCCCGACGGGAACTGGAGAAGTGAAGCGGGCGGAGGCGAGAGGCTCCATGGGGCAAACCGGGTCTGCCTTGATCAAGTCCATAGATCCCTTTCAAGCCGGTGACAGCGGGTCAACCGAAGTTTTCATCTGTAACGGAGTAGTTAGCAATTGTTTCGCCAGGGTTACAAGTTACTGGAAGCAGGTGAGATAGCAAAAATATTCAGACCCCAAATTCCATAGGAGGTAGGTTTGGGCGGGGGCGGAATATGAATTTTGGAAGCGGCTGCCTCGATAACACCACGGCGTGGTGGTAACTAAAATTTCATATTTGTTGAATTGACACGCTTCGCCGCGCCGCGATATGATCTCTCGCAGTCTTTGACCTGGGGGTTCAGAGCCATATGCCACGTTTGCTGTTAGTGTTTGCGCTGGCCGTGTCAGCCTTTGCGCAAGATACACGGGCCCGTGTTCAGGGCCTGGTGAAGGATCCTTCCGGCGCGGTCGTAGCGGGCGCCAATGTAACGCTTACCAATGACAATACGGGTGTTCGTGCCCAACAAACCACTAACCAGTCCGGTCAGTACATCTTTGATTTCGTTCTGCCCGGCACCTATAGCGTATCCGTCGAAATGACGGGTTTCCGCGAGTTCGTCCAGAAGGGCGTTCTGGTTCAGGCGAGGGGCGATGTGACTGTCAACGCCACCATTGAACTGGGGAACACGCGCGACGTCGTGACTGTCGAGGCTACTCCGGTGGCGGTTAATTTCAACACCACATCGATGGCGATGACACTCGACACCAAGATGACGAACAACCTGCCGATTATCAACCGCAATCCGTTTCTTCTGGTGTCGTTGAATCCGGCGACGGTGACGCGATCCACGACGGAGCAAAGTCCCTTCCACCACTGGGCGGCGTCTCAGTTTGATGTCGGCGGCAACACCAATACGAAGAACGACATCATTCTTGACGGCTCGCCTTCCATGACCACGCAGAAATCCAGCTACACGCCTCCCATGGATGCCGTGCAGGAAGTAAACCTGCAGCAGAATGCAGTCGATGCGGAATTCGGCCACAGCGCCGGCGGCGTGCTCAGCCTGCAGATGAAATCAGGCACCAACGACTTTCATGGCACCGCCTACTACATCGGCCGCAATCCGGCCCTGAACGCGCTGGTCGACCGTGTTACTCAAACCAAGAATCTGGTGCGCCAGAACGTTTGGGGCGTCACTTCGGGGAATCCGATCAAGAAGAATAAGATCTTCAACTTCTTTGCCTATGAGGGGTGGCGCGAGATCGAACCGCGGAGTTCTTTCAATACGCTGCCCACCGATCTCGAACGGAGCGGCGACTTCTCTCAATCGCTGAACACCGCCGGCGCCCTGCGCACCATTTACGATCCCTATACCACCAAGACCGATGGCAACAGTGTTACCCGCCAGCCGTTTGCGGGCAATATCATCCCCGCAAGCCGGGTCGACCCCACGGCGAAGGTGATCCTTGGGGACTTATGGAAGCCGAACCGTCCGGGGGATGGTCCGACTCACGTCAATAACTTCGTCGCGGGTTATGCCAACCGCTACCGCTACTGGAATCTTTCCGACCGCGTGGATTACAACATCAGCGATAAGCTGAAGGTTTTCGGCCGCTATAACCAGTTCCGCACTTTCACGGCGCAGGACGATTTCACCAGCGGTTCGCGCGCGCAACCCGTGGACGGTTCCAAACGGCATGCGCTCACCTTCTCGGGTGACGCGGTCTATACGCTCAACGCTTCCACGGTGTGGAACATCCGCGGAGCTTATAACTCGATTGTCGACTCCTTCGGTGTGCCGTCCGCCACGCTGAAACCTTCCGATCTCGGACGGTTCTGGGGCAACAATAGCTGGTATACGCCTTACCTGGCGGATCTGCCGGACATCTACTATCCCGGCATCACTGTCAACCAGGGCAGCACAACCACTCTCGGAAAAACGGGTTACTGGTACCAGGAGCCCAACTCGTTCAATATCGAATCGAAGATCTCGAAGAACGTGGGGCGTCACTATGTCAAGTTCGGGGGAGAATATCGCAAGGATCGGGTCAATGCCTCCCGGCCGAGGCCGATGACCTTCACGTTCAACCCCGACCTGACCGCGGATACCTACCTCAGTCCAAACACCAAACTAAGCGGAGATGGATGGGCCACGATGATGATCGGCGCGCTCGATGACAAGACCGCCATCAGTTCCATTCCCATCCAGAGGCCGATTGTCGACTACTTCAGTCTGTTTGTACAGGACGATTACAAACTGACGCAGAAGCTGACTTTGAACCTGGGACTGCGCTATGAGTTTTACACTCCGATGCGCGACGCCACCGACCGGATCTCGCGCTACCTCGATCTGACCAACGCCGTTCCGGAGTTCCAGGGGGCCAACGCTCCGCAACTGCCCGCGGAGGCGCTCGCCCTGCGTACCGCCGCCCCCATTTACAACGGGGCGTGGGTTTTCGCGGATTCAAGCCACCGCGGTTCGTGGAACGCGCCCAAGAAGTTGTTCATGCCCCGTTTGGGTTTGGCGTGGCGTATCGACAATCAGAGCGCCCTGCGAGTTGGTTGGGCGCGCTACATCGTGCCGGCCTCGCTCACCGACGGCCTGAACATCCTTGGCAGCGTGCCCTATCCCGGCTTCGATGCCACCACAACGGCTATCGCCCCCTTGCAGGGGGTTCCCCAACAATCCTTGTCGAACCCGTTCCCCGGGGGCCTGGTCGGAGTGGTTGGAAAGACCCTGGGACGCTACACGAACCTCGGCGGACCCACCACCTGGTACCAGCAGGATTTCAACCCCGCTGTGAACGACCGTTTCAATGTCAGTCTGCAGCGGCAGTTGCCGGGGAAGGTTCTGGCCGACATCACGTTCTTCATGAACGTGGGCCGCTATGCTCCTTACACCTACGACCTCAATGCGGTTGACCCCCGCATCGGTTTCGCGGTTGGCAACAAGGTGAACCAGTCCGTACCGAATCCGTTTTACAACATCCTGCCCAAGGACAAGTTCCCGGGCCAGTTGCGCACGCAGAAGAATATCGCGGTTTCGGAACTGCTCCGGCTCTATCCGCAGTATGGCGCACTCACGGAGACGCTTCGCGGCGGTTTCGGAAACCGTTACAAGTCGCTTCAGATGCAGTTCCAGCGGCCCTTCGCCAATGGGTTCAACTTCATCATCGGATACAACTACAACCAGTCGCGCAACCAGGAGTTCTACGACAACGTGGATTCCTACACGAATTCGCCCACCTGGCAACCCGCCAGCAACTCCCGGCACCGTCTCACCGGCGCGGCTATCGTGGAGTTGCCTTTCGGGAAGGGCAGAAAGTTCATGACGGCGGCGCATCCGGTGTTGGAGGCCATTCTCGGCGGATGGAGCACGAGCGGGTTGTTTACCTACAACTCGGGAGCTTATCTGCGCTTCGGAGGCATGCTGGTGGACGGCGATCCGGGAATCTCAAATCCCACCAGCGCGAAGTGGTTCGACACCTCGAAGTTCAAGATTCTGCCTCCCTTCACCCGGAGAACGAATCCGCTTCAATATTCGGACGTCAAGGGGCTGCGCTTCGTGAATTTCGATGCGACTCTCGCCAAGGAATTCCCGATCCGGGAGCGGTTCAAGTTCGAATTGCGCATGGAGGCTTACAACGTGCTCAATGCGTTCACCGGGGCGGACCCGAATCTCTCGGTCACCTCTCCGCTGTTTGGGCAGGTTACGGCCCAGCGCGCCGGAATCTACGGCCGTCAGATTCAGTACACAGGCAGGGTCATCTGGTAGTCTACAGACGTTGAGATTCCTCCTCTTCTTCGCACTGGCCCGCATCACAGCGGGCCAGTACGTTTCGAGCGGCGTCTGCCGGTCCTGTCATCCGGCGGAATACGCCGGTCATGCCGGGAGCGGACATGCCAGGGCGCTAGCCGTCTCCGTGCCTCCGCAGCCCGGGGAGTGGGCGTTCGGCGCGGGCCTGCAGGCGAAGACCTTCGTCAGCCGCATTGACGAAGACACCTACCTCGAGCACGGCCTGAGTTGGTACGCCGTCACACGATCCATGGCGCTGACACCGGGCCACCGCTCTCCGGAAGGCGAAAAATACCGCACCTTCCATCCAAACACCGCGATCTTCCGCTGTTTTCAGTGCCATTCCACGGGGCCCCTGCGGCTTGGTCCGGGATCGAGGATTCAGCCCTTCGAGGAAGGGGTGCAATGCGAAGCCTGCCACGGACCCGGCAAGGAGCATATTGCCAGTGGGCGTGCCATGCGAAATCCGCGAAAAATGACCGCCGCCGAGGTGAACGAATCCTGTGGGGCGTGCCATCGCAAGCCGGCCGCGGCCGGTGATGACACGGATTGGACCAATCCCTGGAATACCCGCCATCAGCCTCTCTATCTCGCCGAGAGCGCGTGTTTCCGCAAGAGCGGCGGCAGGCTCTCGTGCCTGACGTGCCACCCTCCGCACCGGCCCTTAAGCCGCGTGGCGGCGAATTATGACGCGGCCTGTTCCCAATGCCACCCCAAGCCGAGGCACACGGTCCAGAGGCGGGGGGCCTGCGTGAGTTGCCACATGCCCGCCGTTTCTCCCTCCTCACTTCTCCATTTCGCGAATCACTGGATAGGCGTCTACGCGGCGGGAAAGCCGTTGCGCCCGATTCGCTGACGGCGAGCTACCGGCCGATTCTCTCCGCGCGGTCCAGCAGTTTGCGGCCCTCGGCCGCTTGTCCCATCTCATCGAGCAATCCCGCGAGGTTTCGCAAGTCCGCCGCGACCTCGGGGTGGTTCTTCCCATAAACGGCTTCATCGATTGCCAGCGTGCGTTCGTACAGCCGTCTCGCTCCCGCGAGATTGCCCTTCGCGCGCAGCACATCGCCAAGATTGCTCGAGGCGGCCGCAACCCGCAAATGGTTCCGCCCCAGCATGGCTTCGAGAGTTCCGAGCGCCTGGCGCAGCAGCGGTTCAGCGCGCGCCACCTCTCCCATGGCGAGCAGAACGTTAGCCAGGTTGTTCTGCGTGGTGGCTGTCTCAGGGTGCCTGACGCCCAGTTTCGTGACTTGAATTTGCAGGGCGCGGCGCAGCAATGGCTCCGCCTGTTTCGGGGGGAGCGCCAGGGCGAGGTCGTTGAGCCGTACCGCCACCCGCTCGCTTTCCTTGCCGGAGGCCTGCTCCTCGCGTTCCAGCGCCTGGCGGTAGAGGCCGGCGGCCTTGCCCCGTGGGGCGTGCTCCGCCAAGCGGGCCAGATTGCGGGCGGAAATTTCCGGATCAGGATGGTGGGCCGCGCGTTCGGTCAGGGACAGGGCTTCGGAGGGATCCGCGACCACCGAGGCGAGGTTCTCGAGGTCGGCGCCGACCTGCCGGTCCTTTTCACCCAACACTCTCGTGTCGATGGCCAGGGACTGCAGGAATAGAGGCTCCGCTTCCGCGTTTCTGTGCAGGGATCGAAGCAGCAGTCCAAGATCCCGCGCCGCGCGCGCCACCCTCGCATCGTCCGTACCGTAGAGTTTTGTCCGCTCCTCGAGCGCCTGGCGGAAGAGGGGGACGAGAGCAGCCGGATCCGGTTGCATGCTTCGGAGCAATCCCGGGCCGATGGCCAGGAGCATTGCCACCCCGCTGAGTGTTCGCCTGATAGCCGGCGGCATGACACCTTGATCCTCACACAATGCGCGGGGAAGCCACAACAGAAGGGGGCGG
>JABAQT010000038.1 GCA_019187195.1 Bryobacteraceae bacterium
GTGCTGCGCGAAGCCGGTTTCCACAATCAGTTCACGGGCGGATGGAAGCAGTTCAATAAAACCGGCAACCGCCTGGCCGGCCGCGCCGTTACCGCCCGCTTCATGCCTCTGCGGCCTGACACCGAAGCCGTAATCAAGAGTCATGCCGCGCGCGAAGGCCGCGTCGGGCCGGGGCAGCAATCCTGGGTCATCGACACGCTGCAACCCGGTGACATCTTCGTAGCCGATCTCTACGGCAAGATTATTGTAATCGGCGATAATCTCGCGACCTCGATTTTCACAAAAAGCGGCAACGGAGCCGTCATCAACGGCGGCATTCGCGATCTGACAGGCATCCTGAAGATCGACGGCTTTCAGGGGTATTACCGTTTCGCCGACCCCGGCGTGTTCGAGAACAGCATGTTGATGGGAATCAACGTTCCAATTCGGATTGACAACGCCACAATCATGCCTGGAGACGTGGTTCTGGGAGACCCCGAGGGCGTTACATTCGTTCCGCCCCAACTTGCCGAAAAAATCGTCGTCACCGCCGAGGATATCCACCTGCGTGATGAATGGAGCCATCTCAGGTTGCGCCAGGGGAAGTACACGCCCGGCCAGATCGATAGCCGTTGGAGTCCGGAGATGGAAGCGGACTTCCACAAGTGGATTCAAACGCACAAGAAGAACGCTTCATCGAATTGAGGTTAGGGTTAGGGAGCGGCATGGCTATTCGTATCTCAGGGCTTCCACCGGATCAAGCCGCGCCGCTTTGCTCGCCGGCCAGATGCCGAAGAAGAGCCCGATGCCGGCGGACACCAGAACACCCAGCGTGACGGCCCACAGCGGAACGGCGGTGGGTAAGTCCGGAAACACGAGGCTCACGGTCTTTGAAATCATCCACCCGAGCGTCATGCCGAGCAACCCGCCCATGCCGGTGAGCGCCACCGCCTCGGTGAGAAACTGGAGGACGATATCCGCCCGCCGGGCTCCGACGGCTTTGCGAATTCCGATCTCGCGGGTGCGTTCGGTCACGGAGACGAGCATGATGTTCATCACGCCGATGCCGCCCACCAGCAAGCCGATCGAACTGAGCACAACCAGCACCAGGGCGGTCACGGCGGTGATCCGCCGGAAGTCCTCCACCATCTGCTCGGCGCTCGAGATGTAGAAATCATCCGGTTTGTTGTGGGGCACGCGGCGTTCGACGCGCAGCACGGCGCGCACCTCGTCGGCGGCCTGCGCCAGCCTGCCCTGCCTGGCGACAACGACCAGCATGTGTTCGAGGGCGGCGGGAAATGTCTTGCGCATGGTGAAGTACGGCAGTAGGAAGCGGTTGTCGCTCGCTCCGGGGGGTGAAGAGGCGGGACGGTTCATGACGCCGACGATCCGGAAATGGCGTCCGTCGAGTTCCACGCTCTTGCCCACGGCGTCGATGTTTGAAAACAGTGCTTTGTAGACATCCTCGCCGATGACGGCAACGGGGAGACGGCGGCGGTTCTCGACATCGGTGAAGAAGCGCCCGGCTTTCATATCCGCCTGGCCCCCTCCGCGCGCGTAGCCCTCCTCCGTGCCTCCCACGTCGAGGTCGTAATAGTCCTGCCCCTTGAAGCGCGCCACGTGGATGGCGCGCGATGGGAACAGGTAGGGGCTCACGTGATCGACAGAGGGGCAGCGTTCGGCGATCGCGCGGGCGTTCTCGAGAGTCAGCGGCTTGCGTGTGCGCTCCTCGAGGGTCAGCCCGCCGGCGCGCGGCCCGATGCGGAACTTGAAAACAATAAGGGTGTTGCCGCCCATGCTGCGCAGCATGTTGGTGATGGCTCCATCGAAACCCGCAAGGATGGAGCCGACGCCGATGATGGTGCTGGTCCCGATGATGACGCCGAGCGTGGTGAGAAAGGCGCGCAGTTTGTGGGCGCGAATGGAATCGAAGGCGAGCCTCACGCCCGATAGTACGGCTCCGGCGGTCATCGCTCCACCCGCAGGGCTTCGATGGGATCGAGTCTCGCGGCGCGGCTTGCCGGGTAGATGCCGAAGAACAAGCCAGTGACGGTGGAAAGCCCCACTCCGGAGAGGACCGCGGCAGCCGGCATGGCCATGGGAACGGGGGTAAAATTGCGAACCGCGATAACGAGCGCCCAGGCGATCATCACGCCGATCAGGCCGCCGCAGCCGGCAAGCAGGGAGGATTCGACCAGAAATTGCCGGAGGATATCCGAGCGCCGCGCCCCGACCGACTTGCGCAGGCCGATCTCCTGGGTTCGTTCGGAAACCACGGCCATCATGATGTTCATAATCACGATGCCGCCGACTACCATGAAAACCGACACTACGGCGATCGCGGTGGCGGCGATAGCTCCGGTGAGCCGGTCCCAGAGCTGGATGAAAGAGTCCGAGGAGATGACCGCGAAGTTGTCCTCCTGGCCGGGACGCAGCTTGCGCCAGGAACGCAGCAGTGCCCGCGCTTCATCCTGCGCCTGGAAGAGGGTTTCGTGGCTCGAGGAGACCGCCGCGTAGCTGATGCCCTTACGCGAGCCGTACATCTTGAAGTACGTTTCAATGGGGATCATCACGAAGTTGTCGCGCGAGACGCCGAACACGCTGCCAAGCGGTTTGGCGGTTCCGGCGACAAGAAACGGGCGTCCTTCAATCTCGATCGTCTTGCCCACGGGGTCGGTATTAGGGAAGAAAATCTCGCGCAAGTCGTTGCCGAGGAAGGCGATGGTCATACGGTGGTGGTTTTCCGTCGCCGTGTAGACGCGGCCGAAAAGAGGTTGGATGTTCGAGATGTCCGCGACATTCGGTGACGCGCCGAGGAGTTCGACAGCGGGTACGCTCCGGCTTTCAAAGGAGACGCGCGCCTGCCGCGAGGCCTGCATCCCGATGGCACGGACAAGAGAAGCGCGGGAGCGGAGAAAGTCATACTCGATGGAACTCAACTCCGGGTTCTTCTTTTGGAATTCCAGGAACTTCTTCGGGTCCCAGTCGCCGATGAAAGCCATGCGTACGATACGGAATCCATCGGCGCCCATGTCGGAGACCGACTGGGCGACATAGACGTCCATGCCGTGGATGAGGGACATGACGGCGATGAGAGTCGAGGTGGCGAGAATGATGCCCAGCAAGGTGAGAAAGCTGCGCAATTTGTTTGCCCGCAGTGAACCGGTCGCGGCGCGCGCCGCCTCGAAAAAGGATGCTCTCGAGTGCATGTCTCTCGATTACCAGACGATGCCCGCGCCCGAGTTGTTCCCGGCCAGCCACTGGCAGAGGATCTCGTCCACCCAGAAACGGCGCGCGCCGCGGGCGAGAAAGCCCACATGCCCACCGTGATCCGCCATTAGAAGGCGCAGATGCGGATTGCGGGCGAATGCCGGATGGCGATAGACGTCATAGGGAATCATAGGGTCGTCCTTGGAGTGGATGAGGAGCGTGGGGACCGCGATGGTGTCGAGGAATAGGCCGGCCGATTGCGTACCATAGTAGCCTTCGGCGTTTCCGAAACCGAAGAACGGAGCGGTGATTCGGTCGTCGAATTCGTAGACGCTGCCGACGCCGTCGAGGCCATCAAGCGGAAAGAGGCCCGGCATCAGCGCATGACGCCGGCGAAGCCGAGCAGCCATGTTGCGGAGGAAACGCCGCTGGTAGAGCCAGCAGCGGGGGTGGTTGAGCGCGGACGCGCAGGCTCCCAGATCAAGCGGGGTGCTGATGGCGATGACTCCAGCCAGCAGATCGCCGCCGGCGCCGCCCAGTTCCCCCGCCAGTTTGATAACCATGTTAGCTCCGAGCGAAAAGCCCCCGAGGAAGACGGGGCGCCCGGTCCGGCCGCGCAGATGTTCGAGGACGAAGCGGATATCCGAGGTGAGACCGGCGTGGTAGAGCGTATTGGAGAGAGCTTCCGTGCCGCCGCAACCGCGGGTATTGAGGCGATGGACGGCAAACCCCGAGGTGAGCGCGGCATGCGCGGCGCTGCGCATGTAGCCCGCTTCGCTCGAGCCTTCGAGGCCATGCGCCAGCAGCAGCGTCCCTCGATGCGAAGAAGACGGCTGCTGGCTATGCACGAGGACCCGCACCTCGGGTTCGGTTTGGTAGTAAGTGGCTGTTACGGGAAACGCTTCCTCATCGAATGGCCGCTGCCAGAAGGCTCCGGCGACGGTTTGCAGATGCGCGTTGCGGAAAAGCGGACGGAACGGAGACAAATATATAGTTTAGAGGTTGACGCGGGCTCTCGCCCGGGAACCAACCCGCTCTATGGTTTGAAGCGCTCGAAGCGAATCGACCGGGACACCCGTCCGGTTGGGCCGAATTCGACATTCACCCGGATGGTGAGCGTGTTGTCGGAGCCATCGCGTGCAATCCACAGGCCCGCGGGTTCGGCAACGGCCCATCCGGCGGGGGCCCGCAGAAAAACCGTCCCCGTATAACCGGCCGGCCGCACCGCCGTGAACCGCAGCGTGGAGGCGCCGGCGTCCCACTCCGCGCTTTCGATCTCCATCTCGCCCTGGCGCACATGCATATCCGTGGATTGCAGCCATGGGTGGTCGCGCTCGCGGGCAACCCGAATCACACGCACCGATTCCGGCAGCACGTCGATATCGATGCCGCCTTCGTGCGCTCCGAGCGAACGCTCGTTCCAGAAGTCCCATACCGTCTGCTTCCCCGCGAAACTCACCCGGCGGCGTAACATATCGCGGCCGAAGTTGAACACCGCCACCACCTGCCAGTTATCCCAGTTCCGGGTGACATTCAGCCGGAACACTTTCGGATAGTCCGGGCTTGGCGACTCGAACAAATCCACGGGCACGGCGCTTTGGCCACCGCGAGGAAAAACCTTCCGCAGAATCTCCAACCGGCTGGGAGCGATGCGCTCGATATCGTCACCAAGCATCAGCGGGCTCGCATTGAGTCCGAAAATGGTCGCGCTGATTTGCGCGTCGGAAACGGCGATCGGCTGATCCACCGACAGGACATTCCCCGTATCGGCCACAAACAGCTTCCCGTTCATGAAGTAGTGGCTCGCCCAGGCTTCCATGGCCCGGCGGTGCGAAGTCCAGTAGTCGGCCTTGTTGATGACAAACGTGCCGGGATAGAAGCCCTTGCCCGGACCGTCCAGCGCGCGTCCCTCCCCATAGTCGCTGCCGGCCCGGACCCCGTCCATGATGCCCATCGAATGCAGAGCGGGCCCCGTGCTCGCCAGCAGATACGTTTCCGGACCCGCCGCTTCACGAATCACTTCGATCCCCCGGCGAAACGTTTGCGGTCCCGGTATCAGCGTCGAGTCGGCGTAGCTTGACGGCATGTACCGCCCGGTAATCACGTCGCTGATGGAATCGAGGAAATCGATCATGAAATAGCGCACGCCCCACTGGCGGTAGGTAGAGAACGTCTCGCGCAGCCAATCGTGCGTTTTCCTGTTGGTCGGGTCGAGGATGTACACCTTCCCGATCTCGCGGTGTGGCACAAAGAGCAGTTCGCCATCCTTACGCAGCAGCGCGCTATTCAACCGCTCAACCTTGTCTTCCAGTTGCGCGCTCAGCCAGAACGCTCCCGCCCACAAGCCCAGTTTGAAACCGCTGGCGCCAAGATCCGCGATCAGTTTTTGCGGGGGCGAAGGAAACGACTGGTAGTTCCACGCCAGCCAGTTACCCGGCTGGCGGCCTTTCAGATTTCCGAGGCTCACCCAAATGTATTGGATGGGAAATCCGTTCAGCCGCTCCCGTATCGCCCGCGCATTGCGGCGCACGACGTCTTCATACCTTTCGCTATGGAACGGATCCACCCAAGACCAGCCTACCCAGCCGGCCACCGGTTCGCGCCAGATCCTCGGATGGTTCCGGGCGGCGACGGCGGAGGCCCATTCCTCCAACCCGCGAAATCCGTCGGCGGTGGCCGCAATCCGCAGCTCCTCGGTTTCGATCTCCTGTCCCGGGGGCAGCGCCCACTGGCGGAAGTCACACCAGGATTGCACCCGCAAGCGTCCGGCTTCGGGCCACACGGCATGCTCCGTGTAGATACGGTCAAAGCTGACAAAGCCGAGGTTGAGGGCACGCGATCCTCCGGCGGCTTGCATCATCACCTCACTCGTCACACGCTCGTTGATGCGTTTCACAAGCGAGGGAATCTGCCACCCCGACATCGACAACGCCACCGCCGCGGGAGGCAGATCCAGCCACCCATCCACCAGGTACGCCTTTCCGAGACGCGCCGGCTCCGTTCCGCGATTGTGGAGTTTCAGGCTGATCAACACGCCGCCTGCCGTGGGCCGGGTGGTCATTTTCCAGTCCACTTCGGCCGGAGCTTCGACCCGCGGCTTCGAGTCGTGTATGAGCGGCAGTGTCGCGCCGGTTTGCGCTGTAAGCCAACCCGCCGTGATGACGGCGGCCGCGGCCAGTTTGAAGATGGACATGGCCTGATTATCGTACGAATGGCTGGGTGAGGCGGGGAGATGCCCCTTGAAACGATATCGATTTATGGGTTCGGCTGCGAATCGAGTGTCTGGCTTTCGGCTTGTCCGCGAATCTCCGCCTGGATGATCTGTTCGGCCAGGTCGCGCATGGCGCGGCGCGAGCGGCGGCTGTCGTTGCGCAAGCGCAGATAGGCCTCTTCCTCACTGAGCGTAAAGCGCCGCATGAGAATGCCCTTGGCGCGTTCCACCACCTTTCGCGCCGCCAGTTGCTGCTTCATTTCAAGCACCTCATCGCGCAGACGCCGGTTCTCCTCGGCAAGCATTTTCCTGGCGGCCGCGCCGCCGGCCTGTTCCCCGATAAAAGCCAGCAGGGCAAGAAGATCAGCGGAAAATTCCTGGGGATGGCGGAAATGGGCGTTGATCACGCCGACAACCTCGCCGCCGCTCGCCATGGGAATCGAAAGAAACGCTTCGTTTGTATCGTCGATCAAGGAGGGGAATTGCCTGAAGTGGGGATCCTGGCTGGCCTGCACTCCGAGGGCGATTACCGAAGTACGCGCGGCCACGCAATCGGCAACCTCTTCCGCCACCTTCATCCGCAACCTCCCGAGCGATCCGGCGTGGGGTAACCGCGATGCCCATAGAGTAATCTCACTTGACGCTTTTTCAAGGAGATAGACCAGGCATGCATCACACGCGGAGACCTCGACGGCAACATTCAGGATCTCCGCCAGTGTCAATTCGAGGGAAAGCCCGGAACTGGCGATCCTGCTGATGCGATGCAACAGGGCGATCTGGGCAGGGGCCGGCTGAGGGGTGGAAAGCGCAATCATACTTCAAAGTAGAGATCCGGTGCGGGTTTCGTCCAATCGAAAGTTTCTATCGCCTCGATAGGCGGAGCCACTGGAGGCGGGAAGCTGTGGAAATACCAAACTTCCCGGTTCAAGTCCTTCACAGACTTACCGATGAGGATGGATGTGGCGGTTGGGAAGCGGGGGCGGCCGGGCATAAGGAACGCACGGACCACTTGCGGGATGCGGACGCCGCCAGCGGACGAGGGCATGGGAGGAAACAGGTTCAATGCCAGTGGACATACTGATTGTGGATGATTCCGCGGCCATTCGAAAGATCCTGCAGCGGGTGCTGCGGCAGGCGGAATTGAATGTCGGTGAAGTAATCGAGGCCGGGGACGGAGTGGAAGCCCTGGCGGCGCTGAAGAATCGGAAGGTGGGGCTGATTCTTTCCGATATCAACATGCCGAATATGGACGGCTTGCAGTTGCTGACGCAGATCCGTGGGAGTCAGGAGCACAAGGACGTTCCGGTGCTGATGATCACTACCGAAGGCAGCCAGAACAGAGTGCTCGAAGCGGTATCACTCGGAGCGAGCGGCTATGTGCGGAAGCCGTTCACTGCCGATCAGATCAAGGAAAAGCTCACGGGCATCCTTTAGCCAAATCAAAGGAGTATGTCTCATGGAAGAACCTGTTGCCCAGGATAGACTTGTCGGATTCATTCGCGAGGCATCCAGCGGTGTGTTCCAGACCATGCTTGGCCTCGAACTCAAGCCGCTTGCCGACTACACGGAGATCGACCCGGCGCCGACAAACGCGGGCATTCTCTCGCTTGTGGGTTTCGCCGGCTTGTGGGCCGGAACGGGAGCCTTCATCTGTTCAGTCAAGATGGCTTGCCGCATTGCCGACGCGTTGTTCCTCAGCGAACATGACAGCGTGGAAGAGGAAGTGCTCGACGCGGTGGGCGAGATGACGAACATGATTCTCGGCAACGTGAAAACGGAACTGGAGGAGATTCTCGGCCCGATGGCGCTAAGCATCCCCACGGTTCTCTACGGGCGCGATTTCATCAAACGCAACCAGGGCAAGCACGAATGGACCGTAGTTCCGTTCGACTTTGAGGGCGAACGGATTGAAGTGCAGGTGTGTTTGTCTCGCAACCAGCAGAACGAGCATGGCAGACACGCCGCAAAGCCCCATCTCGCCGGTGTGTGACGTTGGCCAGCGGCGGTCGATCGCCGGAGGCGCTGGCTGGGGCGTCCGCCGAGTATCTCCTGATCCGGGTTGGATCGCGGGACTTCGCGATTCCCTGTTCCCCGGTCCGGATCATCTGTCCGCGCGCCACTCTTCTGCCTGCGCCAACCGCCTGGAAGTGTTTCGTCGGGTTGCTGACAGTTGGTGGAGAAGCGGTGCCCGCCATCGACCTCGGCGTCCAAATTCAGGCGTCCGCGGTTGGCCGGCCCACCTGCGCAGTGGTCTTTGAACCGGATCCTCCCATTCCGCCATTACCCTTGCTTGCCATTTTGGTGGATAAGGTGGTCGATACGGTTCGAGTCCGCTCCTCTGATGTGGTTCCCCCGCGGCGCGTTAGCTTCACCTGCCCGTTTGTCCGCGGGACGTGGCATGGCCGCTCCCGGACGGTCTACCTGATCGACCTTGGCGGTCTCGTGGCTTCCCTGCCCTTCACCGCCTTGCAGGATGGCCGCTACCAAAGTAGCGATTGCGCAGGCTGACCCGTGCGGTCAATGCGCGGCGGCGCCCGATGTCCGGAATTCGTACTGCTGTATCTCCATCGCGGCCTTGCCCTGCTCAAACCGCACCACACGCCCCCGTGCCACCAGTTTCAAGGCGCACTTGTTGTTCAACTGGGCTGGCCAGTTGATGGAAACCTCGAGGCGGCGCCCCGGGATGAGCAGTTTTTCGGTGGTGAACAGCACTCCGTTGCTGCTGATGTTGATGGTTGAGCCTACACCGCTCTCGTCGCCGTTCTTCTTGCTGATGACTTTATAGCGCACCTCCCGCTCAATGGGGAAACGGTCCGCCCCGCGGCGTTCATTCTCTGGTCTGTTCGATTGCGTACCCATGATCACTTGTCCGAAGCGTTTCTGCATACCCAGCATGCCGGGCGCGATCTGCGCCGGCAATGGTGAATTAGGTGGATTTGCCGATGGTACTCTAGTACAAAAAAGTACCAGCGGCGATGCGGCATCCCGTTTGGAGTATGATCCATATATGCACAAACGCGCTATTCCACTTTTCTTGTTCCTGTCCGTTTTTTGCGCCGGCTCTTTTGCCGCCGGCAAGAAGGTTCTCACGCCTCCTGGCACGGCGCCGAACCGCCCATTCAGCGCTGGTCTCCAGGTAGGCGACACCATCTACGTATCAGGAATGACGGCCGGCAGCAGCATTCCGGACAGCTTCGAGGAGGAGGTGCAGAAGACCCTGGACAACATCAACGGGGTGCTGAAACTGGGTGGGGCAACCCTGGCCGACGCCGTTTCAGTGCAGGTCTATCTCACTGATATGAGCCTTTTCCCCCGCATGAACACCGTCTACATGAAGAATTTCCAGGAGCCACGGCCGACCCGAACCACGGTTGGGGTGACCAAGCTGGCGGGAACCGCTCACATTGAAATCACGGTGACCGCCCGTAAGACCAAGAAGTAATCCAAGTGCGGCGGCGCGAGTTTTCCTCCTCCACTAGCGCCGCCCTTTCCGCCCCGGCCGCGCAGCGGATTCCCGGAACTCGCCATGTAACCTTCGGGGGGCGATCTCCGGTCACGGGTTCGTATGGTTCTCTCGAATCGTATGAAACTGTGCGGTGAAGACGCCGAACCGGGCGTGGCCGGCGGCGGAAGCGTAGTCTAGCCGCTCTTTCGCCTCCCGGCGGTGGAATCGACGGTTTGAGAGGAGAGCAACCCGGGCTCACGCGCACTTACACCACAGTGCGCTATGACACCACAATCAAGGAGTTGTTGCTCGGCCGGCCGGATCTGATCCTCCGTCTGCTGCTCGACGAACCGGTGTCGGTGAGCC
>JABAQT010000108.1 GCA_019187195.1 Bryobacteraceae bacterium
GGCGATCCTGACCCTCGGAGTCTCGCCCTCCCCCGCGCAACAAGCCATTACCCCCACCGCCAGACAATTGAACAAGGATTTCGATGGCGATTCCGCCCACTGGAAAGAGCGCTTCGAGCATGAAGGCCGCGCCATCTATGACAAGCGCTTCGAGATTCTCGACGCCATGGGGCTCAAGCCCGGGATGGATGTCGCCGACATCGGCGCCGGCAGCGGACTTATATCGAGACTCATCGCCGAGCGTGTCGCGCCGGGAGGCACGGTCTATGCGGTCGATATTTCGAGGAGCATGACCGATCTCATCGCCAGAACCGCGCGCGAGCAGAATCTTCCGAATCTGAAAGCCGTTCTCGGCGATCCGCACTCTCCCAGGCTTGCCCCCAACTCCGTGGACGCCGTCTGCATCATCGATGCCTACCATCACTTCGAGTTCCATAAGGACATGCTGGCGGAGATCAGGAAGGCGCTTCGCCCGGACGGCCTGCTGCTTCTCATCGACTTCAAGCGCATCGAGGGCGTTTCGCGCGAATTCATCCTCAACATGGTGCGCGCGGGCGAGGGAACGTTCACGGACGAATTCCTCGACGCGGGCTTTGATCTCGTCGAACGCCGGGGCGATATGTTCCCGGAAAACTACCTGCTGAAGTTCAAGCACCGCGCGCCTCCGGCGGCGAGCGCACCGGCGGCCCAATAATCAGATTTCGACCGGTTCGAGTTTCGGCAGCAACAGATGCATCACCCCCCAGGCGAGGAGATACATCAACCCGGCGATCACAAACAACGGCCCGTAGGCGCCGTGCGAGAAGTCCAGCCAGTAGCCGATCAACGGTGACACCAGCATTCCTCCGATGGCCCCTCCAAAGCCTCCCAACCCGACCACCGACCCCACGGCCGACCGCGGGAAGACATCCGACGTCAACGTGAAGAGGTTCGCCGACCATCCCTGATGCGCCGAGGCCGCCAGGCTGATCAGCGCCACGGCCAGCCAAACGTGCCCACCCGTGAACATCAGCATCGAGACCGGAGCCACCGCCACCGCGCAAACGAACATGGCCGTCTTGCGGGCCGCCGTCAAGGACCACCCTCTCTTAAGCAGAGCCGACGACAACCATCCTCCCCCCACCGAGCCGGCATCGGCCAGCAGGTAGATGACAATCAGCGGCGGACCCAACTGCGTGAGGTCGAGCCCGTACTCCCGGTTCAGGAATCCCGGCGTCCAATAGAGGTAAAACCACCAGATGGGATCCGTGAGAAACTTGCCCGCCAGAAACGCCCATGCCGCGCGCTTGCCGAGCAACTTCGCATACTTCACCTTCCGCGGCGCGTCCTCTTCACGGTCGGAAGCAATCAACTGCCTCTCCTCCGCGCTCAGCCGCTTATGCTCCGCGGGCTGGTAAAAAAGCGCCAGCCATGCCACGATCCAGAGAAACCCAAGACTTCCGGTAACCAGGAACGCGGATCGCCACCCGAACGTGGCCGCAAGGTAGGGGACCATGAGCGGCGCAAGGATGGCGCCTACGTTTGACCCGCTGTTGAAGATGCCCGTCGCGAGAGCGCGCTCGCGTTTCGGAAACCAATCGGCCACCGTCTTGATCGCCGCCGGGAAGTTCGCCGCCTCGCCGATTCCCAGACAGAAGCGGGCGATCGAGAACTGCATCGCCGTCCCGGCAAGCGAATGCGCCATCGCGGCCACCGTCCACAGGAGTACGGCCCACGCATATCCGAGACGCGTGCCGATCCAGTCCATCAGGCGGCCGGCGAGCGGCATCATCAGCGCGTACGCGGCGTTGAAGGCGGAGAGCATCCAGCCGAAATCCGCTTCCGACCAGTTCATCTGCTTTTCGAGAACCGGCTTCAGGATCCCCAACACCTGGCGGTCGATGTAGTTGACGGTGGTGGCGAAGAACAGCAATCCGCAGATGTACCAGCGCAGGTGGGGAATAGTGCGCGCATTCGGCGCGAACTGCTTTTCGGCGATCATCCTAGCCTGGCCCACGCTTCGAAGTTCGTTTGGAACCGCTGTTCCACGCAACCGGGAGTGCTCATTTAACGATAAGTCTCCAGAATGCGGAGCGGGAGGGCTCTCCGCATAGAACCAAACTATACGTCCGCGCGCTCGGTGCAGTCAAACCGGTCATGCCCATCGCGGGCGCGTCCGGCGAATTAGAATTGTCTTGTCGGATCAAAACCACCAACTTTCGACAGGCAGGATTCATGCTACTACTTGACCGCTACTCACTCGGGGTGGGCGACCGCTTCGCGCACCAGGCGAAGGCGCAGTTGCGCGCCTGCATGCTGGCCGCGGAAAAAAACATCGCGATCTCCCCCGTGTGGAACAAGTCGTTCCGGGAACACGGAATCACCGGCTCCCATCCCCAAAGCGTTCGCGACGCCGCCGACGCGGCGGTGAAGGCTTTGGGCTGGAACCGGCCCTACCATGTCGACGCGGACCACATTAATCTCGAAACCGTCGGCGATTTT
This sequence comes from Bryobacteraceae bacterium, assembly GCA_019187195.1. Lineage (GTDB taxonomy): Bacteria > Acidobacteriota > Terriglobia > Bryobacterales > Bryobacteraceae > CADEFT01. Next base: position 2,482 of record JABAQT010000108.1, read on the forward strand.
CTTTCATCCAGCGACTTCTTCACCATCGACGTCGCCTCCGCCATTGGCCAGCCGGCCCCTGAAACCGAAGTGCGGGCGTTCCTCGATCGCCATCCCGAGTTGTCGGGCGGCATGGAGGTCGAGGGATTGGCCGCGCCCATCCGCTTTACTCGAGACGGCGTGGCGGAAACCGTCGCCCGGTATCTCGCGGCGGTGATTCAAGCCGGCCGGATCTACCGCCACATCGAACGGGAGAAGGGAGCCGGGACGTTCATCACCGAAATCTCCATGGATGAGACGGACTCGCCGCAAACACCGCCGGAACTGCTCATCATCCTGGCTGCCGTTGCCGATTACGGCATCCCCATCCAGACGATCGCGCCCAAGTTCACCGGCCGTTTCAACAAGGGGGTGGATTTCGTGGGCAGCCCGGAAGGTTTCGCGCGGGAGTTTTCCGCCGATCTCGCCGTCATCGCCCATGCCGTCAAACGCTACTCCCTCCCTGGCAACTTGAAGCTGAGCGTCCATTCCGGCAGCGACAAGTTTTCGATCTACGGGGCGATTCGTGACGCGGTGGCGCGCACGGGCGCGGGGGTCCACGTGAAAACCGCGGGCACCACGTGGCTCGAGGAGATCATCGGGCTGGCCGAAGCGGGCGGCGAAGGATTAACGATGGCAAGAGAGGTCTATACGAAGGCATATCATGATCGCGAAGCCCTCTGTGCTCCCTATGCCGCCGTCATCGACATCGATCCCGCAAGACTGCCTTCGCCGGAAACCGTTCAAACCTGGACCTCCGGGCAGATGACCGCCGCCCTGCGCCACGACCAGACATGCAAAGACTACAATCCGCACATGCGTCAACTGTTGCACGTGGGCTATAAGGTCGCGGCCAAGATGGGCGCGCGCTACTTGAACGCGCTTTCCTCGTGCGAGGAGTCCATCTCCCGCAACGTAACGGAGAATCTCCTCGATCGCCACATCCTGCGGGTGTTCCCCCCGCGCGGATGATAACGGTCATTCGATCCACACGGTGACAGCGTTGGCGTTCCTGCCATCCGCCGTGAGAAGAATCTCCACCACTCCTCGCCCGGCCAGCGATTTCGGCAGCAACAGGTTCACCTGGTCGAGCCCGGCGAAGACCGGTTGCGCGCCCGCGTATAGCACCTGCGCCGCGATGCCGCCCACGTAAGCCTGAACGGCCTCCGAGCCGCGGATTCCCGTCCCAAACAAAGCAAGCACATATTGATCGGAACTCGAGCCCAGATCGAGCGGAAGCGCCGCGCAGCCCGCCGAAGTACATTCAAAGGAGATTTGCGCGGTCTGTGTCCCGCTCGCGCTGACGCGAATCCCCACCGCCGCCGCCGTGCCGGACCCGCTGGCATTGGCCGTGAACAGGCCCGGTTGCACCTTTGCAATGGTCAGCGTCCCCGTGCTTCGCGCGGTGTTTCCGAAACTCACCGTCACGGCCGCAACCCCTTCCCGTGTTCCCGCCGGAACAACCATGTTGATCTGGCGCGGTGAGACATAGGACAGCGGGGCCAACCTGCTGGCGCCCGTGCTGTCGGTAACCGTCACCTGCACTCCGCCGAGTGTCGTGGGCAGCGCGATGCCGCCCGCCGATTCCGTCGCCGCCGTCACGTCCGGCGTGAACAGGGTGAGCAGTGAATCCGGAGCCGCAACCGCGTCTGACAGGGTTGCCGATGAGACCGCCCGCAGGGGCAGAACAGCAAGCCGGCAGGCGTTGCCGCTATCGACGAATGTCCCCGAATTCACCACCATCGCCATCTCGGCGAACACTTTGGCCGGCTCCTTCGGCGAGTCCCATCCGATCGGGTTGGCCCATTCGCTGCCTGCCGCCGGGCATCCCCACGCGTTGCACTCGAGCGGGACCAGCAGCGAAGGGTAGTAGACGCTCTGCACCAGTTCATCGCCTGTCACCGGGTCCAGTTCATATAGCGACATGAAGTTGTTGCTCCGCGAATACTGGCGCGTCTCATTGCAGCCACCCTGGTCGTAGGTGGCCGCACCGGCCGAGGCCGATGGACAACTAACCGGAATGTCCACGGTCTGCGTGCCGATTACGTTGATTCCCGTCGTCGTCACCTGGCCTGTGCAACCCTCCGAGTTGTATAACGTGCAGTTTGGAGCCTTGTAGAGATCGTGGTTCGTGCAACTGTTCCATTCATACCAGCCATCCGTGCAGTCCGTACGGCAGTTGCCGGCGTTGTCGCAAACAGGCGTGTTATGGCACCAGCCATCGAACTGATGGCCATCGTGCTTGACGCCGAAATTCGACGTAACGCCCCAGTTTCCAAACGGAGCCGAGTGAATGCGATTGGGGCATTCAGCGGAGATCGCGCCAACCACCCTGCGGTTGCGGTTCAACCCCGCCACCGAAATGCGGCACACCTGGGCAAACGCCGGCAGGGCGAGCATGAGTCCCAGCACGATCCGCATGCGTATTCTTTATAGCACTCCGTGGAAGCGAGCCATCCAGTAAGGGAGGATGTAGTCGATCCCCGCGGTCTCGATCCTTCCATCGCCACCGCCGTAGAGCAGGAAAGGGCTGCGCTGCCAAAGGAAGTCCGTGCGGACGCGTCGCGGGACGGGGATGGGATCGCATGCGCGGTCCTCGCCGCAGGCCGCGTAGATTCCGCGCAGGTCGATGTATTCATCACGGCGCGGACGTTGGAGCCACTGGTCGAGCAGCGTCCGCGTTTCCTCATCGCGCCTTGCGTCCGGCCCCTCGATAGCCCGGTCGATCATATTGAAATGCGCGTTGCCGTGGCCGTCGATCGTCCGGCGCAGAATCTTGTAGGCGTCTTCATAGTAGCGGTGGTAGGTGCGGTTTCCCTCCCACCTCACCAGGTGATAGAAGGTCAGCGCGTCCAGGTTGAACTTGAAATAGCTGCCGTGCGGGTCCGCCACTTCAGGCAGCACCGGCGTCGCCGTGAGATTGCCCTCGAAGAAGCGGCTCCAACGGTATTTCGAGGAAAAGCGGTCCGGATTGATTTTCGCTCCAATGGCGAGCAGGTTCAGTTTCTGATCGGGCCGGAACCAGAACACCGTGCTCACGCCGCCATCGGGCATGATCACGGCCCAGTTGTCATCGAGCAACCGGTTCAGCATCCGCGTCACCAGGTCGCTGATGACGGACCGCACTCCCGGATCGCCAATCATCTCCCAAGCTACGCCCAGTCCGAAAAAGACGCCGGCGTACTGGTCGCGCGATGTGTTTCCCACCCAGCGGCAGTCGCGTTCGAGGCAACGGCCTTTGTAGGCGCCGTGATGAGCCTCCTCTCGAAGGATGCCCTCCGCATAGGGGGAATCCTCGGGGATGTAGCACCGGGCGAGGCTGTTGTTGCCCGTGGTGTCCACCAGTCCCTTGATGCCGCGCAGCGCGGTGAGCGCATTGCTGAGCGCGGAGGGGTCCCTCGTCACCTGGTAACGGAAGGCCTCGGCCGCCAGGTAGTGGCCGGTCCAGATGGCGGAGTCTCCACACCGCGAATATCCGGCCACGTTGCCGGAAGGGTCGAATACGGGATCAAGAATCGTGCCGAACGGCAGATGGCGCGCTTGAATGCCGGCCGAGATGGCGAGCGCGTCCTGCTCGGCGCTCGCGGCCGGTAGACCGCATAGAAAGACACAAATAGCCAGTCGATACAACAATGAATTTACTCCTGAGGGACGCGGCCACCTTCACCATAGCGCCTATCGCGCCGGACGGTCAACAGACGGGTGCGGCCTCTTCCTTATACTTCCACCCTCCCTTTCTCCGCATCCCAGCGCGCGCGCCGCCCATGCTGCAACGACAGGTTTGCCATCTGCACCACTAAAGCGGCCTGGAATCCCAGCGCCATCGGAGCCGTGGGCCGGCGCCTCGTGCGCACGCATTCCAGAAAATTCCGGACATGCAGGTCCGTTGCGTACCCGAACCCTTTCTCCGACGTCCGCGTCACCGCCGCCGAATCTTCGGCGCCCTGAAGGTAAACCTTCAACTCTTCCCGCCCGATGTCCATTCGTGCTTTATCCCCGTCCAACTGGTTCAACTGGTCATTGCGCGGCTTGTATCTCATGGCGGCGTAATTGATGGAGAACACTCCGATGAAATCCTCCGGATACTCCGCCGTCACCACCACCGACTCCGGCCGGTCGAAGCCTTCCCGGTGCGGTTTTCCCGCCGCCGCTGTCACCGCCAGCGGATAGCTTGCCGCCATCAGCATGTGCATCCCGTCATAAACGTGCGCGCCCTGATCCGCGACAATACCTCCGGCGTAATCCGAATAGAAGCGCCAGTTGCGGAAGCGGTCCGGATCCATCGCATGGCGCTTTGCCGGACCCTGCCATTGCTCCCAATCGAGCGGTCCGTCCAGTCTTGTAGCCGGCCGCGAACCCAGGTAGTTGTTCAGCCACCACGAGCGCACCATGCGTACGCGGCCGAGCGTGCCGGCCGCCACAATCCCGCGCCCTTCGATATAGAGATCGTAGCTGCGGCGCTGCATGCCCACCTGGATGATCTGCCTGGTGTGCTTCTCGGCCTCCACCAGTTCCACCCCTTCCTCGGGGGTCTGGCAGAGCGGCTTCTCGACATACACATCCTTGCCCGCCGCGATGGCGTCCAGCACCATGCGATGATGCCAGTGCTCGGGCGTGGCGATCAGCACCGCCTGGATGTTCTTGTCCGCCAGCAGTTCCCTATAATTCCGGTACGCCTTGGGCGCCTCCTGTTGCGCCTTTCGCGCCGCCGACAGCGCTTTTTCGAGATTCGGCTCATACACATCGCAGACCGCATTCACCCGCACCGCGGGATCTTTCTGGAACACCGTCATGACGAATGTCCCCCGTCCGCCGCTGCCGATCACCCCCAGCCGTATCTGGTCTGAAGGCGCGGCCCCGGCCAGAAAAGCGCCTCCCCCGGCCACCAGAAAGCTTCGCCGTTTCCATGTCATAGACTAAGAGCTTACTCCCCTCTGGAGGAACAAGTGATGCGCAGACGTACCTTCTTTCTCCTCCTCGCCGGCGCGCCCGGACTCGCCGCCCGGTCCGTGACCGTCAAGCTGCGCAGCCGCGTCGAGATTTTCAAAGGCTCCGGACAGTGGCGGGAAGCCGGATTCAGCTATCCGCTGCCGCTCGACAGGACCGCCGCGGTCATCTGCGACATGTGGGACAAACACTGGTGCCGTGGCGCGACCCTCCGCGTGGGCCGGTTGGTGGAACGCATGGAGCCTTTCCTTGGAAAGTTGCGGTCCCACGGTGTGCTCATCGTGCATGCTCCCTCGGAGACGATGGCCTTCTACGGAGCCGCGCCCCAGCGCCAGGCCATTCTCGCCATGCCCGTCATCACGCCGCCATCCCCGCTCGCTCTCTCCGATCCCGCCTTGCCGGTCGATTCCTCCGATGGCGGTTGCGACACCGGTGACAAGTTCTACAAAGCCTGGAGCCGTGAGCATCCCGGACTCACCATCGGCCCCGGCGATCTCATCTCCGACGACGGCCGGGAGATCTACAACGCTCTCAAACTACGCGGCATCACGACGCTGCTCGTCATGGGCGTCCATACCAACATGTGCATCCTGAACCGCTCCTTCGCTATCCGTCAGATGACGAAATGGGGAATAAAGTGCATCCTCGTGCGCGATCTCACCGACGCAATGTACGACCCGAAAGACAAACCGTACGTCAGCCACAACGCCGGAACGGATCTGGTTATCGAGCACATCGAGAAATACTGGGCGCCCACATCCCTTTCCACTGATATTCTCGCCGCCCTCGAAACAAGTGGATCCGCGCCCCCGCCGGCACGCTAGAATCGGAAAGATACATGAAAGCCCTGTTACTCAAGCAATACATGGAACTGGAACTCACTGAGATGCCGGAACCGGCCCTCGGCGAAGATGATGTGTTGGTGCGTGTGGGAGCCTGCGGCATCTGTGGAAGCGACATTCACGGACTCGACGGCAGCACGGGCCGCCGCATCCCCCCTCTGGTGATGGGCCATGAAGCCGCCGGAACCATTGCCTCGACCGGCCGCAACGTTACATCGTACAAGCCTGGCGACCGGGTGACGTTTGATTCCATGGTCTCCTGCGGCCAATGCTTTTTCTGCCGCCGCGGTGAAATCAACCTCTGCGAGAGCCGCCAGGTGCTGGGAGTCTCCTGCGGCGATTACCGCCGCCACGGCGCCTTTGCCGAATACGTGGCCGTTCCGCAGAACATTCTTTATCCGCTGCCGGACAATCTGCCCTTCGAATACGCGGCCATGATCGAACCCGTCTCCATCGCCGTCCACGCCGTGAACCTCACCCCTCTCGAACTCGGGGCAACGGCCGTTGTCGTCGGCAGCGGCATGATCGGCCTGCTCACCATACAGGCAGCCCGCATTGCCGGTTGCAGCCGCGTCTTCGCCGTCGACCTCGAGGATTCGAAGCTCGAACTGGCAAAGCAACTCGGCGCGGAGGAAGGCTTCAATCCCCGCGGTTGCGACGTGGTGAAGGAGATTCAGGCGCGCACCGGCGGGCGGGGAGCCGACGTCGCTTTCGAAGCCGTGGGCGCAACCGAACCGGTCAGGACAGCCATCGCCGCGGTTCGCAAGGGCGGAACCGTGACCCTCATCGGCAACATCAAGCCCACCATCGAACTGCCGCTCCAACAGGTGGTGACCCGGGAAGTGCGCCTCCAGGGCACATGCGGATCGTGTGGCGAATATCCCGCCTGCATCGATCTGCTCAGCCGCGGCCTCATCCGCGTCGATCCCTTCATCAGCGCCAAGGTTCCCTTGAGCGAGGGAGCCGCATGGTTCTCGCGTCTCTACAGGAACGAGCCCAACCTGATGAAAGTCATCCTGCAGCCGTAGCGGTCGCGAGGAAACAGAACATGAGCAATCCGTTTTTTGATCTCAGCGGGCGTGTCGCCGTGGTCACCGGGGCCAGCCGCGGTTTGGGCCAGTACTTCGGCCGCGCCCTGGCCCGCGCCGGAGCCGATCTCATCATCACCAGCCGCACGCTTGATTCCCTCGAGCCGTTCCAGCGGGAGATCGAAGCTCTCGGCCGTAAGGCGGTGCCGCTCGAACTTGACGTGCGCGATCATGCCAGCATCCTGCGCATGGCTGCGCGGGCCGCGGAAGCCTATCCCAAGATCGACATCCTCGTGAACAACGCCGGCTGCAATGTGCGCAAACCGGCGCTCGAGGTCACCTGGGATGATTGGAACCTCGTGCTCGACACGAACCTCCGCGGGACGTTCTTCGTGGCCCAGGCGATTGCCCGCCAAATGATCCCTCACGGCTACGGACGTATTATCAACATCGGCTCGGTCACCAGCGTGTTCGGCTATGCCGGACTGACGCCGTACACGGCCAGCCGCGGGGGCGTTAAGCAGATGACTATGAGCCTCGCCGACGATTGGGGCATACACGGCATCACGGTAAATTGCCTCGCCCCCGGGTGGTTTCGCACCGAACAGAACAAGACGCTCTACGAAAACCAGGAGTGGTACGAATACATCCGCGACCGCATCCCGCTCAAACGTCCCGGAGCACCCAATGACCTCGATGGAGCGGTGGTGTTTCTGGCGTCGGAAGAGAGCCGCTACATTACCGGCCAGACGCTCCTCGTGGACGGCGGCATCTCGACTGGAGCCACGCGGGCCACTGTCGCGAAGAAATAGATAAGGAGCACGGGCCGGATTCACCGCGGACTCTGAGCCACCCAGACGTTACTTTCCATCGTGTTTTC
>JABAQT010000006.1 GCA_019187195.1 Bryobacteraceae bacterium
GCGGCGTCGAGGTCGCACAGCGCCACGACTTGAACGCCGGGCACATTCAGGACGTGGCGCAGGAGATAGGCTCCGCGGTTGCCCACTCCGATCACGGCCACGCGCACCGCGCCGTTCGGGGACTGGGCGGGGAGGAGCGCCGGGGCGGCGAGGGTGGACGTCAAAAAAGATCTGCGTGTCTTCATCTTCTTCCCTTCATGAGGTTTTCAAACAGGTAGACTCCGCTCTTGCCGCCGACGGCGAAATCGAGATCGCCGTCGCGATCGTAATCGGCCACGGCTACCTGCATGCCGGCTCCCGTGCGGGTTGAGAAGTCGAGGATATGCCGGGTCCAGACAAGGGCCTTGCCGCCGGGGTCCTTATGGTGCTCGTACCAGTAGACGCCCAGGGGTTCGCGTCCGCCCGGGTCATGGCCGTTGTGCGCCTGGAACCGTTTTCCGGTGACGAGGTCCAACTGGCCGTCGCCGTTGAGGTCGGCGAGCGCCATGGCGTGCGATTGCGACCAGGAATCGTCAATGAGGCGCTTGACGTACCTGCCATCGGGCATGTTCTCGAGCCAGAAGACGCCGTAATCGTGTGCCATCGAGGAGACGATGTCGGGGCGGCCGTCGGCGTTCACATCGAGGACGTAGAGGAAGCCGAGGGCTCCGGGGGAGTCCCATTGGGGGTGAAACCGCCAGCCGGGGAGGCGGGGATCGGCGGGGGCTTCGAGCCAGCCGGTGGAGGTGAGAATGTCGGTGCGGCGGTCTCCGTTTACGTCCCCGGCTCCGATTCCGTGGCCGTAGCCTTTCGGGCTGACAAGGTGCTTGACCCAGGTTCCGTTTTTCACTTCGTACCAGGCGGTTCCGGAGTTCGCGGCTCCGAACTGCGGGAGGAGCTCGTTGGCCTTGCCGTCGTTGTCGATGTCGACCATCCAGCAGAATTCGACATTGTTTCCGCTGTCGATTTCATGGCGTTTCCAGGGCTGGCTCGAGCGGCCGGGGTTTTCGTACCAGTCGAGGCGTTTCGAGAACCAGGAGCAACTGGCGATGTCGACGCGCCCGTCGCCGTTCACATCGATGGCATGGTCGCTGAAGTTGTCGATGTAGTTGTTCAGGAAGGGCAGGTCGCGGAACTTGTGTTTTGTCCAGCGCGGGGCTTCGAACCAGTTTTCCCCGGAGACGATATCGGGCTTTCCGTCGCCGTTCACGTCGGCCCAGGTGCAGCTTTCGTTGGCTCCGAGATCGATTTCGTGTTTTTGAAAAGGGATATCGGGCGCGCGGCCGAAACTCCACGCGAGCCAAGCGGTGGCGGCCACGCCCAAGACGATAGAGGAGAGTCTCACTGGCTGCAATTGTATCTCGTTACCATTCCGGGGATGGCGGTTAGCGGGGGCCGGGATTGAATTGGAACAGTTCGGCGGCGGGGGCCGCGAGGCACTCATCGAAGCTCATGCCGGCGGCGAGCGGCAGATACTCCGCGGTCTCCTGGAGCGTGATCCTGTCTTCGCTCAGCAGGCGCAGTCCCTGGCTGAGTGAAACGCGGGCGATTCCCATCAGCGCGTCGATGAGGTGGGGGCGGTGTAGCGGCGCCGCAATCCGCCACCGTTCGGGTTCCTTCCACGCGGCCACTTCCAAGCGGTAGTGCTCGATGATGCGCACGGCGAGCGCGAGGTCCGGATGCTTGAGGGGGCTGAAGCGCAGGGCCTGATCGAGGAGCGATTCGCGCAGCGAGTCCGGTGTCTTGGGCCGTCCGATGGGCGTGTTGCGGGCGGAAAAGATGAGATCGCGGGCGGCGAAATACGGCTTCAAGTCGAGGACGGGAGTGCCGTCGAGGAAATCCAGGCGGTCGAAGTGGAGCGTCAGCCCCTCGACGCGCAGGAGGCGGGCCGAAGTGAGGCCGATGGGATTGGGGCGAGCCGGAGAGCGCACGGCAAACACGCCATGCAGGGCGTCGGGAGCATCAGGGGGAACTCCGCGCGGCGTGACCTGAAGGACGTCGCGTTCGGGGCGCGCCATCAGCCAGGCGAGCACCCACATGTGCGAATGCTTTTCCAGGCGCAGCAGGGCGGGCGCGAACGGCTCGAAGAGTTCGACGGCGGCGGGGGCTCCCAAGGGGGGCATCTGCTTGCGGTCCCTGACCGGGGAGCGCACTGTTCCGATGAAGCGCAGTGTGTTATCCACGGGTCCGCAACCCCGATCCGGTGCGGCCGTCGAGGGCGCGCCGCCGCAAGTCCGCGAGCAGGGCGGTCAACTCGTCCCGTGTCCGGCGATGCCCGGGGGAGGCGGCATTGTTGTTCATCTCGAAGGGATCCTGTCCCAGGTTATAGAGGTGGGTCACGTCTCCGTTGCGGTCAATCACCATCTTGTCCAGTCCGCGCACAATCATGCGCCACTCCTCCTCACTTTCCATTTTTCCTTCGGCCAATATGGACTCCGGCCGTGCTCCTTTTTCTCCGCGCCAGAGAGCGGCCAGATTTCTTCCCTGGACGCCGTTCGGAATTTCGGCTCCGCACAGTCCGAGCAGGGTTGGCATGAGGTCCACATTCGAGAACAGCAGATCGCTACGGGTTCCGCGGGGGAGGGCCTTCGGGTAGCGCACGAGCAAGGGAACGCGCGCTGATTCCTCGTAGGGCTGGTTCTTATACTCGAGCGCCTGAGAGCCGAGCATGTCACCGTGATCAGCGGTGAACACGACGATTGTGTTCTCCGCCAGCCCTTCGGCGTCGATGGCTTTCAGGAGGATGCCCAGACAGCGGTCGAGCGCGGTACACAGTCCGTAATAGGCCGCGTATTCGATGCGCGCCTTCTCCTCATATTCGAGGGGGACGTTTTCGCGGAGGGCGAACTGGCGGGGGTGGTAGAGCCCTTTGACGGAGTCCGGAGGGGTGCGCGGGGTATGCGGCGGCCCCCAGGAGAGATATAGAAAAAACGGCGATTGCCTGTTCTGTTTTATAAATTCGACGGCCAGCGCGGTCTGATAATCGGGTTCGAAGCCTTTCATCCGGATGGGAGTCGGATCGTCGCGAAAATAGATGGAGTCGAAATAGCGGTGACCGCGGTTAAAGGCGGCCCAATAGCCGAATCCGTGTCTGCGGGGGCCTGGGGGGACGAACCCCGGCCGGCTGTCGCCGTCCAGGTCCCATTTCCCGATGTAGGCGGTGGCATACCCGGCGGCGTTCAAGCTCCGCGCCAGCGATGGTTCGCTTTCCCGGAGGCGGGTGGTGTTACCGGTCACGCCGCAGGCGTGGGGGTATTTTCCGGTGAGCATAGCCGCGCGCGACGGCGCGCACAGTGGATAGGCGGCGTACACGCGGTCGAAGTGGACACCCCCGGTGGCGAGGCGGGCGAGATTGGGGGCCTGCAACTGGCGGTCGCCGGAACTGGGGAGGGTCTGGGCGCGCCACTGGTCCGCCAGCACGAAGACAACGTTGGGCCGGGCGGCCCGCGCCATCCATCCCGCCGCCGGTCCGATTAGAAAATGGCGCCGATTCATGAGTGGTTATAATTTAGGAGCATATTTATTATCTTAGGGAGCGGCGGCGGGCAGCAATACCGGTTCGCGGGCGCCTCTTGCGGATTAGTGGAAGTCAACCTTCAGGAAACGGTTATGGCAGAGAAGATCAGCAGACGGCAGTTGGGTTTGGCCGCGGCCCTGGCGGCGGCGCCGGCGCTGGCTCAACCGGCAGCGAAGTACACGGGGGCTTTGGACGGGTTCGAGTCACGCATCGATATGAAGAATTTCGATCCGGTGGCCTGGACGCAAGAGCAGTACAAACAGGCTCCACTCAAGCTCACGTTCAAGGCGGACAACCGCAAGCAGGCCGAGGCGTGGCAGAAGAAGTTACGCGCCAAGCTTATCGAGTTGTTGGGAGAGATCCCGGCATCGAAGGGGCCGCTGAACGCGCAGACTCTCGAGAAGACGGACTTTCCGGGGTACACGCGGGAGAAGTTCATTTTCGAAAGCCGGCCGGGGCTGTGGGTGCTCGGCTACCTGCTGCTTCCGAAGAACAAGCCGGCTCCGCATCCGGCGGTGATCTGCCTTCCCGGTCACGGGCGCGGCGTCGACGACATTGTAGGCATCGACGACAAGGGGCGGCCGAGGACGGACAAAGCGGGCTACCAGCACGACTTCGCGCTTCAGGTGGTGGAGCACGGACTGGCCGCCGTGGCGATCGAACAGATGGCGTTCGGATGCCGCCGGGACGGGAGGACGAAGAAGGGCGGACTGGGGCGGTCGTCCTGTCAACCCGTGGCCGGGGCGGCGCTGCTGCTGGGGCAGACGATGATCCACTGGCGGGTCAACGACGTGAGCCGGACGATCGACTGGATCGAGACGCGGAAGGAACTGGACGCCAAGCGGGTTGGGGTGACGGGGATTTCAGGCGGCGGCACGATTACGGTATTTTCGGCGGCCCTGGAGCCGCGGTTGAAGGCCGCTTTCGCGAGCGGCTACCTCTGCACGTTCCGCGATTCGATCTTCAGCCTGTCGCACTGCATCGACAACTACGTTCCGGGAATTCTGAACTGGGCCGAGATGTATGATGTGGCGAGTCTGATCGCGCCGAGGCCGTTTTTTGCCGAATCCGGCACGCGCGACGATATATTTCCCATTGGGGCCGCGAAAGAGAGTTTTGCGCGGGTGAAGCGGGTTTACGAGGTTTTCGGCGCGGGCGAGTTGGCGGGGCACGAGAGCTTCGATGGCGAACATAGCTGGCACGGGGTGGGTGGAATTCGATTTCTGGCGCGGCATCTTGGAGCGTAAATGGCGTCCGGCTCAGCGGCAATTCGAGTCACTGACCTGAGGAAAATCTACGGAACGAAGGCCGCCGTTGACGGTCTGAGCCTGAGTGTGCCTCGAGGCTGCTTTTATGGATTTTTGGGTCCCAACGGAGCGGGAAAGACCACGACGATCAAGATGCTGATGGGGCTGGCCGTGCCGAGTTCGGGTTCGATTGAAATCCTTGGCTACCCGCTGCCCCAAGGGGAGTTGGAGATAAAGGCGCGCATCGGCCTGGTGCCCGATGAGACGCTGCTGTTTGAGCAGTTGACGGGGACGGAATTTCTGGAGTTCGTGGGGCGCATGTACCGTCTTCCGCGGGCGGTGGCCCGGGAGCGCGCGCGGGAGCTGATGGCTCTTTTCGAACTCGACGGGGCTTCGAGGAAGCTCATTGGGGAGTATTCGAAAGGCATGCGCAAGCGGGTGGCGATGGCCGCCTCGATGATTCACAAGCCGGAGTTGTTTCTGATGGATGAGCCGTTTGAAGGCGTCGACGCCGTGGGCTCGCGGATGATGAAGGACCTGCTGCTCGAGCAGGTGAGGCGGGGGGCGACGGTTTTTCTTACTTCGCACGTGCTCGAGGTGGTGGAACGGCTGTGCGAGCGGGTGGCGATCATCCACCAGGGGCGGCTGGTCGTTGAAGGCGAGATGGCCACGCTGCGCTCGGGTTCGGAGACGCTCGAGGACATCTTTGTCCGCGTCGTCGGCGTGGAACGGCACACGGAATCGCTGGACTGGCTATGAGCGGACAGACAGCGGCGATTCTGTGGGCCCAGTGGCGCGCGCTGTTGAACTTCTATCCGCGGGCGGGAAGGGGCGGAGTGTGGTTCTCGATCATCATCGCGACGATGTGGTACGGGCTGTGGGCACTGGGCGCGGTGGCGGTGGGGATGCTGGTGCGCGAGAGCCAGGATCCGGAGATACTTTACCGCTTTCTCGCGCCTGGTCTACTGCTTGCGTTTCTCTACTGGCAGATCATTCCGATTCTGATGGTGACCTCGGGGATGTCGCTGCAGCTCAAGCGGCTGAGGGTCTATCCCATCCCGCATGCTTCGCTTTTCGGGTTGGAAGTTCTGCTGCGGATGACCACGGCGGTGGAGATGATTCTGCTGTTTTGCGGCGCCACCGGGGGGCTGCTGCTGAGTCCGCGGCTTCCGTTCTGGTACGCGGGCGCGTTTGTTCCCTACCTGTTGTTCAATCTGTTCATGTCGGCGGGCATCCGGGATCTGATCACGCGCATGCTCGCGCTGCGGCGCTTCCGGGAGATCATGGTGTTTTTCCTGCTTGTGCTGGCCGCGCTGCCCCAGCTTTTCCTGCGCGTTGACTTGCCACCCGGCTGGCGCCACTACCTGGACAGGATGCCGGTGCTTGTCTGGCCATGGTCGGCCACGGCGAAGCTGATCGCGGGAGACTGGAACTGGCACTACGTGGCGGCGAGCCTCAGTTGGATGCTGATCGCCTACGCATTCGGACGACGGCAGTTCGAGCGCGGGCTGGGCTTTGACGAAGAGGCCGCGCGTTCGGCGGGCAACGAAGGGGCGAGCGGCGAGAGATGGGCCGAGTGGCTGTTCCGCCTTCCGGCGGGGTGGCTCGGCGATCCACTCGCGGCGCTTGTCGAGAAAGAGCTGCGAACGCTGGTACGCTCGCCGCGATTTCGCATCGTGTTCGTGATGGGCTTCAGCTTTGGCCTGCTGGTCTGGCTTCCGATGATGTTCGGGGGGAAGAAGAGCCCGTTTCTTCAGGCGCACTTTCTGGTGATTGTGTGCGCCTACGCGATGATGTTGCTGAGCGAGGTGTCGGTGTGGAACGTGCTGGGCTTTGACCGCTCGGCGGCGCAGATCTACTGGCTGGCTCCGGTCAGGGCCGGCCAGATGCTTGTGGCGAAGAATCTGGCGACGGTCATTTTCGTGACTGTGGAGATTCTCATCGTCAGCGCGGTCTGTTTGCTTTTCCGGATGCCCGTGACTCCGCTGTTGTTTTTCGAATCCTTTTTCGTCTGTATCGTGATGCTGGTGTTATTGATGGCTATCGGCAACCTGAGTTCCCTGCGCTATCCGCGTCCGGTGGATCCGAACCAGAACTGGAAGCGCGGCTCGGCCTCACGCTTCCAGGCGATGCTGCTTTTTGTCTACCCCGTTCTCGGGCTGCCGTTCATCCTTGCCTACTTCGCGCGTGACAGATGGGAATCCGACCTGGCGTTTTATACCATCCTCGCGGTCACCGCGCTCGGCGGGGCGATCGCCTACGGGTTCTCGATCGAGTCGGCGAGCAAGACCGCCCGTCAGCGCAAGGAGTTCATCCTCACGACGCTCGGTGGAGGTGAAGGGCCGGTATCCTCCTGAAGGGCGGCGGCTGCGTGGTTGCAGCTACTTCGAGCCCAGCCGCTCGAGCCGCCGTGCCGGTCATGGGCGGCGAGCCCGGCTTCGCGCCGTAGGCCCGCACTCCGCGCGCTCCACCGCGCGAGATGCGTCGCACCGGTGACGATGCTCGTGCAGTGTGACCGCTACCTGGTCGCGGCGACTTCGAGCACGGCATACCAGAGGAACCGGACGAGCCCATGCAGCGACTCCTCGCTCAGCCGCTCGACGTCGCTGTGCCAGCCATGGGCGGCGAACTCGGCTTCGTCGAATTGCGGTCCGATGCCGTAGGCCTGCACTCCGCGCGCCCGCAACTGGGCGAGATCCGTCGCGCCGGTGACCATGCCGGGGATGGTGATGGCGGAGGGGTAGAGGCGGCGCTGGGCGGCTTCGAGGGCGCGGAACATGGCTGTGTCCAAGCGGCTTGGCGGGGCGGCGGGCCTTCCGGGTTTGAGAGGAGCAATACGGACGGCGGGGTCGCCGATGATGCGCTCCATGGCGGCGAAGAAAGCAGGCATGTCTTCATCCGGCAGGGCGCGGATGTCGAGCATAGCCTCGGCCTGGGAGGGGATGACGTTCTGGCGGAAGCCGCCGCTGATCATGGTCGGCGAGATGGAGGTACGGAGAATGGAGTATTTTCCCAGGTCGTGGGTGGCGAAATAGTCCTGAATGGCGGCGGACTTTTGCGGGTCGAGCAGCCCGTTGTAGCGCGCGGCTTCCCCGGGCGGGCTGATCGTCGAGAGGCGTTCAAAGAAGGTACGGGTGATGTCGTTGAGGCGCATCGGCGGTTGCCATGCGGCCACCTTGCTGACCGCGGCCGAGAGATGGGCGATGGCATTGTCACGTCTCGGCCGCGATCCATGACCGGATGTGCCCGTGGCGATGAGCCTGGCCCGGCGGGGCACCTTTTCGGTGGCGGCGATCTCGACGAAACGCACGCGCCCGCCTTCGGAGTGCACAAATCCGCCCTCGGCGAGGGCAAATTCGGCGTCGATGCTGGACCAGTGCTCGTTTACCATGAAATCGATACCGGCGGGAACCGCCGCGCTTTCCTCGGCCGCCTCGGCGAGGTAGATGACATCGCGGTCGAGGGGGATGTTGAGACGCTTCAACTCGAGAAGCAGCATCAAGCCGGCGGTTACGCCATCCTTGTTGTCGGTTGTACCGCGGCCCCAGATGTAGCCATCTTTGCGGAGGGCCGAGAAGGGATCGACGGGCCACTTCTCGCGCTGCACGCCAACGGTGTCGGTGTGGCCGAGGATGAGGATGGGTTTCCCGCGTCCGTTGCCTTTCAACCGGGCCACCAGGTTGGCCCGGGCGGGATCGAGGGCGAAGACCTGGTAGGGGATGCCCTCGCGGTCGAGGACATTCCGGAGATAGTTCACCACCAATGTCTCGTTGCCTGGAGGGTTGCTGCTGTTGATGCGGACGATCGATTGGTAGTGGAGAAGGGTTTCGGCCCTCACCTTGTCCCAGTCCACCGGGGGCGCGGCGCCATGAGCGTAGAGGGCGGAGAGTAGAAAGACGGGCAGCAGGGTGGACGGCGAGGCATGAGGCATGGGCACAGATTACCAGAAGATACGTGTGGGGCAGATTACGGGGAGCCGGTTGTCCAGTCTCAACGGGTAAGGGTGTTGTTCCGCAGCCACGGCTCCAAACGGTCATCGGTCGCCGCGAATACCAGCGCCATGCTCTCCCAGAGCGCGGCGGCTTCCGCGATCCGATCGGCGTAACAGCCTGTTTGGGGGCGATCAAGCGCGGCATCGAGGAGCCCATGGTCACGGACGCCGGGCGAACCGCCATAGAACTTCAGCTTGCGTGAGGTAGCGGTTCATTTCGCGAGTTGCTCATAGAGCTCGCGATACTTCTCGTGGCTGGCCAGGTAAGCGCCCATCACATGAGAGCGAGGACGCTCGTGCTTGCGCTTCTCGATCCAATCCGCCAATGCCTCATCCACCAACGCCTGAATTTGGCGGCCCTCCTTTTGAGCGAGTGTCCGGAAAGCGGCGAGGATTTCAGAATCGACCTGGGTCGCGAATTTTTTCCGGGTGTGAGACATAGCGGACCTCTCTTGTACTAAT
>JABAQT010000081.1 GCA_019187195.1 Bryobacteraceae bacterium
ACCTCAAAGCCGGGGAGATCCTGCTGGAGGTGCAGAGCAGGCAGATCCCCATGCGCGCGGGCGACCTGCTGGTGATGGGCAGCACGCTGATGCACCGGATTCTCGAATACCGGGAGCCCCGCTCCAGTTCCGTGGTGATGTATTTTCTACCCGAGTTGATTCGCAACGACTCTCCCGCCGAGGAGGCGGACTACCTGATGCCTTTCCTCGCGCAGGATGAATCGTTTCCATTCGTGATTCCAGCGGGCACCGGGGTGCCGGCGCGAGTTGTGCGGCTGATGGAGCAGATTCATCATGAACTGGCGGCTCGCGACAGGTTGAGCGTGTTGGCCGCCAAGACCTGCTTGAAGACGCTGCTGCTGCTGATTGCCAGGCACTATCCGGCGCAACCGGGAGGCCGGCAGATTTTCGCCTTTAAGCAGCGCGGCCTCGCCCGGCTGCGATCCCTGTTCGAGTATCTTGACGCACATTATGGGGAACCGGTCACGCTGGACGATGCGGCCGGGGTCGTGCACATGAGCAAACCGGGGTTTGTGCGCTTCTTCAAGCAGGTGACAGGCCAGTCGTTCATCGCATACCTGAACCAGTTCCGGGTAGCCAAGGCGCAGGAGTTGCTCGCCGCAAGCAGCAAGTCCATTGCGGAGATCGGCCAGGAGGTGGGATTCTGCGACCAGAGTTATTTCGGAGCGCTGTTCCGGCGGATGGTGCGCCTGAGTCCGAGGGAGTACCGGAACCGGCTCGATGCGGCAGGCGGCGCGGGATTCGGGAATCGTGCCCGGAGTAAGTGAATCATCGTACAGGGGGGGATTGCGGCGCCGGGAGATAATTATGCGATGTAAGTGCTGGTTACTTGCGGGTATGTTAACGCTCTGGGCTCCGGCGGATGCCGCCAAGAACTTCACCAGAGGCGGCGCCACCGCGCGGCAGTTCGGCGTGCATGAGATCGAACTGCGCGGGCAGCCTGGGGACAATCCTTTCGAGGTGACGAGCACGGTGAAGTTCACGGCTCCCTCGGGGAGTGAGACGGTTGTACGAGCTTTTTACGATGGCGGGCGGACGTGGCGAGCCCGCGTCTACGTCAGCGAGAGCGGCCGGTGGCGCTGGCAGGCGTCCACGGGAGAAAGCGGCGCCTTCCGTGCTTCTTCGCCGGCATTGCCCGGCATGCTGCGACGGCACCGGGACGATCCGCGGCAGTGGATGACGGACAACGGCAAGTGGTTCCTGAACCTCTCCGACACCTCGTATTTTCTGTTCCTCGAGGATCACCGGGAGTGGCGGCGTTATGTCCGGGAAGATGCGGCGCTGGGGATCACGTCGCTGCGGGTGACGGCGCTTCCCGATAAGGACTTTGACTTCGACACCCAGAAGCCGCGCAAAGAGTGGGCCGCCTACTGCGTGGATCCGGACTGCATCAGTTTACGGCTGGAGAATTTCCGGACCTCCGATGCGCGGCTGGAGTGGATGCTGGACAACTACCCGGAAATGTACGTGCAACTGATCCTGTTCCCGCGCGGTTCCCGGTATGGCCAGGACGAGACCGCATGGGTCAAATTCTCCGATGGCGCAAAGAGACGCATCATGGACTATATGCTGGCGCGGTTTGCCGCCTACCCGCAGCTTTTCTGGCTGATAGTGAACGACGCGCACTATGGTCCGAAATTTCCGAACAACAACGCGCTGGCCTCGGAGGTGGGCGAGTACTTCGCGAAGCACGATCCGTGGAGACACCTACTGTCGACGGGCCCGGTTCGCTTCATGCCGTTCCCCTTCCGAGGCGCGGCATGGGTGAGTTACTATCACCTCGAAGACGCTTATCAACTTGGGGCAGGGAAGATGGAGCTATACCGGTCCGATCCGGTGCACGTTTTTCTCGGGGAGGACCGTTACGAACAGGACCGTGCGCGCTTCGATCCGAAGAACCCCACTTACTACTACCGGTGTATGTTCTGGTCGTGGTTGTTAGCCGGTGGTTCCGCGAACTATGGCGGCCGCTGGGAGCGCACCGAGCCTTACAGCCTGACCGGTTCGAAGCCATTCACGAACACGTACCGGGAGGGATCTCCGGATCGCCGGACTTACACCGAGGGACTGAAGGGCCTCGATTCGGTCATCCACATCAAGAAGTTCTTCGCGGACCGGCGTCTCGACCTGGTGGGCTTTCAGCCGAAGGATGAACTGGTGGCGGGTTCAGGGGGAGGGGAACCGCGGCCCAAACTGGCGCAACGCCGGGGACGGGAGTACCTGGTCTACGACCCTAACGCCGCGGCGGGCGGGCAGGATGCGGCTCCGGACACCTCCCGGACGGCGCGGTTCCGGGTGGACCTGAAAGGGGCGGAAGGAACATTTCATGTGGAATGGTATCGTCCGGCGGATGGCTCCTCGAAAGCCGGCGAGCCTGTCGAGGGCGGGGCGGCGCGGGAATTTATCGCGCCCTGGAGCGGCTGCGACGTGATCCTATACCTCAGCCCGAAGAAGTGATTCCCGGCGCCGGCCGCAGATAGGATAATGAAGGGATGAAAGTTGCACTGGCGGCCGACCACGCGGGGTTTGCCCTGAAAGAAACTCTGCGGAATGTGTTGAGCGCCGAGGGCTACGACGTTCTGGACCTGGGCGCGTACAATGAAGAGCCTTCGGACTATCCTGATTTTGCGGAACTGGTGGGCAGAGCCGTACTGGAGGGAAGGGCCGAGCGGGGATTGCTGCTATGTGGAAGCGGGGTTGGGGCGAGCGTGGCGGCGAACAAGTTGCGAGGCATCCGGGCGGGGTTGTGCCACGACACCTATTCCGCGCACCAGGGCGTGGAGCATGACAACATGAACGTGCTGGTGCTGGGCGCGCGGGTAATTGGAGGCGAACTGGCGAAGGAACTGGCGCGAGCCTATCTGAATGCGCGATTCGACGGAGTGGCGCGGCACGCGGCGCGGTTGCAAAAGCTGGCGCTGCTTGAAGAGAGACGCTGAGGGGCCGGGGAACATCGAGTGGGGATGGCCGTTTCGCAAACGACCCTGCTGGTGATTTTCATCCTGTTTTCGGGAACACTGGTGCGGTCGGCGCTGGGCTTTGGAGAGGCACTGATCGCGGTGCCGCTGCTGGCGCTGCTGTTGCCCGTGGAGGTGGCGGCTCCGACGGCGGTGCTGGTATCGATCACGATCGCGTTCATCATTTTCGCTCAGGAGTGGCGCAGCGTTCACTACCGGAGCGCGGGATGGCTGCTGCTTTCCACGCTTTTCGGCATTCCGGCGGGATTGTATCTGTTGAAGGCTTTTCCGGAGCCTGTGGTGAAGGCCATATTGGGGATCGTGATCGCCGGGTTCGCGCTCCATTCACTGCGGGTGAGCAAGCGCGGGGAATGGAAGGACGACCGGTTTGCGTGGGTGTTTGGATGGGTCGCGGGATTGCTGGGGGGAGCGTATGGGATGAACGGTCCTCCGCTGGTGATTTACGGCTCCTACCGGGGTTGGACTCCGGAGCGGTTTCGGGCGACGCTGCAAGCCTATTTTCTTCCGGCCAGCTTGGCGGGGATGGGTGGTTACTGGGCGGCCGGCCTGTGGACAGCGGCGGTGAACCATTACTATCTGATTTCCCTACCGGCGGTGCTGGCGGCGATCTTTCTGGGGCGCTATCTGCACCGGAGGCTGCCCGTGCGGAGATTTTTCCTGTTGGTGCATCTTGGGTTGTTGGTGACTGGCTGCGTGCTGGTGCTGCAGGCGATTCGGAGATAGTGGGCCGCGAATCTGTTTGACATTATATTGCATCTGCAATATAATTGCATTTGTGGATCAAGGGGATCGGAAGGCCTTCGGAGCAGGGATCGAGAAGATCTGCCGGGAGCATTCACTGCCGTTGACGGCACAGCGGAGGATCGTGCTGGAGGCTCTTTCGTTGCGGCTGACGCACCCGACCGTGGATGAGATCTGGGAGGATGTGCGCCAGACCATGCCGGATATCTCCCGCACCACGGTTTACAGAATTCTCGAGACCTTCACACACCTTCGTGTGATCCGGAAGGTTTCGCACCCCGGCACGGTGGCGCGCTACGAAAGCCGGACCAGCCGCCACCATCACCTGTTGTGCCTGGAATGCGGGCGCATGGAGGACCTGGAGGACGCGGCACTGGACAGGTTGGCGCTGCCAGGCGAGGAGACGGGGTTTCAGGTCGAGGACTACTCGATTCAATTCCGGGGGCTGTGTTCGGAATGCGCTCGCGCGACCCGCACGGCCGGGAAACCGGCGAATGACGCTCATGAGTGAGCCTGCATTTCAGGAGAAAGCTTATGAACCAGAAGAAACTAACCACGGCAGCCGGCGCGCCGGTCGCTGATAACCAGAACACGATGACAGCCGGGCGGCGCGGCCCGGCGCTGTTACAGGATGTATGGTTGCTCGAGAAACTTGCCCACTTCGACCGTGAAGTGATTCCCGAGCGCCGGATGCACGCCAAGGGTTCCGGCGCGTATGGGACGTTCACGGTGACCAACGATATCACCAGATACACCAAAGCCAGGATCTTTTCGGAGGTAGGGAAGAAGACGGACGTGTTCGTGCGCTTTTCGACGGTGGCTGGCGAACGCGGAGCCGCGGACGCGGAGCGCGACATCAGGGGCTTCGCCATGAAGTTCTATACGGAACAGGGCAACTGGGACCTGGTTGGCAATAATACGCCGGTTTTCTTTTTGCGGGACCCGCTTAAGTTTCCGGATTTGAACCATGCGGTGAAACGCGATCCGCGAACGAACCTTCGCAGCGCGCGCAACAACTGGGATTTCTGGACGTCGCTGCCGGAAGCGTTGCACCAGGTGACGATCACCATGAGCGAGCGCGGCATTCCGTACTCATACCGCCACATGCACGGATTCGGGAGCCACACGTTCAGCTTTATCAACGCGAATAACGAGCGCTTCTGGGTGAAGTTTCACCTCGTGACGCAGCAGGGGATCAGGAACCTGACCGATGCGGAAGCGGAGGCCATCATAGGGAAGGACCGGGAGAGCCACGGACGGGATCTGTATGAGGCCATCGAGCGCGGTGAATATCCGCGCTGGACGATGAAGATTCAGATCATGCCGGAAAAGGCAGCGGCGGCCTGTCCCTATAACCCATTCGATCTGACGAAGGTGTGGTTCCACAAGGACTATCCGCTGATCGAGGTGGGTGTGATGGAGTTGAACCGGAATCCGGAGAACTATTTCGCGGAGGTAGAGCAGGCGGCGTTCAATCCGGCGAACATTGTTCCGGGAATCGGGTTTTCGCCGGACCGGATGCTGCAGGGGCGGTTGTTCTCCTACGGCGATGCCGAGCGGTACCGGCTTGGGGTGAATCACATGAGCATTCCCGTGAACGCGCCTCGATGTCCGTTCCACAGCTATCACCGTGACGGGGCGATGCGGGTGGACGGCAACAGCGGCGGCACGCTCGGATACGAACCGAACAGTTACGGAGAGTGGCGGCAGCAGGAGGAGTTCCTGGAACCGCCCCTGAGCGTGGAAGGCGCGGCGGATCATTGGAACCACCGCGAAGACGATGACTACTACTCGCAACCCGGGCGGCTTTTCCGGCTGATGACGCCCGCTCAGCGGAAGGCGCTGTTCGAGAACACGGCCCGGGCCATGGGCGACGCGCCGAAGGAAGTGAAAGCGCGGCATATACTGAACTGCTCGAAGGCTGATCCGGCTTACGGGGAGGGGGTTGCTGTGGCGTTGGGGATGGCGGTGAGCGAGGGCGCGGTAGCAGGGTGAGGAGAGCGGAGCCCGCGGCATAGGCGGGCTCCGTGCCCCGCCGGGCTCATTTGCCTTTGAGGAGGTAGGCGATGACGTCGGCGAGTTGCTCGGGGGTGAGTTCCTTGTCGAGGTCCTCGGGCATTGCCGACAGGTTCGAGACGAACATCTGGCGGATTTCGGAACGGGGGACGACATCCTTTTTGCCCTGCTCGTGGACGAGGGTGATGGTGGTGGAGGTCTGCTCGCCGATGACGCCCTCGAGCGTTCCGCCGGAGACGGTATCCACTACGTAGGCTTCATACATCTGGGCGATGGAGCGGCTCGGAATCAGGATGTCGGTGAGGAGCGCGTCCGGAGTACGGTTGCGGACGGTAGCAAGGTCCGGTCCGACTTCGGCTCCGACTCCGTTGAGGCGGTGGCATTTCGAGCAGACTTTCTCGAAGGCTATACGGCCCTGGGCGGGATCGCCCGTGCGCTTGTCGAGCACGGCCTGGTAGCGTTTGAGGATTTCGTCGCGGTTTCCTGCCTTGGCGGCTAGAAGGGAGCGGGCGCGCTCGCGGAGGGCGGGGTCGGAGTTCATCTGCATGCGGACGCGATGGCGCAAGGGCAGGGACCAGGGTTGAACTTCGCCCTGGCCGATGGCGTCCAGCAGCAGTTGAAAGCGTTCCGGGGTGGACATCAGGGCATCGCCGGCGAGGGAGCGGATGGCGGGAGTCATGTTGCGCCAGCGCGAGAGGAGGAATTTGGCGTCCTCCGTCCCTTTCTCCCTGCCAAGGGCCTGGACGGCGGCTTCCTGAACCTCTTCGGGTTGGCTGGGTTCGACAAACTTACGGTAGAAGGCGGCGGGTTGGGCGGTTCGGGAGAGGGCGAGGAGGCGAATGGCGGCGGCGCGGCGGGGGCCCGGTTGCTTGGGGTCGGAGGCGAGGTTGGAGGATTGTTTGAGGAGGGCATCGCTGGCGGCGGGGAGGCCGGAGATGGCGAGCAGGCGCAGAGCGGCGGTTTGGACTTCGCTCGAGTTATCCTCGTAAAGTTTCAGAAGGGCGGGTAGGGGCTGGAGTTTTCCGTGGCGGGAGTGGAGACCGGCGGCGAGGCCGTCGAGTACGGAGGCGCGCCACCAGGCGTGGCCGGTTGCGGCCGTCTGTAGAACTCTGGCTAGTTCCGTGGCTTTTCCGCGGGCTCCGAGGATGGCTCCGAGTTGGCGGAAGTAAGTGGCGCGGGCGTCGGTTCGCGTGCTCATGACGGGAATGGCCGCTTCGAGGGAGGGGAGGGCTTCCTCAGAGGAGGCGCTCAAGGCGGCCAACTGCACCCAGCGGTCTTCCATGTCGCGTTCGAGCAGGTGGTGGCGGACCTTGGCCGCGGCGGGCGTGTGGACGGAGCCGAGTGTGGCGAGCAACTGGAACCGCACGCGAGGGTTGGCGTCCTGCTCCATTTTCAGGAGAGCAGCAGCGAGGCTAGGGTCCGGAAGACGCATTTCAGCGAGGATGATGGCGTTCTCGCGGACACCGGCTTCGGGGTCGGCGAGAGCCTTTTCGACTAACGAGGCATCGAGCTTTCCCAACCCGTCGAGGGTCCAAAGGGCGTGCAGGCGGCCGAGGGGGGAGGATCCGTGGAGGACGAGTTGCTTGAGGGGGCCGGCGGCTTTTTCGCTCTTGCGGTCGACAAGGAGGCGCTGGGAGGTGCGGCGCCACCAGATGTTGGGTTTCTCGAGGTTGCGGACGAGCTCTTCATCGGAGGCCCGGCCGACGTGTGGGAAGGGGTGGGGTGCAGAACCGGACTGGGTCAGGCGGTAGATGCGGCCGAGATCCTTGCCGTCATAGATGTCTTTCGATTCATAGACTTCCCGGGAGGTCCATTCGGGATGTTCGATGACTTTGCGGTAGTAATCGATTAAATAGAGAGTGTCATCGGGACCGATGTAGAAGTTGACCGGGCGGAACCAGTTGTCGGTGGAGGCGAGGAACTCGACGTTTTCGCGGTCGCGTTTGGCGGTGTAGGTGGCTCCGGCGGGGGTCCAGATGTCGCGGTGGACGAGGCCGTGGACGGGTTCAGCGACAAAGGTGCCGCCGTGGAACCAGGTGATGCCGCAGGCGGAGGTAAAGATACCGGCGCCGCTGAGCAGTTCGAAGCGCGGGTTCCTGACGATGGAGAAGACTTCGGCGGCGGCTCCGTGATCGGAGACGTCCTGCATGGTGGAACCGGCAAGAAGATCGGGGTTACGGGCAAGGTAGCGGGCCGCGAGAACTTCCTCGCGGGCGTGGTTGGAGTTGTTCACGGCAAGGAGATGGCCGTAGTCATCGAAGCTGAGGCCGAACTGGGAGGTGCTGGAGGTGGTTTCGAGTTGATTCGTATCGGGGCGGAAGCGGATGTTGCGGCGTTCGTTCCTGACGGAGGGCGCGCCGGGACGGCCGGCGAAGCGGATATCGGAGCCCTTGTCGCCGAACTTACTGGCGAATACGATGGCGGTGGCGAAGCCCTCATGGGCGAGGTAGATCCAGTTATCGAGGCCGTAGGTGGGGGAGTTGACGGTGTGCTGGGGGTTGGTGAAGGCGAAGCCGGTGAGGACAGCCTGCTTGATGTCGGCCTTTCCATCCCCGTTGGTGTCCTCGAGGTACCAGAGATTGGGGGCATCGGTGACGAGGATGCCTTTCTTCCAGCGCATGACTCCGGTGGGCATGACGAGTTTTTCGGCGAAGAGGGTGGATCTGTCGGGTTTGCCGTCGTCATTGGTGTCCTCGAGGAGCCAGATTTTTCCGGCGGCATCCTCGGTGTCGAGAGGGTAACCGGAGTCCTGGACGACATAGATGCGGCCGTCCTCATCGATTTCCATGGCGACGGGGTCGGCGAACATGGGCTCGCTGGCGAACAGATCGACGCGCCAGGCCGGATCAAGCTGGATAGTTTTGAGAGCGTCCTGGGGGGAGAGCGGCGAGGTCTTTTTCGAGCAGGCCGCGGTGAAGAGGAGAAGAAAGGCGGCGGACAGGAGGACGGGTTTGAGGCGAGTCATCGGGCGAGAATCCTACAGGCACCG